>NZ_JH164964.1:0-32680 GCF_000227275.1 Neisseria sp. GT4A_CT1
GGTACTCGGCCCTGCCAAAGCCAAAGCCATCGTGGACTACCGTCAACAACATGGTGCCTTCAAATCGGTCGAGGAGTTGAAAAACGTCAAAGGTATCGGTGAGGGTATCTTCTCCAAACTGAAGGCGGAGGCAACCGTCGCCCCGGCCGCTCAAAACAAAGCCGCCACCCCCGCCGCTAAAAAATAAACCCGAGTGCGCCCGCCCGAATAGGGAATGTGCGCAGATGCAAACCCGGTGATGAAAAGGCCGTCCGAATCCAGTCCGGAGTCGGACGGCCTTCGTGTCGGGCGGGTAAGGCTGACATGCCTGTCCCGCTTCATTCGGCCGTCAGATCAGGATGCATGGGGAAACCTATGTGGAAAGGTCGGCTGAAAAGGTAGCGGGCTGCAATACTGCCTTAGTGTGCGCTGTGAGAAGGCTCGTTATTGGAAACGACTGCCTTGCCGGCGCACTATGCCGACTACGTCTCCACCAAATAGCGCGTTGACATCCGTTTCGTCAAATACGTATTTAGTGTGGCAAAAGTCGCAATCGATTTGGATACTGCCTTGCTCTGCAACAATACCGCCAACTTCTTCTCCGCCTAACATAAGCAGCATATCGCTGACTTTGCCGTGTGAGCAGGTGCAGGCAAATTCGATAATTTCGGGATCGAAAACACGCGGCGGGGTTTCATGATAGAGACGATAAAGAACGTGTTGTGCGTCTAGGGCAGTTAGCTCTTTCGGTGTCAGCGTTTGGGTCAGTGTGCTGATGAGTTCCCATGATTCGGTGTCTAGTTCTTCTTCGGGCAGACGTTGTACCAGCAATCCTCCGCTGACATGATCTGAAGCGGCGAGAACGATGTGGGTATCGAGTTGCTCGGAACGTTTGATATAGTTCATGAGCATTTGGGCGATATTGTCGCCTTCAAGCGGGACAACGCCTTGCCAAGGTTCAGCATCTTTGGGTTGATGTGTGAGTACGAAAACGCTGTTGCTGCCCAAAAGGTCGGTCAGGCTTTCGTCATCATGGATGTCGGCGGCTTCATCCCAGCGGGCGGTAGCGCGAACGGTGTTGTCTGATGTGGCTTCGACCACAAGCATTTTCAGACGACCTTGTCCCTGTACTTGGACAATGAGCGTGCCTTCGTTTTTAAGGTTGCTGGAGAGAAGCGCACCTGCAGCGAGGAGTTCGCCTAATGCCCGGCGGATGGCGGCAGGGTAGTGTTTTTGTCCGGCGATGTGTTCCCACACGTTTTCAAGGCGGACGTGCAGACCGCGCACAGGCATATCGTCAAAGATGAAACGCGTGCGGATATCGGCGTGGTTGATGTCGGTTTGCGGCATAAATTCCTCTGTTTTTCTGAATGATGGGTTGACGGCTATATGGTTGCGCTTGCAGAGAAATCAAGGGACTTTATAATCTGTCTTGCGTTCTTAACCTTTTGCTTTTAATCGCCATGTTCTACCTCTACCAATCCAACCGCCTCGAATCGCTAGCCGCCCTGTTTGCCGGAATCCAAAGGGTCAGGCCGCTTGAGTTTGCTTTGGCGGCGGAACAGATTGTGGTACAGAGTCAGGGGATGCGGCGTTATTTGAGTGTTTATCTGGCGCGCGAACTGGGGGTGGCGGCGAATTTGCAATTCAGCCTGCCGGCGGGTTTGACGTGGCAGTTGATGCAGAAGCTGATTCCTGATATTCCCGCGCTCAGTCCGTTTTCGCCGGAAGTGATGCGTTGGCGGCTTTTGGATTTGTTCCGCAGCGAGCGTTTTCAGACGACCTCTGAATTTGAAAAAGTCCGTTCTGTCTTGCAAAGCTATTTGGGCAGCGGCGAATCGGCGGATTATCAGTTGGCGGGGCAGTTGGCGGATATTTTCGACCAGTATCTGGTGTACCGTCCGCAGTGGATTGATGCCTGGCAAGAAGGCAAACTTCTGGGGCTGGGCGAGGACGAGGTCTGGCAGGCGCAGCTTTGGCGGTATTTGGACGACGGCAACCAATCCGCGCCGCACCGTGTGGCGTTGTGGGAAAAGCTGCTGTCGTCTTTGGATAAGGCACACCTGCCCGAGCGGTTTTTCGTGTTCGGCATTTCGACGATGGCGCCGATGTATTTGCAGCTTTTGCAGAAAATTTCGGAACATTGCGATGTATTTGTGTTCGCGCTCAATCCGAGCGGCCAGTATTGGGGCAATGTGATTGAGGCGGCGCAGCTGTTGAAGGGCGGCGACGATGCGGATTTGTCGCAAACGGGGCATCCGCTGTTGGCATCGCTGGGCAAGCAGGGGCGTGATTTTTTTGATTTTCTGACGGAAATCGGCTTGGAGGAGCAGCCTGTGTTTGAAGAGGTTTCAGACGACACGCTGCTGCACTGCCTGCAAAACGATATTCAAAACCTGCGTATGCCGTCTGAACACAGCCGCACGGATTTGCTGGGCGACGGCTCCGTCCGTATCGTGTCGGCACACAGCCCCTTGCGCGAATTACAGATTTTGAAAGACAAGCTGTTGCGGATTCTGCACGAACATCCCGACTGGCAGCCGCACGATATTGCCGTTTTGACGCCGAACATCGAGCCGTACAGCCCGTTTATCGAAGCGGTGTTCGGGCAGGCGCAGGGCGGGGCGCAGGCTTTGCCGTATTCGGTGTCGGACGTGAAACTCAGCCGCCGCCAGCCGCTGCTTTACGCGCTGGAGCAGACGCTGGATTTGCTGGAAAGCCGGTTTGAAGTCGATAGAGTGCTGCCGCTGTTGGAAAGCGGTTTGGTGCTGCGCCGTTTTGGGCTGACGGCGGACGATTTGCCGTTGCTGCATGACACCATTGCCGAATTGAACGTGCATTGGGGGTTGGACGGAACAATGCGCGGCGCGGCGGACAATCTGTTCACCTGGCAGCAGGCGTTGGAACGCATCGTATTGGGCTGGATGCTGCCCGACGACGGCAGCCCGCTCTGGCAAAACGTCAGCGCGTGGCACGGCGATGTCAACCGCCTTGATGTGTTCGGCCGCTTTGCCGCCTTTATCCGCACACTGTCCCGCCTTGCCGCCGAGTGGCGCAAACCCGCAGCGGCGGAGGAATGGACGGAACGCTGCCGCGATTTGGTGCAGTCGTTGTTCCTGCCCGACGCCGACGA
The DNA here is from genome assembly GCF_000227275.1 of Neisseria sp. GT4A_CT1. Lineage (NCBI taxonomy): Bacteria > Pseudomonadati > Pseudomonadota > Betaproteobacteria > Neisseriales > Neisseriaceae > Neisseria > Neisseria sp. GT4A_CT1. The sequence goes on from NZ_JH164964.1 coordinate 3,113, forward strand.
CCAATACGCCTTGCAGCAGTTCGAGCAGGCGTTGGCAAAATGGCAGGAAGAAACCGCGTTGGCAGGCTTTCGCGGCACCTTGCCGCAACACACCGTCATCCGCCACATCCGCCGCTTCTTAGGCAGCGAAAGTCAGGCAGGATTCCTGCGCGGCGGCATCACCTTTTGCAGCATGGTGCCGATGAGGAGCCTGCCGTTTAAAGTCATCTGCCTGTTGGGGCTGAACGACGGCGATTTCCCGCGCAACACCAAAGCCGCCGTGTTCGACCTGATTGCCAAACATCCGCAAAAAGGCGACCGCGCCCGCCGCGACGACGACCGCTACCTCTTCCTCGAAGCCATCATCAGCGCGCGCGACATCCTTTATCTTTCCTACGTCGGCCGCAGCATCCGCAACGACGACGAACTCGCCCCGTCCGCCCTCGTCAGCGAACTCATCGACACCATCGCCGCCATGACCGGACGGCGCAGCAAAGAGCTGGCGGAACACTGGGTCGAGCAACATCCCCTTCAACCGTTCTCCCACCGCTATTTCATCGCAGACAAAATTTCAGACGACCTCTTCAGCACGCGGCAGGACTACGCCGACGCCCTCAACCGCCCGCGTGAACAGGCGCGTCCGTTTTTCAGCGAAGCCCTCGAAGAAAACAGCCCCGAACCGATCGTCTGGCAGGACGACTTCATCCGCTTCTGGAAAAATCCCGTCAAAGCATGGCTGCAACAAACCCTAGGCTGGCGCGAACCCTACCGCGACGAAGCATGGGAATCCGCCGAACCCTTCGAGCCGCAACGCGCCGACAAAATCGCCGCCGCCTACCTTGATGCCCGCCGCCATAACCAAGACTTTCAAGAAACCGCCGTCCGCCTCGACGCCGAAAGCCTGTTGCCCGCCGGTGAACTGGGTAAATTGTGGCAGCAGAATTTCCAAGCCGCCGCCAAACGTATAGACGGCGCATTGCTGCAAAGTCCCAAACTGCCGCCTTTCGCTTACGAAATTCCGTTCGACGGGCAAACCCTGCAAGGCAGCCTCGGCAACCTTTACCAATGCGGCCAAGTGTTCTACCTCGACCGCAAACCCAATGCCCCGCAGCGCATCGCCCTCCTGCTCGAACATTTAATCTTTTGCGCGGTGGAATCTCAGACCACCGAAATCCGCCAAACCCATATCGTTCAGCCTGAAGAAACAACGCTTTATCCCACAATCTCCGGCAGCCACGCGCAACAAATGCTGCAAAAATGGCTGACGTTCTTCAACCTCGGACAAACGCGCCCGCTGCCTTTCTTTGCCAAAACCAGCCTCGCCGCCGCCGAAGCCTACGGCAAAAAACAGAGCTGGGAAGATGCCCTGAACAAAGCCAGGGAAAGCTATCACGGCAATAAAGTCAGCAAAGGGCAAAAAGACTATACCGAAGTCGCCTTAGTGTTCGGCAACGAAGACACCGAGCCGGTAGAAGGAGCGTTGTTCCAAAGATTGGTGGAAGAGCTGCTGATACCGCTGCTGGACGCGGTAAAGGAAGAATCGTCGGATGCGGCATAGAGGCCGAAAATCGGAAGAGGTCGTACCATAGGCAGGCTGCGCACTCTGAAACGCAAAAGGAGCAAATGATGTTGAAACATTTTATTGCGATCGCTGTCGCCGTTTTATTGAGTCAAGCGGCGTACAGCCAAGCCAAACCGAGATCAGCCATGTACACCGACTACACCGCCATCGTTGAAGATAAATGCGCCATCGCGGCAGACGGTGGCAGCATGATGCTGACCGTGCGCAACGCGGCTGGTAAGGAAACGGTTTTCTTTATCAACCGCGGTTTTGATGTCAAAAATACGCCTAAGTACAACCAAGTCCGTGATGACAAAGGGCATAAGCTGAGCAACGAGGAGAAAAAGCAGTTGTTTGCGCACTTGAAGACTTTAAAAACAAGGTGCAGCAGCGAGGACTGTGCCGAGTTTGTGGATTCGTTTGTCAGGTAAGCCGCATATCGTTTCGGCTGGCGTTGCTGGTTTTCAGACGACCTTGGACTTCAAGAACTTATTTGATAAACGAAATCCGGTTTCAGGAATGCAGGTTGATATGGCGCGCCATTTCCAATGCGGTAGCGACGGCGGTCATGAGGCTGCCTGAGTCTGCTTTGCCCGTTCCAGCAAGGTCGAGGGCGGTACCGTGATCGACCGAGGTGCGGATAAAGGGCAGTCCGAGCGTGACGTTGACGCCTTGCCCGAAGCCCGCGTATTTGAGCGTGGGCAGCCCTTGGTCGTGATACATCGCTAAAACGGCATCGGCGTCTTTGAGTAAAAAGGGCTGGAATACCGTATCGGCGGGATACGGGCCGCGTGCGTCTATGCCTTCGCTTTGCAGCTGCTTGAGCGCGGGGATGATGATGTCGATTTCTTCATGGCCGAGATGGCCGTTTTCGCCTGCGTGCGGATTCAGTCCGGTCACTAGGATGCGGGGGCGGGCGATGCCGAATTTGTCGCGCAGGTCGGCATGAAGGATGCGGGTTACGGATTCGACCAGCGGGCGGGTAATGGCGGCGGCGATATCTTTGAGCGGAAGGTGGGTAGTGACGAGCGCCACCCGTAATCCGCCGCCCGCGAGCATCATGACGACTTGTTCGGTTTGGCTTTTTTCGGCGAGGTATTCGGTGTGGCCGCTGAAGAAATGATCGCTGGCGTGTCCGTCGTTGATGACGCCTTTGTGCAGCGGCGCAGTAACCATGCCGTCGAAGAGGTCGTCTGAAATGCCTTGATAGGCAGCGTCCAGCAGTTTGAGGACGTAGGCGGCATTGGCGGGATTGAGTTTGCCCGCTTGGCAGGGCGCGGCTAAAGGAATGTGCAACACTTCCAATATGCCGCGTTCGGGCTTGCCGCCCTGCGGGTCGAAATCTTGCAGGGTGATGGTTTTGCCTAATTGTTCGGCACGGCTTTGCAGCAGATTTTTGTCGCCCAGCACGATGCAGCGGCACGGCAAATCGGCAAACGCCAAATCCAAGCAGATATCGGGGCCGATGCCGGCAGGTTCGCCTGAAGTGACGGCTAAAACAGGTAAAGTCATGCGGATTCCTTATGGAATGAATCTGTTGCAGAAAAATGAAAACAGCGTTGTACGGTATGTTTGAGGTCGTCTGAAAATTTTTCAGACGACCTTTTGCTTATGCCCGCATCAGGCTGCGGTAGGCATTTTGTTTCAAAACAAGCACCAGCCAGCCGAGTGCGAATGCGGTCGGGTAAAACCACAGCATCCGATTTCCGCCAAGCGGCAGGATAAGCGTCAGCATACATGCCAGTACGCCGAAACCCAAAGGCGTCCAAATATCATCCCGTTCGGTATAGTCGGCGCATCGCTGCGGCAGCGTCAGCATCCAAACCAGTGCGGAGGCGAATGAAGCGGCCGCCCTGATAGGAAAGGATGCGTTGGGCGAACAAGGTACCAGCAGGAACTGCGCCTGTTTTTTTGACAGATGGGGATGGAACGACCGTAGATACAGATTGGCGTTGAACCACAACAATATCATCAAAGCCGTCAGGATAAGCAATACCGAGTTGCCCGCCGTTTGCTCCAAATGTTTGTTTAGTACATTGATTATCGGAAACATGGCAATCAATGACAGATTGACCGTCAGACCGCCGACAATACTCCGTTCGCTTTTGATGTAGGAGAAAAAGGTACACCATGAATATATCCATGCGAGTACGGTCAGTAGGAAGAACATTACCGAACCGGTCGGGGTCAGGCACACGGCAGTCATCACGACAGGCAATACGAAAGCACGCACAATCGCCGCTTTTTTAAACACAAAAGTCGCCGTGAAGAGTTTGTAGAGAGACGGCAGCCATGTGAAAAATATGCTTCGGCAGACATTGACCAAGAAACACAAGAGCGCCAGCGTGAGGGTGGAGACGAGGGCCAACGAATAATACGCCTCGATATAGGCGGATAAAGCGTCATCGGCTGCCGCTGTAAACATGGCGACGAATATCGCCACAATCGGCAGCACAATCCGCATCTGCCGCCATGATTGCGCTTTCTGTAAAACAGACGTCAGTTTCGTCTTGCGCCTCATCAGCGCCGTGCGTACGGATGGCGATATTTCTTCCTGTAAAGCCGTATTCAGGAAAAACGCATTCACCGTTGCCCGCATATCGCGCCCTTGCTCGGTCAGACGGTTCAAGCTGTGCAAGAGCGGGAATTTGCCATTGGCGTTGTCAGATAAAACTTCTGCCGCATTGATGCAGTCATAAACCCACTCCAGCTCGTCCGTGCTCATACGGTGGAGAACTTCGCGGCTCTCGTGCCAGCGGAAATAAGACGCCCATTGCGCCCATACGATGATATTCGAAATATACCGATCGCGCAGAAAATCCAAAAATTCCCAAGCAATATATTCCGATTCGCCCAAAGGCAGCCGGTCCAATAAAGCGCGGATGTCGGGCCAGGAGCGTTCCAACGCCTCACTTTTCCCTTCATCTTGAATGCGTCCGATTTCCGCCAAAATATAATCCGCATCTACGCCATCGTATCCATGGTATGAATAAGCCTCGGCAGTTGCGCCGCTATATTCGTAGGGGTCGTCTGAAACATCAGTTTCTTCAATACGGTCTGTTTCTGCGTCTTTCCATGTATCGTACGGATAGGCTTGGGTCGATTCATATTCTGCCGCCTCCTCGTCAACATATTCGGTATGTTCATCAGGGTCGTCTGAAATATCCGCCTCATCGTTATCGGCATGATCCCAAGACCAATCGTCTGCGTCCTCTTCCTCATCGATGTAGGGCGCACGCGCCAAAGCCTCATCAAATGCCTCGCGCAGCCGCTGATATCCCTCCGCGTCATCGTCCGGACGTGTCGATTTCAACAGCTTCGCATAAGCGCGCCTGATGGCACGTTCGTCACCGGTAGGCGCAATGTGCAGAATTTCCCAGCAATCCATAGATTTCCTTGTTGTGGTATGAGCAGCGGCAAGTCATAAAGTATACAGCCTGGTTTGGTTCAAATTCAAAGGAAACGATACCGATATCGGCAGAACACAACGCCACTTGCCTTCAAAATATAGTGGATTAACTTTAAACCGGTACGGCGTTGCCTCGCCTTAGCTCAAAGAGAACGATTCTCTAAGGTGCTGAAGCACCAAGTGAATCGGTTCCGTACTATCTGTACTGTCTGCGGCTTCGTCGCCTTGTCCTGATTTAAATTTAATCCACTATACCGTTAAAAAGGTCGTCTGAAACCCGATTCCGTTTCAGACGACCTTTGTGTTCAAACCCTGTTATTCGTATTTTTCGCAGCGGATGGCAGAATCTTCGCAGAACATCGCCGAAGTTTCCGCATTGCAGGCAGTGCGGACGGCGCGGCGCGCCTCCCATTCGTTTTTCCCTGAAGCCTCAAACAACTTCTGGAACGGCTTGACGCTGCACACATAAACCCGATTCGGGTTGTACTATTTTGACTTGGCAAGGCGTTTTTCCAATTTACTGATACGGGCTTCCAAAGCCGCTATTCGCTCATTCTCTCCCATGCCGGAACGCGCCTCTTGTGCGGCAATAAAAGCCTCAATACGCGCCAGATCCGCAGCTAACCGCGCCAGTTCCGTTTCCATCTGAGCCTGTGCTGATTCCAACCGAGCCTGTTTGGCAGCCAAAGCCGAACTCTGCACATCCCGTTCGGTAACCGAAGCCGCATTCGCAGCAGGCAAAACAGCGGCAAGCATCAGGGCAAAGAAAGATTTTTTCATGGTATATCTCTACGACAGTTAAAAAACGGCATATTATATAGAAAACCCATATTGAATCAGCAGGCATTACCTTGCTTTGTCTGGATTTAAAGAGAATTTACCGAAACGCAGACAGAAATGCGACAAAGATGCCTCTACCCTTCGCTGCTTCCTTTTCAGACGACCTTATACCCATTTCAAGCAAAAAACGTTAAAATTCCGCCATTCACCTATCCGACAGCAGCAAAAACATGAGCGCACAAATCCTCGCCGTCGCCAACCAAAAAGGCGGCGTCGGCAAAACCACCACCACCGTCAACCTCGCGGCATCGCTCGCCTCCAAAGGCAAACGCGTCCTCGTCATCGACCTCGACCCGCAAGGCAACGCCACCACAGGCAGCGGCATAGACAAAGCCCGCCTCGAAGAAGGCGTGTACCAAGTCGTCTTGGGCGATACCGACATCAAGACTGCCGTCGTCCGCAGCGGAGACGGCAGCTACGACGTACTCGGCGCCAACCGCGCGCTTGCCGGTGCCGAAATCGAGCTGGTGCAAGAAATCGCCCGCGAAATCCGCCTCAAAAACGCCCTGCAAACCGTCGAAAACGACTACGACTTCGTCCTCATCGACTGCCCCCCTTCACTGACCCTGCTCACGCTCAACGGACTTGTCGCCGCCAACGGCGTCATCGTACCCATGTTGTGCGAATACTATGCCCTAGAAGGCATCTCCGACCTCATCGCCACCGTGCGCAAAATCCGTCAGGCAATCAACCCGCGCCTCGACATCACCGGCATCGTCCGCACCCTCTACGACAGCCGCAGCCGCCTCGTCGTCGAAGTCAGCGAACAACTTTTCCAACATTTCGGCAACCTGATGTTCCAAACCGTCATCCCCCGCAACGTCCGCCTCGCCGAAGCCCCCAGCCACGGCATGCCCGCGCTCGCCTACGACGCCAATGCCAAAGGCACCAAAGCCTACCTCGCCTTGGCGGAAGAACTGTTGGAGCGGACTAAAGGTTGATTGAGTCTGGAAGATAAAAAGGTCGTCTGAAAACTTGATTTCCAAGTTTTCAGACGACCTTTTTCCATTATTAAGCCCATATTCTGACGAAAAGAATTGTCAACAATAATATCATTCGGATTAAAAATATTTAATTAATAAACAAAAAGTAGCTTTATGTAATGCCATGATGCTTATAAACATTTTGATGATTTTAAAAATGCCATATGTAAAAAATTCAAAAAACAAAAGGCTATTCTTTGACAATCTTTAACCCATCCCCTAATATCCAACAGTTTGATTCCGCAAAGCGGATTTAAGAAAAACATTTTTGAGATTTTGAGAGGTAAGACGATTATGGAATGGGAATTTAACAGTTACTACACGTTGATTGCCGCCACATTGGTTTTGTTGATTGGTAAGGTTTTGGTAAACAAAGTCAAATTCCTGCGCGATTTCAACATTCCCGAGCCTGTGGCAGGCGGCTTGATTGCTGCGATTATCTTGTTTGCACTGCATCAAGCTTACGACGTGAGCTTCAAATTTGAAAAACCGCTGCAAGACGCATTCATGCTGATTTTCTTCACTTCTATCGGTTTGAGCGCGGATTTCTCCCGCTTGAAAGCAGGCGGTCTGCCGTTGGTGATTTTCACCGCTGTCGTAGGGGCGTTTATCATCGTGCAGAACTTTGTCGGCGTCGGCTTGGCGAAGATTTTGGATTTGAATCCGCTTATCGGCCTGATTACCGGCTCGATTACCCTGACCGGCGGACACGGTACCGCAGGCGCATGGGGTCCGGACTTTGAAAACAAATTCGGCTTGGTTGGTGCTACCGGATTGGGTATGGCTTCCGCCACGTTCGGTTTGGTATTCGGCGGCCTGATCGGCGGTCCGGTTGCGCGCCGTCTGATCAACAAAATGGGACGCAAACCCATCGATCAAAGCGGACAAAAGGCAAATTCAGACGAACATGCCGACGACGTGTTCGAACAAGCGAAGCGCACCCGCCTGATTACCGCCGAATCCGCCGTCGAAACGCTTGCCATGTTTGCAGCGTGTTTGGCATTTGCCGAAATTGTGGACGGCTTCGACAAAGAATATCTGTATGACTTGCCGAAATTCGTATGGTGTCTGTTTGCCGGTGTCGTCATCCGCAACATTCTGACTTCCGCGTTTAAAGTCAATATGTTCGACCGCGCTATCGACGTATTCGGCAATGCCTCCCTGTCGCTTTTCCTCGCAATGGCACTTTTGAACCTGAAATTGTGGGAGTTGACCGGTCTGGCGGGTCCTGTAACCATCATCCTCGCCGTACAAACCGTCGTGATGATTTTGTATGCGACATTTGTGACTTATGTCTTTATGGGACGCGATTACGATGCGGCGGTTTTGGCGGCAGGCCACTGCGGTTTCGGTTTGGGTGCAACGCCGACCGCCGTTGCCAATATGCAGTCCATCACGCAGACCTTCGGTCCTTCGCACAAAGCCTTTTTGATTGTGCCTATGGTCGGCGCGTTCTTCGTGGACTTGATTAACGCAGCAATCCTTTCCGGTTTCGTAAATGTCATTACCAAATAAGTAAGCATTTATAACGTTTCGTTGAAAAAGCACTTGCAACATTTACTTGTTGCAAGTGCTTTTGTTATGATGGTCGTCTGAACGACAAAACGATGCGGTTTCCGAGCCGTATCAAGGAGTATTATTTATGCACAAAAAACTGCTGGCTTTACCGCTTATCGCCCTGATGTTGGCGGCATGCGGCAAAGAAGAACCCAAGCAGGCTTTGGAGTGTGGCAATCCTGCCGCCATTCAAAGTATCCGCAACCAAATCCAAGAAACCATCAAGCGCGAGGCGCGTTCCTTTGTCCGTGCCGACAGCCGCCAATTTGTCGATGCCGATAAAATCATTGCCGCCGGCTCCGAGTTGAATATCGTCTTGGACAATCCGCAAGAAATTACGGAAGACAACAAATCCTTGTGCAGCGCCGATTTGAAAATCCAAATCCCTGCCGAAGTATTGCGCACCGCCGATGCCAACAGTCCGCTGATTTACAGCAATACCGGCTTGACCGAAATGCTTCAGCAGAAAATCATGGGCAGCAACCTGAGCTTTGAGAACAACACGTTCTCAACCAGCGTCCGCTATACGCCCGATCCGAAAGTCGGTACGGTTTCTTTGGAAGATAATACCGTCAACATGACCGCGCAAACCCTGTCTTCCTTACTGCTGCCTTACGGTGTCAAAAGCATCGTGATGATAGACGGTAAGGCAGTCAGCAAAGAAGAGGCGATCAAAATCCTGCAAAGCAAAGCCGCTGAAGAGCCGCCTGTCGCCAAAGCAGAAGATATTTTGGAAAACAACGCGGCGAGCCAAGCGTCGGGCGTACCGCCTGCCGCGGGCCTTGAAACCGAAATCCTGCGTCCTGACGGTGAAGAGAAGCCGGAACAGCCGTCGTTCTCTCAAAGCGACTTAGATAATGCCCGTTCGCAAAACCATCAGGCAGAGGCGGAAATCAAAGGCGTATGGGACGGCATGGAGCGCACTGTCCAACAGGAAATGCTGGCAGAACAACGCGCTTGGATTCAAACTAAAAACCAAAACTGCCAACAGGCGGCAGCAAGGGCGGACAGTCCGGCGCAAAACGAATACCTCAAGCTCCAATGCGACACCCGCATGACGCGCGAGCGTACCCAATATCTGCGCGGCTATTCGATCAACTGACGCTGCAAAGCCGACGGCAGACGGGTGTTGATAAGCCTTCTGTCCGTTATTAAAAGGTCGTCTGAAATGCTGTTTGACATTTCAGACGACCTTTGTATTGCGGTACAATCCACATTGCTCGTTGCATAATATAGTGGATTAAATTTAAACCATTACGGCGTTGCCTCGCCTTAGCTCAAAGAGAACGATTCTCTAAGGTGCTGAAGCACCAAGTGAATCGGTTCCGTACTATCTGTACTGTCTGCGGCTTCGTCGCCTTGTCCTGATTTAAATTTAATCCACTATAAGAGCATCAGATGAAGCACCGAGTCAATCTCATTTTCCCCGTAAATCATAAGAAAGCACATTGATGAAAACCCTCGCATTCCTCCTGCTGACAAGCTTTTCCCTGCACGCTGCCGCACAAGATTATGTTCTGACGGAAGACCGTCTTAGCAGCGGCTCATTGACACTCAACGGCAAACAGGTTTCTGTCGATACAGTCAATCCAAACGGCCATGTCTGTAATTATGAAGGCACAATCAAAAACCGTACGAGCAAAAACCGTAATGGCTGCGTCGTACATTTCTCCTTTACCAACAACAGCGTGAAGCTGAACATTCCGGATTCAGCCCGCGAAGCCTGCCAAGAATACTGCGGACATAATGCATCTTTCGAGGCGACCTATGAAAAATTGCCTGCCGCCTGTTCCGCAAAAGGCGCGGCAGCAATGGAAAAACGTTTTCAGGCCGCCTATCAGGGAAAACGCTACCGCGATGCTGCCGCTATCAAACAACGTTATCTCAACGAATGCGACAAGTTCCTCGATCTGACCGAATGGATGCGGACGCTGAACGACTTGTCCGTCAGCTATAAAAATGCCGGAGACAAAGCGGCATGCCGCAAGGCGCTTGCCCCGATGGATGAATGGCTGGAGGGTTACCAGCCGAGCTACCTCTACGAAGACGCATACAAACGAGAAGCCGCTGCCGCACAATTTAATTTGAAGCAATGCAGCGACAAATAATCGCCGCCCGTCATCGAATCCCACGCTAGTCAGGGAATAGGAAAAGTTCGCCTCTTCGGCAAACAAGGTCGTCTGAAAACAAACGCCGCAGGTTGTGTTCAACCTGAAGCCGTTTTCAGACGACCTTTTATCTGGTTTGGAAAGCCGGCGTATTAAATTTAAATCAGAGCGGGCAGTGCAGTGCCGTACGGGTTTGCACTTAACCCATACCCTTCAAAACAAAACGGGCGGCTTGGATGGCCGCCCGTTTGTTTGTCCCGTTGTTTATTTGATGATTTGGTTCAGCTCGCCTTTGGCGTAGCGGTTTGCCATTTTCTCAAGGGAAACGGGTTTGATTTTGCCTGCCTGACCTTCGCAACCGAATGCGAGGTAGCGGTCGAGACAGATTTGTTTCATGGCTTCGACGGTTTTGCTCAGGTATTTGCGCGGGTCGAATTCGGACGGGTTTTCTGCCATGAAGCGGCGGATGGCGCCTGTGGAGGCGAGGCGCAGGTCGGTGTCGATGTTGACTTTGCGTACGCCGTGTTTGATGCCTTCGACGATTTCTTCTACGGGTACGCCGTAGGTTTCGCCGATTTTGCCGCCGTATTCGTTGATGACTTTCAGCCATTCTTGCGGAACGGAGCTGGAGCCGTGCATAACGATGTGGGTGTTGGGCAGGGCTTGGTGGATTTCTTTGATGCGGTCGATGCGCAATACGTCGCCGGTGGGCGGACGGGTGAATTTGTATGCGCCGTGGCTGGTGCCGACGGCGATGGCGAGTGCGTCCACGCCGGTGTCTTTGACGAAGCGCACGGCATCTTCGACGCTGGTGAGCATTTGGTCGTGGGAGAGTTTGCCTGCCGCGCCTACGCCGTCTTCTTCGCCGGCTTCGCCGGTTTCGAGGTTGCCCAATACGCCGATTTCGCCTTCGACGGATACGCCGCAGGCGTGGGAGAAGTTGACGACGGTACGGGTGGCGTTGACGTTGTATTCGTAGGTGGACGGGGTTTTGCCGTCTTCGAGCAGCGAGCCGTCCATCATGACGGAGGAGAAGCCCAGTTGGATGGAGCGTTGGCACACGTCGGGCGATGCGCCGTGGTCTTGGTGCATGACGACGGGGATGTGCGGGAATTCTTCAACTGCCGCCAGAATCAGGTGGCGTAAAAACGGCGCGCCTGCATATTTGCGCGCGCCGGCGGATGCTTGAACGATAACGGGGGCGTTGACTTGGTCTGCGGCTTCCATGATGGCGCGCATTTGTTCGAGGTTGTTGACGTTGAATGCGGGCAGGCCGTAGCTGTTTTCGGCGGCATGATCGAGCAGTTGGCGCATGGATACGAGTGCCATTTAAATCTCCTTGGTGAGGTAGTGGGATGGTGATGTGGGAAATTATAATGTTTTTCTTATTAAAAGACTACACGGGGCTACACTGGCTTTATATGTTAATGAGATTTTTTGCGGCTGCGGCGGGCAAGCGGTGCGGTCGGTATTTGTCTGACATGGTTTATAATAACGGTTTGTTTTCGGGGTCGTCTGAAACGGCGGCGGGAGGTGTGTGATGGGTAAGTTGGCAGTGTCGGATGTGGATGTGGTGTTGTTTCAGACGACCTTGTGCGTGCAGGTGGGCGATGTGAATTACGGCGGCCATCTGGCGAACGATGCCGTTTTGCGTTTGTGTCACGAAGTGCGGATGCGCTGGCTGGCGGGTTTGGGCTGGAGCGAAACGGACGCGGGCGGCGCGGGGCTGATTATGGCGGACGCGGCGGTGCAATATCTGGCGCAAGGCTTTTACGGCGATGAATTGTCGGCGGAAATGGGCGTCGAGGACATCGGCAAGGGCGGATTTGCGCTGTTGTTCCGCCTGACGCGCATTGCGGACGGCAAGGTGCTGGCGCGGGCGCGCACGGGCATGGTGTGTTTCGATTATGTGCACCAAAAAGTTTGCCGGTTGCCGGAAGCTTTGAAAACCGTGTTGGAGGTCGTCTGAAAATGTTGGCGCGCGATTTCGGGCTGTCTTTGGACGGCTATTTGAAAATGTTGGGGCAACAGGGCAAGTCGGCGCACACGCTGTCTGCCTACGGGCGCGATTTGACCGAACTCGTGCGGCTTTTGACGGAAGGGTCGTCTGAAACGGCGCAGGATTTGAAACGGCGCGATTTTGTGGCGGCGTTGAAACGGCTGTCGCAACAAGGTTTGAGCGAACGGACGCTGGCGCGCAAATTATCGGCGTGGCGGCAATATTGCGGCTGGCTCGTGCAGTCGGGCATGATGGACAACGATCCGACCTTCAACCTGAAAGCCCCGCGCCTGCCCGAACGCCTGCCCAAAGCCCTGCCGCAGGAAGAGTTGAACCATATGCTCGACAGTGCGCCCGTTGATGACAGTTTGGCAGTGCGCGACCATGCCTTGTTTGAACTGATGTACGGCAGCGGCCTGCGCCTGAGCGAGATACACGGCTTGGATTTGGGTGATGTGTTGCTGGACGAAGGCTGGGTGAGCGTAACCGGTAAAGGCAGGAAAGAGCGGCAAGTCCCGCTGTCGGGCAAAAGCGTCGAAGCCTTGCGCGCCTATCTGTCCGAACGCGTAGCGGCAGACGGCGAAGCCGCGCTCTTTACCGGCAAAAACGGCACGCGGCTCGGGCAGCGGCAAATCCAAAAACGCCTTCAGGCATGGGCGGTACGGCAGGGCAGCGGGCAACACATTTCCCCGCACATGATGCGCCACAGCTACGCCAGCCACCTTTTGCAATCCTCACGCGATATCCGCGCCGTGCAAGAACTGTTGGGACACAGCAACCTCTCGACCACGCAGATTTACACCAAACTGGATTTCGACCATCTGGCCAAGGTTTACGACGAGGGGCATCCGCGGGCGAAACGGAAAAAGTGAAGGGGGCGGTTTGAGAGGTTCCATCTCTAATGCTTAGCATACGCAAAGGTCGTCTGAAACCGTTTCAGACGACCTTTAAACCTCTAAACACCCCATCCGACATCAATCCTCCCGCTTGCGTACCTCCGCAGGCGTGCAGTCGAAATATTGCTTGAATGCCTGTGTGAAGCTGGATGTGTGTCCATAGCCGCAACGGTAGGCGATTTCGCTGATGCTCTCTTTGCCCGTCGTCAACGCATACAGCGCATATTGCATATGTTTGTGCCGCAGCCAGTCGCTGACGGTAATCCCGAAATAATCCCGCAGGCGGCGTTGCAGCGTCCGTTCGCTGACGTGCAGCGCGGCGGCGAGTTCCGCCACTTGGTGCGCGCCTTGGTCAAATGCCTGATTCAAACCATGCACAAACCCGTCCCCATCCGACGGACGAACCGTCCCGCCTGATTTTTCAGACGATGGCGACAACGGATAACGGCTGCAAAAATCGCGCCACAATCCCGCGAGCAACTGCAAAGCATCGGCTTCGCGCTGCAAAACATCGCCCAGACCGTCGCCTTGCGCCGACAGCATCAAACTGTTTTCCGCCAAAGCGCGCAATTGATCGCTCAAATGCCAATGCCGCACCGTCTCGCGGTAAACCGCCGGCAGCATCGCCGCGTATTGCGGTTGCGACAGCCATTGCTCTATGCCTTTCAACGTGATTTTTGCCGTTTTCTCCCCTTGATAGAGATAACGGCTGAACAAAATCTCCTCTTCCGCAGCAATCAACACCACCCGTCCGCCGTCAGCCTCAATCTGATAGCGGTTTTGATTGATGGCGAAATCCAAACGCCCCTCCAGCAGCAGGATAAACGAAATATACGGCTCGGCAAGCTGCGTGCTTTGGAAATCCTTTTGCGCGGTCACGCAGCCGCCATGCAGGGAAATGCCGCTGTGCAGCGTATCGAAACGGTAATTGCCGCTCAGATAATCGCTGCCGCCGCCTTGTTGCACCAGTCGGACGAAATGCTGGCTGTTTAAAGAGTCTCTTTCCATAAATCATTTTATTTTCAACAGACTGCCAAACACAATAACACCGATTTCCCTTCAGGTAAACCGACACGAAGGTCGTCTGAAAACCAAGTCCGCGCCCTTGTTCCCCAAACGCTTCCGATAAAAAAGGGGAGGTCGGTTGTAGGGGGATGATGGAACGCGGATACAAAAAGGTCGTCTGAAAACTTGATTTCCAAAGTTTTCAGACGACCTTTGTTATGTTTGGCGGTTAAGCGGCGGCAACGGTAAAGCGTTCAAACAAATGCGCTTTGTTTTCCGCGTCGTCGGCGATGGCGACCGCCAAATCCGCCACGCTGATGCCTGCCGGAATTTCACCGTCCATCAGCAAATCGTCTTTGCCCAAACGGTATTTGCCGGTTTTGTCTTCGCTGAACCCGCCGTCCGCGCCCAGTCGTGCCGGAGGGGAAACGAAAGACCAATTCACATCGCGGCGCGGCAGGAGTGCCGTCAAGAGATGGCGTGCGGCATTGGCGCCGTCGTAAATGGCTTTGGGGAAGTCGGGCGTATCGACAACTTGCAAATCAGGCGCGACATACAGGCTGCCTGCGCCGCCGACGATTAAGAGATACGGCACTTGCGCCGCTTTTGCCGCTTCGACGATGCTGTTTGCGCCGCGCGTGAAATCCGCGCCGATATTGGGATTGGCCCAGCCGGGATTGAACGCGCTGACCACGGCGTCAAAGCCTGCCAGCTTGTCGGCGAAGTCCGCCGCGTTCACGTCTGCGGAGACGGCTTTCACATTGGCGGCTTGGAATACTTTGTCCGTGTTGCGGGCGAAAGCGGTCACTTCATGACCGCGACCTGCCAATTCTCGAACGACTGCGTTGCCGACATAACCTGTTGCGCCGATGACTGCGATTTTCATGTTTGACTCCTAGTTGAGGTGTGATTGATTAGATGAACGCATTGTAAGGTCGTCTGAAACGCTTGATAATCCCTGTTTTACTGTTGTTATTATAAAGTTGAGCTAAATAATAGGATGAAAAAAGGTCGTCTGAAACGGGGTTAAAGTTTCAGACGACCTGTTGTCAGTGGATGGACTCGATGCCGGTAATGTTCCCCTTGGGATCAAACGAGACATAGAAATAGTATTCGCCGTCAGGCACCAATGCATCGTCATCATTGTGAAACACGATATCGAAATCCTGATCGAAAAAATCCAATTTTTGCAGCTTT
This sequence comes from Neisseria sp. GT4A_CT1, assembly GCF_000227275.1. Taxonomy (NCBI): domain Bacteria; kingdom Pseudomonadati; phylum Pseudomonadota; class Betaproteobacteria; order Neisseriales; family Neisseriaceae; genus Neisseria; species Neisseria sp. GT4A_CT1. The sequence continues at coordinate 18,647 of NZ_JH164964.1, forward strand.
AAGTCTTGAAGGAAGCTTTCCGCCGTCGGATGCGGATTGGGAAAAAATCCGTCTTTGGTGCGGATGCCGTTGTGTTTGCGGATATGTTCGAGCAGGTAGGTGTTTAGGGAGGCATAGAGTTGCGTCTGTTGGGCAAATACTTCCGGCAAGCGTTTGAGCGTACCGCCCGCCGGTTTGTCGCCCTCTGCGTTCAAAGACAATTTCACAGGCAGCCCCGCCCATTCTGCCTTGGCTTCGAAATTTTCCATAAATGTGTTTAATCTGAATGTTGCCAGCGGATGGGTAAACAAAACGGGATTCAGATATTCGCGGCGTAGGTTTTCCAATTCTTGATTGTGTGCATCGCTTTCGAGTACCTCAACTAAAAGTATATGGCTCAACCACTCGCCTCCGAATGGCTCCCAATCCATGGCTAACTTACTTTGGATACGGTACACAGTCAGTGGCTTGAGCGTCTGAAATGAACAGTTTTTAAAGGGGTTGTTTGCATCGTCTTCTGCCCAGGTCAGCTTGTATACGGGCTGATCCATGAACGTACCGCTTTTAACATGGACATAGCCTAAAATTGGGCAGCTTTTGGCTTGGAATTGTTTTTTGCCGCCACCTATGCCCGCATTAATCCTGAATATTCCTATTTCAGGGTCGAAATCGGAAGTCAAAACCAGCATTTCTTCCGGTTCGTTGGCGAATAAGTCGGCATAAACCGCCGTATTCAAATTCAAAGCCGCCAAACGCGCGCGCTCTTGTTCATCTTCGGCAGAAGGACCGATACCCAAAAAACGCAGCAGACGCGTCAGTATGCCTTCGCGTTTGACGCGACCCGGTTCGTCGAAAGAAGCCATCATAAAATCCTTTTAAAATGTGAACATCAATTGGCGGTATACCTGAAAAAGGGTAGATATGCAAATGGCGATAAGCGAATATGGCTCAACCGCCCAATCAGTTCTGCGCCGATTTTTCATCCGCGCTATATAATCCGCAGTATTCCCAACAGGTCGTCTGAAACGCCGATTCCAACCTAGTAAACACCATGCAAGACATCAAACCCCTGCTCGTTTTCGCCGCCGTCCTCGAACACGGCAGCATGAACGCCGCCGCTGCCGCGCTGGGCATGACCCCGTCTGCCGTCAGCCAGCACATCAACCGCCTCGAAACCCTGCACGGCATCAAGCTGTTAAACCGCAGCACGCGCAGCCTTTCGCCGACCGATGCCGGCCGTGCCTTGGGCGAATACTGCCGCCGCCTCGCCGCCACCCTTGCCGATACGCGTACCGTTATCGACAACCTCAAAACCGAACCCGTCGGCGAATTGCGTATCTCCCTGACTTCCAGCGTCATCAGTTCCCGCGCTTTTCAGACGGCGTTTTCCAGATTGCAAACCGAGTTTCCCAAAATCCGTCCCGTCCTCAATTTCAGCGATACCTTGGACGACCTGCAACACAATCAGACCGACATCGCCATACGCGGCGGCGACCGCGCTTTGGACGATCCCAATCTTATTGCGCGTCATCTCGTTACCTGGCCGTACACCATTTGCGCCGCACCCGATTACCTCGACCGCCATCAGCCCATCACCCATCCCTCGCAGCTTCATGCCCACCGCTGGCTGCACTTCCTGCCCGTCCGCACAACCTTACAACACGGCGGCGAAAGCTATTTCCTCGATATCGCCGACAGTATTGCCTGTACGCATCTTGCCGCCGTGTGCAGCCTGACCGAAAGCGGTTTCGGTTTGTCGTTGCAAGTGGGCGGCGAAGTTCGGGAAAAAATCGCCCAAGGTCGTCTGAAAACCGTTTTGCCCGAATGGACGCTGCCACCGGTCAGCCTCTATTTGGTGACGCCTTACCGCGTCCAGTCCGCCAAAACCGAAGCCGCCGTCCGTATCTTCACTGAAAGTTTCGCCAAGGAAGCAGACGCATGAACGCGGAAAATTGGCGCGTTTACCTGATTTTGTGCGAAAACGGCGCACTCTACTGCGGCATCAGCAACCGCCCGCAAGAGCGGTTTGCCGCCCACCTCGCCGGCAAAGGCGCGAAATATACGCGGCTGAACAAACCCGCGGCGATGCGTATCGTTTCAGACGACCTCTCCAAAAGCGAGGCGCTGAAACGGGAAATCGCGATAAAAAAACTGACGGTAGGGAAGAAGCGGGAATTGTGGGAAGCGGCGGCGGGAAATGCGGTTGTTTTAGAATAGCGGGTTTTGCCGCAAAATAGGTTTATGTCGGTAAGGGAAGAAACTTCTGTGGATGAGTAGGTGAAAATTCATATTGGATGTTATCATTCTTCATATCTTAAAGGGCTTGAGCCAAAATGAATGGGTATTTAAGGAAAGATATGATTTTTTCTCAACTCAACCGCGCAATCTTATTCGTATTTTCACTCACGGCTTTGGCGGCTTGCGGCGTCGGACCGGCAGCTTCCCAAGAAACACTTGCTGCTCAAAACAGCAAAAAAGAGCCTGCCGTATCGTCCCAAAAAAACGACAAGGATAAGTGCTACATCAATTATCCTAAGGAACAGAAGCATTTGGCAGAGGCAGAATGTTTAACCTTGCCTATTTCATCTAAAACCTGGTTTCAATCCTACCCGAGACTGTCAAATGGTTTTCTGGATTTGAATAAGATTAAGGCGCCAAAGGATGTTAAAGAATATATATATCCAGTTTCAATGGGCACCGTTATCCCTGAGCATGCAAAAGTTTTGGGTGTGATTCCCTATAATGATTCATTTGCATGGCTTGTTGTTGCCATTAATGGGGAATCGGAAGAATCTGAAGGAAATAGCATTGTTGAACAAAAATATGATATTTATCCGGTCAATAGAAAGGATGGAAGCATAGTTCAAGACCATACCGGTCTTCCAACTTTAGGCTCGATAGATGTGATATATGAATCATTCTATGACAATAAAAAATTGTTGCGTCCGCCCTTCAATTTTAAAAAAATAGATGGAATACTGAGTTACCATGTAGCAGATACCTTGTCCTTGAAGCCACAGGGAAAGTGTGTGATGGAATTTGAACTCAGCAAAGAGTTTGTATTGAAAACAGATAGGGTCTGCTATGAATTTCATCAGGGTAAAAAATCCATATCTTCTAAAGATAAGACGATTTGGAAGCTAAATCCGGAAAGTATGAAATTTGAAGATCAAGAATTGTCATCAGAAAATTAAAAGCCGTATCACATTAATATTTTGGATTGATTGGAATTTGCCTCAAATCGGATAAGTTTTTAAGCAGCATGAAACTGAAAATACGCGGATGGCGGGTGTGCAGAGCCTGCGCCGCTGATTGACTTGGAATGATTGAACCACCCTGAGAGGTCGTCTGAAAACGGGTATTCAACGGATGGGAAATAGGAATTTCCGTTGAAGTCGATATTTCAGACGACCTTGATAAATACCAGGTTCTAATTTAGATTTTATATATTAATTTAAAAAAATGTTATTTTATAATTCGAGGGTGGATGGGTTGTTAATCCTTATCATGCCCAATAGTTTGAAAGAAATATGGTTCTTCAAATTGGCAAGGTTCGTTGCCACATACATAAATTTCTTTTAAATAGCTATTTCGCTTTAAAATGGCATCTGTAGCACATTGCAAATATTCAAATATCCCCTCTCTCCCAACCTCTTTCTCTGGCAATATCAAGCATTCATCAAATTTGTTTTTATTCCATTGCCTTTGTTGATGAATTAAATAATTTCTTATATTTACATTTTTCTGCTTTTGAGCAATTGAATAATTATTATTTAATTCTTTCTGTGCCAATAGATATGACTTGGAAAAACATACAAGAATATCCTCTTGTACTATGCTGTTTACATTACATGGTTTGTTTAATGCATCTTTATCAATAACTGTTTCAGGTAAATCTCCAAGTGTAAAAGTTGGGGCGAGGCAAATTGTAATAAATAAAGCTCTATTATTTAAAGCGATCACAACGCAATCCTTCCTTCAATATATATAGTGGCAAACAGTTATTTAAAATATTTGGTTTCCATCTAAGCCTACACTTACTAAAATGGGTTAACAATACAATTATAGTGGATTAACTTTAAACCAGTACGGCGTTGCCTCGCCTTAGCTCAAAGAGAACGATTCTCTAAGGTGCTGAAGCACCAAGTGAATCGGTTCCGTACTATCTGTACTGCCTGCGGCTTCGTCGCCTTGTCCTGATTTAAATTTAATCCACTATAAGAGCGGGCATGGATGGTTTGGATATGGAAAAGGTCGTCTGAAAACTGGTTTTCAGACGACCTTTTGACTTTTTAGCTGATTTTAAGGTCTGGTAGCTGGGTTTCATGCCGTTGGGCAGGAGTTGCCAGACGTAGCCTGTGGTTTTCATTTTGCCGGCAACTTCGCCTGCTTCGTCGCCGTAGCCCCAGAAGTAGTCCACGCGGACGGCGCCTTTGATGGCGCTGCCTGTGTCTTGCGCCATGATGAGGCGGTTGAGGGCTTTTTTGGTGGTCGGATGGGCGGTGGCGACAAACAGCGGCGCGCCTAAGGTGATGTAGTGGCGGTCGATGGCGCCTGCGTATTCACCCAAGAGCGGTGTGCCCAATGCGCCGACTGGGCCGGCTTCGCTGCTGCCGGTCAGTTCGCGGAAGAAGACGTAGCTGGGGTTTTGTCCCAAGACTTCGGCGAGGCGGCCAGGGTTTTGCTTCATGTAGGCTTTGATGCCCTGCATGCTGGTTTGTGCGAGGGGAAGGTAGCCTTTGTCTGCCATGTAGCGTCCGATGGAGACGTAGGGGTGTTCGTTTTTGTCGGCGAATCCGACGCGGATGTATTTGCCGGACGGGGTTTTCAGACGACCCGAACCTTGGATGTGCATGAAGAAGAGTTCGACGGGGTCTTCTGCGTAACCGAGGATGGGGGCTTTGCCGTTGAGCGCGCCGCCGTTGATTTGGTTGCGGGTGTAATAAGGAACGAAGCGGCTGCCTTCAAATCTGCCTTTGAGGGCGGTGCTGCGGGCGGTAATGGGGAATTGGGACAGGTCGGCGGTGTGTGTGCCGCTGTTGTCGATGACGCCGCTGTTGGCACCGGTTTGGCGGATGCGGACGGTGGCTTTGCTGCCTCTCAAATTGGCGGACAGGGGAACGGAAACGAAGTCGTTAGGGATGCCGTAGATGGGGAAACGGGCTTTGCTTGTGGCTTTGTCATCGCCGAGCAGGACGGGTTCGTAGTAGCCGGTGATGGTGCCGGCGGGGTTGCCGTTGTTGCTGACCTGCCAAGGGGTGAAATAGCGTTCGAAGAAATGTTTGGCTTGGAAATGGTGGAGGGGCGTCTGCATGGCTTGGGCGCAGACATCTTGCCAGCCTGTGCGGTTTTTCAGTTTCTCGCAGCCTAAGCGGAAGGATTGGAGGCTTTTGGTGAAGTGTTGGGTGTTCCAGTGCGGCAGTTCTTGGTGGGACACGACGGTGTAGGTCGCGCCGCCGCCGCTGACGGTGGTGCCGGCGGGGTCGGGCGTGCCGGTCGGGCGGTCCGGGCCTTTGACGGTGGTGGTGTCGACTTCGGGAAGGTTCTTGATGCGTTTGCTCGGGCAGGCGGAGAGGACGGCTGCGGCGATGGTGAGGAGTGTGATGCGGTATAGGTGTTTTTTCATAATGCTGTCTTAAAGGTCGTCTGAAATCTGCCGCCGGATAGGGTGAAACGTATCAAGCGGCTGCGCTGACTTGCTTGGGATGTACTCAGAAAATCGGTTCGCATCGGATGGACAGATTTGCAGACGGGATATTTGGTCCGTTTATTCAAGAGCTTGGGATTTTAACACAGTTTGCCTGCCTGCTTCGGCGGTATGAAAAAGGTCGTCTGAAAACCTTGTATATCGGTTTTCAGACGACCTTTGCCGTATCTTGAAGCCAATCTTATTTCTGATTGTCTTCGATGATTTTTTTGAGGTGCGGCATGGGGCTGTATCCGCTTTGGCTGCGGCCGTTCGGGAAGACGAGGGTAGGTGTGCCGTTGAAGCCGAATTGTTCGCCCAAAGAAGTGGTTTCGGCAACGGGATTGTCGCAATTGGCTTTGCCGCTCGGGAATTGGCCTTTGCGCATCCAGTCGGTCCAGGCTTGAGTCGGGTTGGGCTGGCACCACAAAATTTCGGCTTTACGCGCGGCATCGGGGTGCAGGCTCGGAATCGGCATCATGAAGTTGTAGATCGTGATGTCGGTCATTTTTTCAAACTCGTGTTCCAAGCGTTTGCAGTATGGGCAGTCGGGGTCGGAGAAGACGGCGACTTTCAGCTTGCCGTTGCCGCGTACTTCTTTAATCGCTTTGTCCAAAGGCAGGGAGGCGAAGTCGATTTTGTTCAAATCGGCGGCGCGTTCGTCGGTCAGGCTTTTGCGCGTGTTGACGTCGATGAGGTCGCCGACGAACATATAGTCGCCTTTGGCATCGGTGTAAATGATTTGTTTGCCGCTGACGACGACTTCATAAATGCCTTGAATGGGGGTCTCGCTGACGCTGATGACTTTCAGTCCTTGGGATTCGTAAATTTTTTCGAGGCGGGCTTTCAAGGCTTCGCCGACTTTGCCTTGTACGGGGGCGGCGTGCTTGGCGGCTGAAGAGGGTGCTGCATTTGCCTGTGAAACGGGCGTTTGCCCGCACGCGGTCAGTGAGATCAGAGCGATGGGGGCTAAGATTTTGATTAATTTGGTTTTCATTTTTAAGTATAGGCGTGTGTCAAGAAAACCGCATTGTATCAAACCTCTGTCATGCCTGCATTGTATTGAGGCTCAATTTATCGTCTGAAAATAGCTTTCGGCTGTTAAAATACGCAAAAAAATGATTTGCCTGCCTGTATGATCTACCACCGCATCGCCGTAAACGTGCCGCTTTCAGACGGCTTTTTGACTTATTCCCATTCCGAGCCGCTGCCACAGGGAACGCGGGTGCTTGTGCCTTTCCGCAACAAGACCGTGGTCGGGATTGTGTGGGAAACGGATATTGCTCCCGATATGGATGCGGCGCGGATTTTGGGTGTTCAGACGGCCTTTTCGGACGAGCCGCCGCTGCCTGAGAGTTGGCGTGATTTGCTCTCGTTTACGTCGCGTTATTACCACTATCCGACGGGGCAGGCGGTGTTTGCCGCGCTGCCGCAGGGTTTGAAGGAAACGCGCGCGGTGGAAATGCCACAGCCGCCGTTGTTTTACGCGCTGAACGAAGCGGGCAGGGCGCAAACGCCGCCGCCGGCGCGGTTCAACAAAAAAGCGGCTTTGTGGGACGCGTTGCTGTCGGGCGGGATGACGATGGCGGCGTTGAAGCAGGTGAACGCGCAGGCGGCGAAATTAATTGAGGATTGGGCGGAGCAGGGCTGGATTGAAACGACGGAAGCGGCAAAGCCTGTATTGAGGTCGTCTGAATTTCAGCTCAACGCCGACCAGCAACGAGCTTCCGATGAAATTCAGACGACCTTCGGCAGTTTTCAACCGTTTCTGCTGTACGGCATCACCGGCAGCGGCAAGACTGAAGTGTATTTCGATGCGATGGCGAAAGTGTTGGCGCAGGGGCGGCAGGTGTTGTTTCTGTTGCCGGAAATCAACCTCACGCCGCAGCTTTTGAAACGGGTGGAAAACCGTTTTGCCGACGTACCGACTGCCGTGTTGCACAGCCAGATGGCGGCAGGCAGGCGCACGCAGGATTATTTGCGCGCGATGTTGGGGCTGGCGAAGTTGGTCATCGGCACGCGGCTGGCGGTGTTCACGCCTTTGCCTGATGTCGGGCTGATTGTGGTCGATGAGGAACACGACGGCTCGTTCAAACAGGACAACGAATTGCGCTACCACGCCCGCGATTTGGCAGTGTGGCGGGCGAAGCAGGGCGGCTGTCCCGTCGTGTTGGGCAGTGCCACGCCCAGTTTGGAGAGTTGGCACAAGGCGCAAAGCGGCGCGTACCGCCTGCTGCAACTGACCGAACGCGCCCATGCCGCCGCGCAACTGCCGCAAGTGGACATTCTCAACGTAGGTCGTCTGAAACTCGATAACGGTTTCTCGCCGCAAGCTTTGCAGCTTTTGAAACAGAACTTTGAAGCGGGCGGCATGTCGCTGGTGTACCTCAACCGGCGCGGTTTTGCGCCCGCGCTGTTTTGCGGCGACTGCGGCCATACCTTCGGCTGCCCGAACTGCTCCGCCAAAATGGTGCTGCACCAACGCGCCCGCCAACTGCGCTGCCACCATTGCGACCACCGCGAACCCATCCCGTTCAAATGCCCCGACTGCGGCAACCAAGACCTGACCGCCGTCGGCCACGGCACGCAGCGCGTCGAAGAAACCCTGCGCGCCTTCCTGCCGAAAGCAACCGTTGTCCGCGTCGATAGGGACAGCACGGCGCACAAAAACGACTGGGCGGATTTGTACCGCCGCATCGCCGACAACGAAATCGACATTCTGGTCGGCACGCAGATGCTCGCCAAAGGCCATGATTTCGCGCGGCTCAACCTCGTTATCGTGTTGAATGTCGACGGCAGCCTGTACAGCGCGGACTTTCGCGCGCCGGAAAAGCTGTTCGCCGAGCTGATGCAAGTGTCCGGCAGGGCGGGGCGCGCCGACAAACCCGGCAAGGTGTTGATACAGACCCAACTGCCCGAACATCCCGTCTTCGCCGCCGTCAAAGCGCAGGACTACGCCGTGTTTGCCGAAAACGAATTGAACGAGCGGCAAATGTTCGCCATGCCGCCCTTCGGTTTTCAGACCGCCGTCCGCGCCGATGCGCCGCGCGTTGCCGATGCGATGGAGTTTCTCAACGCCGCCAAAGAAACCCTCGCCCCGCTTTTACCCGAAAGCGTCTCACAGTTCGGCGCCGCCCCCATGCTGATGGTGCGCCTAGCCGAACGCGAACGCGCACAAATCTTCCTCGAATCAACATCCCGACAGGATTTGCACCGCGCCGTGAGTTTGTGGGTGCAGGTGTTGCAGCAAAACCGCGACGGCAAAATCCGATGGTCGGTGGATGTGGACGCGCAGGAAGCGTAAGCGGAATAGGGAAGGGGTCGTCTGAAAAAGCGGAAGAGGCATTTTCAGACGACCTTTTTGTTTATAGTGGATTAACTTTAAACCGGTACGGCGTTGCCTCGCCTTAGCTCAAAGAGAACGATTCTCTAAGGTGCTGAAGCACCAAGTGAATCGGTTCCGTACTATCTGTACTGTCTGCGGCTTCGTCGCCTTGTCCTGATTTAAAGTTAATCCACTATAAAACGTCTTGATGGTTTGTGAAAAGCAGCAAGGTTAGGATGAGCGGAGTTAAAAACATTTGAGCCTTCACAAAAGCCCTACGATAAAATACGCGGTATGAAAGCCTGATGCTGCGCCGCAGTTGGCAGTTCAGGCTTTGCCGACATATCGCCCATTTTGAGTTCCATACGGAGTTTGCATGTATATAGGACGCTTCGCCCCCAGCCCTACCGGTTTGCTACACATAGGCTCGCTGCTGACTGCTTTGGCTTCTTATGCCGATGCGCGCGCCAACGGCGGCAAGTGGCTGGTGCGTATGGAAGACTTGGATCCGCCCAGGGAAATGGCGGGCGCTGCCGCGCATATTTTGCACACATTGGAAGCGTTCGGCTTTGAATGGGATGGCGAAGTCGCCTACCAAAGCCGACGGAACGGGCTGTATCAAGAGGCATTGGGTCGTCTGAAAAGCGAAGGGCTGGTATATCCTTGTTATTGCAGCCGTAAAGACTGGCAGGCGGCGGCAATGGCGGGGGCGGACGGATTTGTGTATAACGGGCGTTGCCGCGTTCTGGCGCAAAGGCCTGAAGCGAATGGGAAAATGCCTGCTTGGCGGATTGCCGTTCCCGACAGGATAATCGGTTTTCAGGATGGGATTGTCGGCTATTACGCCCAAAATCTGGCACACGATATCGGCGATTTTGTCCTGTTGCGTGCGGACGGTTTTTGGGCGTATCAACTTGCCGTAGTCGCGGACGATGCCGAACAAGGAATCACGCATATCGTGCGCGGTCAGGATTTGCTGGTGTCTACGCCGCGTCAGATTTATTTGCAGCAATGTCTCGGCGCAAACATGCCGCATTACGCGCACCTGCCTTTGCTGGTGAATTCGCAGGGGCAGAAATGGTCCAAACAAACGCTTGCTCCCGCTTTGGATTTGAACCGGCGCGAAGCGCTTTTGCGGCAAGTGATGCGTTATCTCAATCTTCCCGACGCGCCCGAGGTTGACCGACCCGAAGAATTGTTGGCGTGGGCGGTTTTACATTGGGAGATACGGGCGATACCGGTTAATGACATAGTCACGGAGTAAATTTGTAAATTTGCAACAAATTACTTGAGGTATTACTTAAATTTTTTAATTTTTGTAAGTAATCGCTTGTTTTTTGGATAAAGTTAACAGAATTAAGGTATATTCCTAAACACCTCAAGACCACTTTCATTTCAGATGAATGTTTGGCCTGTCTGCCAAAACGGCAGAAAGAGGCAACCGTATGAGAAAAATGTTTCAACATACCGAAAACACGCGGGAACGTTGTGTATTGATTTAAAATTCACATTCGTATTTAAAATAACAAAGAAAAAAAGATTATGTTAAGTGCCATTATTGTTGAAGACGAAGTGCTGGCAGCAGAGCGTTTACGGGTCTTACTTGAAGAATGCAATGTCGTCTTGCTTAATGTATTCCACCATGCCCAGCCGGCATTGGATTGGTTGAGCATACATGAAGCAGATATCGTATTCGCCGATATCGGCCTGCCTGAAATCAACGGTTTGGAGTTTGTCGAGCGCATCAAGCGCGGTGCCAAACGCCAGCCCGAAATTATTTTCACCACCGCCTATGAAGAACACGCCCTGCGTGCCTTCGAATTGGCTGCCGCCGACTACCTGCTCAAGCCCATCAGAATGACCCGTCTGCAAGCGGCGCTTGACCGCGTCGGCAAAAAATACCGCGAAAAAGCCGACGATTTCACCCATTTCACCGTCTTCAGCCGTGATCTGATGATTGAAATCCCATGGCAGCAGGCACGTTACTTATTGGCGGAACATAAAACCGTATTCCTGATTACCGGCGACGGACAGCGATACGAATTGCCCAAAACGCTGGTTTCTTGGGAAGAGCTGCTCGGAGACAAAGTAATCCGCATCCACCGCAACGCCATCGTGTTCCGACACACCTTAGACTGCCTTATCCGCTTGGATGAAGAGGAAGACGAGAGCAATGCCATTTGGGGCGCGAAGGTTTTGGACGTACCCAAACCCCTTCCCGTCAGCCGCCGCCAATTGGCGACTTTGCGCAAAATTCTGAAAAAACAAATCTGATGGCGGATTTGCCGCATCATCAACAAAAGCCCTGCCGTTTGGCAGGGCTTTTGTTTTTCAGACGACCCCTTGTCGTGAACCGGCACGATAGTCGTAACAAGGCGGCAGAGTAGCGGATAGATATAGTGGATTAACTTTAAATCATTACGGCGTTGCCTCGCCTTAGCTCAAAGAGAACGATTCTCTAAGGTGCTGAAGCACCAAGTGAATCGGTTCCGTACTATCTGTACTGTCTGCGGCTTCGTCGCCTTGTCCTGATTTAAATTTAATCCACTATAAGATTAGGATAAGGCGGGGCAACAGGTTCTCCCGTTTTCCGAACCTTATCGCGATACGCCGTCATTCGCCGTTTTATCATGATCCCGCACGATTTTGTCGTACACGGCCTCGGGCAGGTAGCGGCGTATCATGTCGCGCCAGCCGTCGGGGCCGACCAAGCCTTTGACCATGGTGGAAGATACCTCGGCGATTTCGCGCGGCGGCATCAGGAAGACCGTCGAAATTTCGGGTGCAAGGTCGCTGTTGATATAGCGCATGGAGCGTTCGTATTCGTAGTCAGCGGCAGAACGGATGCCGCGAACGATAAATCCCGCGCCGATTTCGCGCGCGTAGCGGACAAGGAAGCGGTTTTCAAATACGCAGATGCGGACGTTGGGAAAGTCGCCCGTAATCGCTTCGAGCATGGCGCGGCGTTCGTCTATGGTGTAGGTGTTGCGTTTTTCAGGATTGATGCCGATGGCGACGACGAGCTCGTCAAAAAGCGCCTGTGCTTCTTTTATCATCCAAAGATGACCGAGCGTCGGCGGGTCGAAACTGCCTGCGTAAACAGCGCGGCGCGGGGGAATCGTTTTCATGGAAAGTAGAATGAGTGATGGCAGCCGTCAGCATAGCGGGCGGGGGCGGGAATGTCAAAAAGGTCGTCTGAAACACAAATCAGTCCGTATTGGGGCGAAACAGGGTTTTCAGACGACCCATTCATTAAAACATGATTGATATGAAATCAAGCGCATGAAGATTTGCTTCAGGCGGTTTAAAGCAATAACGCGGCGACACCGGATAGCCTTCCTTTACTTCGAAATCCTTTAATAGCATAATAAATAGAAATTATTATCAAAATTTATCCGTATTAGGCAAATGGGCGAAAGTGCATTTGTATAGTGGATTAAATTTAAATCAGGACAAGGCGAGGCAACGCCGTACTGGTTTAAAGTTAATCCGCCATATTTCAGACGGATTCGATATGGAGATTGGAAAATGGAACTGAAAAGACGTGATTTCTTAAAAATGACCGCCGCGCTGGCAGCGGCAGGGGTTTCGCCTTCGCTGTTGGCGGCGGGAAAAGAGCAATTTACCATTTACGGCGCACCGGCGATGCCCAGCGTCACCATTGCCGTAGCGGCGTTGCAGGGCAAGCTGGCGAAGCAGGCGGATGTGTCGCTCAAGGTTTGGCGATCGCCCGACCAGCTTCGCGCAGGCGTGGCGAGCGGGCAATTTAAAGTGATGATGAGTCCGAGCAATGTCGGCGTAAACCTGCGCAACCAAGGGCAGAAAGTCGGCATGGTGAATATTTTGACCAACGGCATCACGCAGTTGGTCTGCAAAGGCAGCGCGATTGCCTCGCCGCAAGATTTGGCCGGCAAAAAAATCCTCGTGCCGTTTAAAAACGACATGCCCGACATCGTGCTGCAAGCCTTGTTGAAAAAACTGAAAATCGACGCACACAAAGTTGGCATTACTTACACCGCCACGCCGCCCGAAGCAGTGGGGCTGTTCTTGAGCAAGGACAAGGATTACCACGCCGCCATCCTACCCGAGCCGATGGCAAGCGCAAGTATGCTCAAAGGCAAAACCATGGGCGTAAACGTCGTGCGCGGCTTTGATTTGGTGAAGGCATGGGGGCAGGCGTTTGACACCAAACCGCTGATTCCGATGGCGGGCATCATCGCCAATGAAGAATATTTCCACGCGCACAAGGTGCAGTTTGACATCTTCCATCAGGATTTGAAAAACGCGCTCAACTGGATACTCGCCAACCGTCAAAGCGCCGCGAAAATCGGCAAAAACTACCTTCCCGCCCCCGAACCCGCCCTAGTCATGGGCTTGGACGGCGCGCGGCTGACGGTAACCAAAGGCAGTGAAGTGAAGAACGAGATTTTGAAGTTTTACGAAATCCTGATGCAGTTCAACCCGAAACTTTTGGGCGGCAAGCTGCCGGATAACGGATTCTTCTTGGCTTAAAGGGAAAGAGGTCGTCTGAAAAGGGTAGGGTGGTTGTGAATACCTGATTTATCATTTTTCAGACGGCCTGTCAGGACATTATCAGAGTAGCGTAGGTCGGATTCTTGAATCCGACATTTCGGCTAAACGGGGCTGTCGGATACAAGAATCCGACCTTGTATATCGAAACACCCGTATCATAGCAACAAACCGCCCGCCGCCACCCGCATCCGACCAAGGCAAACAACCGTTGCGTAGCTCAGGGAGCGGCCGGGCAACCCATCGACACAACCGGACAGTTGCCAGACAACACAACCGAATGCAAGGCAGGTTTATGATGAGTACCCAATACAACTGTGCAGGCATCGACATCGCCAAACGAAACTTCGTCATCGCCGTTTCGTCTTTGTCTAAAACCAAAACCAAAACCGAAACCAACAACCCCAAAGGTATCGCCCATACTATCGAATACCTTAAAAAACACAACGTCGCCCTCGTCGTCATGGAAAGCACCGGCGGTCTCGAAATTCCCGCCGCCAAAGCCATCCACCGC
>NZ_JH164964.1:32838-47456 GCF_000227275.1 Neisseria sp. GT4A_CT1
CGGTTCGACAACGACGGCTACGCTGATGGCGATGCTGCCCGAATTGGGACGGCTGTCGCACAAACGGCTGGCGAGTTTTGGTCGGCATTGCCCCGCACCCGAGGGAGAGCGGGGAAACCAAATTCAAAAGCCGCTGCTTTGGCGGAAGGTCTGCGGTGCGTAAGGCACTGTATATGGCTACCGTGGTAGCGACACGTTTTGAACCGCTTATTCGGGATTTCTACCAACGCCTGCTGTCCAAGGGTAAGCCGTATAAGGTTGCCGTTACGGCATGTATGCGCAAACTGCTGACGATATTGAATGCCCGGATGCGTGATTACTTTGCCGAAAACGGTACCACCGAAAACGGTATCCGAACGGCTTGATTTGAGTTTTGGTATTTTTGCCCGACGGGGTGAAAAATACAGTTGCTACTCTTTTCAGACGGCCTATCAGATAATAGTTCGAACAGTACACAAAGAGCCGTCATTCCCGCGCAGGCGGGAATCCAGTCTTTGATATTGCAGGAATGTTTTAAAATTGCAGCAACGTCAAACCTCTGGATTCCCGCCTGCGCGGGAATGACGGCGGGTAGTAACCATGGGGTAGATTGTCAAACCCAACAAAACCGTCAGATTGCTTGAAATGTTGGTTCATGAGCCAATCTACCAGTTAATTAGAAATATTTTATAGGTGATTTTATGAAGATAAAAATGCAAAGAACTTTTTACCCTGTAGGGCAAGGGGGATTTTATAGCGAATCATTTAAGGCAGAAAATAATAACTTTAATGTTGTATATGATTGCGGTTCATTATCAAGAGGTGTTGATAAAGTAATTTCAAATAGTTTTGATAAAAATGAAGATATAGACATTTTATTTATTTCTCACTTTGATAGCGATCATGTCAATAAAATTAATATTTTAAAAAATAGTGTGGGTAAAATTAAAACAGTAATCATGCCTTTACTTTCTGAAGAAGATAAGAATTTTTTGCTTTTTGTTTATAAATGGTTAGGTAGTGAATATAAAAATTCTTTGAATATTCTAAATAATCCAAAAGAATTTTTTGGAAGTAAAACGAAAATTATTTGGGTTAGAGAGGTTGTTGAAAGTAGGGATGAAGAATCAAATCAGGAAATAAGAGATGTAGCTGAAATTGAAGATGGAGCAGAAATAAAGAGTGGGGAAAATATTAACTTTTCTCTTGGAAGGCAGAAATTCTGGATTTATAAACCATACAACTATAAAAATAAAATAATATGCAAGGAATTGCTAAAGAAATTTAGAGAAAATAATATATCAATTAAGTATTTAAAAGATATTGACTATATTTCTAATCACATAAAAGAAATTAGAAAATGTTATAAAGAGGTAGAAGGAAATATTAATCAGAACTCCCTAGTTCTTTATTCTAATCTCATTGAATATAAAGATAGCACAGCATATATATATTATATTCATATGGGAGAAGATTATTGGAAATTTTATCCATTTTGCCGTTATTTTTTTTTCAAAAAATCGGTTTAATCTTGGATGTATTTATACTGGAGATGTTCATTTAAAAAAAATTGTTGATGACTTTAAAAATAAGATAAAACGATGTAAATATTATTTGCCAGTCAATACAATACAAGTTCCACATCATGGTAGCAAAAATGGATTTGATATTGACTTCTTCAACGACTTTAGTGAAGGATGGCGTAGAATAATCTCTCCAATATCATTTGGTTTATCGAATCCCTATGGGCATCCATCAAGTATGGTTATTAAACAGTTAACCTCGGAGTGCCATTTACCTGTTTATGTTACGAATGATAAGAGAGATTCGTTTACTCAAGTTTTTAAATTTCGGGTTTAACCGTAGGTTGGCTTATCAGCAGTCGTAACCCGACAAAACACCAAAATCCCAATCCAAGGTTGTCTGAAAAACACTATTTTGAGAAACCAAGCCGTTTCGTTGGGTTACGGTGTTCCGTCTAACCCAATCAACCATTTTTTCAGACGACTTATCATCCCCAAACCATCCCCATCAACCAACACCTAAACCATGATTAAAACCGACAAAATCCGTAAACCGCAGCCTGCGGTGTTTTACATCATCGACTACCTCTGGAGCGGCTTTGCCGGTCTGAGCGTGGCGATGGTGGTGGTGGCGTTGTGGGCGTGGGGCAGCGCCGTGTTCGGCGAGTTTATGCTGCCTGCGCCGGTTGAGGTGTTTCAAAAGTCTCTGGATTTATTGAAACATTTTCAGGAAAACGAAATCGGGATTTCGCTGTGGAGGTCGGTGGTGGGGATTTCGGTTGCGCTGGCGGCGGGATTGGCAGCGGGGCTGGTGGCGGGCAGTTTTAAGACGGCGATGGCGTTGCTTAAGCCTGTGATTACGGTTTTGTTGGCGATGCCGCCAATTATTTGGGTGGTGATGGCGTTGTTTTGGTTCGGTTTCGGCAATCCGAGCGTGTTGTTTACCATCATTGTGTTGGTTGCGCCGCTGACGTTTGCGAGTGCGGCGGTCGGGATGGCGAGCGTGAACAAGCAGCATGAGGAATTGTTTGACGCTTATAAATTAGGCCGTCTGAAAAAAATCCGTTATCTGTATATCCCGCATCTGACGGGCTATGTGATTTCCAGCATCGGCGTGGCGGTGGCGATGGGGGTGAAGGTGGTGATTATGGCGGAACTCTTGGGCGCGAGCGAAGGCGTGGGCGCGCGGATTGCGGACGCGAGGGCGATGCTGGAGACTTCGACGGTGATGGCTTATGTGGTGTTGGTTATCGTGTTTGTGTCGCTGTTTGAATACCTGATTACCAAGCCTTTGGAAATTTTGTTTATGCCGTGGAGGAGGTGATGCTCTGTCTTGAAAACGTGCGTTTTGAAATTCTCCGTGACCCCATCGTGCGCGATTTCAGTTTGAACCTGCAACATGGCGAAGTGAAAGCCTTGTTCGGGCCGAGCGGCTGTGGCAAGACGACGGTTTTGCGTTTGATTGCGGGCTTGGAAACGCCGAAATCGGGCACGATACGCAATACTTTCCGCAAAACGGGTTTTCTGTTTCAGGAAAACCGCCTGCCGGGAAACTTGACCGCGATGCAGAATATCGCTATTTTTATGGACAAACCCGATGAAGGCGAAATCATCGCGCTGGCGGCGAAAGTCGGGCTGACTGCGGGCGATTTGAACAAATATCCGACCGAATTGTCCGGCGGCATGGCGAAACGGGTAGCATTTTTGCGCCTGCTGCTGTGCGGCTGCGACCTTGCCTTGCTGGACGAGCCGTTCGTCGGTTTGGACCGCGATTTGCGCGATATTTTGGTCGCCATGCTGGTGGAAAAAATCGAGCGGCAGGGCATGGCGTGTATGCTGGTAACGCACGACCGCTTCGAAGCCGCACGCCTGAGCCATGAAATCATGCTGCTTTCCACTAAGGGCATGAACGTGCAAAACGTGATTACCCTGCCTACGCCGCTGTCCGAACGCGATTCGGCTTTTGAAGAAGCCGTGGTGGCAAGAGAGTTTCAGGGGATTCATTATTATGAGTGATAGGAATTTAAATTTCTGACAAACCTTGCGGTTCGTTGCCCTCTCCCTAACCCTCTCCCTAACCCTCTCCCACGGGGAAAGGGGATCAGGTTTCTCAAAATCAGAGAGCCGTAGAATTGGGAATCAGATGTCAGGTAAACCTGAAAATGTTCAGGCTCGACAGCCCAATTCCCTCTCCCCGTGGGAGATGGCTAGGGAGAGGGTAAGCAAGCCGCAGGCTTGCCTCTTTAGCGAAAGATACGAATCTGTTATCCGAACGCGATTCGGTTTTTGAAAAAGCCGTGGTGCCAAGGGGGCAGGGGATTCATTATGAGGTGCTTTATGTTTTCGACTGTGATTACTGCTGCTGTTTTATATATTGCTACAGCAGTAGATTTGTTGGTAATACTATTAATATTTTTTGCTAGAGCAAATACTAGAAAAGAATATCGAGATATTTATATCGGACAATATTTAGGTTCTGTAATTTTAATATTAGTTAGTTTATTTCTAGCTTTTGTTTTGCATTATGTTCCGGAAAAATGGGTGTTGGGTTTATTAGGTTTAATACCGATTTACTTAGGTATTAAAGTTGCTATTTACGACGATTGTGAGGGCGAAAAAAGAGCTAAAAAAGAATTGGATGAAAAAGGGTTGTCAAAATTAGTCGGTATTGTTGCTTTGGTTACAGTTGCTAGTTGTGGTGCAGATAATATTGGACTTTTTGTTCCTTACTTTGTGACTTTAGATCTTGTCGACTTATTAGTTACTCTTCTTGTATTTTTAATATTGATTTTTGTTTTAGTATATACAGCACAAAGATTGGCTAATATTTCAGGTATTGGTGAAATTGTAGAGAAGTTTAGTCGTTGGATAATGGCTGTTATTTATATTGGTTTAGGATTATTTATTATTATTGAAAATAATACAATTCAAACAATAATATCAATAATATGAATGATACGGGCATTTGAGTATCTGACAAACCTTGCGGTTCGTTACCCTCTCCCTAACCCTCTCCCACGGGGCGAGGGGAACAGGTTGCTGAAAATCAGAGAGCGCAGGATTGAAAATCAGATGGCAGGTAAACCTGAAAATGCTCGGGCTCGACAGCCTAATCCCCTCTCCCCGTGGGAGAGGGCTAGGGAGAGGGTAAGCAAGCCGCAGGCTTGCCTCTTTGGCAAAAGATACGGCCCTGTCCGCCCAATAAATCCATATCCGAAAGCATCTTCATGCAGAATCAAGCCAAGTCATGAATAAATTTTTCACCCACCCCATGCGGCCGTTTTTTGTCGGCGCGGCGGTACTTGCCATACTCGGCGTGTTGATGTTTCTCATCAGCCCCGGTGCCATCGTCTTGCACCGCCAAATCTTCTTAGAACTCATGCTGCCTGCGGCATACGGCGGTTTTCTGACTGCCGCCATGCTCGAATGGACGGGTTATAAAGGTCGTCTGAAACCTGTTGCTACTTTGATGGCGGCATTGTTGCTCGCCGCATCCGTCCTGTTGCCGTTTGCGACGCAAACCTCTTCGTTTTTCGTCGCCGCCTATTGGCTGGTGTTGCTGCTGTTCTGCGCCTGGCTGATTTGGCTCGACCGCAACACCGACAACTTTGCCCTGCTAATGTTACTTGCCGCGTTCACCGTTTTTCAGACGGCCTATGCCGTCAGCGGTGATTTGAACCTGTTGCGCGCGCAAGTGCATCTGAACATGGCGGCGGTCATGTTTGTATCCGTCCGCGTCAGCGTCCTTCTGGGCGCGGAAGCCCTTAAAGAATGTCGTCTGAAAGACCCCGTATTCATCCCCAACGTCGTCTATAAAAACATCGCCATCACCTTCCTGCTGCTGCACGCCGCCGCCGAGCTTTGGCTGCCCGCGCAAACCGCCGGTTTTACCGCGCTCGCCGTCGGCTTCATCCTGCTCGCCAAGCTGCGCGAACTGCACCATCACGAACTCCTGCGCAAACACTACGTCCGCACTTATTACCTGCTCCAGCTTTTTGCCGCCGCAGGCTATCTGTGGACAGGCGCGGCGAAACTGCAAAACCTGCCTACCTCCGCGCCCCTGCACCTGATTACCCTCGGCGGCATGATGGGCGGCGTGATGATGGTATGGCTGACTGCCGGACTGTGGCACAGCGGTTTTATCAAACTCGACTACCCCAAACTCTGCCGCATCGCCGTCCCCATCCTTTTCGCCGCCGCCGTCTCGCGCGCTGTTTTAATGAACGTGAACCCGATATTCTTCATCACCGTTCCCGCGATTCTGACCGCCGCCGTGTTCGTGCTTTATCTGTTGACGTTCGTGCCAATCTTTCGGGCGAATGCGTTTACGGACGATCCGGAGTGAGCGTTTCTGTTTCATTCCCCATTCAATCGCAAGTCTTGTATCGCCTTAAGCCAAAAGGTCGTCTGAAAACCGGTTTCAGACGACCTTTTGTGTTGCCGCGCTTTATCTGCCGTACATTTCCCACAAGCTTTCTTGTAGGCTGAATGCGGGTTCGCCGTTTTCGGGGCGGGCGCGGAGGTAGCTGCCGTCGGGCTGCATCAGCCAGGCGCGGGTGTTGTCTTGCAGCGCCATTTCGATGCCTTCGTGGATGACGCGGGTTTTGAGTTCGGGTGTGAAAATCGGGGTGGCGACTTCGATGCGGCGGAAGAAGTTGCGCCCCATCCAGTCGGCGCTGGAGATGAAGGTGTCGTCCGCGCCGTTGTTGTGGAAGCAGTACACGCGCGAGTGTTCGAGCTGTCTGCCGATGATGGAGCGGACGCGGATGTTTTCGGACAGGCCTTTGACACCGGGGCGCAGGGTACACATGCCGCGCACGATGAGGTCGATTTGCACGCCTGCGCTGCTGGCGCGGTAGAGGGCGTCGATGACGCTCGGCTCGATCAATGAATTCATTTTGGCTCGGATGCGGGCGGGCTTGCCTGCTTTGGCGTGTTGGATTTCGCGCTCGATGCGGTCGATGACCATTTTGTGCAGGGTAAACGGGCTTTGGTAGAGCTTGTTCAGACGACCCGGTTTGCCCAAGCCTGTGATTTCCATAAAGATGGTGTTCACGTCGGCGGTGATTTGGTCGTCGGCGGTGATGATGCCGAAGTCGGTGTAAATGCGCGATGTGCCTTGGTGGTAGTTGCCGGTGCCGAGGTGGGCGTAGCGTTTGAGCGCGCCGTTTTCGCGGCGGATGACGAGTGCCATTTTGGCGTGGATTTTGTAGCCGAATACGCCGTAAACGACGTGCGCGCCTGCGTTTTCAAGCTGTTGCGCCCAGTTGACGTTGTTGGCTTCGTCAAAACGCGCCATGAGTTCGACGACGACGGTTACTTGTTTGCCGGCAAGGGCGGCTTTCATCAGGGCGCGGACGAGTTCGGAATTGCTGCCGGTGCGGTAGATGGTCATTTTGACGGCAAGGACGGCGGGGTCGGCGGCGGCTTCGCGTATCATGTGGACGACGGGGTCGAAGGACTGATACGGATGGTGCAGCAGGATGGGCGATTGTTTCGCCAGTTTGAAAATGGAGCCGTTCTTGCGCAATGCTTTCAGACGACCTGCACCGCGTGCGGGAAATTTGAGGTCGGGACGGTCAACCAAATCGGGCACGGCATTGAGGCGTACGAGGTTGACCGGGCCTTTGACTTGGTAAAGCTCGGCGGGGGTGAGTTTAAACTGGGCGAGCAGGAAGTCGTGGATGTGGGGCGGGCAGGTGTCGGCGACTTCGAGGCGCACGCCGTCGCCGTATTCGCGGTCGTGCAATTCGTTTTGAATCGCGGCGCGCAGGTTTTTAAGGTCTTCTTCATCGACGGTCAGATCGCTGTCGCGGGTGAGGCGGAACTGGTGGCAGCCTTTGACCGTCATGCCGGGGAAGAGTTTGCCGACGTGGGCGTGCAGGATGGAGGAAAGGAAGACGAAGCCGCTGCCGCCGTCGCACAATTCGGCGGGTAGGGGGACGACGCGCGGCAGGATGCGCGGGGCTTGTACAATCGCCATGCCGGAGGGGCGGCCGAATGCGTCCGTACCTTCAAGTTCGACGGCGAAGTTGAGTGATTTGTTCAGCGGGCGCGGGAAGGGGTGCGACGGGTCGAGTCCGATAGGGGTGAGGATGGGCAGCAGTTCGGCGTCGAAATACTGCTCGATCCATTTCTGCTGCCCTGCCGTCCAGTTGCGGCGGCGGTAGAAATGGATGCCTTGTTTGCCCAATTCGGGCTGCAAGACTTCGTTGAACAGGCGGTATTGCTCCTGTATCAGCGCGTGCGCTTCGGCAGCGACGGCGGCGATGGTTTCGGACGGCGTGGTGCCGTTGTCCAAACGCTCGTGCGGATTCATTTTTTGCGCACGTTTAAGCCACGCCATACGTACCTCGAAAAATTCGTCGAGATTGGAAGAGACGATGCACAAAAACCGCAAACGTTCCAAAAGCGGCACGTTTTCATCCTGCGCCTGCGCCAAAACGCGGCGATTGAAAGCGAGCAGGCTCAGTTCGCGGCAGAGGATGCGGTTTTGTTCGGGCATGGTGTTCTCCTGAAGCGGGTGGGTCGGACAGTCAATTGGGAAGTATAACGCGTTTCGGACGGGCGGGGCAGTGGTGCGGGATGGGCGGGCGGTTGGCAGGGCGTGAGGTCGTCTGAAAAGGCTGTCGGGGCGTTTTGAGTATGGGGAAAGTATTTTCAGACGAGGTGTATAAGAATGGTTATTATTTGTGCAAATATTGTTTATTTTTATAGTAAATGGTATCGTTAGCACGATTTTTTAGGGCGAAAGCCGGTCTGAATTTTGCCCGAACTGACTGCCAGCATTTTTTCAGACGACCTTGTTGTAGTGGATTAACTTTAAATCAGGACAAGGCGACGAAGCCGCAGACAGTACAGATAGTACGGAACCGATTCACTTGGTGCTTCAGCACCTTAGAGAATCGTTCTCTTTGAGCTAAGGCGAGGCAACGCCGTACTGGTTTAAAGTTAATCCACTATATCGTCTTTACGGCGTTTGTTTTTCCATCTGAATTATTTTTCCCTTATGTCCGTCAAACCTTTATCTTTAAATTTAATCAACTGCTTTGTGCTGGTGGTGTTGTTTGTCGTCAGCCTGTCGGTGGGCGTCGGCGATTTCCGCTGGGCGGATGTGTTTCACTGGACATTGTCTGACAGCACGGAATTGATGCTGGTCAGTCGCCTGCCGCGCACGTTTGCGATTGTGTTGACGGGGGCGTCGATGGCGGTGGCGGGGATGATTATGCAGATTTTGATGCGCAACCGTTTTGTCGAGCCGTCTATGGTGGGGGCGAGTCAGAGCGCGGCGTTGGGTGTATTGGTGATGACGCTGATGTTTCCGGCTGCCGGGCTGACGGCGAAAATGTCGGTGGCGGCCGTGGCGGCGTTGGCGGGCATGCTGGTGTTTATGATGCTGATACGCCGTTTGCCGCCGACGGCGCAGTTGATGGTGCCGCTGGTGGGGATTATTTTCGGCGGCGTTATCGAGGCGGTGGCGACGTTTATCGCGTATGAGTTTGAGATGATGCAGATGTTAAGCGTGTGGCAGCAGGGCGATTTTTCGGGCGTGCTGTTGGGGCGTTACGAATTGCTGTGGCTGACGGGCGGCTTGGCGTTGACGGCGTATTTAATTGCCGACCAACTGACGATTTTGGGCTTGGGCGAGACGGTGAGCGTGAATCTGGGTCTGAACCGGACGGTGGTGTTGTGGGTAGGCTTGGTGATTATTGCGATGATTACGTCGCTGGTGTTGGTAACGGTCGGCAATATTCCGTTTATCGGGCTGGTCGTGCCGAACATCATCAGCCGCCTGATGGGCGACAAGCTGCGCCAAAGCCTGCCTGCGGTGGCTTTGCTCGGCGCGTCGCTGGTGCTTTTGTGCGATATTTTGGGACGCGTGATTGTGTTCCCGTTTGAGATTCCGGTCTCAACCGTGTTCGGTGTGTTGGGTACGGTGTTGTTCTTGTGGATTTTGTTGAGGAAGCCTGCCCATGTCGTCTGAAAACAAGCGTAGCGCGCTTCGCTCGAACAAGGTTGCGTTTATGCAGGGTTCTTCCCGTCCGCTGTGGGTAGCGTTTGTCTTGCTGCTCGCTTGTTGCACCTTGTTCCTGACTTTGAACATCCAAGGCGATTGGGATTTTGTGTTGCAACTGCGGCTGACCAAGCTGGCGGCTTTGCTGCTGGTGGCGTATGCGGTCGGGGTTTCGACCCAGCTTTTCCAAACGTTGACAAACAACCCGATCCTTACGCCTTCGATTTTGGGCTTCGATTCGCTGTATGTGTTTTTGCAAACGCTTTTGCTGTTTGCCTTGGGCGGGGTGGGCTATACGTCGCTGCCGCTGACGGGCAAGTTCGGCTTTGAGCTGGTGATGATGATGGGCGGCTCGCTGCTTTTGTTTTACACGCTCATCCGGCAGGGCGGACGCGATTTGTCGCGCATGATTTTAATCGGCGTGATTTTCGGGATTTTGTTCCGCAGCCTCTCTTCGCTGCTGACGCGCATGATTGATCCGGAGGAATTTACGGCGGCGCAGGCGAATATGTTTGCGAACTTCAATACGGTCCACAGCGAGCTTTTGGGCGTGGGCGCGCTGATTCTGCTGGCGAGCGCGGTGGTGGTTTGGCGCGAACGGCACCGTCTGGACGTCCATCTTTTGGGACGCGACCAAACGATTAATTTGGGCATAAACTACACGCGCAATACTTTGTGGCTGCTGCTTTGGATTGCCGCGCTGGTGGCGACGGCGACGGCGGTGGTCGGGCCGGTCAGCTTCTTCGGCCTGCTGGCTGCCGCGCTTGCCAACCATTTTGCCCCGAGCGTGCGCCATAGCGTGCGGCTGCCGATGACGGTGTGCGTCGGCGGCATCCTGCTGGTCGGTGGGCAAACTGTGTTCGAACACCTGCTCGGCATGAAGGCGGTGTTGAGCGTAGTGGTTGAATTTGCGGGCGGGCTGGTGTTTTTATATTTGGTGCTGAAACGCAAGCGATAGGTCGTCTGAAAACTTTCCCAGCCTGAATTCGAATGGCGTAAACCACTATTTCCAAATGGGATATTTCGTTTTGCGCGCCCTTGGATTTGACGGCGTGAATGAAACTAAATATCGGGTTCTTACTCATATTAAGCATCACTATCAAGGTGTGTGCTATGAGTAAAGTGTTGAAATACCGTCCTGATTTGGACGGGATACGGGCATTGGCCGTTTTATCCGTCATCGTATTTCATATCGATCCCCAATGGCTGCCGGGTGGTTTTTTGGGCGTGGATATGTTTTTCGTGTTGTCGGGATATTTGATCACGACCATTATCAGCCGCGAGATTCGCGACGGCAGCTTTTCGTTTCTCGAGTTTTACAAACGCCGCGCCAAACGCATCTTGCCTGTCTTTGCCTGTGTATTGCTTTGCACGACGGTCGTTGCCGCCATTTTCTTTTTGTCTTTCGATTTGCGCCAATACGTCAAATCCGCCGTCTATGCCTTGCTGTTTGCCGCCAACCTGTTCTTTGCCCGCCGAGGCGGCTATTTTGATGCGGATGCGACGGAAAAGCCGTTGCAGCACATTTGGTCGCTGTCGTTGGAAGAACAGTTTTACTTTATTTTCCCCGCGTTGCTGATTTTGTTTTTCCGTATCAGCAAACGGCGCAATGTGCGGACGTTTATCCTTTTGCTGATTGTCATCAGCCTGTTTTCCGCGCTGTTGCCGACTTTGGGTATGGAGGCGTATTTCCTGCCGCATGTGCGCGCTTATGAGCTGCTGGTCGGTTCGCTTTTTGCCTTTATTCCGCCTGCCGAACAAAACGATAAAGCCAGTACGCCGCTGTTCGGATGGCTGATGATGGCGGTCATCGCCGCCACGCTGGTGCTGCCCTACGGCGTCCTGCCCGGCGCGGGAAACATCGAACGGCTGCTTTGCTGTCTGGCGGTTGGCGGTTTGATTTATTCGGGCAAATCATTGCAGATACAGGAAGGCTTCAATACCTCCAAATTGTTGAGCCTCAAGCCGGTGGTGTTTGTCGGGTTGATTTCGTATTCGTTGTATTTGTGGCACTGGGTGGTGTTGGCGCTCATGCGCTACATTTATATGGACGCGCAGCTTCCGCTTGCCGCATCGGCGCTGGCTGTCATCATCATGCTGTTGTTGTCGGTGTTGTCTTATTATTTTGTGGAAACACCGGCGCGGAAGGCGAAGAATTTTACGACGGCGAAATTCAAATGGAGCATGGCGGCTTATTTCGCGCTGCTGATTCCTGCGGCAACCTACCTGATGGCCGCCAAACCCGCCGCGTTTGAAAGCAGTTTGTACAAAGCCGATGAAAGCAAAATTTGCGCGGACACGCTGACCAAAACCGATTGCGCCGTCGGCGCGGCAAACCAAAAACCTGAAGTTTTGGTCATCGGCGACTCGCATGCCGCCCATTTGAGCCCGTTCCTCGACATTGTCGGCAAAAAAGAAGGCTGGTCGGCAGACGTTATCACGTCCAACAGCTGCGCCACCGCGTTCGGATTCGTCCTGCCCGACAGCGACCGCCGCGCCGACCGCTGCAATCCATATAACAGGTTTATCGAACAAAAAACCAAAGACTATCCTGTCATCATCATTTCGCAACGCTGGTTCCTCCATACCGCCAAACCGGAATTTTTGGAACGGTTCAACACAATGCTGGAGGATTTGGTGAAGGCGGGCAAAAAAGTGTACGTTTTGGCCGATACGCCCATGGACGGGCAGTTGCCGTTGCGGCGTTATTATCTGAGACAAAAGCTCGGTATCGACATCAATTATGTTTCAGAGGATAAAAAGGCAGAAATCCGCGATTCTGCCAAGTCGGAAGACGAAGTCGAAAAAATCGTGAAGCAGCACCGCGGCGTGCAGTGGGTGGACTTTATGCAGTACATCCCCGCGGACAAACTTATAGACGGGCTACCGGTGTATTTCGATACCAACCACCTCAACCCGTTCGGTTCAAGTAAAATTGCCGAAATGTTTATCAACGATAAACGCACCCTGTTGAAATAAGCACAAAGGTCGTCTGAAAACAGATTCAGACGACCTCTTTAAAGCAAAAGGATACCGTATGACTCAAGAACACTTTCCCGAATTTTTCGAGCAAGCCCCGACGCTGACCGTCCAAGACGCGCTCGCCGAATTTCTCGGCGCGGCAGAGGAGGGCATCATGCAGTATCGCTACGCCGATGCCGTCCGCCTGTGCGGACACTCCTGCCCCACCGTTGCAGGCGCGTACCTCATGACGCTTAAAGGCCTGAAAGCACTTTACGGCAGCGACCTGCCGCAGCGCGGCGGAATCGAAGCCGCCATGCAGGGCGCGCGCGACGAAGGCACGGTCGGCGTTACCGCATCCGTCGTCCAACTCTTAACCGGCGCCGCTCCCGAAACCGGCTTCGGCGGCGTCGGCCCGCAAGGACGCTTCGCCCGCCGCAACCTGTTGAGTTTCGATGCCGACATCGAAGGCACGCTGACCCTGCGCCGCAAAGACAACGGCAAAACCGTCGCCGTCAGCCTCAACGCCGCCATGCAGCCCTTCGCCCCCGAAATGCGCGACATCATGCCCAAAGCCGTCAGCGGCACCGCCACCGCAGAAGAACTCAAACGCTTCGGCGAACTCTGGCAGGCGCGTGTCAAAGCCTTCTTGATTGATTTGGCAGACAATCCCCAATTCGTCATCGTTCGCGAAATCTGAAGCCCATCCTTTTCAGACGACCTCTCATGTTCGGAGGTCGTCTGAAAACAAATCCACACATCACACCCATCATGATTACCATCCGCAACGTCAGCTTCCACATCGGCGGCAACCCCATCCTCAACAACGTCAGCCTCGACATCCCCGAAGGCGGCATCACCGCGCTCATCGGTCCAAACGGCGCAGGCAAATCCACGCTCCTCTCCTTCATGGCGCGCCTCCGCCCGCTGGAACAGGGCAGCATCAGCTACGCCGGCAAAGATGTTTCGACCACGCCCACCGCCGAGCTGGCAAAAACGCTCTCCATCCTGACCCAAGAAAACAGCGTCATAAGCCGCATTACCGTGCGCGACCTGCTCATGTTCGGGCGTTATCCCTACCACCAAGGCAGACCGACACCCGAAGACCTCGCCATCGTCGAAAACGCACTTTCCGAGTTCAAACTGGACAGCTTTGCCAACCGCTACCTGACCGAACTCTCCGGCGGACAACGCCAACGCGCCATGATTGCCATGGTCTTCTGCCAAAGCACCGATTACGTCCTTTTGGACGAACCGCTCAACAACCTCGATATGTACCACGCCCGCGCCCTCATGCAGCTGCTCCAACGGCTGACCCGCGAACACAAACGCACCACCGTTGTCGTCCTGCACGACATCAACCAAGCCGCCGCCTACGCCGACCACGTCGTCGCCATGAAAAACGGACAAGTCGCCATGACCGGCGCGCCGAACGACATCTTTACCGCTGAAAATATTAAAGATTTGTTTGATATGGATGTGGACGTATTGGACTATCAGGGCAAGAAGCTGGTCATTCATCACGTTTGAGGTGTGGATATGGAAAAGGTCGTCTGAAAAGTTTTCAGACGACCTTTTGTTATATCCATCTTATTTGAGCAGCTAGGCAGATTGAGACCTTTGCAAAAAAGCCCTCCTCCCGACAACCGAAATCCCAACACAGGTTTTCGGCTGTTTCCGCCCCAATCACTCCTGATTCTACCCAAACACCCCCTTAATCCTCCCCGGATACCTCATACATAAGGCATCCGGGCCGCCTTTTAGGCGGCAACAGGCACACTTAGCCTGTTAGCCGCTTTCAACAGGTTCAAACACATCGCTTTCAGATGACTTTGCGCACTCACTTTGAGCAGACCAAAATAGGCTGCCCGGGCGTAGCGGAATTTACGGTGCAGCGTACCGAAGCTTTGTTCGACCACATAACGGGTCTTCGATAAATATCGGTTGCGTTTGGTTTGCGCTTCCGTCAGCGGACGGTTGCGTTGGGCTTTGCGCATAATGCCGTCTAACAACTGATGCTCTTTCAGATGTTGCCGGTTTTCCTGCTGTCGTAGCCTTTGTCGGCATAGACGGTCGTACCTTCGGCAATGCCTTCCAACAAAGGGGACAGATGGTTGCACTCATGGGTATTGGCAGGAGTG
>NZ_JH164964.1:48822-77887 GCF_000227275.1 Neisseria sp. GT4A_CT1
GGTGTTGCCCAACATATTGAGCCAGTTTTTGCCTATCCAATTTGACGGCATTTAGACCGGTGACTTGATGTTTTAGGCTGCCTGTTTGCTTTTTAAGGCGAATCCACAGGTAAAGCGTGTTTCTTGACAGGTTAAACGTTGCTGCGGTTTGGCTGATGTTTTTGCATTGTTCGTAATAGTTTAAAGCTTTGTTCCTTAAGTCCGCAGAGTATGCCATGGTTAAACCTTCAAAGTTGAGTATTGTACTATTTTGTTTTTAATTGACTATAAGATAGATGTTATTGCTTTGAAAGCATATCAATCTAAAAGGCCGCCTGAGTGAACAGACGGCCTTTTTTAGAAAACGGCGTATTAGACGGAAAATGAAGAACCGCAACCGCAAGTGGTCTCCGCATTCGGATTGCGGATAACGAATTGGGAACCTTGCAGGCTTTCGGTGTAGTCGATTTCCGCGCCGACCAAATATTGATAGCTCATCGGATCGACCAAGAAAGTCAGCCCGTTTTTTTGGATTTCAAAATCGTCATCGTTTTTGATTTCGTCAAAGGTAAAACCGTATTGGAAGCCTGAGCAGCCGCCGCCGTTGACGAATACGCGCAGTTTCAAGTCGGGATTGTTTTCTTCGGCAATTAAATCAGCTACTTTGGTGCAGCAGCTTTCTGTAAAAATGATAGGGCTTTCGTCTGACATGATGTGATTCCTTTTATATAAATATTGCCAGTATTGTCGCGCAAACGGATTCTTGAAGCAAGAAGAGGGTGTTGCGGGTCGGGCGGCAATATCTGTCAACCGCTTACATGGCTGCAATCTCGAAAAATTTCAATAGGCAGGCGGACAGCCTTTACACCGTCCGTCCTGTTAAAAAATAGGAAAACATGAATTCAGGTCGTCTGAATACAACGCAGATCAGATAATCCGTCCAAACCATTCCACGCGGCCGATGATGGCAACATCTTCGGTCATTTTGTTTAAATCGATTTCAAAGGCCGGATAGGCTTCGTTGGCGGAGATGACGTTGACGATGCCGCCGGGTATGACTTGCAGCCGTTTCACCAAAAGATTTTCATTGATACGCAGAACATATAACCCATCGCGCGGGGTGGTTTCGCTGCGGTTGATGAGGATGGTATCCCCGTCGTTCAGGACGCCTTCCATAGAGTCGCCTTTGACGGAAATGACCGACAGGTTTTTGGTGTCGCGGGTAACGTAGTTTTCAATCCAGTAACGGCGGAATGCCATGGTAAACATGGGTTTTTCATCGCCGACAAGCTGTCCGTGTCCTGCGGCGGCATGGATGTCGTAGCGCGGAACGAAGATAAATTCGTCAATATCGACCGGATTGCCCAAAGTGTCGTAAGCGGTGGCTTTAGGCGGCTCGGTATTGGGAAACGGCTCTCCTTCTCCCGTCAGAAGCCAGTCTATGCTGCATCCTTTGAGCTGTTTGATTTTTTTCAGGGTTTCGGATTTGGGTAATCCGCCCTCGTTCCAGATGCGGCTGAAGCCGGCGATGGTCATATCGATATCGGCCGCGATTTTGGCTTGTCGTGCTTCATCTTTCCATAGAAAAGCCAGTCTGTCTTTAAAGGTATCCATGTTGTTCCTTTGGTTTAAGTGTGATTTTTAATACACTTTAAATGGTTAATGTGTATTTTACCTTAGTTTTTATCAAATTGTAAGAAAAATATTAGTTATGCTAAGAAAAAGTATTGCTGTTTTTGTTTTTTCTGAGTATTATGTGCTTATTGTTAGATTAATCGAATAATTTCGGTTCAAAAATACTTTTATTTTTAATTTGTATCTCAGTTTTGATGCTTTATTCTGATTAATCTGATTTTTTAGACTGAATTATGTTTTATTTGAATGTGTTTTAGATTTTGTTGGAGGCTGTGAAAATGACTCGTTATCGTAAAAATGCTTGGTTGGTTCTGACTGCTTTTGTATTGGGTTTTTTGGCGTTTCCTTTCAGCTATTCGCAAGCGCATCAATCTGATATCAGCGTTTCGGCACAAGAGTGCGAGCAGTTGAATAATTTGGTTTTGGAAAATATGAACGGGCAGCAGCAAGTATTTGCGCGCGAGTGTGATACGGTTGAGGCTTCGCATGATTGGGAGCAGCAGTACGGCAATTTGAATGAAGAAGAATTGGTTGCCGGTATTGTGTATGAGTGAGTGGCTGTGAGGCTGCTGTTATGAAGCTCTAAATCTGGAGGCGGGGAATTTTTGAGTTTGTATAGTGGATTAACTTTAAACCATTACGGCGTTGCCTCGCCTTAGCTCAAAGAGAACGATTCTCTAAGGTGCTGAAGCACCAAGTGAATCGGTTCCGTACTATCTGTACTGTCTGCGGCTTCGTCGCCTTGTCCTGATTTAAATTTAATCCACTATATAATGGACGGACGGGGTAGGCATGCGCCGTGTGGTCGAAGTTCACCGACTAGAAATTCTTTAGATTTGTGATTTGGAAGGCATTTGCTATTGCGGTTGTTGATGAGGGGTCGTCTGAAAACGGCGTGAGTGGTTTTCAGACGACCCCTTTACGTATGGATGAAAATCCCTCTTGTTCGGAATGACCGTATACATCAGGGAAGTAGTGGGGCGTTTTGCAGACCGAGTTGTTCGTCAAAACCGAACATGATGTTCATGTTTTGAATGGCTTGTCCTGCTGCGCCTTTCACTAAATTATCGATGACGGACAAGGCAATCCAAACGTCGGATTGCGGCGCTTGCTGGATGCTGATGCGGCACAAATTGGCTCCGCGGACGCTGCGTGTTTCGGGTGTGGAACCGGCAGGAAGGATGTCGACAAAGGGGCTGTCCCGATAGTATTCGCGAAGTATCTCTTCAGGATGGCAACCGTCCTCAAGATGCAGGTAAAGGGTTGCGTGCATACCGCGTATCATGGGTGTGAGGTGCGGAGTGAAGACAAAACCATCGGCAATGTCTGCCTGCAATGTTCGGATGGTTTGTTTGATTTCGGGAAGGTGGCGGTGTCCGCCGATACCGTATGCTTTGAAATTGTCGCCCGCTTCGCAGAGGAGTGAACCGATGTTGCCCTTGCGCCCTGCGCCGGAGACGCCGGATTTGCAGTCGGCAATCAATGGCATGTGTGCTTTCAGACGACCTTGTTGCAACAAAGGCAATAAGGGCAGTGAAACGCAGGTGGGATAGCAACCGGGGTTGGCGACGATGCGTGCGTTGGCAATGGCGTCGCGGTTCATTTCGCTTAATCCGTATACGGCTTGCGGGATAATATCGGGGCTGGCGTGGCGCATGCCGTACCATTGTTCCCATGTCGGGATGTCTTGGATGCGGAAGTCGGCGGATAGGTCGACGATACGGACGTTTTGGTTCAGAAGCGCGGGTGCTTCTTTCATGGCGACGCCGTTGGGCGTGGCAAAGAACACGACGTCACATTGATCCAGTCGGGCTTGATCCGGCGTTTGGAAGGTTAAGTCATAAATGCCGCGCAAACTGGGAAAGTAATCGGCAATGGCAATGCCCGCTTCGCTCCTGCTGGTAATGGCGGTTACTTCGACATTGGGGTGCGTGCTGAGCAGGCGGAGCAGTTCTACGCCGGTGTAGCCTGTTGCGCCGACGATGCCAGCTTTGATTTTTTGATTCATGATTTCTCCGTTGGGTGGACTTTAAATATGGAGGTTTAGTTTAATGGGATGGGGGTCGTCTGAAAAGGGGAAGGGGGTAATACGGCATGCTCTCATGATTGACCGTGTGGAAATCAGTATTCGTCTGACGGTATCCCTTAGTCTTTAGAAACGCTGATGGTGTGTTTGACGTGTTTTAAATTC
This sequence comes from Neisseria sp. GT4A_CT1, assembly GCF_000227275.1. Classification (NCBI taxonomy): domain Bacteria; kingdom Pseudomonadati; phylum Pseudomonadota; class Betaproteobacteria; order Neisseriales; family Neisseriaceae; genus Neisseria; species Neisseria sp. GT4A_CT1. The sequence goes on from NZ_JH164964.1 coordinate 52,628, forward strand.
GCTACGATGGTAAACGTCATTATCACCAGCAAAGCCCACGAACTCCATTTGCTGATGTGTACCGATGCCCATGCGCCGATTTGGTTGGGATAACGCCAAACGCCGAACAAAGTCCCTAAGTTTTCCGCCAGCCAAATGAAAAAACCGATCAGGACGAAAGACAGCAGAAGCGGCATTTTTCGGGTAGTGTCATAGGGCGTGTATAAAACAGTTGTCCGTGCATAAAGCCCGAGCGCGAATGCGGCGAGATACCAGCGGTAGTCGCCGAGATAGTGATGAGTGAAAAAATTGACGTAAATTGCCAGCGCGCACAATGTGCTCAACCAATACGGCGGATGACTTTTGATTCTGATATTAAAGAGCCGCCAAGCCTGGATGATGTAGCTGCCGACCGCCGCATACATAAAGCCTGCAAACAGCGGCACGCCGCCGATTTTGGTGTATGCCTCGTCCGGATAGCTCCAAGACTGGATGTCGCCCGATGTCTTGAACCACTCCAAAGCAAAGCCCACCAAGTGAAACAGCGTAATCGATTTCACTTCGTCCCACGTTTCCAGCTTGAAATACAGCATCGCAGCCTGCACGGAGACTGCAAAAATCAGCAGCAGGTCATAGCGCGAAATCCCCAGCCAGCCTGTTTTCGGAATCAGGAACATGGCAATGAAAAACAAACCTGCAAACAAACAGGCGCGCGCTTCTTTCAGTCCGAAAAACCAGAATTCGACCGCAAAACGACGCCAACCGTGCAAATCATCCCGTTTCGGGTGTTCCATCAGCCAAGTATCCAGTTTGCCCAACATATTTTCAGACGACCTTCAGATTTGCAAAGTGACGGAATATAACGGAAATGGGGAAAGGATGGGATATGGTATGACGAACGGCAATGTCGGAAGACGGGGCGATGAGGGGGCGTCTGAAAGCGTGTGCGATGTTTAGCATTTTTTGAGCGATAGGATGGGTCAGGACAACGGACCTGTGGCGTGCAGATTATTCGAGCAGAGTAGGAGAGCAGGGTTTAAGGCAGGTTCGGAATAGGGAGTATCGCACAGTTTGAAACAGCAAACAGCTTTTGCGAATGGCACGCCCTAGATTTTCAGACGACCTTCCCGTATTCCTCCTCCTTCTTCGGGCTGTAAAATTTCTGCTAAAATCAAACGCCTTATCCCTTTCAGACGACATCGCCATGCAAGCACATACATTGGTCTGGTTCCGCCGCAACCTGCGCATACGCGACAACGCCGCGTTGTCCGCCGCCGTGAAGCGGGGATTGCCTGTGGCAGGCGTGTGGGTGGCGCAGAGGTCGTCTGAAATCCCCAATCCGCGTCAGGATTGGTTTCGTTATCAGGCGGCGGCGGCTTTGCATGGCTTGCTGGCGGCCCGTGGCGTGGCTTTGTATGCGGTGAACCGTGTGGAAGAATTGCCTGCTTTGGCGACGCGGTTGAATGTTCAGACCGTAATTGCAGACGAAGCCTATACGTCGTCTGAAATCGGGCAAGATAACCGCATTTGGCGGATTTTGGATGAACAAGGCGTTGCGTTCGAGCGTGTTAACGACCGTGCCATATTCGCCAAGGCAGAAATCATGGGCAGTCACGGCGCGCCTTATACCGACTTCCCGCATTATAAAGAAGCGTGGCTGGCTTTGTTTCGGCAGCGGTTCGGCGGGCAGGATGTGGGAGGCAGACGCGCTGAAATTTTTCAGACGACCTCTGTTGAAATGCCGTCATTTCCTGCGTGGAACGGGCAGCAGGATATGGTTTCTGCGCAGCGCGGCGGAGAAGATGAAGCGGGCAAACAATGGCGGCAGTTTGAAGAAAATATCGGGTTTTATCCGATTATGAAGGATTTTCCCGCCAGGAAAGGCACCAGTCGATTGAGTGCGTATTTGAGCGCAGGCTGCATTTCGCCGCGCGTGTTGGCGGCAGAAGCCTCAGGGCAGGGCGCAGATGCTTGGTTGGACAACTTGATTCAGCGCGATTTCTATCAGCAGCTTGCTTACCACCGCGCCCGCATCGAGCCTGAATCTGCTGCCGAATCTGCGCCGTTTTCAGACGACCTGACGGAACGCTGGCGGCAGGGGAAAACAGGTTTCCCGCTTATCGATGCCGCCATGCGCAGCCTGAAATCGGGCGGCTGGCTGCATCCCGCCCTGCGTTCCCTGACGGCAGAATTTTTGTGCGGCATCCTGCATCAGCCGTCCGAACACGGCATCGCCTGGTTCGCCGCGCAGCAAACCGATTTTGATCCTGCGCTGAACGAGGGCAACTGGCAAACCGCCGCCCACAATGCCCGCCGACGTTCCCTCGATATTATCCAAACCGCCCGCCGGCTTGATCCCGACGGCACATTCGTCCGCCGCCACATCCCCGAATTGGCGCACTTACCCGTCAACCTCGTCCATACCCCGTGGCTCGCCTCGTCTGAAATTGACGCACACGGCTATCCGCCGCCCGTCGTCGCGCCCTAGAGCGTGATTATCGCTCGATAACGGCTACGGGTTTCTCATCAAACGACCTCTTTAAGCGTAAAAATATAGTGGATTAACTTTAAACCATTACGGCGTTGCCTCGCCTTAGCTCAAAGAGAACGATTCTCTAAGGTGCTGAAGCACCAAGTGAATCGGTTCCGTACTATCTGTACTGTCTGCGGCTTCGTCGCCTTGTCCTGATTTAAATTTAATCCACTATAGCTTGAAGAAGTCCGCCCTTGAAACACTTTTCTCCTTAAATCTCCTATCCTCAAACTTAAAACCGTCCCATGGTGGACGGTTAATTCATTTTTGAAATGAGCAAGTCAGGTTACTTCAAGAGGTTGCCTCAAGAGGTCGTCTGAAAATTGTTTTGTTTATTTTTTCTAGAGCGGATTAATTTTAAAACCGGTCGGGCTTTATCCTATTTTGATTCGGTATGAACTTAAGTTGTCATAAATATTTGAATGGCAATGGCTTTATTCATTATTTTAAAAAATTGATTGGCATTCAAACCATCGTAATTTTGCCCGCGTTATAACCCGTTTGATAAGCGGTATGAATTTGATATTTAACGGTAGTTACTAATTTATTTATTTTTTGATATGATAAGTAAATTTTTTAAAAAGGTAAAAAACTATGAAAGGTATTATCAGGCTGGGAGATGCGACTACTCATGGAGGTGTTGTGGTTCAAGCGTCTTCGGATATGGTCATTGAAGGAAAGCCTGCCGCTCTGGTAGGCGATTTGGTTTCTTGCCCCATACCCGGGCATGGCACCAATCCGATTATCGAAGGCAGTCAATATATGTCGTTTAAAGGGCGCGATGTCGCTGTGGACGGTTGTAAAACTGCATGCGGCTGCGCTTTGATCAGCAGTATGCCGACTGTCGGAAGCGACTAAGGGGAATGGAATCTGCAAGGAGCTAAAGTGCCGGATTGTCTGAAATAAGATACAAAATTGCATAATCCTTTTAGGGTCGCAGGTTTTTAGGGGTGCATGCCTGATTCGGGGCAGGTTTGGCAAAAAGCCTTTCATCTTAATAATTCAAAAGTTCTGATATTCAAAATACAGATTAAGTTTTTAGATTTTAAGTTTATTTTTCGGAAGTTATTATGAAGCCAATTTTTACTGGCATAGTGGTTATTATTCTAAGCATCGTCAGTGCAGTCTTACTCTACTTTTTAGGTCATAAATTCGGAATCGATACATCTGCAGCCAAAGCGGTTGTGTGGGCGTGTATCACGGTAGTGACCTCATTAATATTCTTTATCCCTCTGTTGACACGAATGCTTTGGTCTGGCGTGTCTGACAGACATTCCAATTTGAAGCATCTGAATCCCGAAGATTTAAGCGGTGACAGTGCGGAATCTACCCATTTGATCGGCGTGTCGGAACGCTGGGAGCAGTTGAGGCATATCCACTTGCTGACCAAGCAATATAAAAAACACCGTAAGCCTTGGATTTTTGTGGTCACTCAAGATACTGCTTTGCTGGAAGCCTCTTTGCCGGATATCCGCCGTCAGTTGTGGGTAGAAACTGCATCGGCTATTTGGATTGATGCACAGGCTATGGAGCCTGCGGGCGGTTGGCAATATCTGAGGGGCGTGGGTAAACGTCCTGCCGAAGGCATTGTTTCGCTTCAAGCAAAATCCTCAATTCATGAAAATGCTGCGCAATTGACCGAGTTGATGAAAAAGCTCGGATGGAAGCTGCCGATTAATCAGGTGTATCTGACCAATGAAGCCGATGAAATGCCTTCAGCCATCAGCCATGCTTTGAAATATGGTTCGACTGTATCGGCAACGGAGTTGGCGAAAGAATTGGATCAGTTTGCCAACCAGTTGGCACCAGTGGGTACGCAGCTGATTGAGGAAGATTTGCGCCAAACACCTATTGCAAAACTGTCTGCGACGTTGCCCTCTCAAAGTCAGGCTTTGGCAGATCATATTGCTGCTGAAAAACGGAGTTTGGGAAAACTGGATACAGTTGCCGGCGTTTCGTTTGTTCAAACCAATAATCCTGAACAATCAGGAGATTTGATTTACCGTGCGTTTAACGATCTGTCTGTTTTGGGTTCAGGTAAAAAACTGCATTTGTCCAAAACGGAAAAAACCTATCTGGCAATGAGTGCCGTAGCCTTGTTGGTCGGTAGTGTGTTTGCAGTGGGTGCGCACAGCAGTTATCAAGATATAGGTCGTCTGAATGCTGATTTGGAAAGTGTTCAGAAGGCAAAATCACGCTCGGAAAAAGTTGCAGCCTTAATCAAACTGCAACAAAGTATTGCCGAAATGGAATCTGGCAGGGATTTCTTGCAATATACAGCCAAGTTTTTGGGCTATGAGCATAGAAAAGAGCTGTTGGCTGCCGCTTATCGCAAATACGGGATTTTGGTTAAAGATGTCGTCAGCCGTCCTGCTACCGTATTCTTTGCGAATAAGTTGGATGGTTTGACTATGCTCGAAGGGCAGATTCCGGACGACTTCGAACTGCAAGACAGTTCTTATCAAGACCTGAAAGCATATTTGATGCTGACGTCCCATGTAGAGAAAACCAAAGACAAAAAAGATGCTGAATTCCTGACGAAAAAATTGGTGGAAATGCTGTCGGCACAGAATGTTTCTACCAAAGATGCACAAATTTTGGCTCAATTTTTCGTGCCGCGCATGGCTACCCATTCCGGTTGGCTGGAAACGGAGCAACCTGAATTGGTGTCACGAAGCCGTCAGATTCTGGTGGATTGGATCAACCGCGACCAAGGCAGTGAACAGTTATACAAACGCATCGTACAAGGTACGGATGCCAAGCTGAAAACCATCACATTGGCAGAGCTGCTGAATAAGGATTTGAAAGGCATTTGGAATGTCGGCAAACCTTTGCCTCGTGTGTATACAGTCGAAGGCTGGGAGAAATATGTTAAACCTGCTCTGGACCAAGCTGTTAAAGACAGCAAGAATACTGACTGGGTGCTGGGTGGAAACCTGCATCAGGCACCGGTAACGGAAGCTGCGATCAACAGTCTGAAAGAGCGTTATTTCAAAGAATATGCTGCGGCTTGGTATGACATGATGAACAGTATTACATGGCAGCCAAGGACGACCAATTTGGATGCGGTCAATCAGTTCCACGTTTATGCAGATCCTCAGCGTTCCCCATTGGTGGCATTGTTCCATGCTGTAAAAGAAAGCAGCCAGTTGGACAGCAAAAAAATCGACGTAAATCCAGCGGTTGCCGATGCTGCAAAACGTGCGGCGGCAAGACAGCTGTCTGCCCGCTCGCGTAGGGTTGCCGATACGGTATTAAATTCACAGGCTGAAAACATCAACGCCCTGGAAGGTAAAGTCAATGATTATCTGGCAGGACCGTTGGAAGCAGAATTTGAAAACCTGCTGCAATTGATTGACGCGCAAATCAATCCGAAGAGCGATTTGAGCCTGCAACGTTACCTTGAGCGAGTGACGACCATTAAACAACGTTTGATTCAAATGGCGTCTTCTTCCGATACCGGTGGTGTAGCCAGATCGGCCGTTCAAGGAGTCTTGAACGGCGGAGACAATGAATTTCTTGAAGGTATGCAGTATGCACGTTTGATTGAGGCTGGTGTGGGCGACAGATTGCTGCCGTTTGCGCGCAACGTTTTTGTCTTGCCATTTAATTCCGTATGGGATTCGATTGCAGGCGTGGCCCAAAAAGATATCAATAATCTGTGGGCAAGCAATTTTGTTAATCCTATGCAGTCTGAGTTGGGCGGCAGGTATCCGTTTGCCAAATCAGAAACCGAAGTTTCGATTCCCGTATTGGCAAAATACTTGGATATCAACAAAGGCGCATTGAATCAGTTTATAACGACCCAATTGGCAGGTGTTTTGACCAAACAAGGCAATCAATGGATTGTGGCACCGGGAAGCGAATTGAAAGTCAATCCGGGATTGTTGCAACAGCTGAATAAATTGAGTGCGATTTCTGAGGATTTCTTCGTCAACGGAGAAGGTGGTTACAGCTTTGAGCTGAAGCCGACGTCTACTCAGGGAATTGTTCAATTCGACTTGGTTGTTGATGGTCAATCATTGAATTATTTCAACCAACAGACAGAGTGGAAGCCATTCAAATGGCCGGGTGATGTCAGCAATGCCGGTTTGCGTATTTCTTGGGAAACCGAGGCAGAAGGTATGCGTAAAACTCAGGAAATCAGCGGACGTTTCGGTTTCATCCGTATGCTTGAAAAATCCAGGGTTACACCGATTGATGGAAGTACCTACCTGGTCGAATTCCCGCTGGAAAAAGACAAATTGATGCGCTTCTATATGCGGACCAATTCCGGTAAAGGACCGTTGGGACTGTTGGATCTGAAAAATATCCATCTGCCGAATAAGATTTTTGAGGTTAAATAATGATGACATTACCCCAATGGGTAAAGCCGGTACTCGGTGATGAAGGTACATCTATCACCGATAACAATATCCATCGCTGGCAAGAATGGTTGGAGCCTGTTTCAGACGACCATCCTTGCGGCGAGGATGTCGCCTATACAGATGATTTTGAAGCCATCAAGATTGAGTTGGCCAAACTTTCGGGTATGGACTACCGATTGATTTTGGATGCTTCAGAACGCCTGCTGAAGCGTGAATCTAAAGATCTGAGGGTAGCAACCTATTACATTTTTGCCTCACTGAGAGACAGAGGCTTGGCAGGTTTTTCAGACGGCTTGGAGATTTTGTGCGGGTTGCTGCAAAAATTCGATCAGTCGCTGTGGCCGAAAAAGCCTGTACAAAAACGTAATGCATTAAATTGGTTGTCCGGCGAAAGGGTGCTGGATACGCTTAAGAACGTGGGATTATCTGATTCTACGGAGCTTAAGCGGACATTATCGGCTTTGATGTTGTTGCAAAATTACTTTGAGGGATGGGAAGAGGTAGTACGCCCCAGCTTATTTCCATTGTTGCAATATTTTGAAGAGTCATCTGTTCGTTTTTCATCTTTTCCAACAAGTTCAAGTCAAAATCAGGAGACCAGTGCGCCTGTTGAGCAAGTGGCAACGCCGCAAATTCATCAAGAGAGTCGAGGGTCGTCTGAAAGTCTGACTGTCACAAAGGTTAACTCTTCTAAAGCCTTGCTTGACCAAGTCAGGATTAACGCTGCCTACTTGAGAGAACAGGATGATGGTTATTGGTCTGCAAACAAGATGATTCGGGCCGTCCGTTGGGGCGGATTGAACGGCATTCCTCCGCATCAAAACGGTCAGACGCGGTTGAAGGCTCCGAGGGCCGATTTATTGGCAAACCTGAATCGTTTGGTTCAGGAGCAGCAATGGCGCGATTTGCTCGATAAAGTGGAAGCGGCTTTTTTGGAAGGTGCTAATCACTATTGGCTGGATTTGCAATATTACGCATGGCAAGGTCAGCAGGCGCTAGGTGGTTTATATCTTTCCCAAGTTGAGTCGTCGCTATTTGAGTTGAAATCCTTATTGGCCCGATGCGAAGGCCTGACCGGCTTGAGTTTTGATAACGGATTCCCGTTCGTATCGGCTGATACGCTTAAATGGCTGGAAGAAAAGGTCATGTCGTCCGCGCGCAAGCAGACGAGTAGTCAAGCCATTCAAAAAGCAGTGTTAGCGTCGCCATCTCAGATAGAAAATCAAGAAAGTTACTGGCAACAGGCTCTGTTGAAAATACAAGAACACGGTTTAGACGCTGCATTTGCTTGGTTGGAAACATTACCGGAGTGGCAGACAGGTTCGGGGCAGGTTAAGAAATGGTTGATGATGGCTCGGTTGGCTGTAAGCGCCCAAAAGGCGGACTGGGCAGTGAAACTGTTGGAACAGGCTTCGAAGCAGATGCAAGTGTTGACAGTTAAAGAGTGGGACAGGCATTTTACGTTTGAAGTGTATGCCCTTTGGTATCAACTATTAAGTGAAAACCTTGATAATAAAGATATTGAGGCAGTCGGACAGCTCGAATTTTTACGGACAGAGTTGATGCAGGCAGATGTTGTCCGTGCATTGGAATTAATTTATTAAGCATATATTATGTCAGATCCCACATTACGCTATTATGAAGAAGAGATGCGGTATCTCAAAGAGGCGGGATTAGAGTTTTCAAAAGCCCATCCTGATCGTGCCGCAATGCTGAATTTAGACAGAGTAGGTACGCGCGATCCTTATGTAGAAAGACTGTTTGAAGGCTTTGCTTTTTTGACAGGGAGAATCAGACAAAAATTAGATGATGACTTTCCGGAATTGACGGAGGGGTTGGTCCATATGCTGTGGCCGCATTATCTGAGGATGATTCCTTCCCTGACTGTTTTGGAATTGATTCCGGATAATAAAAAGTTGCAAGGAGGGCAAGTCGTCAAAAAAGGATTGTCCGTTCAGTCCGAACCTATCAATATCAACGATAGATTGACCAGATGCTTGTATCGGACCACTGCTGATGTTGCGCTCCAACCTTTGAGCATATTGCATACATTGTTGGATTATGATGCGAATGGTCAAAGCGTCATCAAATTAACTTTCGGTATCCACCGGCAAATACAGAAAGAGAATTTAGATTTTTCCAAAATCAGAATTTATATTTCCGCTGATGAACCGATTGCCTTCGCATTGCGTCATGCTTTGTTGAATCAGACAGCGCGAATCAGCCTGCATCATGCCGAATTGCCATCTGCCGGCAATATACAGTTTAAGGCAGTCGGATTTGCTGAAGATGAAAGGTTGTGGGAGAAAGTCAATAACAGCTTTAGCGGCTATCAACTATTGCTGGAATATTTTTGTTTCAAACAGAAGTTTTTCTTTATTGATTTAGTGGGCATCGATGCCGGAGCGTGGTCGGAACGGATTAATGAGTTTAGCGTGAATGTGGTTCTTTCCAAGCAATACCCTTCAGAGCTTCGATTCCCTCCTGACTGTTTGAAATTGAACTGCGTGCCTGCCATCAATCTGTTTGATATGGAAGCAGAGCCTATCCGAGTGGATCATAAGGCGTTCGAATATCAGGTGAAGCCGCTGTTACATGAAGGTATGGCCGTTGAAGTTTATTCCGTCGAAGAGGTAGAGGCGGTTAATCATGAAACAGGCAAACGTTACCCCTATATTCCTTTTTCCTCATTCCAGCATCGTGGCGGATTGATGAAATATGATGCGCCGGAAAGGTATTTCCATACCAAAGTCAAACAAGGCGTATCAGGAAGACATGAAACATTTATCATGCTTGGCGGATTGTTGTGGGATAGAAAAGATATATTGCCTACCGAGACGCTTTCATTGAAGGTGGTTGGGACAAATGGTGCTTTGCCGCGTAAAAGTCTGAGGGAGACCCAGATTCAAGACGACGATATCGCCGAACCAAATATCAAAATGGTCAGAAACCTTACCACGCCGACATTGTCTTGCTATCCGCCGACAGAGGATAGATTCCAATGGCGCATATTGTCCCATTTGTCACCCAACTATTTATCACTATTGAATGTCGACAGTTTGAAAGGGGCATTGTCCATTTACGACTGGACTGAAGACGAGCTGAACAAGCGCAGACTGAATGGTATTGTTGATGTCAAACATGAAACAGTACAGAGAATCGAGCGTGGCGCAGTCCACCGCGGAATTCATATTACCGTAACATTTGATTCGACCGCATTTAGCGGTGAGGCGGAAATTTATTTGTTCGGAGAATTATTGAACGAATTTTTTGCAATGTATGCTGATTTGAACCTGTTTACCCGGTTCAGCATTGTTTCTCTGCCATCCGGGAAAACATATACATGGAAAGACAGCAAAACAACTATCACACGGTTTTAGAAACGGCGCACAAAAGCGCCAAAGAAAATAACGACAGGCAAACGCTTCCCTTATGGGAGATTCCTAGAAATAAAGCGCAGCGCGAAAGCGGGTCGTCTGAAATCTTCCAAGAGAAATTGGGGGAGTTTATTGTACGCAATGCGGCAACGATGAATTTCTTCCAATTTTGCCGGGTTTTAGAAACCCTTGCCGAAGGAAGTGAAGAAAAGGCTGTCGAGTCAACCGTAAGATTTAGAAGGGTAAAGTCTTTATCTTTCCCTTCCGGGGAAATCGCCTCGGTTGAATATGACGCAGAAGCCGATCTGCCGACTGTCAGGACGACATTTTTAGGTTTGTACGGTGTCGATGCGGTTTTGCCGGATTACTTCCTGAACGATATTGCGACGCATAAAGACGGCAGTGAAAGCCTGGCGGCATTTTTAGATATTTTTAACCACCGAATCACGACCCTGTTTTTCCAAGCATGGAAAAAATACCGTTATCCGTTTCTGTTTCAACGGGAGGGGCAGGATGACCTATCGCGTTCTCTCTTGCACCTAATCGGGCAAGGCATGGTCAACGGGAAATTCATGCATCCTCTGCTGGATAGCAGGATTTTGGGACTGTTCAGTATTTTTTACCAACGAACCCGAACCAAAGAAGGGATTGTCAGTATCGTCAGATACCTTCTTCCCTTTGCCGACGTAAAAGTAAAAGAGTTCCAGCCGCAGTGGGTCATTTTGGAGAAGGACCGCAAACTGGGGAAAGCCGGTTTGCGGTTAGACGGGGGAAGCGCATCTTTGGGCGGACGGATAAAAGATTACAGTCATTTGGTGCGTATTGAAATTACGCCCGATACATTTGACAACGCGCAGCTTCTGTTGCCAAAGCAGCAATTGCACCAAAAATTGCTCGAATTATTAAAACTCTATTTGGGTCGTCGTTTTGATGCGAGTGTTTACCTGAATATTAAAAAACAATGGATACCCAAAAGCCGTTTGGAAAAAAAACAAATATTGGGGATTAATACCGGTTTAGGTGCGATGCACCAAGACAAACAAATAAAAATAGCGAACTATACTTACTCAAACTAACTTCAAGAAAACGGAAAATCATGAATAAAAAAACCAGAATTACGTCAGTCTGCTCATTAGCCCTTTTATGCGCCATGCTTTCAGGATGCGGGATTTGGCAAGGCATGAAAGATGGAACGGTTGAAGCAACGAAAAGTGTTTTTTATACCAAACTCAAGATTTTGAAAATCGACCTGATTGCACGAAACGGTTTGAATCAAAACGAGCGCGGGCAGTCGCTGTCGACAGTCGTCCGAGTGTATCAGTTGAAAGACAAGCAAAATTATGAAGTTGCCTCATATCGTGATTTGCTCAATCAAGACAAAACCATCTTGAGCAACGATCTGGCAGAAGGTTACAAGCAATATACCATCCGGCCGGGGGAAACCATCAGCTTTGATGAAACGCTGAATAAAGACACCAAATATGTCGGCGTCGTCGCTTTCTATAACAAAGTAGGGGAAGAGCAGACTTGGAAAATGTTGATTACCAAAAAGCAGCTGACCAATAAAAAACCGGTCGTTATCGAATTGGTGGATAACAAAGTCCTGCTTCAAGAGACGGTCAAGAAAGTCAAATAATGGATGCCGCACTCTATGAGAAACTGACCGGATTTTATTCCGACGGTTTGCCGATAGATGACCTGCCGGGCAGCTTCCAGTTGGTTCGCAGTGTTTTGGACAATATCCAACGCATTCTTAACAGCAGGAGCGGTTCCTTGAAACATCTGCCGGATTATGGGATTCCCGATCTCAGCATGGTTTATAAAAACCTGCCGTCCAGCGCGCATGACTTGCGGTATTTTATGAGAAAAACCTTGTTGAAATACGAGCCGAGATTAAGGAACTTGGATATCCATCTCACTGAATCCAAAGACAATATTATGGTCTTGTGTTATCAGCTGGAATGCGAAATCGAAAACGTGGGTGCGGTAGTAATAGACACTTATTTTATGCCTGAGGGGACGGTTTCCGTTAAACGCAGCCGGACATAAGCTTTCTTTGGTGTGAATAGATTACTTTGAAAATTAAGAAATAAAATATGGTTAAACACATTTTCCTTACTTGCGGCGTGTTGCTTTCAGCAACCGCTCAAACCGCCTTTGCCAAAGAGCTGGAAGGCATGTTGGTCACTCAAAACAATTATGTCCGGATTCGAAGTTGTGATTTGAAAAACAATTACACTTTGCTTCCCGGTAGCGGAAACGGCTATGAAGCCGCAGCGGAAATCATCAGCGTCAGAAAAAATACGCCTGAAAACACACCAATCTATGTCGGATTAAGAGGCAATCTGGAAAACACCAATTTTTTGATTTCAGGCATTGATTTCATCAAAATGGGCGAGAGCTGTCATGTGCCGCATACCGAAACTCCGCCTGCCGAAGTCGTTATTCGAGAGTATCCGCTTAATCAGCAGAAATCAGGTTCGACAGGAGGCAAGCCTGAGTCTAAACAAGACAATACGAAATTAAAAGCTACGGAGTCCCAACAAGCTAAGGCAGAACAGGACAAACCGGAAGAAACGGCAGGCAAGTCAGAAGAGTCGATTCCTTATCCTGAAGTTACACAGACTAACCAATCGGAAGACGGTAAAAAGTCTGAAGGCAAGTCAAATTCAGACGACCTCGTTAAAGAAAGTGTGAAAACGGAGGATGCCAAACAGACAGATACCGAGAAATCTGATCGCACAACTGCTGGCTCGGCGACACCGGCAGTATCAAATACAACTGCGCCAACCGAGAAAAAAGCCGTAGAAAACAAGGAAATTGATACGGCTGCCAAAGCAGAAGCATCTGAGACGGTAGAAGTACCAGCCAAAGCAGAAACATCTGAGACGGTAGAAGCACCAACCAAATCAGAAACATCCGAAACGGTAGAAGTGTCAGCTAAAGCAGAAACGCATGAAACGGTAGAAGCACCAATCCGATTTGAACCACTTGAAAAGGTAGAAACGCTGCCAACCAAGACGGAAATTTCTGCAACCGAAGAAACACCAGCCCAAACGGAGGCACCTGCAACAGTAGAAACACGGGTAACAACAGAAACTACGCCAACTACGCCAACTACGCAAGCTCCGGTAGCGGAAGAAGCTTCGACAAAAGCGGTTGATGTAGAGGAGCATCCGTCCGTATCTGAGCCTGTGGCTCCCGTGGCTTTGCCGGCAGAAAGTCAACCGGTAGAAACCGCTACCGTATCCGAATTGAAGCCTGAAACCGGTAAGCAAGAGACTCCATCGGTAGAGCATGAGCCTTTGGCGCCGCAAGTAGATATCCAACACGAAGAAACGCATTCTGCACACAACACGCTGTCGGCAACGCCAATGGCTACCGAAACATCTACGTCACAGACAGAGCCTCCTGTTGTGAATGAAGAAACGTCAGTGCATCCGGTTTATGTCAATAAGGTCATCGTGCATGATGATGACGCATATGAATAAAAGGCTGATAAGCTCAACAAAATAGCAGAGTCGGTTTGCTGCTTATCCATAGAAAAGGTCGTCTGAATTTTTTCAGACGACCTTTTCTTATGAATGGATTTTAGCGATACAACATTTTTGCTCACTCTTGCTCAAAGAGACAAATTTCCTCAGGCTTGGGAAGCAAGAAATAAATCGGTTTTATATGAACCTCGTTACCTTTTTAATTTTGAATAATCTGCCCCAGCTGATGAGAAAGAGGGGATAGCGCGGCTGATTTGGTCATATTGGTTTTGCGGGTTATGCGGATTTTTTGCTTTCAAATGCCGCTATTTGTCAGCGTGTTATTTTGTGTTCGTTCTTTGTCTTTTAGACGACCTCTGATGGTAAATAGGTCGTCTGAAAACAGCTTACCAAGACAGATAGAACATGGCTTTGGCAAAAAATACGATGAACAGCATATGAGAAAACACGACGGCGTGGATGTATTTGGACCAGCCGACGGTCAGGGTGCGCCGTGCCATTTTGACGACGGCGATGGCGAAATGGACGAGGACGCTGACTGCCAACAGGATTTTGAGGGTGAGGAGCGTGCCGAATGAGGTGGCGAAGGGTTGGCTCAAAAAGGGCAGGTATCGGTTGAATACCATGACGATGCCGCTGATGAAAAGCGTAATGACGACGGGCGGCATAACGCGGACGGCGCGGTAGGACATGGCACGTTCGACTTCGCGGCGCGATTCGCGCGAGACGCGGCCGGTGTGCATGACGGACAAAACCAGCATTTCGAAAAATACGCCGCCGACAAAGGCGATGGCGCAATAGAGGTGGATGATGTGGGCGATGGCGTAGAGACTCATGACCGTGTTCCGAAGTGGATATTCAGGCGAAATTGTATCATCAGTCGGGTGGCTTCAGACGACCTTTTCCTTATTGTCGGCTCAATAGTCGGTGTCACTCGAGATGTGCAAAGAAGCCATTTTGTTTATTAGGACAGTTTGATAGGTAAGGGGCAAAATAGTTTTCAAATTATAGTGGATTAACTTTAAACCAGTACGGCGTTGCCTCGCCTTGCCGTACTATCTGTACTGTCTGCGGCTTCGTCGCCTTGTCCTGATTTAAATTTAATCCACTATAAATAAAGAGATTGTGCAATTGGAAACTGTATGATTTCAAATTGTAAATTACTCTTTTAAATGACGTTTGGTTTTTAAAACGACCGTTTGTTAGAAAGTTAAGACGGGCGCATTTTTAGATAATAAGATACGGGAAATAATCACAGGGGAATAAAATGTTATTGCTAGTATTGTTTTGCATGATACTTTGCCTGCTTGTAATTGCTGCCTTTATCGTGGCATCAATTCGCAGAAAACGGTTTGCTTACGATGTCAGCCGCGATTACGAATACGGTCAATTGCCCAAGTCGGCGACAGTCAGTTTGCGTGATGGCGAACTGATCTTGCCCGACACCATCGGCGCAAATGATACGGTAATCGCCAGAATCAACGTGAAATCAGGTTGGCTGGGCAGATTGGTGATGCCTTGGATCGGCGTCAAAACCAACCGCGGGGAATGGCGGGCGTATGTCGAACATGGCGGCAACGGCGCGCGCTACCTCAATTTGACCGATACCTTCGACGACGGCAGCAGAAAAATTACATTAAGCGGCAACCGCGTGTCCCTGCCTGATCAGGAAGTCGAATTGTCGGTTTATCCGCGCGAGTGTTTGAGCGGTAAAAAAATCCTGGTCCTTGCGCCCCATGCGGATGATGCGGAATTGGCGGCTTACGGATTATATGAAAAACATGCTGCCGATACGTTGGTGGTTACGATTACCGCAGGGGAGGGCGGCAGCTTCCATTACAACAATCTGTATGCGCGCAATCCCGAGCAAATGCAGGCGCAGTATCTGCAAAAGGGCAGGATGCGCGTATGGAACAGCCTGACCGTGCCGCTTTTGGCGGGGGTGTCGTCTGAAAACATTTTGCAGCTCGGCTATTTTGACAGCACATTGCAAGTCATGAAGCAGAATCCCGATGCCGATGTGAAGTCGACCAAACTGGATACGGCGGATGTCAATCTGTTCCGCCGTGCCAATACCTCGCCTTTGTCCAAGGGTTTGAACGGCGGTTCGAATTGGCGCGGTTTGGTCAATAATCTGGCCTATATTATCGAAACCTTCCAGCCCGACATCATCGTCAGCCCGTCGCCCAATATTGACGCACACAAAGACCATCAATATACGACGATTGCTGCGGTTGAGGCGTTGAAACAATTGGATTATCGGAAAGGCTCGCTGTTTTTGCATACGCTGCATTTTTTGAGCGACGATTTCCCGATCGGCAAGTCCGGCTCGATGTTGAGCCTGCCGCCGATGTTCGGACAGCCGTTCCATTTCCACTCCGTGTATTCCCTGCCTTTGAACAAGGAAGAGCAGAACCGCAAACTGCTGGCGCTGGACGCGATGAATGATATCCGCCCCAACGCCAACGGGTATGCGGATTGGAAAACCATGATATTCCGCGGCTTGAACGGCTTGCGTCATCATGTATTTGATATCGATAGGGATTTGGTCAACCGCTTTGTCCGCAGCAATGAGTTGTTTTACGTCGTTCCCGTCAGCGATGTGCATCAGGAAGACAGTTATCAAAAAATCGTCCAATGCGGCTGATTGGGGCGGGTTTCAAATCATTGCCTGCCTGAATGTCGGATAAAAAGAAAAATTGAGCGAAGTTCCGGCAACGGGTGAGATCATGCCGCATACGTTGGCAGTTGATATACAAAGGTCGTCTGAAAACCTATAATGGCAAGGATTTTACACCTGTTGCCCGCCATGCCGATTTACTTTATTTCCGATTTGCACCTGAGCGAATCCCATCCTGAATTGACTGAATTGTTTTTGCGCTTTATGCGCGAAAAAGCACCGCAGGCGCGTTCGGTTTATATTTTGGGGGATCTGTTTGATTTTTGGATAGGCGACGACGAGCAATCTGAATTGACCCAAACCGTCGCACAAGCGATTCAATCCGTCGTGCAGCGCGGGGTGGAATGTTTCTTCGTACACGGCAACCGGGATTTTTTGATCGGGAAGCAATTTGCAGCGCAATCCGGTATGAAATTACTGCCCGAATATGCGGTGGTCGATTTATACGGCAGTTCCGCCTTGATTTGCCACGGAGATACGTTGTGTATCGATGATGCGCGTTATCAGAAGTTCAGAAAGGTTGTTCACCAAAAATGGCTGCAACGCCTGTTCCTAAGCCTTCCGCTTGCCCTGCGCCTGAAAATCGCCCGCAAAATACGCCGCACCAGCAAGCAGGGCAAACAATATAAAGCCGCCGAAATCATGGACGTCCAGCCGCAATTCACCGCAGACATTGTGCGTCGGCATCGTGTCCAACTGTTGATTCACGGACACACCCACCGTGAGCATATCCATCAGGAAGACGGCTTTACCCGTATTGTGTTGGGGGACTGGAAGCCTGATTACGCTTCCATACTGGAGGTTGACGAACAGGGTTTCCGGTTTGTTCCTTTATAAATTTGCGGGGCGGTGGCGGGTAAAAATACAGGGGCTTGGGTTCAAGCTTTCATCTCTGTACGATATTCCAACTGTTCCGTATGGTTTGAATATGATTTGAATCACTAAAACATCGTCTCTTGTAAAACAGCTTCACTTTAAAGTCATCATCAAAAAGGTCGTCTGAAAACCCTGAGATTTGGGTTTTCAGACGACCTTTTTCTTTCTCAACTCAATATCAGAATTTCGCTTGCAGCCTCAACCAAGCGGTACGGCCGGGTTCGTTGACGCGCAAGGTTTGTGTGCCTGCTGAAGGGTCGCCGCCTTTGCTGACGAATTCGGCATAGGTTTTGTTGAACACGTTGTCTATACCGGCCTGCAAGGTAGCGTATTTGCTGAATTTCCAGCCGGCATTGAGCGAGAGTACGCCGAAGCCGGAAGAGACGCCGATGTCCTGACCGACGATATTGCCTTGACCTTTGCTGTAACGGTTTTGTTTCGCCACGACGCGCCATAACGCGCCTGCGCTGAATTTGCCGTTGTCGAAGGCGAGGGTGTTGTTCCACTCGAGCGGCGGAGTTTGTGCCAAAGGTTTGCCGTCGGTGCGGTTTTTGCCGTGGGTGTAGGCGAGGCTGCTGCCGATTTCCCAATTAGGTGCAAACGTCCATTTGACTTCGGCTTCGCCGCCGAAACGCGAGGCTTTAACGTTGCGTACGCCTAAATCCGTGCCTTGGCGTTCGAGTATGATGAAGTTTTTGACATCGCTGCCGAATACGGATACGGAGGCATGGACGTTAGGGCGTTTCCAGATGATGCCCGCATCGATTTGGCGGTTTTGTTCGGGATGGATGATTTTCTTTTTGGCGCGCAGACGTTCCCAGTAGTCGGGCGAGCGTTCGGCGATACCGAATCCGGCGTAGTATTTCAAGCCGTTATCCGTATCACGTTCCCAACGTAAGAAACCGGAATTCAAGTTGAATTTCTGATGTTTCAAAACGGGATCGGTTACGTCTGCGGAATCGTAATGTGCTTTGACACGGTCGTGGCGCAAGCCTGCTACCCAACGTTGTTTGTCGGTTTGCTGCCAGGCGGCTTCGGTGAAAACGCCCCATTGTTTGAAACTTTGATTGGGCATATAGGGCTTGTGGCGGTAACCGTCGCCGCCGCGCTCCATGCGGGCGACGTGTACGTCGTCCATATAATCTACGCCGGTTTGCAGGTTGAGGTTATCCCAATCGAAGGTAGCTTTCAGACGACCTGTGTCGGTGTTGCGTTTGGGGTTGTTGGCGTTTTTAATCTGTTTGCCTGCCGGATTGCGGATGGTGCGCAGGCTGTATGTGTCCATGACGTGGTCGATTTCGCTTTCATCGTAGCGCAATTCGAGTTCGCTGAACCAAGGGGTGAGGTTGCGTTGGGTAAAGCGGACGTTCCATGCGTCGCGGTCGAATTTGCTGCCGTCCATCATGCGGTCGGCGTAGGCGACCTTGGCCCTGCTGCGTTCGTATGTGCCGGCGATGGTGGTGTTTTCGGTCGGGGTGATGCCCAGTTGCAGCATTTGGCTGTCGCGTTTGAAATGGGAGTGGACGCGTTTGCCTGAGCCGTCTTTGTAGTCGCCGGCCTCGTTATGGGAAATATTGCTGCGGACGTAGCCGTATTTGCCGCCGAATTCGGCTTCAAGCGAACCGTCGCGACGGTCGTTGCTGCCTGCGGTCAGGGAGGCGTTGATGTTGTAGGGTTTTTCGCTGAAATCAGGGTCTTTTCGGATGAATTGTACCGAGCCGCTGACCAAACCCATGCCTTGGGTTACGGTTTGCGGGCCTTTGGTGACGACGACTTTGTCGAAAGAATTCGGGTGGATGTAGGCAGTCGGCGGGTCCATACGCATGCTGCAGCCGCCGTAAATAAACTGATCGTCTGCGTTAATCGACAGGCGCGAACCGCCCAAACCGCGGAACAATGGATCGCCCGAGCTTCCGCCTTTGCGGATGATGCTCATGTTGGGCACGGATTGTAAAAGGTCCGCACCGTCTCCGGCAGGGAGGGGTTGCAAAGCAGCTTTGGGGTTGAAAGTAACGCTATTGGCTTTTTGTTGTTGTGTGCCGGTGACGGTAACGGGGGAAAGGATAACAGTTTCTTCGGGAACGGGGTCTGTGTCCGCCCAAGCCTGGGATACGGCTAAGGCAATTGGCAGAAGGAGTAGCTGGTGTTTCATTCTTAGAGCTCCTTTTATTGGTTTAGTTCATTGTGCGTAGTTAATTAATACTTTGGTAGTATAAAGAATGTCAGGCAGTTTGTGAGGAAGAAAACGGTTTTATTTAATTTAAGTCAATATTTTCGAGGCATAATTAAATTATTTGAATAATAGTAATAACCGTGTTGATTAATTGCCTATTTTTCTGTTTGGCAGGAAGAAGGGATAAGGCTGTTACGGGGATAAAGAGGGCTGTGTTCAGGAACAGGGTGCAAACCTGTTTTAGCATGCTGAGACGGTGTATCCTTTGGCATTCCGTTTGCAGTCATTACGATATTTCAAACAGCAAAAAGGTCGTCTGAAAATTTTTCAGACGACCTTGGTTTTAACGGGAAACTCCTGACCACCGATACCGGCGGTTTATTTAAACCAACCCCTGACGCGCTCCAGCCCACCGAAATTGATGCAGGCATCGGCGAATGCCTGCGCTTTCGGTTTGGCGCGGTAAGCCACGCCTACGCCCGCTTCTTTGAGCATCGGAATATCGTTCGCACCGTCGCCCATCGCCAAAACCTGATGCGGCTGCAATCCGAGGCGGTCGCGGTATTCGCGCAATAAATCCGCCTTTGCCTGCGCGTCGATGATTCTGCCTTTCAGACGACCCGTCAGCTTGCCGTTTTCAATTTCCAAAACATTGGCGTGTTGGTATTCGAAGCCGAGGCGTTGTTGCAGCCTTTCGGTGAAAAACGTGAATCCGCCCGACACCAGCATGAATTTCACGCCGTGCGCCTTGCATTCGTCCAGCAAAAATTCCGCGCCGGGCGAGAGCTGCAAAACGTTTTCATAAACCTCCGCCAAAACCCGCTCGTCCAATCCCGCCAACAGGGCGACGCGGCTGCGCAAAGACTGCTCGAAATCCAATTCGCCGCGCATCGAGCGTTCGGTAATTTCCGCCACGCGGTCTTTCAAACCGACGCCCGCCGCAATTTCATCGACGCATTCAATGGTAATCAGCGTCGAATCCATATCGCTGACAATCAGTCCGAGTTCGCCAAACGCCCTATCGGGCAACACGGCGTGGTCGATTTGACGGCTGTCCAGCAACGCCGCGTCTGCCCCGCTTAAAGAAAACCCTTCTTCAACGATAAAACGCATACGCTTTTCATCGGCGTAATCAGGCTCGGGCAGGCGGGTGAGGAGGGCGGAAGGCAGGGCTTCGGCGGAGGGGAATTGGAGGACGAGGGCGTGCGGCATGGCGGTGGCTCAAAAAATGCGGATTATATAGTGAAACAGTGAAAAATGTTACGGCACCCAAGCCGTATTTTCGGAAATGATTTCAAACGCAGACGGCAGTATGGGTAAGGCAATACAGGAAGGAAATGCCGAATTGTCGGCTTGCCTATTGCCAGTCCACTGAAAATTCGCTATAAGGGGATTATATGGAATATATTAACATTTATATACAGACAACCTAAAAAGGATTCAGAGATGAAAATCGGTATCCCACGCGAGTCATTATCCGGCGAAACCCGCGTCGCCTGTACGCCTGCCACCGTTGCCCTGTTGAGCAAACTGGGCTTTGAAACCGTTGTCGAAAGCGGCGCAGGTTTGGCGGCAAGTTTGGACGATGCCGCTTACCAAACAGCAGGTGCGACCGTTGCCGATAAAGCGACGGTTTGGGCCTGCCCTTTGATTTATAAGGTCAACGCGCCATCCGAAGGCGAGCTGCCGCTACTCAAAGAAGGGCAAACTATCGTCAGCTTCCTGTGGCCGCGCCAAAACGAGGCTTTGGTCGAAGCCTTGCGCGCCAAGAAAGTGAACGCGCTGGCGATGGACATGGTGCCCCGTATTTCCCGCGCGCAGGCTTTGGACGCTTTGTCTTCGATGGCAAACATCAGCGGCTACCGCGCCGTGATTGAAGCCGCCAATGCCTTCGGCCGTTTCTTCACCGGTCAAATCACTGCCGCAGGCAAAGTGCCGCCCGCGCAGGTTTTGGTGATTGGCGCAGGTGTGGCAGGTTTGGCGGCAATCGGTACGGCAAACTCGCTCGGTGCAGTGGTGCGCGCGTTCGACACCCGCTTGGAAGTGGCGGAACAAATCGAATCGATGGGCGGTAAGTTCCTGAAACTCGACTTCCCGCAAGAATCGGGCGGCAGCGGCGACGGCTACGCCAAAGTGATGAGCGACGAATTTATCGCCGCCGAGATGAAACTCTTTGCCGAACAGGCGAAAGAAGTGGACATCATCATCACCACCGCCGCCATTCCGGGCAAACCCGCGCCCAAACTGATTACTAAAGAAATGGTGGAAAGCATGAAATCCGGCTCTGTCATCGTCGATTTGGCGGCGGCGACGGGCGGCAACTGCGAACTCACCAAACCGGGCGAATTGTTCGTAACGGACAACGGCGTAAAAATCATCGGCTACACCGACATGGCAAACCGCCTTGCCGGACAGTCTTCCCAGCTTTACGCCACCAATTTGGTCAACCTGACCAAGCTGTTAAGCCCGAACAAAGACGGCGAAATCACGCTGGACTTCGAAGACGTGATTATCCGCAACATGACCGTTACCCGCGACGGCGAAATCACCTTCCCGCCTCCGCCGATTCAAGTTTCCGCCCAGCCGCAGCAAACGCCGTCTGAAAAAGCCGCACCTGCCGCCAAGCCCGAGCCGAAACCTGTTCCCCTGTGGAAAAAACTCGCTCCCGCCGTCATCGCCGCCGTGTTGGTGCTGTGGGTCGGCGCGGTCGCACCCGAAGCGTTTTTGAACCACTTTATCGTGTTCGTCCTCGCCTGCGTTATCGGCTACTACGTCGTTTGGAACGTCAGCCACTCGCTGCATACCCCGCTGATGTCCGTGACCAACGCCATTTCCGGCATCATCGTCGTCGGCGCGCTGCTGCAAATCAGCCAAGGCAACGGTTTCGTATCCCTGCTTGCCTTCATCGCCATCCTGATTGCCAGTGTCAACATCTTCGGCGGCTTCTTTGTAACGCGGCGGATGCTGAATATGTTTAGGAAAGGGTAAAAGCATGACTTTAGCCTACTGGTGCATCCTGCTTGCCTACCTGCTGCCGCTGTTTTGCGCCACCATCGCCAAAGCGACCGGCGGTTTCAAGCCGTCGGACAACCGCAATCCGCGCGAGTTTCTCGCCCATACGCAAGGCTTGTCGGCGCGTGCCGATGCCGCGCAGCAAAACGGCTTCGAAACCTTCGCACCCTTTGCCGCCGCCGTTTTGGTGGCACACGCCACAGGTAACGCCGAACAATCGACCATCAACCTGCTGGCCGTGTTATTCATCGCCTTCCGCCTCGTCTTTATCTATTGCTACCTAGCAGATAAATCAACCATGCGGTCTTTGACGTGGGCAGGCGGATTATGCTGCATTATCGGGCTGTTTGTTGCCGCCGTTTGACGGTAGAGGCCGTCTGAAAACAAGCGTAGCGAGTTTCGCTAAAACATCTTTTCAGACGGCCTGAAACCCGATTCCCCAATATTTTAGGAGTTCGACCATGAAAGCAAAATGCCTGTGCGGCGACGTATCTTTAGAAGTGGAACACGACAAACACGTCCACGCCTGCCATTGCGGAATGTGCCGCATTTGGGGCAGCGGCGCGACGTTTTCGCTGATTGCCGCCAAACCGCCGAAAATCAACGGCGGTGAAAACATCGCCCGCTACCATTCGTCCGAATGGGCGGAACGCGCGTTCTGCAAAAACTGCGGTACCCACCTGTTCTACCATTTCCTGCCGAACGACAGCTATTTCGTCTTCGCCGGACTGTTTGCCGACAACGCCGATTTCAAATTGGAAGAGCAGATTTTCATCGACGCCAAAGCCCCCTATTACGAACTGGCAAACGACACGCCCAAGCTGACCGAAGAAGAGTTTTTGGCACAATTCGGCGGCGGATAGGAAACCCGATACAAAGGCCGTCTGAAAACGCAGCAGCAACGGAGTGATACGGATGAAATATAAATACCCGAACCGTCATTCTCAAACGGCTCAAACAGTTGATGGTTAAGCGAATCCGCCATCAAACCCTTTCAGACGACCCGATTAAAAAACACAGTTACTTTCACAAATAATTGGAGAATCACCATGTCTTCAGGACTCGTTACAGCGGCGTACATCGTAGCCGCGATACTGTTCATCTTCTCGCTGGCGGGGCTGTCCAAGCAGGAAACCGCCAAGCAGGGCTGTTATTCCGGCGTAGCGGGGATGGCGGTCGCCTTGTTCGTTACCGTGTTTTCCGAAAACACCAACGGACTGGGCTGGATCATCATCGCCATGCTGATTGGCGCGGCCATCGGCATCTACAAAGCCAAAAAAGTAGAAATGACCGAAATGCCCGAGCTGATTGCGCTTTTGCACAGCTTCGTCGGCTTGGCGGCCGTTTTGGTCGGCTTCAACAGCTATATCGAGCCGGGCAACATTTCGCACGATATGCACACCATCCATCTGGTCGAAGTCTATTTGGGCATCTTCATCGGCGCCGTAACCTTTACCGGCTCGCTGGTCGCGTTCGGCAAGCTCAACGGCAAAATCAGCAGCGCGCCGCTGCAACTGCCCGCCAAACACAAGCTCAACCTCGCCGCATTGGTTTTATCCTTTATCCTGATGCTGGTGTTCGTCTCCGTTGACGGCAGCGGCTTCATCCTGATCCTGATGACCCTGATCGCCCTCGCATTCGGCTGGCACTTGGTCGCCTCCATCGGCGGCGCGGATATGCCCGTGGTCGTATCCATGCTGAACTCCTACTCCGGCTGGGCGGCCGCAGCGGCAGGCTTCATGCTCTCCAACGACCTGCTTATCGTTACCGGCGCACTTGTCGGCTCCAGCGGCGCGATTCTGTCCTACATCATGTGTAAAGCCATGAACCGCTCCTTCATCTCCGTCATCGCAGGCGGCTTCGGTACCGACGGCTCAGCCACAGCCTCAGGCAGCCAAGAAGTCGGCGAATACCGCGAAGTCAAACCCGCCGAAGTCGCCGAAATGCTCAAAAACGCCCACAGCGTCATCATCACTCCGGGCTACGGCATGGCAGTGGCGCAGGCGCAATACCCCGTTGCCGAAATCACCGAGCTTTTGCGTAAAAACGGCGCAGAAGTACGCTTCGGCATCCACCCCGTCGCCGGCCGCCTGCCCGGTCATATGAACGTATTGCTTGCCGAAGCCAAAGTCCCCTACGACATCGTGTTGGAAATGGACGAAATCAACGACGACTTCCCTGAAACCGACGTAGTACTGGTCATCGGCGCGAACGACACCGTCAACCCCGCCGCCCAAACCGACCCGAACAGCCCGATTGCCGGCATGCCCGTATTGGAAGTGTGGAAGGCAAAAGAAGTCGTCATCTTCAAACGCTCGATGAACACCGGCTACGCAGGCGTACAAAACCCATTGTTCTTCAACGAAAACAGCGTGATGTGCTTCGGCGACGCGAAGAAAACCGTTGACGAGATCTTGGCGGAATTGAAGAAATAACATCTGAAGCCAAGACAAAAGGTCGTCTGAAAACTGAACTGCACCCCAAAAGTTGGACATCCCCTCCAACTCACAAGGTGCAGTTTTTTTATGAGCAAATATACATTACACTTCAAATACCAAGCCGTACTCCACTACCTGCATATACGCAGCCAACAACGTACCGCAGACCACTACGGCATTTCCCGAACCCACCTGAGACGATGGATACGCGCCTATCAAGAAGGCGGTATCGGCGCACTCGAACATCCCCAATCCAAAACCATGCCCCAACACCGCAAAAACCCCTTCATCGCAGATAAACCCGACCACGAAAAAACACAGGCAGAGCTTA
>NZ_JH164964.1:79399-159362 GCF_000227275.1 Neisseria sp. GT4A_CT1
GCTGCACGAATTTGATTTTTGCCTAAACTCAGAAGCCACCCCCATCCTAACCTTCCCCCGCCAGACGGGGGAAGGGACAAGTTGCCGTTGCAGCAACAAGTAGCGTGGGCTTTGCCCACGAAACTTGGCGTATGTCAATTCGAAGGATAGCTGTGTTTTTATTCATTCGTGGGCGAAGCCCACGCTACTTGAGTTATCCCAAGCTTGCGTTGATTGAATAAACGAGGTCGTCTGAAACCAAAATTCCATTTTCAGACGACCTCTCTTCATCCTTCCGCAAAATCTCTAACCCTCAAACGGTGCAATCCCAAACGGGCAGTTTACCGCAAGCCGTTTGCGTCCAGCCATTTCTCCAAGTCTTCGGTGCTGATTTTGCCGCCGTTTTCTTCCAAATCAAGTTTGTTGATTTGTTTGCCTTTGCTGTATTTCGCTAGGACGGGCGTGCCGCCGAGTTGGTATTGTTGGCGGAACGCGGTCCATGCTTCTTTGTCTTGGTGCAGGCGGTGGACGTTGACGAAGTAGATTTTGCCGTTCAGGTTGCGGCTGGCGATGTAGCGTTTGAACATGGGTTCGAAGGCGTTGCAGTCGCCGCAGCTCGGGCGGCCGATGTAGGCGTAAACGGTGTCTCCGTTGGCGACGCGTTTTTTGAAGCTTTCGACGGTCAGGCTGTCGAGGTGGAAGTAGATGTCGGAATAGGTGTCTTCCAGCCGCTTGGTGTTTTCGGCGGAAAGGCGCACGGCGGTTTGCGCTTCGGACAGGCTGTTTTTCAGGGCTTCGGTTTCACGGTCGGCGGTGCAGGAACACAAGAGCAGCGCGGAGGTCAGGATGGGCAGGATTTTCATGATTCGGCTCCTTGGTTGCGATAGGGAAAGTATACGCTTTTCGCGGCGGCGGGGTCGTCTGAAACTCGGGAAACGGCTTTTTTCAGACGACCTTTTGATGTATGGCAATGGGCGGGCGAAGTAGCGTTGTGTAGCGTGGGCTTCGCCCGCGGTGGTTGGGGGAGCGTCGGCTTGCTGCGGGTTGAAGCCATCCCCTGCAAAACGGTAGAATGGAGGCAGTTTGACAGACGGTTTGCGCCGATATTCGGACGCGCCGTTTCTATACCGATATAAACCATCCAATCAAAGGAAACCTTCATGACGACATTCCCCATCGCGCGCGCGGGCGATAAGACACTCGAAATCCAAGGCAAAATGGCGAACCGCCACGGCTTGATCGCCGGTGCGACCGGTACAGGTAAAACCGTGACCCTGCGCCGTATGGCGGAAGCCTTCAGCAGCGAGGGCGTTCCCGTATTTTTGGTTGACGTCAAAGGCGATTTGTCGGGCATCGCGCAAGCGGGTGCCGCCAGCGGCAAGGTGGGCGAACGCATTGCCGAGTTTGGCTTGGGCGAACAATGGCTGCAAAGTTTCCCCGTGCGCTTTTGGGATGTTTACGGCGAAACCGGCATTCCGGTGCGGGTAACTGTTTCGGAAATGGGCCCGCTGCTGCTGGCTCGTTTGATGAATTTGAACGATACGCAGGAAGGCCTGTTGAACCTTGTGTTTAAAGTCGCCGACGATAAAGGCTGGCACATTCTGGATTTGAAAGACTTGCGCAGTATGCTGAAACACGTTTCCGACCACGCTTCGGAATACCGCACGCAATACGGCAACGTCTCCGCCGCCAGTATCGGCGCGATTCAGCGTCAGCTTTTGACGCTGGAGAACGAAGGCGCGGAAAAATTCTTCGGCGAGCCGTCGCTCAACCTGCAAGATTGGATGCAGAGCGAAAACGGCAAAGGTGTCATCAATGTCCTCAATTCGGAAAAACTGATGCGCTCGCCGCGTATGTACAGCGCGTTTTTGCTGTGGATGTTGGCGGAGTTGTTTGAAACCTTGCCCGAAGTCGGCGATTTGGACAAACCGAAATTCGTGATGTTCTTTGACGAAGCGCATTTGATGTTCGACAACGCCGCCAATGCGCTGGTGGAGCAGGTCGAACAAGTCGTGCGCCTGATCCGTTCCAAAGGCGTGGGCGTGTATTTTGTGACCCAAAACCCGCTCGATTTGCCCGACACCATCCTCGGACAGCTCGGCAACCGCGTGCAACACGCCCTGCGCGCTTTCACGCCGCGCGACCAAAAAGCGGTCAAAGCTGCTGCCGAAACCTTCCGCAGCAATCCGAATATCAAAGTTGCCGAAGCGATTGCAGAACTGGGCGTCGGTGAAGCGCTCGTTTCCTTCCTCGATGAAAAAGGTATGCCCGAGCCGGTAGAACGCGCGCTCGTCTTGCCGCCGCAATCTTCCTTGACCCCGCTTGCCGCCGAAGAGCGCAACCGATTGTTCCAAAACGATGATTTGTATCCGACCTATAAAGACATGGTGGACAATTATTCCGCGTTTGAAGCCTTAGCCGAAGCCGACAGTCAGGTCGCGGCGGAGAAAGAGGCGGCAGCGGCGGCAAAAGAGCAGGAAAAAGCGCAAAAAGCCGCTGAAAAAGAAGCCGCCAATGCCGACCCCGGCATACTCGGCGGGCTGCTCGGCGGCTTGAGCGGCGGACGCAAAAAGTCAGGACAGGGCTTGGGCTACAACGTCGCCGACGCCATCGGCAGCCAAATCAACCGCCAAGTAACCAACGCCATTTCCCGCAGCGTGATGGGCATCATTAAAAACATGTTTAAAAAATAAGGCGTAAAAAGAAGGCAAAGGTCATCTGAAAGCCTGAAAATCGGTTTTCAGACGACCTTTTATAGTGGATTAACTTTAAACCATTACGGCGTTGCCTCGCCGTAGCTCAAAGAGAACGATTCTCTAAGGTGCTGAAGCACCAAGTGAATCGGTTCCGTACTATCTGTACTGTCTGCGGCTTCGTCGCCTTGTCCTGATTTAGTTAATCCACTATATGCTGGAGGAGACGGGAGGTTGATTGACGATATGGGAATAAGAAACTGAGATGACTGTGCAAAAAAGCGTCCGCATTTTGGGGATAGACCCCGGCAGTCGGGTGACCGGTTTCGGCATCATCGACGTATGCGGCAGGGAACATTTTTATGTGGCTTCAGGCTGTATCAAAACGCCGCCGAATGCGCCGTTGGCGGAGCGTATCGCCGTGATTGCGCGGCATATCAGGGAGATTGTGCAGCAATACCGCCCGCATCAGGCGGCAGTGGAGCAGGTGTTTGTCAATGTGAATCCGGCGGCTACGCTGATGCTGGGACAGGCGCGCGGGGCGGCATTGGCGGTGCTGGTGATGGAAGGTTTGCCTGTGTTTGAATATACGGCGTTGCAGGTCAAGCAGGCGGTGGTCGGGAAGGGCAAGGCGGCAAAAGAGCAGGTGCAGCATATGGTGGTGCAGATGCTTTCGCTGTCGGGTACGCCGCAATCGGACGCCGCCGACGGACTCGCCATCGCGCTCACTCACGCTTTGCGCAATCACGGCTTGGCGGCGCAGTTGGGCAAAGGGCAGATGCAGGTGAAGAGGGGGCGTTTCCAATAAGACTCGACGCGGCATTGCTTCGGTATAGTGGATTAACTTTAAATCAGGACAAGGCGAGGCAACGCCGTACTGGTTTAAAGTTAATCCACTATAAAAAAGGTCGTCTGAAAGCCCCTTAATCTTTCAGACGACCTTTGGTTTTCCCGATCTGTATTGTTTTTGCTCGGTGTTTATTGCAGGGTGAAGCCTGCTTTGAATTCCAGCTTCGGCACGCCGACGATAAAGCGTTCGCCGATGCTGTCTTCAAACTCGTATGCGCCTTCGATGCTGCCCCATGGGGTGCAGAGTTGGGAGCCGCTGTTGTATTCATATGCCTCGCCCGGATAGAGGACCGGCTGTTCTTCAATCAGACCGGAATGGCCTACCGGCTCGGTTGCTCCGTGTCCGTCGGTGATTTCCCAGAAACGCTGGCGCAGCGTGATGACATCGTTGCTGCGGTTGCAGATGGTAATCACATAGTTGAAGGCATAGCGGTCGCGGTAAACATCGCTTTGACCCGCAACGTAGCGTGGTTGAACATTGATTTCGATTTCGTTCATTTTTGTTGTCCCGTAATAGTGTTTTTTGTTTGCACCGATTTTTTCGATGCGTTTGAAGTCTTATGGCTTCGAATAAGTGTGTTGAAAAAATCAGATAATCCAGGCGGCAATGCCTAAAACTATCAAGGTCATGATGGCGGCGATGATGTCGTCCAGCATGATGCCGAATCCGCCATGCACATGCCGGTCAAACCATTTGATCGGCCAAGGTTTGATGGAATCAAACAGGCGGAACAGAATAAATGCCGCCAGCCACCAATTCCATTTAAACGGCGCAAAAGCCAGAATCAGAAGCATCGCTACCATTTCGTCCCAAACGATACCGCCGTAGTCTTGGATGCCGAGTGCCTTTTCGGTGTGGTTGCAAATGCGGATGCCCCACATAAACAGGGCGACACACAAAAAAGCCAGAATCCAGCCGTCGATACCGATTAAAACCAAGAGAAATGCTATCGGCAGCGCCGCCATCGTTCCGAATGTGCCGGGCGCGACGGGCGCGAGGCCGCTGCCGAATCCGAATGCCAACAGGCATAACGGGCGCTGCTTCAACCAGTCGAAAGTAGGTTTAAATTCAGCCAAAGTGATCAAATCCTAATGAAGTCAGTTTTAATTCGCCGCCATTGGAATCTATTATTTTCAGACGACCTGTATTATTTATTTTCCCGATGGGCGTTACTGCTACGCCACATTGTCCGGCTATTGTCTGAATCTCGCTGCGCCGGCATTCGGGGGCGGTGAAAACCAGTTCGTAATCATCGCCGCCTGCCAGTGAGCAGGAGAGCCAGCTTTCGTGCGGTAAGACGTTTTTCAATTCTTCTAAAACCGGCAGCGCATTTGCCGAAATTTCCGCTCCGACCGATGACGCGGTCAAAATGTGACCGAGGTCTTGTGCCAGACCATCCGAAATATCTTGAGCGGCATGGGCAATGGGCAAAAGCGCCTGTCCCAATCCCACTCTAGGCTCCGGACGGAGCAGCCTGTCATGGCAGCGGTCGAACAAATCGGGTGGTAGTGTGTGTGTGTTCAGGCGGCAGTTTAAAGCGGCTGCTGCTGATCCGATTTGTCCCGATACCCAAATATCGTCGCCGTCTTTGGCGGCATCGCGCCGTAGGGCTTGTCCTTGCGGAAGCTCGCCGATAATGGTGACGTTGAAGACCAAATCGCCTTTGGTCGTATCGCCGCCGATCAGGGTGATGCCGAAGCGCTGTGCCAAACTGAAAAAGCTGTCACAAAAACGTTTCAGCCAATTTTCGTCCAATTCGGGCAATCCGGCACTCAATAACACCCATTTCGGGGTTGCGCCCATCGCGGCCATATCGGATATATTGACAGCTAGCATTTTCCATGCCAAATCTTCCGGAGCGGTGTCAGAAAAAAATGTCTGTCTTTTAACAGCATGTCCGCGCTAAAACATAAATCAAATCCGTGACTTGGACGGATAATCGCGGCGTCGTCGCCAATGCCCAAAATCAAACCGCTGCTTTTCTGTTTTTGCAAATATTGTCTGATAAAGTCAAATTCCGTCATATATTGCATCTAAAGTGATAAAGATTGTTATCAATCGAATCGGAATTTTTGATAGACGAATAATGTATATTTATACAATATATATGTTAGTTAATGTAATAAATTGCATTAAACGGTAATATAATCGAGTCGATTGCAAAAGTAAATAAGATTTTTAATCCAAATGATAACGGTCAAAAAAGCGTACTTCTATCAAAAATTATTTCCGAGGGGATAAAAAGTGCCTTAAAAAAGAGTGTCAAGCCGCGCAAGAGGAACGGTAATATAGGAAAGTCTGCAAGTTGATATCAGGATATCGAGGTCGTCTGAAAAGCCGTTTTAGGTTTTTCAGACGACCTTTTTGTCAAAATAAGAACAAAACGGCTTAGGCAGGCGTATCTTTCAACTCCGCGCCCACATCTTTCAAACGCTGCAATACTTCGTCCCAGGCTTTGTCCAAATCGCGGCACGCTTCGCCTTCCGCCTTGATGCCGAATTCGATATGCGGTTTGACCGCCGTTCCGTCCGCATTCTGCCAGCCGACGCTGGGCAGGCTGTAAGAGAGCACGCCCGGGTAGGTGTGTTCGACGTATTCCATAATCGGCGCGACACGCGATTCGGGCTGTCCGAACACATACACGCTGCGGCTGCCGCGTTCGGTTTGGTTGAAACGGTCGGCGTAATAAGTATCCAAAACCCATTCCGCCATCGGGTGCGCCATCACGGGGAAGCCGGGGAAGAAATAATGTTCGCGGATGGAAAATCCGGCGATGTTGTTGAACGGGTTGGGCACAAGCTCTGCACCTACGGGAAAGTCCGCCATTTTCAGGCGTTGGGCGTGTTCGGGGGCGTCAAGCGGTTCGCCGCGTTTAAGGGTAACGGCTTCGATGAACTTGGCGGCTTCGGGATGGCGGACGACGGGCAAATCCAAAGCGGCGGCGGCAGCTTGGCGGGTGTGGTCGTCGGGCGTGGAGCCGATGCCGCCGGTAACGAAGGTCGGCAGGCCGTCTGAAAAGCTGCGGCGCAGTTGTTTGATCAGCAAATCAGGTTCGTCGGGCAGGTATTGCACCTGATTGAGCTTCAGCCCGCGCGATTCCAGCAGGGATTTGAAAAAGGCGAAATGCTTGTCTTGGCGGCTGCCGTGCAGAATTTCGTCGCCGATGATGATGAGGTTGAAAGCGTTCATGGATAGGTTTTCTTTACCGATGCCGTCTGAAAATGTTGATGGCGCTGTAATTTATTCCCTCTCCCGTGGGAGAGGGTTAGGGAGAGGGCTGAGCTTGCGTTTTTTAGGCGGCGTTTGCTTAAGTGCTGCTGTCTGTACCCTCTCCCCAACCCTCCCCCGCAGGGGAGGGAGTCGGGTTGCGGATGGCGTAAAGGTTGTCTGAAAAGATTTTCAACGAAACGGGCAAGGCTCATTTTCAGACGACCTTGACGGCTGACAATGTGTTCTATTTATAAGATAATGTTTCAACACACAGGACTACACACAAAGCGCAGCCCTATGTATCGCCCTGATTTGGAAGAGGTTGCATTTCTCCCAAACAGTCTCTGATTCTACCGCCCTGAAGGGCGGGGTTTCAACCGTTAAGGTATTTTTAATAACCCCTTTTAAGTCCGAAGAATTGTCATGAGCCAAAACAATACTATCCTGCAACACCTCCCCGTCGGTCAAAAAGTCGGCATCGCCTTCTCCGGTGGTCTTGATACCTCTGCCGCGCTGTTGTGGATGAAACTCAAAGGCGCGCTGCCCTACGCCTACACTGCCAACCTCGGCCAGCCCGACGAAGACGACTACAACGCCATTCCCAAAAAAGCGATGGAATACGGTGCGGAAAACGCCCGCTTAATCGACTGCCGCGCGCAGTTGGCACATGAGGGCATCGCCGCCATCCAATGCGGCGCGTTCCACGTTTCCACCGGCGGCATCGCCTATTTCAACACCACGCCTCTGGGCCGCGCCGTTACCGGCACCATGCTCGTTTCCGCCATGAAGGAAGACGACGTCAACATTTGGGGCGATGGCAGCACCTACAAAGGCAACGACATCGAGCGTTTCTACCGCTACGGCCTCTTGACCAACCCAGCGCTGAAAATCTACAAACCTTGGCTCGACCAACAATTTATCGACGAACTCGGCGGACGCCACGAAATGAGCGAATTTCTGATTGCCAACGGCTTCAACTACAAAATGTCGGTGGAGAAAGCCTATTCCACCGATTCCAATATGCTCGGCGCAACGCATGAAGCCAAAGATTTGGAATTCCTCAACAGCGGCATCAAAATCGTCAAACCCATCATGGGCGTTGCCTTCTGGGACGAAAACGTCGAAGTCAAACCCGAAGAAGTCAGCGTGCGCTTTGAAGAAGGCGTGCCCGTTGCATTGAACGGCAAAGAATACGCCGACCCCGTCGAACTCTTCCTCGAAGCCAACCGCATCGGCGGTCGCCACGGCTTGGGTATGAGCGACCAAATCGAAAACCGCATCATCGAAGCCAAATCGCGCGGCATCTACGAAGCCCCGGGCATGGCGTTGCTCCACATCGCCTACGAACGCTTGGTAACCGGCATCCACAACGAGGACACCATCGAACAATACCGCATCAACGGCCTGCGCCTCGGCCGCCTGCTCTACCAAGGCCGCTGGTTCGACAGCCAAGCCCTCATGTTGCGCGAAACCGCTCAACGCTGGGTCGCCAAAGCCATTACCGGCGAAGTAACCCTCGAACTGCGTCGCGGCAACGACTACTCGATTCTGAACACCGAATCGCCCAACCTGACCTACCAACCCGAACGCCTGAGCATGGAAAAAGTCGAAGACGCCGCGTTCACCCCGCTCGACCGCATCGGCCAGCTCACCATGCGCAACCTCGACATCACTGACACCCGCGCCAAACTGGGTATTTACTCGCAAAGCGGTTTGTTGTCGCTGGGCGAAGGTTCGGTATTGCCGCAGTTGGGCAATAAGAAATAAAGCAGCCCAGCCATTTTGAATTGTTTCAAACGGGAAAGGTCGTCTGAAAAACCGTTTTCAGACGACCCCACCTTTTCCTCAAATCATTTGAAATCATGAAATTCTTCACACACTTTTATCTTGAAAACCATATGTATTTCAACGACTACTTGAAATACGTCCTCATTTTTGCCGCGCTCGTCGTCCTGTTGCTCGCCGTGTCGCAATACCTGCGCCACCGCATGGACACCAAATACCGCGACCTGAGCATCATTGCCCTGCTGCTGCTTATCCTCATCAGCGGCATCCAATATCTCTCATACAGCGAACGCCAAAACTTCGCTGCCGACACCTCGCGCATGGTTGGGTTTCTCAATGCTTTGATTGAAAACCAAAAAGTGGAAAAACCCGACATCAGCGTCAACAGCACGCACCTATACAACGGCATGATCGTCGGCATCAAAAACCAATACTACGAAGTCCATTTCAATCAAGACTTCTCCGCCTACACCCTGACCCCCATCAATCTGGTCAACAACAACATCGAACTTATCGACAAAGAATAACAGGACACACTCATGGAAGCATACTCCCTCCTTGCCCTCAAACTCCTTATGGGAATTTTAGGTTTGGTTTTGCAAATCAACCTTTTAGGTAAAGGCAACCTCGCCCCCACCTCCGCCATGGATCAAGTGCAAAACTATGTTCTCGGCGGCATCATCGGCGGCGTGATTTACAGCGACAGCGTCGGGCTTTTACAGTTTTTCCTCGTGCTGATTTTGTGGACGCTTTTGGTATTGAGCCTCAAGTTTGTCAAAAACAACAACCGCTGGGTCAAATCCATCATTGACGGGAAGTCCGTCTGGGTCATCGTTAACGGTGAAATCCAAACCGAAGAATGTATGAAAAACGGCATCAGCGCACACGACCTGATGTTTAAGCTCCGTGCCGCCGGCATCTACGAAATCTCTGCCGTCAAACGCGCCGTCATGGAGCAAAACGGGCAGCTTACCGTCATCCAATACGGCGACGAAAGCCTGCGCTACCCCCTGATTACCGACGGGCAAATCGACCATGACATCTTAGAAATCATCAAACGCGACGACGAGTGGCTGCAACAGGAACTTGACCGCCTCCATCTTGATGCCTCGAAAGTCTATATCGGCGAATACATCGACGGGAAATTGGTGGCACACCCTTATCCTTCTTAATTTATAGTGGATTAAATTTAAATCAGGACAAGGCGACGAAGCCGCAGACAGTACAGATAGTACGGCAAGGCGAGGCAACGCCGTACTGGTTTAAAGTTAATCCACTATAAAAAAACAAAGGTCGTCTGAAACCTAGACTGGATTTCAGACGACCTTTTTGCATCAAACCCGAATGACGCAGGTCTTGCTGTTTTTGTTAATCGCGATATTCAAACGACGTCCCCAAAAACTGCTCTAAGGCAGAAACATGGGAATGATGCGGGTCTTTGACGGCAGTCAGCAGTAAAACGCTGCCGTGTTGCCGTTCCAACTCCAAGAGCTGCCTAATGGCGGTTTGTTCGGTATCGCCGTGCAGCTCCTCATGGTAACGGCTGACGAAACCGTCAAAATGTTCAGCCGGATTTTCATGATACCAGCGGCGCAGGTTTGCACTGGGGGTGATGTCTTTGAGCCAGAGCGCCGTAGCAAAGACCTCTTTGCGGATGCCGCGCGGATAGAGGCGGTCGATAAAGACTGCGGTTTGTTCGGGGTCGGGCCGGTATGCGTAAATGCGCTGTACGGTAAACATTTTTGCTTGTCTCCAATGGATTCAGGTCGTCTGAATGTTCAGACGACCTGATGTTTTATTTTAATGCTTTAATGGTTTGAAAAAAGGCGGGCAAGAACGCCCGCCTTGCAATTTATCTGCCTCAAGCGTAATGGATACCCAATACTTTGGCGTTGTGGCTGATGATTTCTTCGGCAAGCTGCGGGTTGTCGTTGAGCTTGATGCCGAAGCCGGGGACAAGTTCTTTCAGACGACCTTCCCATGAGGAAATGCGGCTTGGGAAGCATTGGTGGATGAGTTTGATCATCAAGGGTACGGCGGTTGATGCGCCGGGGGATGCGCCCAAGAGTGCGGCGAGCGAGCCGTCGGCGTGGGCGACGATTTCGGTGCCGAATTGGAGGACGCCGCCTTTTTCGGAGTCTTTTTTGATGATTTGAACGCGTTGACCTGCGGTGATGAGTTCCCAGTCGTCAGGGTTTGCTTCGGGGTAGTATTCCAGCAGGGAGGCGAAGCGTTCTTCTTTGGTTTTGCGCAATTCGCCCAAGAGGTATTTGGTCAGGGGCATATTCGCCCAGCCGGCGCGCAGCATGGGGTAGAGGTTGTCCAAGTGGATGGACAGGGGCAAATCCATGAGCGAGCCTTGTTTGAGGAAGTTGGAGCGGAAGCCTGCGTAAGGGCCGAACATGAGGTGGCGTTTGCCGTCCACGTTGCGGGTGTCGAGGTGCGGGACGGACATGGGCGGCGCGCCGACGGAGGCTTGTCCGTACACTTTGGCGTTGTGTTGCGCGGCGGTTTCGGGGTTGCTGTTGCGGAAGAACAGTCCGGAAACGGGGAAACCGCCGTAGCCTTTGCCTTCGGGGATGCCGGATTTTTGCAGCAGGGTCAGTGCGCCGCCGCCTGCGCCGAGGAAGAGGAAGCGGGTGCGGAGGGTGAGTTGGCCGTCGGGGTTGCGGGTGTCGCTGGTTTTGAGCACCCATGCGCCGTCGGATTCGCGTTTGATGTCGTCGACGTGGCGGTTGAACTCGGTTTTGACGCCTTTTTCGCGCAGGTATTGCACCATTTGGCGGGTCAGGCTGCCGAAATCGACGTCTGTGCCTTCGGCGGAGTAGTTGGCGGCGACGGGTTGTCCTTCTTTACGGCCGTTGATGACCAGCGGCGCCCATTCGGCGATTTTGGCGCGGTCGGTGGAGAATTCCATCCGTTCGAAGAGTTTTTGGGATTTGAAGGCGTCGTAACGTTTTTGCAGGTAGTCGCAATGGTCGGTGTTCATGACCAGCGACATATGCGGGACGGTATGGATGAAGGAGTTGTCGGTGATTTTGCCTTCTTCGACAAGCGATGACCAGAACTGGCGGCTGATGTGGAATTGTTCGGCAATATTGAGGGCGCGGGTCGGGTCGATGGTGCCGTCTGCACCGAGCGGGGCGTAATTGAGTTCGCATAACGCGGAATGCCCTGTGCCGGCGTTGTTCCAAGCGTTTGACGATTCCAACGCTACGTCTTCCAAGCGTTCGATAAGGGTGATTTCCCAAGACGGTTCGAGTTCTTTGAGCAAAACGCCCAAAGTCGCGCTCATAATGCCTCCACCCACCAAGACAACATCTGTTGCTTCAGCCATGGTTGTACTCCTAGA
Source organism: Neisseria sp. GT4A_CT1 (assembly GCF_000227275.1). Taxonomy (NCBI): domain Bacteria; kingdom Pseudomonadati; phylum Pseudomonadota; class Betaproteobacteria; order Neisseriales; family Neisseriaceae; genus Neisseria; species Neisseria sp. GT4A_CT1. The sequence goes on from NZ_JH164964.1 coordinate 91,269, forward strand.
AACAGGCATATCCTGCCTTTATGATTATCCGTTGTATTACGAACGCCTGTTTCGGCGGTAAAACCTGCTGGCGCGGTGTTTTTGGCGTGGAAGATTGCGCGCGGGTTTTACGTTTTGAACCGATGTTAAACCGTTCATAATATGTTATTGAGAATTTAGTGGATTTTTCTGAGAATTGCAAAGATTTTCTGTTTGGATTTACATAAACGCAGTTTGAAAAGGTCGTCTGAAACATTCAGACGACCTTTATTTATCAGGTGTTTGGCGGGGGTGAGCCTGATTTCATTCACTTCTTAAAGACTTCAGATTGTCAGCAAGATGGACGTGTTTTGATGAAAAAATGAAGAAGAAAACGTTTTTTCAGGACGCGTCATAAGCTGCCGCTTTTTTGAGCAGTTTTGCCCTTGCCTGCGGCCATTCTTCGCGCAGCAGGCTGTATTCCACCGTATCGCGCACGCTGCCGTCTTTCCGCAATTTGTGGCAGCGCAAGATACCGTCTTGGTGTGCGCCCAGGCGTTCGATAGCGCGTTGAGAGGCGGTGTTGAGGTTGTCGGTCTGCCAGCAGGCGCAGCGGCAGTTTAAAGTGTCAAAGACGTAGTCGAGCAACATGATTTTGCAGGCGGTATTGATGCGCGTGCGCCGTGCCGACAGGGCGTACCATGTGAAACCGATGTAGAGGCGGGGGATGGCGGGGTCGATGTGGTAAAGTGAGGTCGAGCCGACGATTTTGCCCGTGTCTTCGTCGATGACGGCAAAGGCGAGGCGGGTTTGCGTGGCGGTGCGGATATAGTCCGCCACTTGGTCGGGTTCGGGCGCGGTGGTTACGTTCAGCTTCCAAATTTCGCCGTCGCAAACTGCTTCGCGCAAACCGGCTTCGTGTGCCGCCGTCAAAGGCTCGAGACGGACGCGGTCGAAGGACAAAACGGGAACAGATGAAAAATCAGCCATGAGATTTCCTTTGTATTTGAAGATTTGAGTTTTCAGACGACCTTTTATAGTGTCTTAACGGACGGCATGTTTGAGGTCGTCTGAAAGCTATTGATTAATGATGTTTGAACACCAGCACGCCCGACTCCGATACAAACCCGTCCAGCGGCAGGTCGTGCGGTTCGCGCGGCAGCGTGTCAACCAGTTGACAAGCGAAGCCTACGCCTATGGTTTTTGCCTGTAAACGGTATTTCATCGCCGCGAGCGTCGCGTCGTAATAGCCGCCAGCCTGCCCCAAGCGGTAGCCTTCGCGGTCCATGCCGACAATCGGGACAAACAATATCGATAAACCGTGTACGCGGATTTTGCGTCCCGAAAACTGCGGTACATGCAGCTTCGCCCTGCCTCGTTTGCGTTCTTGTTTCGCCCCATCGGCAGGATAGGGCGTGAACCACATCCGCCGCAAATGCGGTTCGATATAAGGCAGATAGAGTTTGGCGCCGCGTTTTTGTGCCGCACGCACAAAGCCGTCCAGCCGCAGCTCGCTGCCCATCGGCCAATACACGCCGATCTTCCGCCCCTTCTTGATATAACGTTTGAGCAGGCGGTTAACCGTTTGCCCCGCCGCCAACCGCCCTTGATGTCCCATCTGCGCGCGGGCGCGGCGTAATTCTCGGCGCAGGGCGTGTTTTTCCTCATTCCTCATTTCAGACGACCTTTTGAGTGTTGTTGTAGAATACGGCGATTATAAACGCTCCGTTAACATCAAAACAGGATTCCGCCATGTGGCATATCGTCCTTATCGGCTACCTCTTCGTCGCCGTCATGTATTCCGCTGCCCAGCCCAGCATTGCGCGCGCTTTGATTTATTTGGTTTTTTGGGCAGTCCTACCCGTCGCGTTTACCGTTTTCACCGTCACCATCCGCCGCCGCAACCGCCTGATAAAGCAGCAGGAAAAGGAAGCATTCGAACAAAGCCGCCGCGCATCCGGACAAGAAGGCGGCAAACAGGACGGCAGTGCATAAAATCCCTTTTCAGACGACCCCTTATCCGCTATAATCCGTCAGTTTTCCATTTCGGAAACACACTATTTTTTAAAACTTATGCCCACTTTCGCCGAAGGGTGCTTGACAATAGGCGCAGCCTATCAAGTTCTATGCGATTGAATGTGTGCTCTTAACCCTTTCAAGGAAATAAAATGTCTCAAATTACTATGCGTCAGATGATTGAAGCCGGCGTTCACTTCGGCCACCAAACCCGTTTCTGGAACCCGAAAATGGCACAATACATTTTCGGTGCGCGCAATAAAATCCACATCGTCAACCTGGAAAAAACCCTGCCGATGTTCCAAGAAGCGCAAGAAGCCGTACGCCGTCTGGTTGCCAACAAAGGCACCGTGCTGTTCGTTGGCACCAAACGCCAAGCGCGTGAAATCATCCGCGAAGAAGCTACCCGCGCCGGTATGCCTTTCGTCGATCACCGTTGGTTGGGCGGCATGCTGACCAACTACAAAACCGTTAAGCAATCCATCAAACGCCTGGAAGAAAAAACCGCTGCTTTGGAAAACGCTGCCGAAGGCGGTTTCAACAAAAAAGAAATTCTGGAAATGCAACGCGACGTTGAAAAACTGGAACGTTCTTTGGGCGGTATCAAAAACATGAAAGGCCTGCCTGACGCGATTTTCGTTATCGACACCGGCTACCAAAAAGGTACTCTGGTCGAGGCTGAAAAACTGGGCATCCCCGTTATCGCCGTAGTCGATACCAACAACAGCCCTGACGGCGTGAAATACGTCATCCCCGGTAACGACGACTCCGCCAAAGCCATCCGCCTGTACTGCCGCGGCATCGCCGACGCAGTTTTGGAAGGCAAAAACCAAGCGCTGCAAGAAACCGTAGCCGCTGCCCAAGAAGCTGCTGCCGAGTAATCCGGCAAACCGAAGAGGGGCGTTATGCCCCTTTTCTCAAATCCCGTTCTGAAAAACCTTTTCAGACGACCCCATTCCCAAACACGGATACCCCGTGTTTCCCCAAAATCTAGGAGATTCAAAATGGCAGAAATTACTGCAAAAATGGTTGCCGACCTGCGCGCCGCTACCGGCCTGGGCATGATGGAATGCAAAAAAGCCTTGGTTGAAGCCGAAGGCAACTTCGAAAAAGCCGAAGAAATCCTGCGCATCAAATCCGGCGCGAAAGCCGGCAAACTGGCCGGCCGTACCGCTGCCGAAGGCGTATTGGCTTACGCCATCAACGGCAATGTCGGTGCATTGGTTGAAGTAAACTGCGAAACCGACTTCGTTGCCAAAGACGCAGGCTTCGTAGAATTCGCCAACTTCGTTGCGAAAACCGCTGCCGAGAAAAAACCGGCTACCGTTGAAGAACTGAGCGAACTGGTTGAAGCAGAACGCAAAGCCATCATCGCCAAATTGGGCGAGAACATGTCTGTCCGCCGCTTCCAAGTCATCGACACCGCCAACCAACTGGTTGCCTACATCCACGGCGCATTGGCTACCGAAGGCGTATTGGTTGAGTTCAAAGGCTCTGAAGATGTAGCGCGTAAAATCGGTATGCACATCGTTGCCGCCAAACCGCAATGCGTAACCGAAGCCGAAGTAGATGCCGAAACCATCGAAAAAGAACGCCACATCTACACCGAGCAAGCCATCGCTTCCGGCAAACCTGCCGACATCGCCGCTAAAATGGTTGAAGGCCGTATCCGCAAATTCTTGGCTGAAATCACCCTGAACGGTCAAGCATTCGTGATGAACCCTGACCAAACCGTTGCCCAATTCGCTAAAGAAAACGGCACCGAAGTTATCAGCTTCGTCCGCTACAAAGTAGGCGACGGCATCGAAAAAGCCGTTGTCGACTACGCAGCCGAAGTTGCTGCCGCTGCTAAAGTGTAAGGCACTTATGAAAAAGAAAGCACCTAGATTCCAAACGAATCAGGGTGCTTTTTTTTGAGAGCTACACTGTTTAGAATACTGTTGGAAATAGAATATTTCATCATAATCAACAAATAATAATTTATCCAAACCCATACACCCACGGAAAACGCGTTACCCTGTCAGCCAAACATCCGGAAAGGTCGTCTGAAAAATCAAACGTCCTTTCCCTGAATTGAAGCAGCGCCACAGGGTGAACTGATCATTTGGAACGAGTCGGTTTTTGGTACGGAAAACGGCAGATTCAAGGCAAAAAGCGCAGCAAGATTGGACATCTTGCGAGTATTTTTAACGCAGAATATGCCGTTTTACGGAGCAAAATACCGTCGTTATCGAATGACCAGTTCGCCCTGCATAACTAGCGCTATCCACCTAAAGAAAGCAAGGTATTCCATGACACAGCAAATCAAATACAAACGCGTATTACTGAAACTCTCCGGCGAATCCCTGATGGGTTCCGACCCTTTCGGCATCAACCATGACACCATCGTCCAAACCGTCGGTGAAATCGCCGAAGTCGTCAAAATGGGCGTACAAGTCGGCATCGTTGTCGGCGGCGGCAACATCTTCCGCGGCGTATCCGCCCAAGCAGGCAGCATGGACCGCGCTACCGCCGACTACATGGGCATGATGGCGACCGTCATGAATGCGCTCGCCCTCAAAGATGCTTTCGAAACCCTCGGCATCAAAGCGCGCGTACAATCCGCGCTTTCCATGCAGCAAATCGCCGAAACCTACGCCCGCCCCAAAGCCATCCAATACCTCGAAGAAGGCAAAGTCGTCATCTTCGCCGCCGGTACGGGCAACCCCTTCTTCACCACCGACACCGCCGCCGCCCTGCGCGGAGCCGAAATGAACTGCGACGTCATGCTCAAAGCCACCAATGTGGACGGCGTTTATACCGCAGACCCGAAAAAAGACCCGTCCGCTACACGCTACGAAACCATTACCTTTGACGAAGCCTTGAACAAAAACCTCAAAGTCATGGATGCGACTGCCTTCGCCCTCTGCCGCGAACGAAAACTCAACATCGTCGTCTTCGGCATCGCCAAACAAGGCTCGCTCAAACGCGTCATTACCGGCGAAGACGAAGGCACGCTGGTTCACTGCTGATTCCTATCGGGCAATAATTGAAGTGATTTGATCAAGCAACAGGTCGTCTGAAAACTCGAAAATAGGTTTTCAGACGACCTTTTTGATGGTGGGCAACATAAGGAACAGGCAACGAAGCAGGGGGTGTTCATCCGCTATATGTTTGCCTGTTGGAATACCGATTTACCTAGATTTGCATATTCTGTCGTACAATACGCGCTTTCAGACGACGTCTGGACTTTTGAAGGAATAAAACGGATGAACTTGTTAGGGGCTTTGGCAAGGGTCGGTAGCTTAACAATGCTGTCGCGCATACTTGGTTTTTTGCGTGATGCGGTAATTGCCCGCACGTTTGGTGCGAGCATGGCGACCGACGCTTTTTTTGTGGCATTTAAACTGCCCAACCTGCTGCGCCGTATCTTTGCGGAAGGGGCGTTTGCCCAGGCTTTTGTGCCGATTTTGGCGGAATATAAGGAAACGCGTTCGAAAGAAGCGACGGAGGCGTTTATTCGCCATGTGGCAGGGATGTTGTCATTTGTCTTGGTTATCGTTACCGCGCTGGGCATTCTAGCCGCGCCTTGGGTGATTCAGGCTTCCGCGCCCGGCTTTAAAGAGCCGAAAAAGATTTTGCTTTCCATCGATTTGCTGAAGATAACGTTCCCGTATATCTTGTTTATTTCTCTGTCTTCCTTTGTCGGCTCAATCCTTAATTCCTATCATAAATTCAGTATTCCTGCATTTACGCCGACGTTTTTGAATATTTCTTTTATCGTTTTCTCAATATATTTCATCCCCTATTTTGATCCGCCTGTGACCGCGTTGGCGTGGGCGGTCTTTGTCGGCGGAATTTTGCAGCTCGGCTTCCAGCTGCCTTGGTTGGCAAAACTAGGTTTTTTGAAGCTGCCTAAGCTTAATTTCAAAGATGCAGCGGTCAACCGCGTGATGAAACAGATGGCACCTGCGATTTTGAGTGTGAGCGTGGTACAGATTTCTTTGGTGATCAACACGATTTTTGCGTCCTATCTGCAATCGGGCAGCATTACGTGGATGTATTACGCCGACCGTCTGATGGAGCTGCCCAGCGGTGTTTTGGGTGCGGCGCTCGGTACGATTTTGCTGCCGACTTTGTCCAAACACGCCGTCAATCAGAATACCGAGCAGTTTTCCGGACTGCTCGATTGGGGGTTGCGTCTGTGTATGCTGCTGGCGCTGCCGGCGACAGTCGGGGTTGCGGTATTGTCGTTCCCGTTGTTGGCGACGCTGTTTATGTCCAGTAAGTTTTCACTGTTTGACGCGCAGATGACGCAGCAAGCGCTGATTGCCAATTCTGTCGGTATACTCGGATCTATCATGGTCAAAGTGTTGGCACCCGGTTTCTATGCATGGCAAAACATCAAAACGCCGGTCAAAATCGCCATCTTCACGCTCATCTGCACGCAGTTGATGAACCTTGCCTTTATCGGTCCTTTGAAGCACGCCGGGCTTTCGCTCGCCGTCAGTTTGGGCGCGTGTATCAATGCAGGATTGTTGTATTACCTGTTGCGCAAACACGGCATTTACCAACCCAGCAAAGGATGGGGAATTTTCCTGATTAAAATAGTGCTGTCGCTTGTTGTGATGGGCGGGGGATTATGGGCTGCACAGACTTACCTGCCTTTTGATTGGGTACACGTTGGTGCTTTGCGTAAAGCAGGGCAGTTGTGCATCCTGATTGCGATAGGCGGCGGTTTGTATTTCGTTTCGCTGGCTACTCTGGGTTTCCGACCGAGGGATTTCAAACGGGTGGAAACTCGCTAGAGGCTGTTAAGACGTAAAAGAGGTCGTCTGAAAACCTATATTTCAGGTTTTCAGACGACCTTTTTTCATGACGGTAAACTTACGCAACCGCAGGAGCGACAGCTTTTACATAGTTCAGCGCGATAAACTGCTTTTCGGGGTCAAGCTCGGTGATTTTGAGCAGGACTTGCGTTTTAGGCAGCGCGTCAAACGGGATGCCGGTGGCGCGCGTTACTAGAGGCAGGTCTTCGATGCGGACGAGGTCTTCTTTGAGGATGGTCGCGGTCAGCTCGCTTGTGCCTTGCTGTTGTAGGTACACGAGGCTCCAGTAGGCTTCCATCTGCCGTTGGAAGTCGGCGTAGGCGGTGTAGGCGGTGTCGAAGTCGCGCAGGGCGGCGAAGAGTTCGGCATCGCTTTGCTGGAAAAGCGGCTCGGCGGAGTCGTCTATCAGGCTGAGAAGTTGTTTTTGGTTGATGTAGTCGGCGGCGCGGCGCAGCGGCGAGGTGAACCAGCCGTAATGCTGTACGCCCATGCCGATGTGCGGCTCGGATTTGGTGCTCATGCGCACTTTTCCGGCGGGTTGGACGCGGAAGAGGCCGGGTAGGTCGTTGTCATGGAGCATCTGCGCCCAAGTGCTGTTGGCGAGTATCATCATTTCGCTGACCAGCATGTCGATGGGCGAACCGCGTTCGCGGCGGACGACGGAGACTTTGCTTTCTTCATCCAATTCGATGCTGTAATCGTATTGCGGCGCGCGGTCGGGTTCGTATTTGCCGCGTGCTTTTTGCAGGGCGACGGCGAATTGATAGAACCAAATTAGGTCTTGATGATGGGCGAACATCATTTCGCCGGCTTCGTCCAAGCCTGTTTCGGCGTTGAAATGCGGCTCGATGGTTTGGATGCGCAGGTTTTCGGCGATGTTGACGGCTTCGATTTTGCAGGTCGGCTCGCCGACGTTGAATTCGCTGTCCACATCAAAATAAATGCTGACGGCAGGACGATGCGCGCCCGCATCAAGACTGAACGCGGCAATCCAGTTTTCGGGCAGCATGGTGATTTTGCCGCCAGGAAAATAGACCGTGCTCAAGCGTTCCATGATGTTTTTTTCCATTTTGTCGCCTTGTTTAATGGCGAGCGACGGCGCGGCGATATGGATGCCGACGCGCTTCGTGCCGTTGCCCAAATCTGTCAGGCTTAAAGCGTCGTCCACTTCGGTGGTTGATTCGTCGTCGATGGAAAAGGCGGTAACGTCAGCCTTGGGCAGATCGGGCATTTCGGGTAGGGGGAAGCTGGGGAAATCCGTGCCTTTGGGGAAGTATTTGATTTCAAACCCGTCTTGCAGATATTGGGGAATGGACGTAATGCCGCCCGTCTTTTTCGCCAATTCGTAGGCGGAGGTTTTCAGCGCGTCGGCGGCTTTGGTAAAGGCTTTGTAGGTCAGCGACTGCTTATCGGGCGCGTGCAGGATGATTTTCAAATCCGCCGCAATTTCAGACGGCATCTCGCCGCGTTTCAAGGCTTCCGCCCAAGCGTCGATTTGCGCGTCTTGTTGTTTTTTGCGTTCGATGGCGGCAAGCGCTTGTTTCAAAGTTTCTTCGGGCGCGGCTTTGAACACGCCTTTGGCTTTTTTGTAGAAATACATCGGCGCGGCGTACAGCGCAATCAAGGTCGCCGCCAGCTCGGTTTTGGTCGGCGCATGACCGTAATATTCTTCGGCGATGGCTTCGGCGGAAAATTCTTCTTCGCCGCATACTTCCCACAATAAATCGGTGTCGATGTCCGCCGCCTGCGCTTGCGCGTTCTCCAAAAACGCCGCCATATCGCCGTCGAACTCGGCAAAGACGTTGTTCGCCTTCACTTTGGTGCGCTTGCCGTGTTGGGTATCGACTTGGTAGGTGGCGTCGTTTTTTTGGACGATGGCGGCGACTTTGAATTGGCCGGACTCTTCGTAAAAGATATTCATGTATTGCTGCTGTCAGGTTGAAGTGGGAAACGGACGATTTTAGCAGATTCTTGTTGATAAAGACGGACAAAAGGTCGTCTGAAAAGCGAATCTGGTTTATTGGAAGGGTTTGTTGTGTTTAGGGTTGGCGGTGGGTGATGCATTTTGTGTCCAATTTTATTGGCGTTGATATGGGCAAAGGAATGAAGTTGGGTTGTTATAAAACACAAATAAGAATCGTTATCATAAACTTATTGAATTTATTAAGATTTTTTTGCAGGTTTGCCGACATTTACCTTTTAATGGATTTTGAAATTCGATAAAATAGCAGGATATTAAGATTTGTCTGTCAACCAGTTAGGCATAAACCCATGTTGGCCAGTTACTTTCCCGTCCTAGTATTCATCCTCGTCGGCCTCGCGGCCGGCGTGCTGTTTATCCTGCTCGGCACGATTTTAGGTCCGAAACACCACTACGCCGAAAAAGACGCGGCTTACGAATGCGGTTTCGAAGCCTTTGAAAACGCCAGGATGAAGTTTGACGTACGTTATTATCTCGTCGCCATCCTGTTCATCCTCTTTGATTTGGAGGTTGCGTTTATGCTGCCGTGGGCGGTGGTGTTCAAAGATTTGGGCGCATACGGCTTCTGGTCTATGCTGGTGTTTATCGTCGTTCTGACGGTAGGCTTTGTTTACGAATGGAAAAAAGGTGCGCTGGAATGGGAATAGAAGGCGTTTTGAAAAAAGGTTTCATCACCACCAGCGCGGATACGGTGCTGAACTATATGCGTACCGGTTCGCTGTGGCCGGTTACTTTCGGCTTGGCCTGCTGCGCCGTGGAAATGATGCACGCAGGTATGGCGCGTTACGACCTTGACCGTTTCGGCATTATTTTCCGTCCGTCTCCCCGTCAGGCAGACCTGATGATTGTGGCGGGTACGCTGACCAATAAAATGGCGCCCGCCCTGCGCCGCGTGTACGACCAGCTCGCCGAGCCGCGTTGGGTATTGTCTATGGGTTCGTGTGCCAACGGCGGCGGCTATTATCACTATTCTTATTCCGTCGTGCGCGGTGCCGACCGTGTCGTGCCGGTAGACGTTTATGTGCCGGGTTGTCCGCCGACTGCGGAAGCCCTGATTTACGGCCTGATGCAGCTACAACAAAAAATCAAGCGCACTTCCACCATCGCGCGGGACGAGTAAGGGGAGGACGATATGGCAAGCATTCAAAACTTATACGATACCGTCAGCCGCGTTTTGGGCAATCAGGCAAGCAAAGTCATTTCCGCTTTGGGCGAGATTACCGTCGAGTGTCTGCCCGAACACTATATTTCAATCATGACCGCGCTGCGCGACCATGAAGAACTGCATTTCGAGCTTTTGGTTGATTTATGCGGCGTCGATTACAGCACTTACAAAAACGAAGCATGGCAGGGCAAACGCTTCGCCGTTGTCAGCCAGCTTCTTTCTGTTAAAAACAATCAGCGCATCCGCGTGCGCGTCTGGGTTTCAGACGACGATTTCCCCGTGGTCGAATCCGTGGTTCCCGTTTACAACAGCGCGGATTGGTACGAGCGCGAAGCCTTCGATTTGTACGGCATCATGTTCAACAACCATCCCGACCTGCGCCGCATCCTGACCGATTACGGCTTCGTCGGACATCCTTTCCGCAAAGACTTCCCGATTTCCGGCTATGTGGAAATGCGTTACGACGAAGAGCAAAAACGCGTGATTTACCAACCCGTTACCATCGAGCCGCGCGAAATCACGCCGCGTATCGTCCGTGAGGAGAACTACGGTGGCCAATAAATTAAGAAACTACACCATCAACTTCGGCCCGCAACACCCTGCGGCGCACGGCGTATTGCGTATGATTTTGGAATTGGATGGCGAACAAATCGTCCGTGCCGATCCGCATATCGGCCTCTTGCACCGAGGCACCGAAAAACTGGCGGAAACCAAAACCTATCTGCAAGCCCTGCCTTATATGGACAGGTTGGACTACGTTTCCATGATGGTCAACGAGCAGGCGTATTGCTTGGCGGTAGAAAAACTCGCCGGAATTGATGTGCCTATCCGCGCCCAATACATCCGCGTGATGTTCGCCGAAGTAACGCGTATCCTCAATCACTTGATGGGCATCGGTTCGCACGCCTTCGACATCGGCGCGATGACTGCCATCCTCTACGCTTTCCGCGATCGCGAAGAGCTGATGGACTTGTACGAAGCCGTTTCCGGCGCGCGTATGCATGCCGCCTACTTCCGTCCCGGCGGCGTTTACCGCGACCTGCCCGACTTCATGCCCAAATACGAGAGCAGCAAATTCCGCAACGCCAAAGTATTGAAGCAGCTCAACGAATCCCGCGAAGGCACCATGCTCGACTTCATCGACGCCTTCTGCGAACGCTTCCCGAAAAACATCGACACACTCGAAACCCTCCTGACCGACAACCGCATCTGGAAACAACGTACCGTCGGCATCGGCGTCGTCTCCCCCGAGCGCGCCATGCAAAAAGGCTTTACCGGCGTGATGCTGCGCGGTTCGGGCGTGGAATGGGACGTACGTAAGAAACAGCCGTATGAAGTGTACGACCAAATGGATTTCGATATTCCCGTCGGCGTCAACGGCGACTGTTACGACCGCTACCTCTGCCGCATGGAGGAAATGCGCCAATCCGTACGCATCATCAAACAATGTGCCGACTGGCTGCGCGTCAATCCCGGCCCGGTCATTACCACAAACCACAAATTCGCCCCGCCCAAGCGCACCGAAATGAAAACAGGTATGGAAGACCTGATTCACCATTTCAAACTCTTTACCGAAGGGATGCACGTTCCCGAGGGCGAGACTTACACCGCTGTCGAACACCCGAAAGGCGAGTTCGGCGTTTACATCATTTCAGACGGCGCGAACAAACCCTACCGCCTGAAAATCCGCGCACCCGGCTTCGCCCATCTGCAAGGCATGGACGAAATGGCAAAAGGCCACATGCTCGCCGATGTCGTTGCCATTATCGGTACGCAGGACATCGTATTCGGGGAGGTTGACCGATAATGTTATCCGCAGAATCCTTAAAACAAATCGACATTGAGTTGGCGAAATATCCCGCCGACCAACGCCGTTCCGCCATCATGGGCGCGTTGCGTATCGCCCAAGCCGAAAAAGGCTGGCTCTCCCCCGAAACCATCGCCTTTGTTGCCGACTACATCGGCATCACGCCGGCGCAGGCATACGAAGTCGCCACTTTCTACAATATGTACGACCTCGAGCCGGTCGGCAAATACAAACTGACCGTCTGCACCAACCTTCCCTGCGCCCTGCGCGGCGGCATGGATACCGGCGAATACCTGAAGAAAAAACTCGGTATCGGCTACGGCGAAACCACGCCCGACGGCAAATTCACCCTCGTCGAAGGCGAATGCATGGGCGCATGCGGCGACGCCCCCGTTATGCTGGTCAACAACCACAGCATGTGCAGCTTTATGACCGAAGAGGCGATTGAGAAGAAACTTGCCGAACTGAAATAAAAGGCCGTCTGAAAACAACGGCTGCAACCGATACGAAAACGAACAGGCACACCAAAAATGACTATTTACCAATCAGGCGTGATTTTTGACCAAGTGGATACCGCCAATCCCGATTGCTGGACATTGGACGAATACGTCAAACGTGGCGGCTATACCGCCCTGCGTAAAATCCTGTCCGAAAACATCTCGCAAACCGATGTGATTGACGAAGTCAAAACCTCCGGTTTGCGCGGTCGTGGCGGTGCGGGCTTCCCGACCGGTTTGAAATGGAGCTTTATGCCCCGTTCCTTCCCGGGCGAAAAATATGTGGTTTGTAATACCGACGAAGGCGAGCCGGGTACATTTAAAGACCGTGACATCATTATGTTCAATCCCCATGCTCTGATTGAAGGCATGATTATTGCCGGTTATGCGATGGGTGCGAAAGCCGGCTACAACTATATCCACGGCGAAATTTTCGAAGGCTACCAACGCTTTGAAGCCGCTTTGGAGCAGGCACGTGCCGCAGGCTTTTTGGGTAAAAATATTTTGGGTTCGGATTTTGAATTTGAACTCTTCGCCCACCACGGCTACGGCGCATATATTTGCGGCGAAGAAACCGCATTGCTCGAATCGTTGGAAGGCAAAAAAGGCCAGCCGCGCTTCAAACCGCCGTTCCCCGCCTCGTTCGGCCTGTACGGCAAGCCGACCACCATCAACAATACCGAAACCTTCGCTTCCGTGCCGTTTATCGTCCGCGACGGCGGTCAGGCGTTTGCCGACAAAGGTATTCCGAATGCCGGCGGTACTAAACTGTTCTGCATCTCCGGCCATGTCGAACGTCCGGGTAACTATGAAGTGCCGTTAGGCACGCCGTTTGCCGAAATCCTGAAAATGGCGGGCGGTATGCGTGGCGGCAAAAAACTCAAAGCCGTTATCCCCGGCGGTTCGTCCGCGCCCGTATTGCCTGCCGACATCATGATGCAGACCAATATGGACTACGACTCGATTTCCAAAGCTGGCTCAATGCTCGGTTCCGGCGCGATTATCGTGATGGACGAAGATGTGTGCATGGTCAAAGCCCTTGAACGCCTGAGCTATTTTTATTACGACGAATCCTGCGGCCAATGCACCCCCTGCCGAGAAGGCACCGGCTGGCTCTACCGCATCGTCCACCGCATCGTAGAAGGCAAAGGCCGCATGGAAGATTTGGATTTGCTGGATTCCGTCGGCAACCAAATGGCAGGCCGCACCATCTGCGCCCTCGCCGACGCCGCCGTCTTCCCCGTCCGCAGCTTTACCAAGCATTTCCGTGAGGAGTTTGTGCATTACATTGAACACGGCGGGCCGATGAAAGAGCATAGGTGGGGAGGGTGGTAATGACGGAAGCTAAAATTTTTATTCTATACGGTGCAGCCAACAAAGGTAAGAGTACGACACTCAATACGCTTTTTAATCAGATTTGTCGGAAATTCTCTAAATTTCTAGTCTTTTTTGAAAGACATGGAAACGGCTTAGATTTTGTTGCAGTATTTGATCATGAAGGTCAGAGGATTGGTTTTTATTCATCTGGTGATAATGAATACGAGGTTAGGAGAAATTTATACAAACTTTATTCGCATAATTGTGATTTTATTTTTGGCACGTCAAGGACACGGGGTGGTAGTTGCGATGCAGTAGGATGTTATGCAGAGTTATTGCATGGCGATGTAAATATAATTAATTGGTGTGAAAAGTTTGAGCCTACAGATGAAGACAATGAGCGTGCTGTTAAAGAGTTATTTAAGTCATTTAAAAATATAATAAATGAGTTATAGTTTTAGTTGGTTTTATATTGGTTAAAAGCAAAATGCTAAAAATTTAACTTTGCCGTCATTCCCGCGTAGGCGGGAATCCATAGTGGAATTTACAGAACCCGATATTTGAAAAGCAGTTGCCGAAATTCAAAAAATGGATTCCCGCCTACGCGGGAATGACGGCGGGAGTAGGCAGATGTTTTCAGATGAAAACGGCTGTAAATGATATTGAAAAAAGTTGTTTATATTGCAGGAAACAATAAATGCGAAACCATCCGCTTGCTAGGCAACCTGCCGTATATATTTTGGCAAACGGTAAAAATGGAACACTCTATATCGGAGTTACCATGAATTTGCCGGAAAGGGTTTGGCAGCACAAAAACCATGTCAATGTTGATGGCTTTACTGCCCGATATGATGTGCATGATGTGGCTTGGTATGAGTTTTTTGAGAATATGCCTGAAGCGGTTGCCAAAGAAAAAGCGATGAAAAAATGGCGACGTGAATGGAAGATTAAACTGATTGAAGAACAAAATCCCGAATGGTTGGATTTATCGGGTGTGTTGTTTGTTTAGTTTTATTTCTGGAACTTTAAAAACTGCCGTCATTCCCGCCCCCGCATACGTGAGGACAGGCTACGGCGCAGGAATCACCGCAAAAGTTAAGAAACCGATGTTTGAAAAACAGTTACCAAAACCCAAGAATGGATTCCCGCCTGCGCGGGAATGACGGCAAGGTGGTGGTGTTTTGACAGCGTTAACTACCAACTAAACTCAGAAGGCCGTCTGAAAATGACGGTCATAGAGCGGAACTCAAATTCAAAAGGCCGTCTGCCCCCCATTTTTCAGACGACCTCCATAAAAGATTATTTATCAAATACCCGTAACTAGGAACGAACCATGTTACAAATCGAAATCGACGGCAAACAGGTATCTGTGGAGCAGGGCGCGACGGTGATTGAGGCCGCGCACAAGCTCGGTACTTATATTCCGCATTTCTGTTACCACAAAAAGCTCTCCATCGCCGCCAACTGCCGTATGTGTCTGGTGGACGTGGAAAAAGCCCCCAAACCGCTGCCCGCCTGCGCCACGCCGGTAACGGACGGCATGATTGTGCGCACGCATTCGGTAAAAGCCCGTGAGGCGCAGGAAGGCGTGATGGAGTTTCTGCTCATCAACCATCCGCTCGACTGTCCGACCTGCGACCAAGGCGGCGAATGCCAGTTGCAGGATTTGGCGGTGGGCTACGGTAAAACCACCAGCCGCTACACTGAAGAAAAACGTTCCGTCGTCGGCAAAGACATGGGGCCTTTGGTCTCCGCCGAGGAAATGAGCCGCTGCATCCACTGCACCCGCTGCGTGCGTTTCACCGAAGAAATAGCCGGTTTGCAGGAAATTGCGATGGCGAATCGCGGCGAACACTCCGAAATCATGCCCTTTATCGGCAAAGCGGTGGAAACCGAGCTGTCGGGCAACGTCATCGATTTGTGCCCCGTCGGCGCGCTGACCAGCAAACCGTTCCGTTTCAACGCGCGTACTTGGGAGCTGAACCGCCGCAAATCCGTTTCCGCCCATGATGCTTTGGGCAGCAACCTGATTGTGCAAACCAAAGACCATACCGTCCGCCGCGTATTGCCGTTGGAAAACGAAGCAATTAACGAATGCTGGCTGTCCGACCGCGACCGTTTCGCCTACGAAGGTCTGTATCACGAAAGCCGTCTGAAAAGCCCGAAAATCAAACAGGGCGGCGAATGGATGGACGTGGATTGGAAAACTGCGCTGGAATATGTCCGCAGCGCGATTGACTGTATCGCCAAAGACGGCAACCAAAACCAAGTCGGCATTTGGGCGAACCCGATGAATACGGTTGAAGAACTGTATTTGGCGAAGAAACTTGCCGACGGCTTGGGCGTTAAAAATTTTGCCACTCGCCTGCGCCAACAGGACAAACGTCTTTCAGACGACCTCAATGGTGCGCAATGGCTGGGACAAAGTATCGAATCGCTGGCGGATAACGAAGCTGTATTGGTGGTCGGTGCGAACCTGCGCAAAGAACAGCCGCTCCTGACTGCCCGCCTGCGCCGTGCCGCCAAAGAGCGCATGGCTTTGAGCGTGTTGGCAAGCAGCAAGGAAGAATTGTTGATGCCGCTTCTGTCTCAAGAAGCCGCACATCCCGACGAGTGGGCAGGTCGTCTGAAAAACCTGTCTGCCGATGCGGAACACGCGATTACCGCGAGCCTGAAAAACGCTGAAAAAGCAGCGGTGATTTTGGGCGCGGAAGTGCAAAACCATCCCGATTACGCCGCAATTTACGCCGCCGCACAAGAGTTGGCGGACGCAACCGGCGCGGTGCTGGGCATTCTGCCGCAAGCTGCCAACAGCGTCGGTGCGGACGTATTGGGCGTGAACTCAGGCGAGAGCGTTGCCGAAATGGCAAACGTGCCGAAACAGGCAGTTTTGCTGCTCAACGTCGAACCGGAAATCGATACGGCGGACGGCGCAAAAGCCGTAGCCGCGTTGAAACAGGCGAAAAGCGTGATGGCGTTTACGCCGTTCGTTAGCGAAACGCTGTTGGACGTGTGCGACGTCTTGCTGCCGATTGCGCCGTTTACCGAAACCTCGGGCAGCTTCATCAATATGGAAGGCCGTCTGCAATCCTTCCACGGCGTCGTTCAAGGCTTCGGCGATTCGCGTCCGCTGTGGAAAGTGTTGCGCGTATTGGGCAACCTGTTTGACCTGCAAGGCTTTGAATACCACGATACCGCCGCGATTCTGAAAGACGCGCTGGACGCGGAAAGCCTGCCGTCCAAACTGAACAACCGCGCCGCTTCGACTCAAAAAGATTTTCAGACGACCTCAAGCCGCCTCGTGCGCGTGGGCGGAGTCGGTATTTATCACACCGATGCCATCGTGCGCCGTTCCGCGCCGCTGCAAGCGACCAGCCATGCCGCCGTGCCTGCCGCGCGTGTGAATCCGAACACTTTGGTGCGCTTAGGCTTGCAAGACGGACAAACCGCCGTCGCCAAACAAAACGGCGCAGGCGTGTCCGTGATGGTCAAAGCCGATGCCGGACTGCCTGAAAACGTGGTGCATCTGCCGCTGCATACCGAAAATGCCGCGCTGGGTGCGTTGATGGACACTATTGAACTGGCGGGAGCTTGATTATGCAGGAATGGTTCCAAAACCTCTTTGCCGCAACGCTCGGTCTGGGCGATTTGGGCATCACCGTGGGCTTGGTGGTATCCGTCATCGTCAAAATTGTGATTATCCTGATTCCGCTGATTCTGACCGTCGCCTACCTGACGTATTTCGAACGTAAAGTCATCGGCTTCATGCAGCTTCGCGTCGGCCCGAACGTAACCGGCCCGTGGGGTCTGATTCAGCCGTTTGCCGACGTGTTCAAACTCTTGTTTAAAGAGGTAACCCGTCCGAAGCTGTCAAACAAAGCCCTGTTCTACATCGGCCCGATTATGTCGCTCGCCCCGTCTTTCGCGGCGTGGGCAGTGATTCCGTTCAACGAAGAATGGGTGCTGACCAATATCAATATCGGCCTTTTGTACATCCTGATGATTACCTCGCTGTCGGTTTACGGCGTGATCATCGCGGGCTGGGCTTCCAACTCCAAATATTCGTTCCTGGGCGCAATGCGTGCTTCCGCGCAAAGCATTTCCTACGAGATTGCTATGAGTGCCGCGCTGGTGTGCGTCGTGATGGTATCGGGCAGCATGAACTTCTCCGACATCGTTGCCGCGCAGGCAAAAGGCATCGCAGGCGGTTCCGTATTCTCGTGGAACTGGCTGCCGCTGTTCCCCATCTTCATCGTCTATCTGATTTCCGCCGTTGCCGAAACCAACCGCGCACCGTTTGACGTGGCAGAGGGCGAGTCTGAAATCGTTGCCGGCCATCACGTCGAATATTCCGGCTTCGCGTTCGCGCTGTTTTTCCTTGCCGAATACATTTTCATGATTCTGATTGCCGCGCTGACATCACTGATGTTCCTCGGCGGCTGGCTGTCCCCATTCCCACAAAGCTGGGGCATTGTCGGTACGCCTTCCGCATTTTGGATGTTCGTGAAAATGGCGGCGGTGCTGTACTGGTATCTGTGGATACGCGCCACCTTCCCGCGCTACCGCTACGACCAAATCATGCGCTTGGGCTGGAAAGTGCTGATTCCGATTGGCTTTGCCTATATCGTGATTTTGGGTGTGTGGATGATTTCGCCGCTGAATTTGTGGAAATAAGTTTCAGACGACGTATCGAGGTCGTCTGAAAACGCAGTTTTGAATATTTAACGGAATCCCTGTTTTGAGGGAACAGAATATGGCTAATTTAGTAAAAACTTTCTTGCTCGGCGAACTCGTCAAAGGTATGGGCGTAACGCTCAAAAACTTTTTCGCGCGCAAAGACACGATTTATTTCCCCGAAGAGAAAACGCCGCAATCCGTGCGTTTCCGCGGTCTGCACGCGCAGCGCCGTTATCCGAACGGTGAGGAACGCTGTATCGCGTGCAAATTGTGCGAGGCGGTGTGTCCGGCAATGGCAATCAACATCGAATCGGAAGAACGCGAAGACGGTACGCGCCGCACCAAGCGTTACGACATCGACCTGACCAAGTGCATCTTTTGCGGCTTCTGCGAAGAAGCGTGTCCGACCGATGCGATTGTGGAAACCCATATTTTTGAATACCACGGCGAGAAAAAAGGCGACTTGCACATGACCAAGCCGATTCTCTTGGCAATCGGCGACAAATACGAAGCCGAAATCGCCAAACGCAAAGCCGCTGACGCGCCGTACCGTTAAGGAGCAGACGAATGACTTTTTCCGCGATTCTGTTCTATATCCTTGCCGCCATCGTCTTATACGGCGCGCTGCGTACCGTTACCGCGAAAAACCCTGTCCATGCCGCTTTGCATCTGGTGCTGACCTTCTGCGTGAGCGCGATGATTTGGATGCTGATGCAGGCAGAGTTTTTGGGCGTTACGCTGGTGGTCGTGTATGTCGGCGCCGTGATGGTGCTGTTCCTGTTCGTTGTGATGATGCTGAATATCGACATCGAGGAAATGCGCGCCGGTTTTTGGCGTCATGCGCCTGTTGCCGGTGTGGTCGGCACATTGTTGGCGGTTGCCCTGATTTTGATTCTGGTCAATCCGAAAACCGACCTTGCCGCATTTGGTCTGATGAAAGACATTCCTGCCGATTACAACAATATCCGCGATTTGGGCAGCCGTATTTATACCGATTATCTGCTGCCGTTTGAGCTGGCGGCGGTATTGCTGCTGTTGGGTATGGTGGCGGCGATTGCGCTGGTTCACCGCAAAACCACCAATCCGAAACGCATGGATCCTGCCGACCAAGTTAAAGTGCGCGCCGACCAAGGCCGTATGCGCTTGGTGAAAATGGAAGCTGTGAAACCGCAAACCGAATCTGCCAAAGAAAGCGAAGTTTCAGACGACCTCAAGCCGAAAGAGGAGGGCAAAGCATGATTACCTTGACGCATTATTTGGTATTGGGCGCGCTCCTGTTCGGTATCAGCGCGATGGGCATTTTTATGAACCGCAAAAACGTGCTGGTCTTGCTGATGTCCATCGAGCTGATGCTTTTGGCGGTGAACTTCAACTTTATCGCCTTTTCGCAGCATCTGGGCGATACCGCCGGACAGATTTTTGTATTTTTCGTACTGACCGTTGCCGCCGCTGAATCCGCCATCGGTTTGGCGATTATGGTGCTGGTGTACCGCAACCGACAAACGATTAATGTTGCCGATTTGGACGAGTTGAAAGGTTAGGGCGACGAGGGTCGTCTGAAAATGCAGATCCCCTTCCCAATATGTTTACAAGTGTATGGTCGCCAACCAATATAAAAAATGAGAAATATATCGAATTATGCCAAGCTAGGCTTATTAGCTTTTTTGATCGCTTGCTCTTCTAGCGTTGCGCTGGCTAAAAGCAGCCGTCCGGCAGGGTTATATCTAAATCCGTTTTTGGGGCCTCCTGGAAGAAAAATAAACCATGTGACTGTTGCCTTGTTTCCAAATCGTCAATATTGCATGCAGAGAGAGGGTGAGTCTGGAAAGGTACGACGTGGTACTTACCGACTGGTCAAACAAAAAATATATTTGGATAACGGCATGAAGTTGGCTAAATATAAAGACGATTTTGGCGACCCGAGTCGTGAGTTTTATAGCCTTACACAAAATGGTAAAGAAATAGATATGTTGCTTTATGCTGATGACCAGTTTTTCATTAAAAGAGAGGGTGTTAGCCCAAAAAAATTTTGGCGTTCTCTGAAAATAGAAGTATGTAAAGATTACCGTTAGACAAAAACCGTTAGACAAAAACTGATAGTCAATCTGGAAGAATAGAGGCTGTCTGAAAAGCGATTTCAGACCGTTTCAGACGACCTGATGCGGTAGGTTGGGCTAACCCCGACGAAAAAATAACATGATCAATTAAAGCCCGTTGTCTTGAAGGACAGCTTTATCAGATTTGAGTATTTAGCGTGCAGTATGGGTTGAAAACCCATTAATAAAGATACGAAGGCAGCTTGAAAGTGTCGAATTGGCAAGCCAATCTAAAAAACCTTTCGGGCAGTCTGAAGTTTAGAAAACTCCTAAAATCAAAAAGGTTCATCCAAAATGAACGACATGACTTTATATCTCATCATTGCCCTCGTGCCTTTGGCAGGCTCGCTGATTGCGGGTTTGTTCGGCAATAAAATCGGACGTGCCGGCGCGCATACGGTTACGATACTCGGCGTGGCGGTGTCCGCCGTGCTGTCGGCCTATGTGCTGTGGGGCTTTATCGACGGCAGCCGCGCCAAGTTTGACGAGAACGTCTATACCTGGCTGACGATGGGCGGTTTGGATTTTTCCGTCGGCTTCTTGGTCGATACGATGACGGCGATGATGATGGTCGTGGTAACGGGCGTGTCGTTGATGGTGCATATCTACACCATCGGCTATATGCACGATGAAAAAGTCGGCTACCAACGCTTCTTCAGCTATATTTCTTTGTTTACATTCAGCATGTTGATGCTGATTATGAGCAACAACTTCATCCAGCTCTTCTTCGGTTGGGAAGCGGTGGGCTTGGTATCGTATCTCTTGATCGGTTTCTATTTCAAACGTCCGAGCGCGATTTTTGCCAACCTGAAAGCCTTTTTGATCAACCGCGTCGGCGACTTCGGCTTTTTGCTCGGTATCGGCTTGGTGCTTGCCTATTTCGGCGGCAGCCTGCGCTATCAGGACGTATTCGCCTATCTGCCCAACGTACAAAATGCCACTATCCAGCTTTTCCCCGGTGTGGAATGGTCTTTGATTACCGTAACCTGCCTGTTGCTGTTTGTGGGCGCGATGGGTAAATCGGCACAGTTTCCGCTGCATGTCTGGCTGCCCGATTCGATGGAAGGCCCGACCCCGATTTCCGCATTGATTCACGCCGCGACGATGGTTACGGCGGGTCTGTTCATGGTGTCGCGTATGTCGCCGATTTACGAAATGAGCAGCACCGCGCTGTCGGTCATTATGGTAATCGGCGCGATTACCGCCCTGTTTATGGGCTTCTTGGGTGTGATTCAAAACGACATCAAACGTGTGGTTGCGTATTCCACCCTGTCGCAACTGGGCTACATGACCGTGGCTCTGGGCGCGTCCGCCTATTCCGTGGCGATGTTCCACGTCATGACCCACGCCTTCTTTAAAGCCTTGCTGTTCCTGGCGGCGGGTAGCGCGATTATCGGTATGCACCACGACCAAGACATGCGCCATATGGGTAATCTGAAAAAATACATGCCGATTACTTGGCTGACCATGCTGATCGGTAACTTGTCGCTGATCGGTACGCCATTCTTCTCCGGCTTCTACTCCAAAGATTCGATTATCGAAGCGGCGAAATACAGCACCCTGCCGGGCAGCGGCTTTGCCTATTTTGCCGTCCTCGCCAGCGTGTTCGTTACCGCGTTTTACGCGTTCCGCCAATACTTTATGGTGTTCCACGGCGAAGAAAAATGGCGCAGCCTGCCCGAACACCATTCAGACGACCATGGCGAAGAACATCACGGCTTGGGCAAAAACGACAATCCGCACGAAAGCCCGCTGGTCGTTACCCTGCCGCTGATTCTGCTTGCGATTCCGTCCGTCATCATCGGCTACATCGCCATCGAACCCATGCTCTACGGCGATTTCTTCAAAGACGTGATTTTCGTCAACGCCGACGCGCATCCGACCATGCACATCATGAAAGAAGAGTTCCACGGCGCATTGGCGATGGTGTCGCACAGCCTGCATTCGCCCGTCCTCTATCTCGCTATCGCAGGCGTATTGAGCGCATGGCTTTTGTACGTCAAACTGCCGCACCTGCCCGCCAAAATCGCGCAGGCGTTCCGTCCGGTTTACGTTTTGTTTGAAAACAAATACTACCTCGACGCCCTGTATTTCAACGTCTTCGCTAAAGGCACACGCGCGTTGGGCAACTTCTTCTGGAAAGTCGGCGATACCGCCATTATCGACAACGGCATCGTCAACGGCTCCGCCAAACTGGTCGGCGCGATTGCCGCTCAGATACGCAAAGTCCAAACCGGCTTTATCTACACCTACGCCGCCGCTATGGTGTTCGGCGTATTGGTATTGCTCGGCATGACCTTCTGGGGATTGTTCAGATAAAGGCGGATTTTCAGACGACCTGTCCGTAGCCGGTCTAGAGGTCGTCTGAAAAAGAACATTCAAGTTGTAGGTCGGATACTTGTATCTGACATGAAAAAGAAAATAGTACAGTGTGTCGGATTCGAGAATCTGACTTACGGCATATCGGGATTGTTCAGGTAAGGATGAGATTTTCAGACGACGTTTAGGTCGTCAGAAAAAGGAAACACGAGAAACAATGGTTGAAGACAAATTACCGCAAACCCTAGACGAAGTCCGTGAAGCCATCGACGGTTTGGACAAGGAATTAATAGAATTACTCGCCCGCCGGCAGAAGCTGGTACGGCAGGCAGGCCGCCTGAAACCTAAAAACGATGTACAGGCGGTTTCTGCGCCCGAACGGGTGGCTCAAGTGATTGCCTCGCGCCGCGCCTATGCCGAAAAGGCTGGTTTGTCGCCCGAAGTAGCCGAAGCAGTTTGGCGCAGTATGATTGATGCGTTCATTAAACTTGAGATGGAAACCAACCGTACCGACGGAGCGTAGCCAACATTTCGGTCATAATTGATTTACTTGGATAGATACGGAATTTGCCGACTGCCGTCATTCCCGCGCAGGCGGGAATCTAGACCTATCGGCGCATAAACCTGTCAAGGAAAAAGGTTTCCTAAAATCTACGTTCTGGATTCCCGCCTGCGCGGGAATGACGGGATTTAATAAACAGTTGTATCGATAGGTTTATCTAGATACAGAATCAAAGAGACGCGAAAATGCCCGACGCACATACCATCCGCTCCGCCGAATTTACCGCTTCCCGCGCATGGGGCGCACTCGACATCGCCAATATGAACGGCACCACCGTGCGCCTGCACTGGACGGACCAGCCCTACAAATGGCACGTCAACGACGGAGAGGAAGTGTTTGCCGTGATGGATGGCGAAGTCGATATGCACTACCGAGAAAACGGCGAAGAACACATCGTTCGGTTGAAAAGCGGCGACATCTTCTACGCAGGAATCGGCACGGAACACGTCGCCCATCCGTGCGGCGAAGCGCGGATTTTGGTGATCGAGAAAGAAGGCAGCGTTTGAGGTCGTCTGAAAAAGAAAACCATTCAAGTTGTAGGTCGGATACTTGTATCCGACATGAAAAAGAAAATAGTACAGCGTGTCGGATTCGAGAATCCGATCTACGGCTGGAAGATTCGGCAGAATTAGCTTGAGACAAATAGCAGAAGTCTGAACAAACCTTTTTCAGACGACCTCTTAAAACGTCGTCTGAAAAACCAACCCACACAACTATATTTTTATTTTAACCACAGGTTAACCACTATGTTTTCCAACTACCTACTCAGCTTGGCAATATGGATACCCATCGCTGCGGGCGTGCTGGTTTTGGCGACGGGGCCGGACAGCCGTGCGCCGCTTGCCCGCGTGCTCGCTTTAATCGGTGCGCTTGCCGGTTTCTTGGTAACGCTGCCCTTGTTTACGGGTTTCGACCGTTTGAGCGGCGGCTATCAGTTTACCGAGTTCCACGAGTGGATTCCGCTTTTGCGAATCAACTATTCGCTGGGTGTGGACGGTATTTCGGTGCTGTTTGTCATTCTGAACGCGTTTATCACGCTGATGGTGATGCTGGCTGGTTGGGAAGTGATTCAGAAGCGTCCGGCGCAGTATATGGCGGCGTTTTTAATCATGTCGGGCCTGATTAACGGCGCGTTTTCAGCGCGGGATGCCCTGCTGTTTTATGTGTTCTTCGAGGGTATGCTGATTCCGCTGTACCTGATTATCGGCGTGTGGGGCGGTCCGCGCCGCGTGTATGCGTCGGTGAAGCTGTTTCTCTATACGCTGATGGGTTCGTTACTGATGCTGGTGGCGATTGTGTATCTGTCTTACCAAGTCGGCGGCTTTTCGATTGAGGATTTCCAAAACATCAAACAGATTCCGCTGGGCGTGCAACAGCTTTTGTTTGTGGCGTTTTTCCTGTCGTTTGCGGTGAAAGTGCCGATGTTCCCCGTGCACACTTGGCTGCCGGATGCCCACGTTGAGGCGCCGACGGGCGGTTCGATGGTGTTGGCGGCGATCACGCTGAAATTGGGCGCATACGGCTTTTTGCGCTTTATCCTGCCGATTCTGCCCGACGCGTCGCGCTATTTCGCGCCGGTCATCATTGTGTTGAGCCTGATTGCGGTGGTGTATATCGGCATGGTCGCGCTGGTGCAGACCGATATGAAAAAACTGGTGGCGTATTCGTCCATCAGCCATATGGGTTTCGTTACCTTGGGGATGTTCTTGTTTGTTAACGGGCAGTTGAACGACTGGGCGTTGAAAGGTGCGGTCATTCAGATGATTTCGCACGGTTTCGTGTCGGCGGCGATGTTTATGTGCATCGGCGTGATGTACGACCGCCTGCACACGCGCAATATCGCCGATTACGGCGGCGTGGTGAACGTGATGCCCAAGTTTGCGGCGTTTATGATGCTGTTTGCGATGGCAAACGCGGGTCTGCCGGCGACTTCGGGCTTCGTGGGCGAGTTTATGGTGATTATGGGCGCGGTCAAAGTGAATTTCTGGGTGGGTGCGCTGGCGGCGCTGACGCTGATTTACGGTGCGTCTTACACACTGTGGATGTATAAGCGCGTGATTTTCGGCGCGGTCGGCAATCCGCACGTTGCCGCTATGAAAGACATCAACTGCCGCGAATTTGCGATTCTGGCGATTTTGGCGGTTGCGGTATTGGGTATGGGCCTGTATCCGCAGGCGTTTATCGAAGTGGTGCATCAGGCGGCAAACGATTTGATTGCCCATGTGGCGCAAAGCAAGATTTGAGGTGTGCGAATGAACTTGATTGATTTGAACTTAATGCCTGCCATGCCCGAAATCGTGCTGTTTGCGCTTCTGATTGCCGTATTGCTGGCAGATTTGTGGATTAGCGATAAAAACCGTTATCTGACCCATCTGATGAGCTTGGGAACCGTTATTATCGTAGCGGTTACGCAGCTGGCGGTGTGGGAGCAGGGCAGTACGCTGGCGTTTCACGGAATGTATATCGCCGACGGTATGTCGCGCCTGTCCAAGCTGGTGCTGTACGGGCTGACCTTCGGGCTGTTTATTTACAGCAAGCCCTATAATCAGGCGCGCGGTATTTTTAAAGGCGAGTTTTATACTTTATCGCTGTTTGCCCTGTTAGGCATGAGCGTGATGGTGAGCGCGGCGCATTTCCTGACCGCCTATATCGGTTTGGAACTTTTGTCGTTGTCGCTTTACGCCATGATTGCCCTGCGCCGCGATTCCGGCCGTTCCGCCGAAGCCGCGCTCAAATATTTCGTCTTGGGTGCGCTGGCTTCCGGCCTGCTGCTCTACGGTATTTCGATGGTGTACGGCGCGACGGGTTCGCTCGAATTCGCCACTGTTTTGGCGTCGTCTTATAGCGAACTTGCCAACGAATGGCTGTTGAAACTGGGGCTGGTGTTTATCGTCGTGGCGGTAGCGTTCAAACTGGGCGCGGTGCCGTTTCATATGTGGGTGCCCGACGTGTATCACGGTGCGCCGACATCCGTTGCCGCGTTTGTCGGTACGGCGCCGAAAATTGCCGCTGTGATGTTTGCCTTCCGTATTTTGCTGACCGGTTTTGGTGAAGTGCATCAATACTGGGCGCCTATGTTTGCCGTCCTTGCCGTTGCGTCGCTTGTGGTCGGTAATCTTGCCGCGATTATGCAGACCAATATCAAGCGGATGCTTGCCTATTCGACTGTGTCGCACATGGGCTTTATCCTGCTGGCGTTTATGGCAGGCTCAATTGGCTCTACTGCGGGTCTGTATTACGCCATTACTTACGCTTTGATGGCGGCTGCGGGCTTCGGCATATTGATGTTATTGTCCAACGACAATATCGAGTGTGAAGAAATCAAAGATTTGGCAGGCTTGAACCAACGCCATGCTTGGTTTGCCTTACTGATGCTGCTGGTCATGTTCTCTATGGCAGGTATTCCGCCGCTGATGGGCTTCTACGCCAAATTCGGCGTCATCATGGTGTTGCTGAAATTCCATTACGTTTGGTTGTCGGTCTTCGCGGTCGTTATGTCCTTAATCGGCGCGTTCTACTACCTGCGCGTGGTTAAAGTCATGTATTTCGACGAACCCACCCATGACCAACCCATCGGCAGCAACTATGCCGCCAAATTCTTCCTGAGCGTCAATGCGTTCTTGTTGGTTTTGTGGGGCGTTATGCCGCAAACGATGATTGACTGGTGCGCAAAGGCTTTGGAAAACACTTTGTAAGGCGATAAACCGAAACGGCAGCCGTGTCAGAGGCTGCCGTTTTTGTTAAGATACGCAGCCCAAGATTGTTTTTTCAGACGACCCTTTGAATCAAAGAGGTCGTCTGAAAACAGAAAGACACACCATCATGACCGCATCCATGTACATCCTTTTGGTATTGGCACTCATCTTCGCCAATGCCCCCTTCGTTACCACCAAATTTTTCGGCGTGTTTCCGCTCAAGCGCAAACATTTCGGGCATCACCTCGTCGAATTGGCGGCAGGCTTCATATTGACCGCCGTCCTCGCCTACATCCTCGAATCCCGCGCCGGCGCGGTACAGCATCAAGACTGGGAGTTTTACGCTACTGTAATCTGCCTTTACCTGATATTTGCCTTCCCCTGCTTCGTGTGGCGTTATTTCTGGCACGCGCGCAACCGCGAATAAGTTTTTCAGACGACCTCAGCGTTATAGTGGATTAACTTTAAATCAGGACAAGGCGACGAAGCCGCAGACAGTACAGATAGTATGGAACCGATTCACTTGGTGCTTCAGCACCTTAGAGAATCGTTCTCTTTGAGCTAAGGCGAGGCAACGCCGTACTGGTTTAAAGTTAATCCACTATATTTTTTGCCCTAAGCCTTCGCTGGCTTATCTGAATTTTGGTCAACATGCGGTTGATCGTGTTTGTTTTAAAACAGTTTTTTGGAATCCAGCAACAAGGTGACAGGACCGTCATTGCAGAGTGAAACCTGCATATGGGTTTGGAAGCGGCCGGTTTCTACCGTCAGACCGTGGGCGCGCAATAATTCGGCGGTGCGTTGATACAGGGATTCTGCCTGCCGGGCAGGGGCGGCTTCGGAAAAAGAGGGGCGGCGACCGCTGCGCGCATCGGCGTAGAGAGTGAACTGTGAAACGAGCAAGACTGAGCCGCCCGTGTCTTTAAGCGACAGATTCAATTTTCCGGCTTCATCTTCAAAAATGCGCAGATTGGCTATTTTGTCGGCGATATAGGAGGCATCGGTCTCGTTGTCATCGTGTGTAATGCCTAAAAGAATCAAAAAGCCGTGATTGATTTTGCCGCTGGTTTCTCGGTGTCCTTCGCTCAGGACATCAACTTGGGCATGGCTTACTTTTTGTAATAACGGCGCGCATGGGGTTTCCTCGGATAGGGGTAGTGCAGCAAGGTGGATCATTTCGCTGACTGATGTTGATTTGTCTGGGGGAGGTCGTCTGAAAACGATTGGCTCTAGTCTAACAGAGTATTTCTGTTGGTCTAGAGCCATTTGTTTTATAGTGGATTAACTTTAAACCAGTACGGCGTTGCCTCGCCTTGTCCTGATTTAAATTTAATTCACTATATAAGTTTGGATTTTATAGCGGGATGCCGTCAGGTTTAACGGCTTGCTTCTTTTTGCCATTTTGCCAACAGGGGGCGCAAGGCATCGGGATTTCCGTAACAGCCGCTGATGGCTGCCTGCAACCAGCGGCAGGCGGTAGGGATATGGCTGGAGACGCCTTGCCCGTGGTAATAGAGTCGTGCCAGATAGTATTGCGCTTCGGTATGGCCTTGTTCCGCCGCGATTTCAAACCAGTGGGCGGCAGATTGGAAATAGGTTTCGACGCCTTGTCCGTAATAATACAATTTGCCCAATGCGGCGGCGGCATTTTTGTGATGGAATTCGGCGGCTTCCAGATAAAGTTTTCTGGCGCGGTCGTAATCCACCGCCGTCCCTATGCCGTAATGGCATGCTTCGGCATTGCGGAAGGTTTGTTCTGTTTTTTGGAAGAACAGGGCGGCTTCCCGGATTTGTTCATACTGTTGGGGGTTGTGCAGCGCGGCATCGCTGAGCAGCTTTTGGATGGCGGTGGCGCAGCCGAGTGTTGCGGCACGGTGGTAATAGTCGTGCGCTGCGTGCGGGTCGGCTTTGACGCCGAGTCCGTAGCGGTAGAGGTCGCCCATAATGCGCAAGGCCTCCGGATGGCGTCGGTCTGCGGCGAAACGGGTGTGGCGCATGGCTTGGAGCGGGTCGCGTCCGGTCAGTTTGCCTGTCAGGCTGTGCTGCGCCAAAGCGGCGGCGGCGTCCCCGCTGCCTTTTGCGGCGGCTTTCCGATACCAGGTCATGGATTCCGCCTGATTTTGCGCGGCAAGCAAGTCGCCCAACATAACTTGTGCGGCGATAAACCCAGCTTCCGCTGCCTGCCGTAAATGGATTTCGGCTTGGGCTGAGTCGGCTTTCATGCCGATACCGCGGTAGTACATTTTTCCCAGTTGCCAATGTGCAGGGGCAAATCCTTGTTCCGCCGCTTGTCGGTACAACTTGATTGCGCTTTCAAAATCAGGCTTCAGGCTGTGGCGGTAGGCAAGGCAGTATTGGGCTTCGGCGGAGTTTTGCGCTGAGGCAAGCTGCGCCCAGTGGTACATTTGGGGTTCGTTGCGCTCTTGGTAAAAGCGCATCAGGACGTGCTGCGCTTCCGGCATTCCTGCTTCGGCCAGGCGGGTATAGGCAGATAAGTGGTGTTCGGTCGGAATGCCTTGCTGCTCGCTGTTTTGCAATAGCGAGAATTCTTCTTCAGGTGTCAGTTCGGCAGGTTTGGGTTGCGGCTTGGGCGCTGTTGCCAGGCGTGTCAGACCGGAGGCGTAGGTGATTTTGTTGACTTGATAGGCAGTACCGGCGTACCGATTGCCTGCTGCTTGTTGGGGCAGCAGTGCAGGGCTGACTGTGTCGGCGGTCATTCTGTTTGCCGGCTTGACAGAGAGCGTACGGGAAGAGTCGGGTACTGCAGTCATAAGATGAAATGGGAAAAGGGACTAGGTTGGTTATTATACTGTTTTCTGTAATTTATTGTTAATGATATGACGAGAATATCGGTAGTTATTTGCAATGGCGGTAAATGGAATAAATACAGTTAGTTATATTTTCTCTTAATATTGTGCGGTATGGAAGCCCAATAAAGGCATGGTGGTTTGGATGTGTTGGAAATTTTAAATATAAACAATAAGATAAATTCTTATCGGTTCGGACGGCAACCGGGTGCAGGCGGCGATGGGCAGAGGGTGCGGTCGGTTTGGCGTGGATTGGCAGGTTGTGTCAGTTTCAATGGATTGTAAAGGAAACAGGAGGCTGTCTTTTGTTTACAACAATCTGAAGATTGAAGGGATGGGGTATTGTACAGTGAATCTAGGGGTGCGAACTTTAAATCGGTACGCCATTATAGTGGATTAACTTTAAACCAGTACGGCGTTGCCTCGCCTTAGCTCAAAGAGAACGATTCTCTAAGGTGCTGAAGCACCAAGTGAATCGGTTCCGTACTATCTGTACTGTCTGCGGCTTCGTCGCCTTGTCCTGATTTAAATTTAATCCACTATATCTTGCTTAAACTCAAATAAGATGATTTTTATCGCATCTGTTGAAAGGCATGACAAAAGGTCGTCTGAAACTTGATTTTTCCGTTTCAGACGACCTTTGGGGCAGAAAACAGCTGGTTTCCGGCTTTAAGCTTTGTTTTCCGGCGCTTCTTTTTTAACCGGCTTCTTGCCATCCTGCGGAGAGTGGTAGGCGTAGTAGTCATACATACTGTTGGCTTCGCGCTTCATGCCGTTCAGGATGACGCCTTTGATATTGATCTTGTTCTGACGCAGACGGTCGGCACTGATTTCAAGCTCTCTGGTGGTGGTGTTGCCGTAGCGGCTGACCAGCAGAACCGTACCTGCCAGTTGTCCGACGATGGTTGCGTCGGTCACTGCGAGGACAGGCGGGGTGTCGATAATCACATAGTCGTAACGTTTTTGGGCGTTTGCCAGCAATTCTGTGAAGCGGCTGTCCATCAGCAGCTCGGACGGATTTTTAGGATAACCGCCGTTGCTGATGAGGTGCAGGTTTTCAATCTGCGTTTCACAGACGGCTTTAGCAGGGGAGACATGGCCGGAAAGGATGTCTGCCAAGCCGTATTCGGGCGTCAGTTTGAACAGTTGGTCCAAATAGCCTTTACGCATGTCGGTATCGATCAGCAATACGCGTTTGCCTGATTGTGCCATTACGGTAGCGAGGTTGGCGGAAATAAAGGATTTGCCCGCTTCCGGCGCCGCACCGGTAATCATGAGGATATTGTTGCGCGCATCCAGCATGGAGAAGTAGATGTTGGTACGCAGGGCGCGGATGGCTTCGACGGCGACATCGGAGGCGTCCTCGTTTGCCAGCAGATAATTGGAGCGGCCGGTCAGGGATTTGAATTTGCGTTTCAACAGGTCGCGTTTTTGCTGGGTTTTGGAGTAGGGTACGAGGGCGGCGACTTCGAGATTGAGGTTTTCAATCTCTTCAGACGACGTGATGCCTCGGCGCATACGGCCTTGCAGCATGACCCACATGGAGGCGAGCGCGCCTGCGGCAAGCGCGCTTAATGCGGTAATGACGGCTTTGCGCGGGGCGATCGGTTGTTCCGGCGTGTAGGCATGGTCAACGACTCGGACATTGCCTTGCGCGCTGGCTTTCATGATGTTGAGTTCTTGTTGTTTCGCCAAGAGTTGGACGTAGGTCGCTTGGTTGGTTTCTACGTCGCGGGTCAGGCGGATGACTTCCTGTTGGGTGTTGGGCAGGCCGGCGATTTGCTGGTTGATTTTGCTCTTGGCGCGTTCGAGTACCGCCAGTTTGTCCAAAACGGCTTTATAGGAAGGGTGTTCCGGAGTGTACAGTTCCGCCAAGCCTGCTTCTTCGGTTTTGAGCAGGGTGATTTGGGTTTCGATGCTGGTCAGGCTTTCAAGCGCGCCTTTGGACTCAAGCGGAATGTCGAGCGAACCGGCGCGTTCGCGGTAAGCATTGAGTTTGTTTTCTGCTTCTTGCAGGGTTTCTTTCAGACGAGGCAATTCTTCGCTGATGAACGCCAAGCCGCTGGAGGCGACTTGAATGTCGCGTTCGCGGTTTTGCGCGACGTAGTTGTCGGCGATGCTGTTGAGGACGGCGCTGGTTTTTTTCGGATCAACATCGGTGTAGGCAAGGTTGATGATGGGGCTGGTTTTGCCTTTGCTGATGACCGAGAGTTGGTTTTTGATATTTTCGATGGCGCTGAGCTTGGAAAACTTGGTCAACTCGAAATCCTGCTCTGTTTCGGCAAGGATTTGGTCGACTTTCAGAACGGTTTCGTTATTGATTTTCAGCGGAGTGCCGACGCGGCCTTCTTTGGCTGTACCGTTCGGGAGCGTCAGGATATAGTTTTTGCTGTCTTTGACGGTCAGTTTGAAGGGTTTGTTGATCCATTCTTCGGAAACGGTAAATGTACCGATTTTCAAAATCGGATCGTCGTTGCCGCTGAGGTTGTGAATCATGTTGCCGAAAACCGGGAAGTAGGTGGCTTTGACTTCTTGATCAAGCTGAAGCTCGTCAACGGTTTTGCCTATGACCATGCGGGATTGGACCAATTCGATTTCGGCTTCGGAAGGCGCCGGCTCGTTGGAAAGCATGTTGTTGATTTCGGTCAGAATCTGGTTTTGTTTGGTTTCGATTTCCAACATGGCGTCGGCGCGGTAGACAGGCGTGGACGCAAAGCTGAAAACGGCACCGAGCAAGCCGCCCGCAATCAATGCGGTGGCGATTTTGGATTTGTGCAGCCACAGATTGTGCAGTTGTTGGCCGAAATCGATTTCGTCGTTGTTGGAGGATGCTGATGACGGATATTGTTTATACATCAGTAGGCTTTCTGTTTGGATTTAATTGATTGAATCCGGCGTAAGTGAGTGTTATGCCGGGGTTGGTCCGTTCAATTTTTCAGCCCAAGTCTCGGCTGCGCTTTGTATTTGTTGGAATACGGCTTCAAACATTTCGCTGCTTTGTTTGAACGGGTCGGGTATGTTTTTCTTGGGCAGCCATTGGGCGAGCAGGATGGTTTTCCCGCGCGCGGAAGGCAGGATGTCAGCAACCATATCGATATGGGCCGGCTCCATCACCAAAATCAGGTCTGCTGCGTTGCACATTTCAGGGGTCAGTTGGCGGGCGGTGTGTCCGGCAACGACTACGCCGTGTTTAAGGGCGGTTTTAATGGCTTGGAAGTCGGCATCTTTTCCCGCCAATGCGTTGATGCCGGCCGAACTGACACGGTGTCCGGGCAGCTTTTTCTGCAAGATACGCTCCGCTATCGGGGAGCGGCAGATATTTCCCATGCATACTACTAAAATATTTTGAAACATAAGAGAAGCGGTATTTTTTTCTTGTGTAGGGTCAAATCATGATAAAACGGTTTGAGGTCGGATATTTGGTCGGTCTGAAAAGGTTTTGTTTATATGTCGTCAGACGATAAATAACCGGCCTGCCGTTTTGCCTGACAGCAGGTGCTGTCAGGCGCCGTCAGGTTATTTGAACGTGTTGTCGATGGCGTTGACGTTGCTGACGAAGCTGGTCAATTGCGACACTACGCGGTTCCAACGGGTAACCGGGGCGGCAGTCACATAAACAACGTCGTTCGGACGCAGGTCGAAGTCACTGCCCAAGGCGTAAGCGGTCGCGTCTTTCAGGTTAAGTTGGTAAATGTGGATAGGTTTGGCCGCATCTTCGGGCGCGCGGCGGATGACAAATACGCCGGTGGCGTCTGCCAAGGCTTGGTTCATGCCGCCGGTTTCACCCAAGGCTTGAGTGAGGTTCAGGCCGTGGTTGCCGATAGGCAGGGTGGCTTGGCGGCCGACTTCGCCCATAACGTACA
The DNA here is from genome assembly GCF_000227275.1 of Neisseria sp. GT4A_CT1. NCBI lineage: Bacteria > Pseudomonadati > Pseudomonadota > Betaproteobacteria > Neisseriales > Neisseriaceae > Neisseria > Neisseria sp. GT4A_CT1. Next base: position 124,837 of record NZ_JH164964.1, read on the forward strand.
CTTTGCTGTTGCTGTTGTTCGGAACGTAAACGATGTCGCCGTTGCTTAAGAGGTGGTTTTGCGACATATCGCCGTACTGCATGATGTTTTGCAGGGAGATGGTGCGGTCAACGCCGTTGTGTGTCCATTTGATGTTGTGGGTGTCGGCATTTTGCGCCACGCCGCCCGCCTGGTTGACGGCATCGAGGATGGTCATGGGGACGTTGGTAATCGGCAGTTGTCCTGCTTGTCCGACGGCGCCGGAAACGGATACGCGTTGCGAGCGGAATTCGGTTACGTTGATGGCGACTTGGGGATTTTTAAGATAGCGTTTCAGACGACCTGTCAGGATGTTTTGCAGCTCGTCTATGGTTTTGCCTTGCGCTTGGATTTTGCCGACCAGCGGATAGGTGATGTAGCCGCCTTCGTCCACCCATGCGCCTCGGCTGACTTGGTTGTTTTGCGGGTTGCTTTGTTGTACGGGCGAATTGAGGTCGGTGTGCGCCCAGACCATGATGTTCAATACGTCGCCTTTACCGATGTGGTAGCGGTAGGCGGCTTTGCTGCGCTCAAGCGCACCGTTGTTTTGTGACAACACCGGCGGTTTGCGCATTTTTTCAACGAGGCCGAAGGTGATCGGATAGATGGCGACGCGCTTGTCGAATTTGGTATCTGCTACGGTTTCGCCGTTTTCGTAAACGATGGTTTTGTTGCGTGTGTTGATGGTGGAGCCGGGAATGACGGTGCTGCTGTTGCAGGCGGTCAGTGCCATCAGGGACAGGCTGATGAGGGCAAGCTGTTTTTTCATGTCGGTATCCTTGTCAGTCTTATCGGGGTCGTCTGAAAATTTTCAGACGACCTTTTTGTGGAATGTTTTGCTTTATCGGTCGGGTATTTAATGTGTCTGCTGCCAAACCAAATCGCAAATATCGTCTTTGGGATTAAAGCCGGCGGGGGCTTCGAGCAGCAGGGCGCGCAGGGTTTGTTGGTCTGAATTTGAGCACGCTAAGTCCATACGCATAATTATGTCATTTAATTGCGCCCATGGCAGCATTACTTCGCTGGCGGTCATAATTCGGGGATGAGTGGTTTTTTGCACTTCGTCTCCGATGAGCAATTCTTCGTAAAGTTTTTCACCCGGACGCAGTCCTGTAATTTTAATTTCGATATCGCCGTCGGGATGTTGGGCATCTTTCAATTTCAGGCCGCTAAGCGTAATCATTTGTTTGGCTAAGTCAATGATTTTAACAGATTCGCCCATATCCAACACGAATACGTCGCCGCCTTTGCCCATCGCGCCTGCTTGAATGACGAGTTGGGCGGCTTCGGGGATGGTCATGAAGTAGCGGGTGATGTCTTGATGGGTCAGGGTGATGGGGCCGCCTTCGGCGATTTGTTTTTCAAACACGGGGACGACGGAGCCGGAGGAGCCTAAAACGTTGCCAAAACGCACCATACAGAAGCGGGTCTGTTGGCCGGGTTCGGCGGCAAGCGCCTGCAGGCAGAGTTCCGCCATGCGTTTGCTGGCGCCCATGGTGTTGGTCGGGCGCACGGCTTTGTCGGTGGAGATAAGCACGAAGGTGCTGACGCCGGATTCGACGGCGGCTTGGGCGCACAAGAGCGTGCCGAAGACGTTGTTGCGTATGCCTTCGACGGTGTTGAACTCGACCATGGGGACGTGTTTGTAGGCGGCGGCATGATAGACGGTTTCAACGCCGTACGCGGTCATGACACTGATCAGGCGTTCTTTGTTTTGCACGGAGCCGAGCAGGGGGACGACTTCGATTTGACTGCCGGCGGCTGCCTGAGTTTCGCGCAATTCTTTGTCTATGCTGTACAGGGAGAACTCGGACAGTTCGAACAGCAGTAATTTGGACGGGCGGCATTTCAGGATTTGGCGGCAGAGTTCGGAGCCGATGGACCCACCCGCACCTGTTACCATTACGGTTTTGCCGGTAATGTCCGCACCCATGAGTTCGGGGCGCGGGGCGACGGGGTCGCGGCCGAGCAAATCGACGACAGAGATTTTTTTCAGCGCGCTGACTTTGATTTTACCGTCCACCAAGTCTTTCATGCCGGGGATGGTCAGCACTTCGCATTTGTATTTTTCGAGGCTTTGAATGATGCGGCGGCGTTCTTCCTGAGTGGAGCTGGGGATGGCGAGCAGGATTTTTTCCACACCGTAGCGGTCGATGAGCGATTGGATGTCTTCAGGACCATAGACGGTCAGGTCGTAGATGACGGTGCGGCGGATTTTGGGGTTGTCGTCCACAAAGGCGACGGCGGAATATTCGTTGACCTGTTTGATGGCTTCCAGCAGTTGGCGGCCGGATTGTCCTGCGCCGTAAATGATGACGGGCACCATTTGTTTTTTGTGGCGGTCGGTCAGGATGGCGCGCAGAATCATGCGCGAACTGGTGATACAGACGACCAGCAGCAAGAAATAAACGACGGGCAGGGCGAGGTGCAGTTTACGTTCGAAAACCAGAGTGGTCAGGCAGAACAAGACTGCCGAAATCAGGCTGCCGAATGCGGCGGCGGTCAGGACGCGGGTGCTGACGAAGCGGGTAACGGCGCGGTACAGCCCCAGTCTGACAAATAGGGCGATGGTCAAAAAGGCGGTCGAGCCGAAGGCAAGCCAGTTCGCCATGCTTGCCCATTCGTCGGAGTATTGGACTCGGAGGCTTTGCGCAAACCAAAAGGCGATAAAAATCATCAAAACGTCGTGGATGACGAAGAAGGTTTTCTTGACGTTGCGGGGCAGGGATAACAGGGTTTCCAAATTCATTTTGGTATGTTCTGAATAATGTTGTGGGTGGGTTTCAGACGACCCCGGTCATGCAAAGGTCGTCTGAAAAGACGTTTGTTGCTACGGAGCATTGGTTTTCCGTATGTGTCGGCTGCTTGCCGGTTCCCTTTTTTATTCGGCTGAAGCGGTAAACCGCCGCCGTCCCGATGATACGGGCGCGGCGGTTTGTACTTTATGCTGTGGCTTCTGCCAACACAGCTTCGATGTGTTCTTTGCAGAACGCGATTTCGTCGTCGGTCAGCGTCGGATGCACCAAGAACATCAGGCTGGTGTCGCCCAGTTCGACGGCGTTTTTCAGCCGCTCTTTCGGCCGCCACGGCGTGTTGTCGAAGGCTTTTTCCAAATAGACTTCGGAGCAGCTGCCTTGATAGCAGGGGACTTTGCGCGCGTTCAGTTCGTTCACGATGCGGTCGCGCGTCCAGCCTTCTTTGAGGTGTTCGGGTTTGACGAAGGCATAGAACTTGTATTGCGCGTGTTCGATGTAGTCGGCGACTTCAATCAGACGGATGCTTTTGAATTTGCCCAGGCTTTCTGCCAGCTTGGCGGCGTGCACTTGGCGGCGTGCCGTCCATTCGGGCATACGTTTGAGCTGGATGCGGCCGATGACTGCCTGCATTTCCATCATGCGCCAGTTGGTGCCGAAGCTTTCGTGCAGCCAGCGGAAGCCGGGGGCGTGTTCGCGGTGGTACACGGCGTCATAGCTTTTGCCGTGGTCTTTGTACGACCACATTTTGCTCCACAGCTCTTTGTCGTTGGTGGTGACCATGCCGCCTTCGCCGCCGGTGGTCATGATTTTGTCTTGGCAGAACGACCATGCGCCGACGTGTCCGATGGAGCCGACGGATTTGCCTTTGTATTTCGCGCCGTGCGCTTGGGCGCAGTCTTCGATAACCCACAAATCATGTTCTTTTGCCAAGTCCATGATGTCGTCCATTTCGGCGGGCATACCGGCAAGGTGGACGACGATGATGGCTTTGGTATTCGGCGTCAGCGCGGCTTTGATGGTTTCGGCGCTGATGTTTTGGCTGTTCAAATCCACGTCGGCGAACACGGGGTTTGCGCCGGCGGTAACGATGCAGGAAGCGGAGGCGAGGAAGGTGCGCGAGGTAACGATGACGTCGTCGCCTGCGCTTATGCCCATTGCTTTAAGCGCGACATCAAGCGCCAGTGTACCGTTGGAGAGGGCAACGGCGTATTGCGTGCCGGCGAAGGCGGCGAATTCTTTTTCAAATTCGCGGCATTCGCTGCCCGTCCAATAGTTGACTTTGTTGGACAGCAGGACTTTGGAAACGGCATCGGCTTCTTCTTGGGTGAAGCTCGGCCACGGGGAGAGGGATGTGTTAAGCATTGGCTTTTCCTGCGAAAAGGCTGGTGGAGTCTTTGGGGGCGACTTCTTCCAGCAGTTGGCGGTTGATCAAGGTGTATTTTTGACCGTTGATTTCGACGTATGCACCGTCGTAAGGCGGGAACCAGAAGGCGCGGATTTTTTTCTCGACGTCGTCGCCGTCGCGGATTTGCTTCATGGCTTCCATTTCGTCGCGGCTGACGTAACGACCACCGATGTTGGGCGTAGTCGGCAGTTTGGCTTGCGCTTCGACGGCGCGGGCGATAATGCGTTGTGCAAACGGCTCCAATGCCTGCATGGTTTTGCGTTCGAGCGATTGGGCGGTTTCGGCAGAAGAATCAATGGGGAAGCGGTCCACTTCGATGATTTCGCCGGTGTCGATGGAGGCATCGACGTAGTGGGCGGTGCTGCCCCATTCGGACAATTCGTCCATGATGGCGAGGTTGTAGCCGCCTGTGCCTTTGTATTCGGGTAACAGGGCCGGGTGGAAGTTGATCGTACCCAAGCGCGGGACGGTCAGGAATTCGTCGCGCAGTTTGCGCCAGTAGAGTACGGACAAGCCCAAGTCGTATTTCAGACGACCTTCTTTCATTGCTTCCAAGGCAGTGTCGAAAGTGTAGAGCGGCAAGCCCAATTCTTTGGCGGCGGCGGCCGTCGGCGAGCCTTGCAGGTGGCTGTCGGTTAGTACACCGACGATTTCGATGCCGTTTTGTGAAGATAAGAGCCGGAGCAGGTTGGCGGAAAGCCGTTTACGTCCCATGAATAATATTTTTGTCATGTAAGAGTCCTTTTTGTTTTATCAGCTAATGTGTGATTTTGTTGAACAGTCCGAAGGGGCAATCAGCTGCGCCAAATCTTGCAGGGAGCTGATCCACGCATCGGGATGGTGTTCTTTGTTAAAGTTTTCGGGTAAGTGGTGGTGAATATTGTGCTCGGACGGATGCAGCCCTATGGTGATCCAGCCCAAAGCGTTCGGCGCGATGAAGTCTTTGGAAAGGTTGTCGCCGATGTAGATGAAACAGTCTGCCTTTTCGGCATATTTGTCTTGTAAATAGCGGAAGCGTTTGCCGTCGGGCTTTTCCGAAGCGCAGGCTTCGGAGACGAGGATGTCGTCAAACAGGGAATACAGCCCCAAGGCTTCCAGTTTCAAGCGTTGGGTCAGGCTTCTGCCGTCGGTAATCAGCGCGCGTGCGGCGAAGGGCGCGGTCAGCTCGGACAGGAAATCATGCGGGGCATACGGCGTCAGCGTCGGGCGGTGCAGCCGGTATTGCCACAGAAGAACCTGTTTTTCCGATTCGTTGAAACCGCAGTGGCGGCACAACTTGTCCAGCCAGTCTTTGCCGTCGGGGTCGATACTGCGCCATAGGTCGTCTGAATCCCAATCGGGATACAGGGTGGTAACGGTATCGACGATTGCACGGATGCCGGAGAGTTTGTATTCGTATTCCGAGTACAGCGTATCGTCCAAGTCGAAGACAATGACGGCGGTTTCAGGATTAATCGTTTTCATGAACTAAGACCTTGGCATCGTAGCGCAGCATGATGAGGTTGTTTTCCCAGTCGTCTGAAAACGGAATTTCTTCGTTGCGGAAGTATTCGTGCATCAGCCAGCCCGGGTAATTGCCGCCTGCGGCATACGTCAGCGGGAAGCCGCCGCCGAAGCGGGGGTTGATTTCCACGCCGTAGAATTCGCCGGTTTCTTCGTTGCAGAAGAACTGCGCCGTAATGCAGCCGCGCGCGCCTTCCAATACCGCCATTTTTTCCAGCAGCGTTTGGTAGAGGCTGTTTTTGCGGGTAACGCCTTTGCTGACTTCGCCGGAGCGTACTTCCAAGCGTTTTCGCGGGATGGCGCATTTCAGACGACCTTCATGGTCGTAATACATATCGACGGTAAATTCGGAAAATTCGTTTTCGATGTCGATAAGCTCGCAGAACATCAGCTTGGGGTCGTCCACGATTTCAGGCGTCAGGCAGGCTGGCGTGTCGATCCGTTTAGCACCGATGGCGCGGCTGCCGTCGTAGGGTTTGGCGAAGCAAGGGAAAACCAGCTTCTCGCGGTCGTAAATTTCGGGCGAGCGTATGCCGTAGCGGGCAAACAAACTGGCAGTTTTCCGTTTGTCGCGGCATTGCGCGATGAAGTCCGAGTCGGAAACGACGATGTGGATGCCTGCCGCTTCGAAGCGTTCGCGCTCGTCTGCCAACTTTTGCAGTTCGGTGTCTATGGTCGGGATGATTAAACCGATGTTTTCGCGTACCGCCAGATCGAAAATGCTGTCGATATATGAATCGGCGCTAATCAGCGGCACTTCAAACGAACCGTCCGAAACGTGGCAGGCGGAGGACATACGCGGCACCAAATCCGTCGTCAAAATCTTGACGTCGTCTGAAAACTTGGCAGCTTCGGTTTGAAAATCCTGTACCAATTCAACGCGCCTTCCCGCGGAAAGGATAAGTACGTTATTTTTTCGCATCAGTGTCATTTCCTGTGAAATAGGGCATGGTGGCTTCTCCCTCAGCCGAAATACCTTCTTTGATAAAGACTTTTTTGACTGTCAGAAACAGGATTTTCATATCCAGCCAAAAACTGTAATGGTCGATATACCAAATATCGTGTGCGAACTTTTCGTCCCACGAAAGCGCGTTGCGCCCGTTGACCTGCGCCCAACCGGTTACGCCGGGCCTCATTTCGTGGCGGCGGTTTTGAAATTCGTTGTAAAGCGGCAGGTAGCTCATCAACAGCGGTCTTGGGCCGACCAGGCTCATCTCTCCTTTTAGAACGTTCCAAAGCTCTGGAAGTTCGTCCAAGCTCGTCGCGCGCAGTTTTTTGCCGAAAGGGGTCAGCCGCTCGCTGTCGGGCAGCGGGTTACCGTCTTTGTCGACCGCATCGCGCATGGAGCGGAATTTGATCATTTTGAACGGTTTGCCGTCTTTGCCCGGCCGCTCTTGGGTGAAGAATACCGGTTCGCCCAAGTTTTTGCGGATGAGGTATATCAAAATCAAAAATACGGGCGAGAGGAAAATCAGTCCTGAGGCGGAGGCGATGATGTCAAACAGGCGTTTGAAGAATTTACTCATGGGCTAATCTTTCAATCAGGTTGACGATTTTTTGATACGCCACGTCGCGCTTGAAGCGGCGGACGATTTCGTCGGATTGAACGGGGTCGTTTTTGCGCGCCAGAATGTCTTTGGCGGCTTGGACGAAGCTGTCCACATCACCGGAACGGTAGTCCGCGTGCGGCAGCAGGGTGAGGACTTCGGCAACTTCGTCGTTGACCTGGCTGTTTAAAATCGGTTTTTGCAATGCCATATAGTCGGACAGTTTGTTGGTAATCGACTGCATGGCGTAGGAATGGATGGCGTTGACGGAGATGTCGCAGCCCTTGGCGACCGACATCATTTCGGCGTAGGGGATGTAGCCGTAAAACTTGATGCCGTCGCAGGCGTATTGTTTGAGCCTGTCCAAATCGGGGCCGCCGCCCATGATGTGCAGCTCTACATTTTCGCCGCCGTCCAACAGTTTCCGAACGCCTTTGCACACGGTTTCCACGTCATAGCTGTAACTGAGCGTACCCAAGTAGAAGAAGCGGGTTTTGTCGTCGCCGAAGTCTTTTGCCGGCGCGGCATCGAGTTTCGGAAAATCCGCACCGATATAGACGACTTCGCCGGGTACGTTCGGATTGGCTTCTTTGGCGCGGTCGAGGTAGGTCTGCGATACGGCGACCAGCGCGTCGGCGTAGCGGTAGGCACGGTTGGCGCGGGAGGAGAAGGGCAGCAGGTTGTGCGGGATTTTTTTCAAAAACGGCACAACCGAGGAGAAAGATTCAGGCCATACGTCCTGCACGTCGATAATCAGCTTGTAGCCCAAACGCGCTTTGTGTTCGCCCAAAAGCAGGTTGGTGGCGATCAGCGGATAGGCGGAAAAGACGACGTCTTGTTCGCCTGGGCGGCAATTGTTCAGCCATTGCTCAAAATTTTTGACGAACACATGATGGCTTTTGACGCGGTCCAGCGATACGTTTTTGCCGTAGCCGCTCTCTTCCAGCAGCATGACTTTCAGACGACCTTGCGAGGCAGATTCGGCATCTTCAGGTCGTCTGAAAGATTTGTCGTAGTGTTTGAAATTGCTGGTAATCAGCAGCACGTCATGAGACTGCGACAACAGCTCGGCAAGATACCAGAAGCGGTTGAAATGCGGCTCGGACGGCAGCGAACAGTAGGGGGCGACGATGGTGATGTTCATATTTTCAGACGACCTCACATATCGTAAGCGGCCATTGTGGTGCGATAGATTTCATCATCGGAACACAAGGTCTCAACGTGTTTATGCAGGGCTTTGCCCATCTTTTCGCGCAGCTCGGGCTGCTTGATGAGTTGATCGACGGCTTCGATAAAGGCTTCGTCTTCGCCGAATGGGAAACAGTATCCGGTTTCGCCGGTAATGACCATTTCGGAAATGCCGCCCATGTTGTAGGTGACGACGGGCGTGTCGTAGAGGCCGGCTTCAAGGATGTTGTTGCCGACGCCTGCGCCGTGGTCGCCGATGCAGTGCGGCGTGTTCACCAAAATATCCACGTCTTTGAAATAGCCGGTCAAATCGCGCACGCCGCCGAGGAAGGTAACTTTGTCGTCTATGCCCAGGCGTTTCGCTTGCGCTTTCAGATTGTCCATTTCTTCGCCTATGCCCGCTACGTTGAGGCGTACGGGCATATTGCGGTCAACCATTTTCTTAAAGATGTCCAGCATCACATGCACGGCGCGGACGGTATCCAAGCGCGACAGCGTGCCGAGCATGACGTAGTCTTTGGCGGTTTTTTCAGGAACGTAATCGGCTTTGTGCAGGGCGTTGTAGGTGTAGGTGATGCGGTTGGCGGGGAAGCCGTGGCGGATGAGTTTTTCCTGTTCGTGCCTGCAGTTGCCTATGATGTATACGCCCAGCTTGTCGAAAAGTTTGGCGATTTTCGGATAAGTTTCGGCATCTAAACCGCGTGCGTGGTAAAACACTTTGGTTTTCGGCGAAGAGATTTTCGCCGCGATGGCACAGGCGGGAACGATACGCGCCATTTGGCAGTGGATGATGTCGGGTTTTTCTTGTTTCAACATTTTCATGTAGGCGAACATGCCTTTGATGTAGCCCAAGATGCCGCCCTGATAAAAATCAATCGGACGCCATTGGATGCCCAAGGCTTGGGCTTCTTTGATGAGCGGGCCATCGGAAGAGGCAAGGACGACCTCGTGGCCGCGCTGCCTGAGCAACCGTCCTAAGCGGAAGGTCGCGTTTTCAGTGCCGCCGAGGCCGGACATGGAAGTAGTCAAAACAATTTTTTTCATATCATGTTTTCTATCAAGGGGTGTATCGGTACGCGTTGTACGCCGTATCGCGCTGCGGCAGGACGCTGTATAGGAAAATCAAAAAGCAGGGCAGCCAGAGGAAGGGCATGCGCAAAATGGTGGACGGGATGAAGCCGCCCAAAATAAACAGGCCGATTGCCGCCAAGCCGATGGCTTTTTGTTTGTTCCGCAGGTTTTGGCTTAAAAAGACGTTCACTGCATACCAAATGATGTAACAGATGAAGCCGATTAAGGAAATCATGCCGAAGCCCAAATACAGTTCGATGATGAAACTGTGCGGGTTTTCAAAACCGAGGCTGTCGCTCAAATGCCCGCCGAAGTATTCCTGAAAGTTTTTAGGGCCGTAGCCGTAAAGCAAAAGCGGCGGATTGCTCCAGAAGTAGTTGTAAATTTCTTGGCGGTAGCCGACCGAGTTGTCACTCTCCAAATTGAACAGGAACAAATACAGGCGGGAAGAAATGTTTTCCAAAAAGGCATTGCCGTGCATCGAGAGCAGGAAATCGGCAATGTACTGTTTCGGAATCATCGACAAGCCTGCGCCTGTAACGCCTATGGTCATCAGCGTAAACAGCCCGTTGTTACGGTAAATCAAGTTCAGGATAAACAAAATAATGTAACTCATCGTCGCCGTACGCGATGCGCTGGCGAAAACAATCGCGCCCAAACTCAAAAATAAAATCCAGCCGAAAAAATATTCCCTCTTGTTGACGCCGATATTGAAAAATATCAACACGGCAGGGGCGAAGAACAGGGCAGTCGTACCCAAGTTGTTGGGGTTGAAGAAAAAGCCTTTAATAACGCCGGCCTCAATCGCCAAAATTTCGTCTGATTTGACAAACTGGATGCCGGTCAATACTTCGATAACGGGCGGGATAATGATAAAGGCGCAAAAGTAAACCAACAGCCTGCGTACGAAGCGCAAGGGGTTTTCGTGTCGGCTCAAAATCAGATACAGCAGGTAAAACAAACCGGCGACCGACAGGAAGAAAAAGGTATCCATGACCCTGACCGAATCCAAGGGCGTGATGAACAGATGGATTGCGCTCCAGCCGGTCATCAGCCCGACCGCCATCAGCATGAGTCCTGCCTTGCTGTTGAATGTTTTGTTTTCTATGAAAAAAATCAGCAGGGTGGCAGGCACCAGCAAGAGGGTCAGCGGATTGTCGATACGCGGAATCCCCAGTTTATACGACAGCATCGGCCCCAGCATGTAGGCGGTAACCATCGTATAAAGCATAGTAATGTATATATTTTGTTTTTTAATTTTCACGTTGCTTCCTGAAATTTAGGTCGTTCCAAGAGCTTTATTATATGCAGAAATGATTTGTTCGGTAACGGGACGCTCTCCAAATTCTTTCAGGCAGTTTTCGCGCAACAGGCGCGGGAAATATTTTTTCCGGTTCCGATAGAGAGAGATAAGTGCTTCCGTCAGCGATTTTTGGTCTCCGACATCGACCAAAAGCCCGTTGGATGGATTGACGATAGTCTCAGGACCGCCACAGCGCGTCGCGATGACGGGCAGCCCTTGAGCCAAAGCCTCGATGAAAACGACGCCGAAAGTTTCGTGGCGGCTGGCCAATACGAAGGCATCGCTTTGATACATCAATTCCAAGACTTCTTCGTTTTTCAGACGACCTTCAAAGATAACGTTGTTTTCCAGCCCCAAATCTTTTGCCAAACGGTGCAGCTTGAATTCTTCGTAGCCGCCGCCGCCGATTTTCAGCTTCAGGTTCGGATAGGCTTTGACTGCTTCGGCAAAGGCGGGCAGCAGGATGTCGTAGCCTTTTTTATGTTGCAGGTGTGCGACCGAGCAGAAGGTAAAGTCTTCGTTGGCGGGTTTGTCGGCAAGGTCGATCGGTGCTTCAAAGCTGGCGGACAGGATATTGGGAACATATTGCCACTCCAATCCGCGGTATTCTTCTTTCAGCAGTTCGGCAAAGTCGCGGCTGACTGCCAGGCGGCAGGCGGCGTTTTGGGCGGCGGCATACATCAGCGGGCGTTGCCAGTTGCGGATAAGTTTGCGGGCGTAGGTGGTGCTGTGTTCAGTGATGACATACGGAATGCCGGTTGCTTTGTGGATTTCGTATGCAATGATGCCGCCGCTGTTGACGCAGTGCGCGTGCAGGACGTCGGGCATGCCGTGGTCTGCAACGTATCGGCGGAACAGTTTCATACTGGCGGCGATTTCCCGTTTGCGGTCGATATGCGGAATGCGCGGGAAGAAAAACATGCTGTCGTACACATAAGTCGGTACGTCTTTGTCGATGTAGGTCCTTATTCCGTAATTTTTCGGGTTGAACGCAGTTTTTGCCTGAGTTCTGAACGAACGGAATATCGGTGCAACGACCCCTACTTTGACTCCGGAGCGTTGCAAGGCTTGTGCTTGCAGGCGGAAGAAGATTCCGTTGACGTCGTCCGGAGTGGATGGATACCAAGAAGGAATGATTAATGTATGCATGATAATACCTGTGTCGAGTGTGTCGGCGTACAAGCCACATGGGTTGCGGACAGGGCACAAAATCAAAGATTCTCGGTGAGTAAGCGTTTTGTAGCGGCAGAATCAAAAACTGCGCGCAGTATGGTTGTTATTGTGTTGAATGTTTTTTATTCAGACGACCTTTCACTACTGATAAAGCTGAAGAAAGTGGTGTTTTGTATTTCACAGTCAGGGCAATCAAACCTGCCAGCCAGATTAAAGCAAAAATGTAGTAGTTGCCGGTGTTGCCGAAGTAGGTGTAGCCCAGGCACAAAATCAGGCAGAGTGCGGTATGGGTATAAATTTTCCGGCAGGGCAGCTTCTGCCACATCCTTGAAGACAATTCTGTCTTGATGAGCATAAACACCCAAAAAGAAGTCGCGCTCGCCATTGCGGCGCCCCGTGCGCCCAAGAGCGGAACCAGCCAATACAGCAGGCCGAAGTTCAGCAGGAATGCCGCAATATTGACTGCGGTAATCAGCCAGGTTTTTTTGACGACGTTCAAACCGATGCCGGTCACTTCCGTCAGCGTATAAAACAAAGGAAACATCATGCACGACAGTAAAATAAACTGTACCGATGCATATTTCCCGGGAAGAATCCAAGTGACCACCGGCGAAAAAATACCGATAAAGCAAACCATCGCGCTGATGAGCGCAGTCATCGACAGGGTAATGCCGCCGATTTTGTCGAGGTTGGTGTTGTCTTCAACCCATTTGAACACCAATGGCGCCCATATGGTTGAGAATACGCTTTGGAAAATCAGGGCGACAGCGCCGAAGCTGACCGCCATCGAGTAAATCCCCAGTTGCTCCAAACTTGCCATTTCTTTCAAAACAAAGCGGTCGATAGACGTCAGCCCCCAGTAGGCGAGATTGCCGAATGCCAAAGGCAGTCCGTATTGCAGACCCATTTTGTGCAGCTTTGCCGACCAAGGCGAACGGATGGCGGCGGCCAAATCCGTTCGGGTTTGGTAGATCAATACAGCGACGGTCAGTATTTGGGCGGCGGTATAGGCAAAGACCAGGCTGGTGGTGTGGGTTGGCAAGCCGATTAGGATGAAGAGCAAAACCAAAACCAAAATCAGGAATTTCGGTGTCAGTTGGCTGAGCGAGAAAGCAATTGCCTTTTCCTGCATCCGTAGGATGAGCGAGAAAAAGCGGATAAACAGGGTAGTCAGTAAAAAAACCAAAAACAGAATACCCAGCTTGGTGTTGTTCAAATCAAAAATAATTTCGGAAGGCCAAGAAGGATTCCACAAAAGTATCAGCAATACCCCGGCAATGCTCAAAACAAACGAGGACAGGCTGAAGGATTTGAATAGCGCGGCTTTGTCTTCGCTGGCGTAGTATTCGCGGATATACGCCTGATCCAAGCCCAGCCCCAAAATCAGGATGGTCAGAGCGGATATGGTTTGCAGTAAGACGATACGGCCGATGTCTTCCGCAGGGTAGTACCATGAAATCAGCGGAAGCGAGAGGATGCCGAAAGCCGCGCTGCCTATCGGGCCTAAGGCATAACCGAGTATTTTTCTTATATTCATAAATAGGTGGGGTTTGTTGCCGCCAAGATTTTCAGACGACCTGAAAACGCAGCAGCATCATATAAATAAGGGCTTTCTTAGGTCGTCTGAAAACAAACGGTCTAAGAAAGCCGACTGCCTGCCGAGAGCTGTCGGCAAGCAGTCCGCCTCAATCGTCAAAGGTGTTACGCTTTCACGACTTTCGGGTTTTTCGCAGGGAACTTGCCGCGCGTATCGACAATCAGTTTGGCGTGTTCGGCAATCATGTCGTAGTCAAACTTGTCATGGTCGGTCGTCAGCACCACGCAGTCGTATTTCGCTATGGTTTCCGGCGTCAGCGGCTCGCTCTTCAGGTCGAAGTAGTGGTGGCCGGGGATGTATGGGAATTCAAGCACGTGCGGGTCAGAGTAGGAAATGTTTGCACCCAATTTGTGCAGGCGGTCCATCACTTCCACAGACGGACTTTCGCGCATGTCGTCCACGTTTTTCTTGTAGGCGATACCCAAAACCAAGATTTTGCTGTCTTTGATGGAACGGTTGTGTTCGTTCAAAGCCAGGCCCACTTTGCTGATGACGTAGTCGGGCATATGGGAGTTTACTTCGCCTGCCAACTCGATGAAGCGGGTGTTTACGCCGTATTCGCGCGCTTTCCAAGTCAGGTAGAACGGGTCGATGGGGATACAGTGACCGCCCAAGCCCGGACCGGGATAGTAGGCAACGAAGCCGAACGGTTTGGTTGCCGCGGCGGCGATGACTTCGTGAATATCGACATCCATTTTGTCGGCGACGATTTTCATCTCGTTCACCAAGCCGATGTTCACGGCGCGGTGGATGTTTTCCAGAAGCTTGGTCAGCTCGGCGGCTTTGGTGGAGCTTACCGGTACGACTTTGTCGATGGCAGGCTGATACAGCGCGATACCGACTTCCAAACAAGCAGGGGTATGACCGCCGATGACTTTCGGGATGGTACGGGTTTCAAAATTCGGGTTGCCCGGGTCTTCGCGTTCCGGAGAGTACACCAAGAACACGTCTTTACCGACTTTCAAGCCGCCTTCTTCAACGCGCGGCAGCAATTCTTCTTCGGTTGTGCCGGGATAGGTGGTGGATTCCAAAGACAATACTTGACCGGCGCGCAGGTAAGGTTTCACTGCGTCGGTAGTGTCGATAACAAAGCTCATGTCCGGCTCGCGGTATTTGTTCAACGGAGTCGGTACGCACAAAATCACGGCTTCCACTTCGCCGATGCGGGAGAAGTCGGTGGTGGCTTCAAACAGGCTGTTTGAAGCGGCGGCGATTTTCTCGGCAGGAATATGCTCGATGTAGGTCTCGCCTTTGTTGAGTTTGTCGACTTTGGTTTTGTCGATGTCGAAGCCCAAAACCTGATAACCGATGTCCACATAGCGGAGCATCAGCGGCAGGCCGACATAGCCCAAGCCGACGATGCCGATTTTGGCGGTTTTATCTGCAAATTTCTGAATGGTAATATTTTTCATGACAAGTCTCATGTGATGGAAAAGGGCGTGCCGCACAGTGCAAAATGCCGCAGCAGAACCCCGGCCGGCAGTCATAAAAACAGCATGGTCGGAATCCGTTTTGTCGGTGTCGAAAATAAATCTTTCCCTAAGATTGGTTTTGGACGTAAAAGTTTTGCATGTGCAAATGCAGCATTGCCCGACGATAATGGAGTGTTGGGAAATGTTTATGCAAATATTATAATCAAGCTGGGCGGTAAGATTTTGAATTGTATTATTTTTAGTAATTACTATACCGTTAGTGACTAAATATAATATCGGAAATACAAATAATTAATAAAAATTAGTATTAATATATTTGCGTAATTTAACCTAAAATTAATATTACTTCAGTATATGTTGAAGCGGTATTTGTAACTCTGTCAAGCAAATCAGGCGATGCAGTAAAACACCGTTGCTTCTGACAAAAAGGTCGTCTGAAAACCCAAAATCAGTTTTCAGACGACCTTTCTGGTTTACAAGGCAGCCTATTTTTTACGCAAAACCCATTTTACGTCCTGCCCGATCAGCTCTACCGAACGGCTTTCCCACTCGCCTTCCGAAGCCAAAACGGCGGGGTTGGCGGGGAGGGTGAGCAGGCTTCTGCCTTCGCCTAAGATTTTCGGCGCTTGGTATAACACGATTTCATCTGCCAAGCCTGATTCGATAAAGGCGGAGGTCAGTGTCGCGCCCGCTTCGACCATAATCTCGCCGTAGCCCAGTTCTGCCAATTGGGGCAGCAGTGCGGCAAGGTCTATACGTCCGTTGGCGTTTTCAGACGACCTCAAGATGCGGATATGACTGAACGCGCGGTATGGTTTGAGGCGTTCTTCATCATCGACGGCGGTTACGATGACGGTGGGGCTGAGGTCGTCTGAAATTATGTGGCTGCCCAACGGCGTTTGCAGTTTGCTGTCCAACACGATACGCGCAGGTTGGCGCAGGGTCGGGAAGGCGCGGACGTTGAGGCGCGGGTTGTCGGCAAGCACCGTGCCGATGCCGGTTAAGACGGCGCAGCTTTCCGCGCGTAAGGTTTGCACGTCCGCCCTTGCGGCTTCGCCGGTAATCCAGTAGCTGCGTCCGTCGGCGAGCGCGGTTTTGCCGTCCAGGCTGGCGGCGCATTTGATGCGGACAAACGGGCGGCCGCGTTCGATACGGGAAAGGAAGCCGCGGTTGAGTTCGCGCGCTTCGGTTTCCAGCAAACCGCTTTCGGTGCGGATGCCTGCGGCTTCGAGCATTGCCAAACCTTTGCCTGCCACCAAAGGATTGGGGTCGGTCATGGCGGCGACCACGCGCGACACGCCCGAGCCGATAAGAGCCTCGGCGCAGGGCGGCGTACGGCCGTAATGGCTACACGGTTCGAGCGTCACATAAGCCGTCGCTCCGCGCGCCATTTCGCCCGCCTGCCGCAGCGCATGCACTTCGGCATGCGGTTCGCCCGCTTTGACATGAAACCCCTGCCCGACGATTTGGCTGCCGTGTGCAATCACGCAGCCGACGCGGGGATTGGGGGAAGTGGAAAAACGCCCGAGCCGCGCAAGGGCAAGGGCGTTTTGCATCATTTGGGTATCAATACAATCAAACATAATTTGGATTTCTTAAAGTTTTCCGTTTTCAGACGACCTTCGCCGTGTTCCATTCGTCAAAATGCTAATGCGCCAAACTCACTTCTTTTAAAACGACGGACAAATCTTTCTGCCCCGCATGATGGCTGTACGCGCAAACGGTATAAATATTGGCTTCGTGAATGGCGATGCAGTATTGGTTGAACGTACCTTGCCGGTCTTCGCGGTCGGTTTGGTAATTCATGCGGTTGTCGGTGGCGATACCGACGCGGACATTTTGAGTTTCGTCCGATTGCAGGGCGGTTTTGAGTTCGGCGAAATAGGTTTTGGCATCCGTTTGCGCCGGGCCGTTGTTCGCTGCATAAATGGTAATGCGCGCTTCAGGGTCGTGTTGGAGCAGAATCAGGTTGGAGGCGGGAACGTTTTTCGGATGGCGAGCGGAATCGGCGATGATGTCGGAGAAGTGGCTGTTGTGGACAGAGATGGAAATTTTGCCGTCCATGCTCGTCAGCGTTTGAACCGTATCGGAGGCGACTTTCGACGCCGCATCGCCCTGTTCGGGGTTGCAGGCGGCAAGGCAGAATAGTGCGGCGGCTACGGATAAAACTCTTTTCATAAACATCCTCTTCATCATCAACACACCGCTTTCAGACGACCTATTTCCCGTCAGTCTGCACCAGCGTGGCGATTGCCTGAGTAAACTCGGACACGTCGTTGAAACTTTTATACACGGAAGCAAAACGGACATAAGCGACCTGATCGATTTTTGCCAATTCCTCCATCGCCATTTCCCCCACCATGCGCGACGGCACTTCCTTGTTGCCCGACTGATACAGACGCTGCTCAATCAGTGCGACCGTTTCATCGATTTTTTCCTGGGCGATCGGGCGTTTGTGCAAAGCCCGTTCCAAACTGGTTCTCAGCTTGTGCGGATTAAACGCCACGCGCGTACCGTTGGATTTAATCACCTGCGGCATCCGCATTTCGACCGTTTCAAACGTACTGAACCGCTGCCCGCACTCCACGCAACGGCGGCGGCGGCGGATGCTGTTCGTCTCTTCCAAGAGCCGCGAATCAGTGACTTGAGTATTGGGATGCTGACAAAACGGACATTTCATAAGTTTTTGAATTTATTTGTTTGTGAAACGGAATTGTAGCCGATTGAGCTATTCCCGTATAGTCGGTGGGTTTATTATGGGTTGAAGGGGTCGTCTGAAAACCTTGAATCTGGGTTTTCAGACGACCTCTTTGTTTTAAACGGATACGCCGACGGCGCGGGCGATTGCCAAGCCTTCTTCTACGCTCATGTAAACGGGTTGTTCAGGACGGTCGCTGCGGGCAATGTCGCCTTGTCGGAACATGACCAGTTCGTCCACTGCCAGTTGCGACCAGGTTTCGTCGCGGGTCAGCGGTAAGGTGGCGATGACGGCGACTTTGTCGTTGGGGGTGGTGACTTCGGAAAAATCGACCATGACGTCGTCGTCCAAAAGCCGTGCTTTGCCGAACGGGGCTTTGCGTACGATGTAGTGCAAAAGCGTACTGGCGTGGGCAAACAGGTTGTCGCCGTTGGACATAACGAAGTTGAACAGTCCGAAGCGGCGGATTTCGTGGGTCAGTGCGGCGAGGGCGTCGAATAGGGTGTCCGGGTCGGGCTTGGTGGCGAAGCGGCTGCGCAGGCGGTTGAGGATGTAGCAGAAGGCGCGTTCGGAATCGGTGGTGCCGACGGCATGGTAATACTCGCCTTGTTCGGGGTAGAAATCGATTAAATGTCCGTTGTGTGCAAACAGCCAGTATTCGCCCCACATTTCGCGCATGAAGGGGTGGGTGTTTGCCAGCGAGGTTTGTCCTTGCGAGGCTTTGCGGATGTGGGCGATGACGTTTTCGGATTTGATTTGGTAGGCGCGAACGAGGTCGGCGACGGGCGAGGCGGCGCTGGGTTTGTCGTCGTGGAACAGGCGTACGCCTTTGCCTTCGAAAAAGCCGATGCCGAAACCGTCTGCATGGTGGTCGGTAATGCCGCCGCGGCGGCGGAAGCCTTCAAAGGAAAAGACGATGTCTGTGGGGGTGTTGCAGTTCATGCCGAGCAGTTGGCACATGATGTTGACCTTTGTTATTTTGATGTGGGGTTGAGGGCAAAACAGGGGTAAATCGGCGCAATGTACAAGTGTTTTGTGTGATAGATGGGATTATGGTCTATCGGAAGGGGTGTTTCAATAGGAAGGGGAGGGATATTGGGGGTGAATTTGGTGTGATTGTATTTTGCTGCGCCTGATGGTGCGAAAAGGTCGTCTGAAAATGGGAAACTGTTTTCAGACGACCTCTACTAAGGGAGGGATTGAAGCTCCCGTGTTTTCTTGCGAGAGATTCCTTTGTTTTAAACGGAAGCCATCAAAGCAAAAGAGATACAAGCACAGCCCGTATTTTCAAAAAAGGTCGTCTGAAAACCATATAAGCTTTTCAGACGACCTTTCTTTATTGTGTTTTGACGCTTACAAGGTGCCGTAAGAGTGCAGGCCGCTCAGGAACATGTTGACGCCGATGAAGGCGAAGGCGGTAACGAACAGTCCGATGACTGCCCACCATGCGAGGATTTTGCCGCGCCAGCCGGCGACGAGGCGCAAGTGCAGCCAGACGGCGTAGTTGAGCCAGACGATGAATGCCCAAGTTTCTTTCGGGTCCCAGCTCCAGTAGCGTCCCCATGCGTCGGCTGCCCACAGTGCGCCGAGGATGGTGGCGATGGTGAAGAATAAAAAGCCGACGGCGATGGCTTTGTACATGACTTCTTCGATGACTTGCGAAGGCGGCAGCGATGATTTTTTGCCGGCGTTTTCGTTTCTCAATGCCCAAAGTTCGGCGATGCCGAGCATGGCGGCAATACAGAATGCGCCGTAGCCGATGAAGTTGGCGGGGACGTGGATTTTCATCCACCATGATTGCAGGGCGGGAATCAGGGGTTGGATGGTGTGTGCTTCGCGGGAAAAGCTGTACCAAAGGACGAAGCCGACGACGATCGCCATGAAGCTGAAGACGAAGCCGCCGAGTTTTTGTACGGCGAAACGGGTTTCGTAGTAGAGGTACATCAGTGCGGTGATGACGAGGAAGAGGATGAAGACTTCGTAGAGGTTGGAAACGGGGATGTGTCCTGCGTCAGGGCGCAAGAGGTAGCTTTCGTGCCAGCGTACTAAAAGTCCGGTAAAGCCTGCAACTGCGGACACCCAGGCGAATACGGAACCCATGCCGAGCAGGGTGTTGGTGGCGACGTTTTTGCGTTGTGCCAACACGGCTCCGGTGATATAGGCGAAGAGTGCGAAGAAGACGAAGGCGCATTGCCACATAATCGCGGACTGGCTGCTGAGGAAGTATTTGAGCAGGAAGCCGTCGGAATGCGTGATTTCGCCATCGTAGAGCATGACGGCGCCGTATGCGAGGACGGCACACAAGGGGGCAAACCAGCGCATGGGTTTAAAAAACCAGCCTAAAAAGACGGTAATGCCCGCGCTTGCCCACAAAATCACCATTTCGTAGATGTCCATGGCGTGCTGAATGCGGGTTTGGGCGAAGAATGCGCCGGCTGCGGTCAGGAGGGCGAATAGGCAGTCGACCGTATTCAGGGACTTGAGGAACGATTTGTGCGTCAGCAGCTCGTGTTCGGGTAGGGGGTTATGGTTATGCGTCATGGTTCAAATCTTTCGCCAGTCGTTGCAGGCTTTGTGTATGTTGCGGAAACTCTTTTTGCAGGTCGCGCTCGTTGCGGCTGGAAGACATGGCAAAGCGGATGCGGTCGTCTGAAAACAGAACCCACGCGCGTTTCTCGCGGATGTAGAACATAAATATCGTGCCGAGAACCAGCAAAACAGAGCCTAAATAGACTAAAAATGCACCGGGCGAACGGGTCATTTGCAAGCCGGAGGAGCGGACTTCTTCAAAGCCGTCCAGTTGCAGGAGCATGGGGGCGGGGTATTCGGTCAGGCCGGTATAGGCGTCCATGCTGTGCAGCAGGAAGCGGTTGCGCGCTTCGTCTTGAGACCATGTGGGCAGCTTGTATTTTTGGATGGTTTCTTCCAATACGGCGTTCATGACGCCGAACAGCATTTCGTAAAAATATCCCTGCATTTTTTCCTGCTGCGCTTTGGGGATGTTTTTGGTGATAAATTCGTCCAACGCCAAATAGCCGCCTTTCGCAAAAATGCCCAAGGTGTTTTCGGCGGCAAGGGTGAATTGCTCGCGGATGTTGTCGGGCGCGTTCAAGGTCGCGTTGCGGATGACGGCTTTGCGTGCGGCTTCGTCTTTCAAGAGTTCGCGCATCGCCATGAAGGTGTCGGGTTTGAAAGTCTTATCGGCAGGAATGCGCAGCCAACGGTATTGCTGTTCCAGACCTGTGCGCGTACCGGTGATGAAGAAATAATCCTGATCCTGCTTGACGGGCAGCATATAGTTTTTATATTCGACAGCCTGACCCGCTTTGTCGCGGATTCGGTAAACAACGGATGGGCCGATGTTGGTGTATTTTTTGTCTTCTTGAGAGACGGCGCGCACGTCGTTAATCGCTGATTGCAGGGTTTGCTCTTTTTCAGACGACTTGCTCATGTCTTCCACGTTCATAGACGTGAATTGGTCAAACTCCAGTTTGTAGGACGTATTGCCGATGTCGAGCGGGAAGTCGCGCATAGATGTCGCCCTGAGCGTTACCGGCTCGCGGCTGGGATTGCCCAAATTCCAGGCTTTGAACTTCAAATCGGATCCCCCGTCGGCAAAGCTCGCTTGATAGATGGTGATGCCGTGCAGCGTCAGCGGATGGTTGACGCGGATGGTGTGTTCCGATTTTTTGCCGCTTTCCTTGTCGGTAATTTCCAAATCGCTGGCAAAATCACGCGGCATCCCGGTATTGTAAAAGTCGATGTGGAATTTCTTCAGCTTCACTTCAAACGGCAAATCCTGAACCAGCATCCCGTTGTCGGCATTGAGGAAGACCACGTCCGCGCTTTGCCCTTCGGTAATGTTCACATTGCCGCGGAACGACAGGTTCGACGTACCCAAAATGCTTTCCGGTTTGAAGTCTTTGGCATAGACGGAATGATTGTCCGGCACGACGCGTCCGGTCAGCATACCGATTTTCAGTAGGAGGTTGCTGTCTATCAAGCCGCCCAAGCAAATCACAATCAGCGCGGTATGGGCAAAAATGTAGCCCCACTTGTTCATCGCCCCTTTTTTGGCGGCAACCAAAACCGATCCGTCTTCGCGCGTTACGGTTTTGCAGCTGAAGCCTTGTACTTCGAGATAACGCCGGGCAATTTCAGACGACATCTTGCCTTCCAACACAGTCGAATGGCGCATCGCCGCTAATGATTTTTCTTTGGCGTTTTCACGGAACGATTTGATTTCGCGGAGAAAAGGCGGAACATTGCGAATCAGGCACAAGCTGGTCGATATCACCAAAAACATCATGATGACCACAAACCAAGCGGACGCATAAACATCGTACAAGCCTAAAAAGTTGAAAATCTGCGACCAAAACGGACCGAATTTCACAACATAATTGACCTGCGGCTGGTTTTGCTGCAACACCGTCCCGATAACCGAAGCGACGCCCAGAAGACTGAGCAAGGCAACGGCAAAACGCATGGAGCTTAAAAAAGCGAACCAAGGTTTGTGGATAAGGGGGACGGATGAAGAGGATTTGCTCATAGCGGTTTGATTTGATAAAGAATACGGGGATGGTCGGGATTCGGAAGAGGCCCGATTATCGAACGGCACAAAAAATAGACATGATGGGGCAAAAAGCCAAAGGCTGCCATTTGAAAATACTTATTGCCTCAAAAGCGGCGGCATACCATCGCACAAGGTCGTCTGAAAACAACTGCCCAAGGGCAAGCGTTTTCAGACGACCTTGATATTCACATCATCCGCAAACAGACGGATTGATAGGAATCAATGCAGACCTTGGATGAAGTTGGAAACCGCATTCAACTCTTCTTCGGTCAGGCGTTTGGCAATATCTTCCATAATCGCGTTTTTGCGTTGTCCGGATTTATAAGCCTTCATTTGATCGACCACATAAGACATATGTTGGCCGCCTAAGCGCGGATATGCGCCGATTTCGGTACCGCCGCCCGGAATACCCGCGCCGCTGGGGCCGTGGCAGGACATACAGGCAGGAACTTTTTTATCCACCAAACCGCCTCGGTAGATTTTGCCGCCCAAAACAGGATCATTTTGTTTCGGGTTAGCCTCGCCGGATTTGGCCTGTTGTTTGGCATAGAATGCGGATACATTCAGAATGTCTTGCTCGGACAGGTTCATCACCATAGGTTTCATCACAGCGGCGGAACCGTTTGTACGTTTGCCTTCTTTAATATCCAAGGTTTGACGGTAGATATAGGCACTGTGTTGCGCGGCGAGCTTTGGATACATGGCGATGCCGCTGTTGCCGTCCGCCGCATGACATGCCGCACAAATGGTAGTAGCCACTTCTTTGCCTTTTGCAATATCCGCTTTCGGGGCAGCGACAGCCGCACCGGCAGCCAAAACCAAGGCCGCTAAAGTCAATCGTTTCATGGAGTGCTCCTGATTACAGCATTGCATACCGCGACAATGCCTTTTTTATACTCAAAACGCCGGATAAATTTTACCCGATAAAAACCGATAATTCTATAAACGTGCTATTCTATACTAGATTTACATTAAATTACTACCATGTTTCGCAACATGAACACGGCAAATTCCGCCACTCCGTCTCAGGGAACAAGGAAATACGGATGAACCTCTTTCAGAACGCCAAATTCTTCACCACCGTCAACCATCTCAAAGACCTGCCCGACACACCCGCAGAAATCGCATTTGTCGGACGCAGTAACGCAGGCAAATCCAGCGCGATCAATACCCTGACCAACCATGTCCGGCTCGCTTACGTCTCCAAAACGCCGGGACGAACCCAACACATCAATTTCTTCGAATTGAGCAATGGCAGCTTCATGGTGGATTTGCCTGGCTACGGTTATGCGCAAGTTCCCGAAGCCATCCGTACGCATTGGGTCAAACTCTTGGGCGACTATCTCCAACAACGATGCCAGCTCATCGGCTTGGTGTTGATTATGGATGCGCGCCACCCTTTGAAAGAGCTAGATTTGCGGATGCTGGACTTTTTCCATATCACCGGCCGCCCTGTGCATATTTTGTTGTCGAAAGCCGACAAGCTGTCGAAAAACGAGCAAATCAAAACTTTAGGCGCAGTCAAAAAAACGCTCAAGCCCTATATGACCCGTCAACGCATCAGCGTACAACTGTTTTCCAGTCTTAAAAAGCAAGGGATCGAAGAAGTTAACCAAGTCGTCGGCGAATGGTTTGCTACGCATCAAGAAGAAATGGACAACTTGAATATCGGAAATCCGGAAAATTCCGAGCCATTGTAATCGGTCGTAGTATTATCTGCATTGACGGGACGCAAATCCGTTTATTGTCTTGCAGGGTGAGGGAACAAAATCATCTTGCTGCTGTGTATGTTGCTTTAAAATAGATAAACCCGAAAAGGTCGTCTGAAAATGTTGGATCATGTTTCAGACGACCTTGTTGTTTTTATAGTGGATTAACTTTAAACAAGGACGGCGTTGCCTCGCCTTGCCGCACTATCTGTACTGTCTGCGGCTTCGTTGCCTTGTCCTGATTTAAAGTTAATCCACTATACAATTCGTTTGATTGATGGGGTGAGTGGAAGGGGCAGAATCTAGTGTGGCGAGGTAATTTGAAATCAAGGGGTAGGGGATAGGTTTGATGAGCAGTGCAGATGACATGAAACTGGTTTTTTAGCATTTGGGGAAACTCTCCGCTTTAGGCTCGGATGAGGCAATGCTGTATCGGTTTAAAGTGAATTTTTCCATCTTGTTTCACATGACAATGAATTGAGATTGTGCTGCCATATATAAAAAGGTCGTCTGAAATTCCTGATTCGGGTTTCAGACGACCTTTTGACCGGTGTAATTAGAACAGTGAGTCTAATTGTCGATTGTTAACATTGCTTGGCTGTACCGGCGTTTCTTGCAAATCACCGCGACCGCGGTCTCCGCCATCCCGATCGCTATCAGGCGTTGCGGCAGTGTTGGCATTGGCCGGGCGTTGTTGTCGGGAAGGTTGTTGTGCAGGGCGTGGAACGGTACCGCTATTGTCCAAAGTGATATCGGAGCTGGTGGTCATGCGTTCTTTCATATAGTATTCGCCGCCGCTGTTCACGATACCTGCCGGTGCTTTCATGCCTTTGTTTTCTACGCCTTTGAGCGCGAAGCGCATGTAATCTACCCAGACTGGAACGGCAATCGTGCCGCCGTAACCTGCGCGGCCCATGCTGCGCGGTTTGTCGAAGCCGATGTATACGGCAGTGATAATACTTGGGTTGAATCCAACGAACCATGCATCTTTATTGTCGTTCGTCGTACCGGTTTTACCGGCGATATCGGAACGGCCAAGTGCGGAGGCACCTCGCGCAGTACCGACACGGACAACGTCCTGCATGATTTTGTACATGATGTATGCGTTACGCGGGTCGATGGCTTGAGGAGCGTTTTCGCCTGCAACAAGAGGTTGCATTTGTGCTTTCAGACGACCTTCGCTGTCATAAATCTTGTCGATGACGTATGCGGAAATTTTGTAACCGCCATTGGCAAAGACGCTATATGCTTCAGCGACACGCAATGGTGTTGTTTCACCGGTACCAAGCGCCATAGACAGGCTGGCAGGGATTTCGGACGGTTTGAAGCCGAAACGTTGGATGTATTGTTGTGCGTATCCGATACCGATGGACATCAAGATTCGGATGGAAACCATGTTTTTAGAGGCGGTCAATGCTTGGCGCAGGGTGATATAGCCTGCATAACGGCCGTCTGAGTTTTTAGGATTCCAAGCAGAACCATTGGCACCTTTACCCGGCAGGGAGAGTGGTGCGTCATTAATCATGGTGGATGCTGTCATGCCTTTGGCGAGTGCCGCAGAGTATACGAAAGGCTTAAAGGTAGAACCTGGTTGGCGCATGGCTTGAGTGGCTCGGTTAAATGTCTTGCTGTGGAAGTCATAACCGCCGACCAATGCACGCACGGCACCTGTTTTTGCATCTAATGAGACCAGAGCGCCTTGTAGTAGAGGTTCTTGAACGACAGACCAATTGTTGCCGCCGCCTTTGACACGGATGACGGAACCGCGACGAATACGGTCGTCTCCCATTTTTTCGTTGTTGACTGCACGGGCTGCAAAGCCCAGTGCGTAGCTGTTCAGATTGAATCTTTTTCCGCTAGGTAGTTGAATCAGAACTCCTTTTTTAGAGGCCTCCAAGACAACGGCAGGAACCATTTTGTCAACCGTATATAAAGTAGAAAGATATTGGCTAATCGTTTCTTCTACGTCATCAGTTTTGCTGAGGTCGATGTAGTTCTCTGCGCCGCGATAACTGCTGCCTCTGTCGAAATTACGCAACGCTTTTCTAAGGGCTTCAGTAGCAACACGTTGGTTGGCAGTATTGACGGTTGTGTAGACCTTAAAGCCTTGGGTGTATGCGTCCTCGCCATATTTTTCATACAACTCTTGGCGTGCCATTTCAGCAACATACAAAGCGTTTTGGTCGATGTTTTGCACAAAACGTTCATAATGCAGCTCTTCTTTCAAAGCTTGATCGCGTTGTTGTGCAGTAATCATATTTTCTTCCTGCATGTTTCGCAGGATGTAGGCTTGGCGCTGTTTAGCGCGCTCGGGGTTAACGATGGGGTTATACGCTGAAGGCGCTTTAGGTAGGCCTGCCAGCATGGATGCTTCAGCCAAAGTCAAATCTTTCACGTTTTTGTTGAAATAGATTTGAGCGGCAGAGGCAAAACCGTATGCCCGTTGACCCAAATAGATTTGGTTGAAATACAGTTCTAAAATCTGATCCTTACTAAGCGTCTGTTCGATTTTATAGGCCAATAGGGCTTCATTGAATTTGCGGGTAAATGTACGCTCGTTACTCAAGTAGAAGTTCTTTGCTACCTGTTGAGTAATGGTACTGGCACCTGATTGCAAACCGCCGGCGACTACGTTGCCGATAGCGGCACGGGCAATGCCTACTACGTCTACGCCCCAGTGCTCATAGAAACGTTTATCTTCTGCGGCAATAACAGCGTCTTTCAAAACCTTTGGAAAATCTCCAATTTTTGTAAACTCCCGGCGCTGTTCACCGTAAACCCCAATAATCTGACCGTCGGCAGAATATACTGTGAGGGGCATTTTGGGTTGGTAGTGTTGTAAAGAATCAAGAGCAGGCAACTTGGGGTATGTGACCAAAATCGCAATAGCGAGCAAGCCGACACCGAAGAGTGCCAATCCTAATATCAAACCAAGACAGGTCGTTATAATCTTTTTAATCATGACTAAGTAATAATTTTTGCCATCACTGGCATTAAATAAAGTAAAATAGAAACCGATTTCTGTGAAACACAGTATTTACTGTGCAAAGAAAAAGAAATCCTTTACGGATATCGAAACAGTTACTCACTCCTAACAATACAGGGAAATTATATGATTAGCTTATCAAAAAGCCCTAAAAGCAAAACCAGCAAGGCAAGTAAAGCTTCCGGAGGGTTAAGCAACCGAGCCGCTATCGGCATCGACATCAGCCAGCATGCCATTAAGATGGTTCAGCTGACAGGCCGTAGTTTAAACCAAATTCAGCTAGAAAAATACGTTATTACCAAATTACCTAAAAATATTGTAAAAGGTAACAAAATCCAAGATTACGACCAACTTGTCACCTATTTGCAACATACTTATACGCAATTGCGCAGTTCTTGTAAGAACTTTGTTGCAGCTGTACCACAAAGCTTGGCAACAATAGAGAACATAACTTACAACCCTCGCGATACCGAACTTGATTTGGACGAGTTTGCTGAATCTGAAATTTCAGCAATCGGTCCTATTGATGAAATGAGTTATGACTATCAGGTGACCGGCGTATCCGTTTCCCCGGCGGGGCAGCAGATTACAACCGTAGC
Organism: Neisseria sp. GT4A_CT1; assembly: GCF_000227275.1. Taxonomy (NCBI): domain Bacteria; kingdom Pseudomonadati; phylum Pseudomonadota; class Betaproteobacteria; order Neisseriales; family Neisseriaceae; genus Neisseria; species Neisseria sp. GT4A_CT1. The sequence goes on from NZ_JH164964.1 coordinate 152,396, forward strand.
AGCTAGAAAAGACGATATTGAGCCTGTTATTGAAATGTTTGAAAATGCAGGGCTTGATCTGTCTGCCTTAGATTTGGATCTTTTGGCTCAGAGAAATGCCTATGCTTTTTGGATTAATAATCATGCACCTGAATTGACTAATGAAAAAGTTGCCGTATTTGGCATTCATGCTACCCAAATGTACGCATTGGTGATGCAAAACGGACAGATTTTGTATAAACAAGAGACTCCTGTCAGTACGGAACAGTTGAATCAACTGATTCAGCGTACTTATCAAGTGACAGAAGAAAAAGCGGCGCAGATGATAGCTTCATCCAGCAAACCATCTGATTATCAGACCCAAGTCGCAGATCGCTTTAACGTTCAGGTAGCGCAAGAAATCCAACGTGTATTGCAGTTTTACTACACTACGCAGACGACAGAGACCTTCTCAAACATTAAACATATTTTATTAACTGGGTTTGCATCGCAACAGGCTGGATTGGCAGAAAGTATTTTTTCTCAAACCAATACTGCGACACAGTGTATTCACCCGGTTTTATATGCTGAACGAAACAATAAAATTGATTTGCCGCAGCTGCAAATTGATGCACCGTCTTTAACATTAGCATTCGGATTAGCATTAAGGGGATTGTAATATGATCGAATTTGTTAAAATTAACCTTCTTCCTTATAGGGAAGAAATCAAACAGCGCAAAAAGCAACAATTTAAAGTATTAATGCTTTCGGCGTTATTGATAGGTGCAGGTCTGCTTGTGTTGACATATTTGACAATTAATAATGCAATCAGCAGACAGGAAGACCGTAATGCCCTTCTAGGGAAGGAAATTGAAAAGCTGGATAAAGCTTTGGGAGAAATTCTAAAACTGCAGCAAGAAAAAGAAAATTTCCTATCAAAAAAACAAAAAGTAGAAGAGTTACAGGAAAAACGTTCACAGGCTGCCTATATCATCGACAGCTTAAATGTAGTTACTCCCGATAACTCTTATCTGACAGCGTTGGAAGCAGAAAGTTCGACATCTTACAAAATTACGGGTCGAGCAAGTAGTGATAATAAGATTGCAATGTTTATGCGTTCTTTACCAAGTACCGGGGTTTTTGCTCAGCCAGAACTTTTGAGTATTAAGAAAATTGATAATTATCAAGAATTTACTCTGAAGGTTTTGTTGAATAATTCAGGTCATCCATCAGTACCCGTACAAAATCCAGCCGCGAACACGACTGAAACTGGCGAACAGAAGCAAGAGGTAAAATAAATGTCTGTAAGTAAAGCAAAAAATATTGATATCCAAAACCTCTATTTGTTAAATATGCCTGCTAAGTTATTTATCGCAGGGTTGGCAATAGCGGGGGTCTTGGCAATAGGATATGTTGGTATTTTCAAAGAGCAACTCGAAACACTTTCTACGCAGGAAGCTAAAGAAGCCGAACTAAAGGAAACATATACGAAAAAAAGTATTGAGGCTGTTAATTTGCATAATCTTCAGGAGGAGTTGGCGTCTATCCGTTCAGCTTTTGATGTTTTGTTGAAACAACTGCCGACAGATGCCGAAATTCCTAATTTAATCCAAGAATTGCATCAGGCTGGATCCGCTAATGGTTTGCGGTTGGATAGTGTTGTGCCTCAAGCTCCGGTTAATGATGGTCCAATTCAAAAGTTACCCTATGAAATTTCCATTACGGGTAAGCATAATCAGATTAGCCAGTTTGCTCGTGATGTCGGAGGTTTATCGCGAATCATTACTTTGGAATCTCTGAAGCTCTCCCAAGCAGCAGACGGAAAAAGTGGTAAAGAGGGCAAAAGTGATATTTTGACACTGAGTGCCACTGCAACAACTTATAAGGCTCGTCCTGCAGAAGAAGTTGCTGCCGAGCTTGCAGCCAAACAGAAGGAGGCACAGGCTAACGGAAGTGATGCGCAGAATGGTGCTGAAGTTGACAATAAATAAAAGTTATTAGGGAAATCATGAAAAATACTATCTTACTCGTAGGTGTTTTGTCTTTAGCAGCATGTTCCCCCACCCATGATGATTTAAATATGTGGATAAAACAGACGCAAGATGAAGCTAAAATTAAGGTTACTCCATTTCAAGCACCGACGATTACTCCGCCAGTTGCATATACCCCTCCGGCATATAATGGGTTAAATGCGTTTGACTATCGACGTTTGGAAAATGCACCCAAGGGGAATAATGCTCCTAATTTGAATCGTCAGAAAGAGACATTGGAAGCATTTAGTTTGGAAAATATGCGTTATGTCGGTATTCTGCGTGGTAATAATAAGACATCTGGTTTTATCGATGTAAATGGACATGTTTATACCGTTATGCCGGGCAACTATATCGGTCAGAATTACGGTAAAATCCAAACGATTACTGAGGATAAAATTACTTTGACTGAATTAATAGAAGACAGTTCTGGTAACTGGATATATCGAAAGGCTGATTTGCCGTTAAGTACACAGTCAGATGAAGGTTCAAGTGGTGCTTCGACAGCTGAATCTCGAAGCGAATCTGCCGCAATTCCAAATTAATTAAGGGGTCTCACTTTATGAAAACTAAGCACATGACAAAATTTTTTGCCAGTATTGGCGTAGCCATGGCTGTGCAAACTGCTTTTGCAGGTAATATTACTGATATTAATGTATCTACTCTTCCTGATAGTCAAAAAATTATCAAAATCCGTTTTGATCGTGATGTAACCAGTCCGAGCGGTTTTGTTACTTCGGCTCCAGCTAGAATTGCACTTGATTTTGCTAACACTACTATTCGGTTGCCTCAATCAGTATTGGAGTATGCCGATCCGTTATTAAATCAGATTACGGCGGCACAAAATAATGACCGTTCCCGTATTGTGTTGGGTTTGAATAAAACTGCCCAATATAATACTGAAATTCATGGTAATGAAGTTTGGGTTTTTGTTAGTGAGTCAGCTGACCGAAATTCTGCAATGTCTGTATCAAATAATAAGCCTTCTATGCAGGATTCTGTTCCGTCAGAAAAAGCAAAGCAAGTCGCTAATTCCGCTAATATCGACTTCCGTAAAGGCTCGCGCAATTCAGGTATTGTTGAATTAAGCGTTCCGGCTTTTACTGGACAGCCTGATATTAAACAACAGCGTGATCGTGTCATCATTACATTGAAAAACTATCCGTTGCCAACACAAGCACAACGTAGTTTGGATGTAGGCGATTTTAATACACCGGTAAAAAATATCACTTTAAAACGCATCGGTAATGATACTCAGCTGATTATTCGAAATAGTGCAAACTGGGAAGTTCGTACTAAGCCGGCAGCAGGGCATTTTACTTTTGAAATTTTACCTAAAGCCGCTGATACGGAGTCACGTGGTTTGAATGGTGGTAATGCAAATAAATCTTTCAATGGTCGTAAAATTTCTCTAGATTTCCAAGATGTTGAAGTTCGTACTATTCTGCAGATTCTTGCAAAAGAGTCAGGCGTCAATATTGTGGCTAGCGATACGGTAAATGGTAAGATGACTTTATCCCTCAAGGATGTGCCTTGGGATCAGGCATTGGACTTGGTAATGCAAGCCCGTAATTTGGATATGCGTCGTCAAGGTAATATCATCAATATTGCTCCACGTGATGAATTGTTGGCGAAGGATAAGGCCTTCTTGCAAGCAGAAAAAGAAATTGCAGAGCTTGGTCCTTTGTATTCGCAAACCTTCCAATTGAAATATAAAAATGTGGAGGAGTTCCGCAAAATCCTTCGTTTGGAAGATAATGGAAGTAGCAATTCCAATGGTCGCAATACCTTGTTGAGCGGCCGAGGCAGTGCTTTGATTGACCCCGCAACGAATACCTTGATTGTTACAGATAATCGGAACGTCATCGAGAAATTCCGTAAATTGATTGATGAGTTGGATGTTCCTACACGCCAAGTTATGGTTGAAGCGCGCATTGTAGAAGCAAAAGATGGATTCTCACGCGATTTGGGCGTTAAGTTTGGTGCTGCTGGTGCAAGAGGAAGAAACTCTTGGGGTAATGATTGGTCAAGTGCTCAGAATAACCACAATACTAACGCCTCAGTGTTCCGCGGAGAGTCTGCTTATCCAACTTGGTCTTTGCAGCCTAACGTAAGTTTGCCTGCTACAGCGGCGACGAACAGTATCGCTTTAGTACGAGCCTTGTCATCTGGTGCATTAGGTTTGGAAATCTCTGCTTCTGAAGCAACTGGTAAGAGCAAAACCATTTCTAATCCTCGCGTTCTGACTCAGGATCGTCGAGAAGCTACGATTGAATCCGGTACCGAAATTCCTTACCAAGAAGCTTCTTCAAGCGGTGCGACTTCGGTTTCATTCAAAAAAGCGGTTTTGGGTCTGACAGTTACTCCTAATGTAACTCCGGATGGTCAAATTATTATGACCGTTAAGATCACTAAAGATACCCCGGTCGACTGTACTGTAGATTCTTTGATAACCAAGTGTATTCAGACTAAGAACTTGAATACTCAGGCTATGGTTGAAGATGGTGGCACTTTGATCGTTGGTGGTATCTATGAAGAGGACAATAGCGATACCATCAATAAAGTTCCATTGCTTGGTGATATTCCTGTAGTAGGAAACTTGTTTAAATCACGAGCCAAGAAAGAAGAACGACGCGAATTGTTGATTTTCATAACGCCTCGCATTATGGATGGCGTGGGTAGTAATTTGCGTTATTAAGTGATGCAATAAAACCGGGTAGATGTCTTTTGGATATCTGCCCGGTTTTTATTTATAGTGGATTAAATTTAAATCAGGACAAGGCGACGAAGCCGCAGACAGTACAGATAGTACGGCAAGGCGAGGCAACGCCGTACTGGTTTAAAGTTAATCCACTATATTCAATTTGATGGTCAGGATTTGTGCGTCAAATATAATAGCCAAAGACTTTTAGAAGTCTGAAATTAAAAACAATTAGAATCAACGGATTAAAAATCGGAGCATGGTGTTTGCAGACACGAGTTTGGAAGGGTGGCACAAATAATGCTGAGTATCGTATAAAATGCTTTTTATGGAAAAAATCAACGGTAATTTAATATTAATTGGCTTGATGGGTGCAGGGAAAACCACTTTGGGGCGGTATATTGCCCAAATGTTGGATCGTCCGTTTTATGATAGTGATCATGAGATTTGTACGACATCAGGTGTCTCTATCCCCATCATCTTTGAGATGGAAGGTGAGCAAGGGTTTCGCAATCGAGAGACTGCTATGCTCAAGAAATTGACTGCGATGAAGGATATTATTTTATCAACAGGAGGAGGGTCGGTTTTGCGTGAGGAAAACAGGCAAAATATGCGACGAAATGGTACGGTCGTGTATCTTCATGCCTCGCCTGAGGTTCTGTTAGAGCGGACCCGTTATGATAACGGCCGCCCTTTGTTGCAGGTAGAGAACCCGCTTGCTAAGTTGCAAGAGCTCTATAATGCCCGTGATCCTTTATATCGAAATACTGCGCACATTGTGATCGAGTCCGACAGCTGTGCAAAAACGGTGAAACGGTTGTTTGAGGCGTTAAATCGATAATAGATTTGTTATCAGTGAGTAACGATATAGGTTTTCAGACGACCCTAAATGAGAGCCAGGAACTAAAGATTAAAAAGGAATCAAAATGCGTACCCTGACCGTTCAAACTCCCTCCCATCAGTATCCTATTTTTATCGGAAATCATCTTATTGAACAAGCTGATGTTTTATTAAAGCCATATTTAAGTAATAAGGTGGCTATTGTTACGAATGAGACGATTGCGCCCTTATATCTAGAATCTTTTCAGACGACCTTGGATAGATTAGGTATTCCCAGTTTCAGTATTACTCTGCCTGATGGGGAAGAATATAAAAATTGGCAAACGCTCAATCTTATTTTTGACGGTTTAATGCAAAATAGGGCAGAGCGCAAAACGACCTTGATCGCATTGGGAGGAGGGGTCATTGGCGATATGGTTGGTTTTGCGGCAGCAACTTATCAACGTGGCGCCCCATTTATCCAAGTACCGACTACATTGTTAAGTCAAGTCGATTCCTCAGTTGGCGGTAAGACGGCAATCAACCATCCGCTTGGGAAAAACATGATAGGCGCGTTTTATCAACCTAAGGCTGTACTGGCGGACTTATCTACGCTTAAAACGCTTCCGCAACGCGAATTATCTGCCGGTATGGCAGAGGTCATTAAATACGGCGCGCTTGGCGATATTGAGTTTTTTGAGTGGTTAGAGCAGCACATGACCGATTTAATGATGCAGGATCAGGAGAAACTTGCGCAGGCTGTGTACCATTGTTGCAAAATGAAAGCTGAGATTGTGGCTCAAGATGAGACAGAACAAGGGATTCGTGCATGGTTGAATCTGGGGCATACTTTTGGGCATGCTATTGAAGCAGAAATGGGTTATGGCGTGTGGCTGCATGGTGAAGCGGTAGCTGCGGGATGCGTGTTGGCAGGACGGTTATCCGAGAAACTGGGTAAAATTCATGAGGCAGATACGCTTCGTATTGCAGCATTGCTTGAGGCTGCAAAATTACCATTAGCACCGCCGAAGTTTGAATTTGAAAAATGGATAGAGCACATGAGTCATGATAAAAAAGTGAGTGGCGGCGTCATGCGCTTTATTGGTTTGGATCGTCTGGGTAAGGCAAACATTACGAAGGTTACAGATATGGAAATTTTGCGCCAAACCTTGAGTCCGTATCTATAACGGTCAAGTAAGTAATGTCTTTAGAATGCGTCCATAACTTCATATAAAACAAAACAAGTTAGCACTACGATATAAGAGGCTGCCAAGATAATTGCATCATGGCAGCCTCTTGAAAATAAGGGAAAGTGATGACGTTGTGAACAGAGAGGGGGGTGTGAGGCCAATCGGTTTTTTGTATTTGGTACTTAGAAAATTGATTGCTTGGAATATGTGTCGTGTTGTTAATCTATGATAGAGCCAATAAATATAAAAAAGACTGTTTAACTAAGTAC
>NZ_JH164964.1:159558-164811 GCF_000227275.1 Neisseria sp. GT4A_CT1
TTATCTGGTGGAGGTAAGCGGGATCGAACCGCTGACCTCTTGCATGCCATGCAAGCGCTCTACCAACTGAGCTATACCCCCGAAATTTGGTGGCGAATCAGGGACTCGAACCCCGGACACAAGGATTATGATTCCTCTGCTCTAACCGACTGAGCTAATTCGCCGTTTCGTGAATTCGCTATTATATGTTGTTTTGAGTTTTTGGCAAGTTTTATTTTGTACTTTATGTTTTGTTTTTGTTTTTTAATGGAATAAAACATGGATGAGGTCGTCTGAAACGGTGTTTCAGATGGCCTGTGTGTTTGGAGGATGGTTTGAGGTGGGGGATTTCAAAGTTTGTGGCAGATGTCGCCGAAGCGGAAACCTGTCCAGTCGATGCCGATGTTTTTGCCAAAGGCGATGACTTTGAAGAGTTCCCCCATTTCGTGCTGGTCGGTCAGTTTTTGTACGGAGGTGCTGGTACGGAGGTAGTCTGCCGTGCCTGGAGGGGCGGTTTGTGCCAATAGGTCGATAATGCCTAGGTTGAATAGGAAATGGGACTGGGGCAGGTAGCCGATGAGGTCTAGCCCGCCGTCGGTGCCTGCTTGGGCAATATCGGTAAAGTTGACGTGTGCGGTCAGATCAGTCAGGCCGATATGGAAAAACGGGTCGTGAACGGTGTGGTGGCGGTAGTGGGCGATGAGTGTGCCTTCGTCGCGTTGCGGGTGGTAATACTGGGCGGCGTCAAAACCGTAGTCGATAAATATCATGCCGCCGCGTGTGATTTTCTGCGCGAGGGTGAGAATAAAGGCGTATTGGGCGGGGTGTAGCTCGCTGGTGTACGGGTGTTTGGTTTCGGGAAAGTAGGTGGCGGCTAAACAGAGGAGGTCGGGTTGGTTTAAGGGTTGCGGACTTTGTTCGAGCTGTCCGTCGGAGTTGATGGAGACGCCGATATGTTGAAAGGTATTTTGGGTGCGGCGGATGATTTCAATGGGCATAGCATCTAGGACTTCATTGCCGATGATGATGCCGTCGAAGGATTCGGGCAGTTCGGTCAGGTGGATGACTTTTTGTGCCAGTTGCGGGGTGGTGTGTTCGGCGATGAATTGGCGTTGGCGTTCAGCAAGCTCGGGGGAGAGTTCGATGATGTAGTAATGCTTGAGGTCGTCTGAAAGACTTTTCAATAGGGTGGCGGCGAGATGTCCTGTGCCTGCGCCGAATTCGTAGATGTTGCCGGCGGTTTTCGGGAGTAGCTCGGCGAGTTGCCGGGCGAGGGTTTGTCCGAATAATGGGGTGAGGGTGGGGGCGGTGATGAAATCGCCTTCTGTGCCGATTTTGTGGCTGCCTCCGGTGTAGTAGCCGTATTCGGGTGTGTAGAGTGCAAGCTCCATAAATCGTGAGAAAGGAATCCAATTATTTTGGGCTTTTATTTCCTGTGTGATGATTTCGAATAGTTTGGAACTTGAGGCTTGCGCGGCAGGGGGAGGGGAGGGGGAGGTGTGCCTTCATAATTGTTAGATAATGTAAAATTTATGAATTTATTTGTCTATTATAACGTGAACGGAAAAGGGGCGTTTTTTCATTTTTTTATACCATATATTGTGTCTAAATAATATTTTCAATACTACATATTGTGTTTTTAAAAACCAAATCGGGTAAGATGGGTGGTTCGGCTTGTTTGCTTGTTTGGTTAAAATACTGTTTTTTAATGATTTTGTTGTTGCATATGTACTGGGATTTTAGAGTAAGGCGATTTGACCGAGGCGTTAAAATTTTTTATAGTGTGGGCTAGTGGGGCGATGTGGGTAAAAGTGTCTGCATTGCCCAAAAAATTCCGATTTAAACCGATTAGGACGAAATTGTGTTTGGTGGCGCTCACGAATTGAGTATTGACAGCAAAGGGCGGTTGGCGATTCCTGCCAAGTTCCGCGATATTTTGCTGCGCCATTATACGCCGTCGATTGTGGTTACTTTGGATTCCCGTCAAAAATTGCTGATGTATCCGGAGGCTGAATGGGCAAAGGTTGCCGAGCAGCTTTTGCACTTGAAAACGGCAGGAAATCCGATGTTGCAGCGTTATCAAAATCTGCTGCTGCACAATGCGGATACGCTGGAATGGGACAGCGCCGGCCGCGTACTGATTCCTGCCAATCTGCGCAAACGGGTGGATTTTGAAAAAGACGTTACCTTGGTCGGTCGCGCCAACCGTTTGGAATTGTGGGGTCGTGATCAATGGGAAGCTGAAATGACTCAGGCTTTGGATGATGATCCTGAAGAGTTGGCATTCCAATTAAGTCAGACGGATTTGCAATTGTGAGTAATGCTGAATATCAACATATCACCGTTTTGTTAAATGAGGCGGTTGATGCTTTGGCGGTTCGTGAAGACGGTATTTATGTGGATGGGACGTTCGGCAGGGGAGGGCACTCCCGATTGATTTTGTCCCGTCTGGGCAGTCAAGGTCGTCTGATTGTGTTTGATAAAGACCCGCAAGCGATTGAGGCGGCGCAAAAGCTGGCTGAGCAGGATGGGCGCGTTACGGTAGTTCATGACGGGTTTTCAAGTTTTCAGACGACCTTGGATAGGCTGGGTATTGAAGAGATAGACGGTGCGTTGTTTGATTTGGGGATTTCGTCCCCGCAGATAGATGACGGCGCACGGGGTTTCAGTTTCCGTTTTGATGCACCTTTGGATATGCGCATGGATCCGACGCGGGGAATGTCCGCTGCAGAATGGATTGCAACAGCATCAGAACAGGATTTGCACGAGGTTATCAAGAATTATGGTGAAGAGCGGTTTAGTCGCCAGATTGCGCGCGCCATTGTTGCGCAACGGACAGAAAGTCCGATCGATACAACCCGCAAGCTGGCGCAGCTCGTGGCACAAAACGTCCGTACTCGTGAGCGGGGGCAAGACCCTGCGACGCGCACCTTCCAGGCAGTTCGCATCTTTATTAACCGCGAGCTCGAAGAGGTAGAGGCGGTTCTGCCGCAAGTGATGGGTCGTCTGAAGCAAGGCGGACGTTTGGCGGTTATTGCGTTCCATTCGCTTGAAGACCGCATCGTAAAACAGTTTGTCAAAAAGTATTCGCAACATCCTCCTTTGCCGCGTTGGGCGGCAGTAAAAGAAGCGGATTTGCCTCTGCCGCCGTTAAAGGCGATAGGAAAGGCGATAAAGCCGGGTGTTGAGGAAACCGCCTCCAATCCGCGGGCGCGCAGCGCAGTTTTACGCGTGGCAGAGCGGACGGGCGGTGAGATTATAGAATAAGCATTATGTGGGGCAGGTGTCCTCGGAACAAACAGATTGAGGTCGTCTGAAAATAATGAATAAATTAAATATCCTTTTGTTGGTCTTGGTATCGGTATCTGCTTTTGCGGTGGTCACTGTGCAAGACCAATCGCGTTTGCACTTCATCGCTTTGGATAAAGCGCAAAAGCAGGAAATCAAGCTTGATCAGGACTATGCACGCTTGAAATTGGATCAGGCGCGGCTGGCGAACCACAAGCTGATTAAGGTGGCGGCTGAGAAGCAACGCCTCAAACCGCCCGGCGCGGATAATACCGTGATGGTGGAACGAAAAAAATAATATAGCCGGCTTATCCGACACTGCAAAGTGGTGCTGTCGGATAAAGACACGGTTCGGGTGATTATGAATTGAGATGTTAAGATGTTGATTAAAAACGAATATAAACCGAGCATGCTGCCCAAGACAGCCAAAGCTAAAAAACCCATCACCAGTGATGGGCGGATTTCTTTGGTGTTGTGGCTGATTGCGGCTGCGTTTGTCGGACTGCTGGCTCGCGGCATCTATTTGCAAACCACGCAGCATGAATTTTTGAAAAATCAGGGCGATCAGCGTTTTGTCCGTACCCTGACTTTACCTGCGTCGCGCGGCATGATTACGGACCGTAACGGCGCGACTTTGGCGTTGAGTGCACCGACTGAATCTTTGTATGCCATGCCTTCCGGTATGGAAGAAATGCCGACTGCCGAACAGATGGCTAAGTTGGCGGCTATTGTTGAGCTGCCTGTTGAGGCATTGCAGGAAAAATTGGCGAAAAAAGATAAAGATTTTATTTATCTGAAGCGTCAACTCAGCCAAGAAAAAGCGGAAGAAATTAAAGCTTTGGGCATTAAAGGCTTGGCATTTCAAAAAGAGCTGAAACGCCATTATCCGATGGGCAACCTGTTCGCACACGTTATCGGTTTCACCAATATTGACGGCAAAGGACAGGAAGGCTTGGAATTGTCGCGTGAAGACAGTCTGCATGGTGCGGACGGTGCGAAAGTGGTTTTGCGCGACAATAAAGGTAATATCGTCGATAGTTTGGATTCTCCGCGCAACAGCGATCCGAAAAACGGGCAGGACATGGTTTTGTCTTTGGATCAACGTATTCAAACGCTTGCCTATGATGAGCTGAATAAGGCAGTGGCTTATCACAAAGCCAAAGCAGGTACGGTTGTGGTATTGGATGCGCAAACCGGCGAAATCTTGGCTTTGGTTAACAGTCCTGCCTACGATCCGAATCAACCGGGCAGCGCCGATAGCGAACAGCGCCGCAATCGCGCCGTTACCGATATGATTGAGCCGGGTTCTGCCATGAAGCCGTTTACGATTGCCAAAGCATTGGATTCCGGCAAAGTCGGTGTGGCTGATCGTTTTAACACCATGCCTTATAAAATCGGTCCCGCTACCGTACGCGATACCCATGTGTATCCTACTTTGGATGTGCGCGGCATTATGCAAAAATCTTCCAACGTTGGTACCAGCAAACTGTCTGCAAAATTCACGCCTAAAGAAATGTATGATTTTTATCATGATTTGGGTGTGGGCGTGCGGATGCACTCCGGTTTCCCCGGTGAGACGGCCGGTCTTTTGAGAAGCTGGCGCAGATGGCAGCCGATTGAACAGGCAACCATGTCTTTCGGTTACGGCTTGCAATTGAGCCTGCTGCAATTGGCGCGTGCTTATACCATGTTGACACATGACGGCGAATTGTTGCCGGTTAGCTTTGAGAAACAGGCGGTTGCGCCCAAAGGCAAACGCGTCATTAAAGCTTCGACCGCGCGTGAAGTGCGTGATTTGATGGTTTCTGTAACCGAGCCCGGCGGTACGGGTACGGCGGGTGCGGTAGATGGTTTTGATGTCGGTGCGAAAACCGGTACGGCGCGTAAGTTGGTCAACGGACGTTACGTTGATAACAAACACGTGGCAACTTTCATCGGTTTTGCTCCTGCTAAAAATCCCCGTGTGATTGTGGCGGTAACCATCGA
>NZ_JH164964.1:164958-169386 GCF_000227275.1 Neisseria sp. GT4A_CT1
GGTAACCATCGACGAACCGACTGCAAACGGTTACTACGGCGGCGTAGTGGCGGGTCCGGTCTTCAAACAAGTCATGGGCGGCAGCCTGAATATCTTGGGCGTTTCCCCCACCAAGCCTCTGACTAATGTTGCAGCCGTCAAAACACCGTCTTAATCCGAGTATCAACGAGATTATTTTATGTTCAGCAAGTTAACCCCTTTAGCTGAAACCAACATTCCGCCTCTGCTGTGTGCAAACGCAGCAGGGCGTTTGTTGCATTCAGACAGCCGTCAAATTAAACAAGGTGATATTTTCGTTGCCTGTCAGGGCGAATATTCAGACGGCCGCAGTTATATCCCCGCTGCCATTGCCAACGGCGCGGCTTTTGTTTTTTGGGACGACGACGGCAAATTTGCGTGGAATCCCGAATGGAAAGTCCCCAATCAAGGCATCAAAGATTTGAAACACCGTGCCGGCATGTTGGCGGCACAAGTTTACGGCAACGTTTCAGACGACCTCAAAGTCTGGGGCGTAACCGGCACCAACGGCAAAACCTCCATCACACAATGGCTGGCGCAAGCCGCCGATTTGTTGGGCGAAAAAACCGCCATTATCGGCACGGTCGGCAACGGCTTTTGGGGTGCATTGGAAGAAACCACGCATACCACCCCAGCCCCCGTCGATGTCCAAACCCTGCTCTACCGCTTCCGTCAACAGGGCGCGACAGCCGCCGCGATGGAAGTCTCCAGCCACGGTCTTGACCAATCGCGCGTCAACGGCGTGCCATTCCGCAGCGCAATCTTCACCAACCTCACCCGAGACCACCTCGACTACCACGGCACGATGGAAGCCTATGGCGCCATCAAGTCGCGCCTGTTTTACTGGCACGGCTTGAAACACGCCGTCATTAACGTAGATGATGAATACGGTGCAGAACTCGCAGGTCGTCTGAAAAGAGACTGTCCTGATTTGGCCGTTTACGGCTACGGCTTCAGCGAACACGCCGACATCCGCATTGTTCATTTCACCGCCTCTTCAGACGGTATGGAAGCCGTATTCCAAACGCCGTGGGGCGAAGGCCGCTGCCGCACACGCCTGCTCGGACGGTTCAACGCGCAAAACCTCGCCGCCTGCATCGCCTTGCTTTGTGCCAACGGTTATCCGCTTGATAAAGTATTGGATGTGTTGGCAAAAATCCGTCCCGCCTCAGGCCGCATGGACTGCATCATGAACAACGGCAAGCCCTTAGTCGTTGTCGATTATGCACACACGCCCGATGCATTGGAAAAAGCACTAGCTACCTTGCAGGAAATCAAACCACAGGGTGCGGCTTTGTGGTGCGTATTCGGTTGCGGCGGCAACCGCGACCGAGGCAAACGCCCGCTGATGGGCGCAGCAGCCGTACAGGGTGCGGATAAAGTTGTCGTAACCAGTGATAACCCGCGCTTGGAAAATCCGCAAGACATCATCAACGACATCCTGCCTGCCGTGCCCGCGCCCGAATGCGTCGAAGCCGATCGCGCCGCAGCTATCCGTTACGCAGTCGAACGTGCTGCTTCAAGCGACATCATCCTGATTGCCGGCAAAGGACATGAAAACTATCAGGATGTACAAGGCGTGAAGCACCATTTTTCTGATTTTGAAGTTGCAGAGAAAGCGTTGGCAGAACTCAGGTAAAAATATTTTCCAGATAATTCCTTAAGGCCATTGGCAAATAGGAAATTACACATTACTCCATCTCACTTTTAATAGGCAAAAATATGCAACGTTATACTCCTTTATTCAATGCCTTGCTTGCGGCCGTCCCTTATTTAACCCGTGAAGATTTACCCAAAGCTCCTCCGGCTGAAAATGAGGATTTGGTATGTCATTGGTTATTTAGGCATTTAGGTTGGTATCACGAATCAGGTGAATGGCATTATGCTGATCATCAATTTATGGAGTATATGGAGTGGAAAGAACAGCATTTAAAATTAGGGAAGTTTTATCCTATACAAAAGCTAGGCATTGAAATAGATGCGACAGGAATTGATGACGAAGTATGCAAACGTACATTAGTAGAATTTTGCGCTCACGAAGGTATTCCCGTGCCAGATGATCAAGGTGAATTGGAAGATCTTTTTGAGAGTGAAGAGATGGAAATGTTTGCAATGTTCAATGATAGTAACTATGTCTTAGAGGCTTACGATGCATTACTTAAGCCCCATGGGCTTCGGCTAATAGACATTGGTTATACCGAAAATGCCTTCCTACTGATGGTAAAAGATGATGATGAGGCAGTGGGAAATGTGGAGCAGGCACTGATCGATTTGGGATATGTCGATATTGAAGAGTAATTTTTGAGTGTATACAGACAGAGTGGAGTCACCGTAGGGTAGAGAGGTTTTGCTGTACTGCGTATTCGACTTATCGATTCCACTATAAATTTGACAACAATGTAATCAATTTTCAGACGGCCCGGCAGCCTTAAGGTCGTCTGAAAACGTTTATCCCCCACAAAATAAAAGCAACACAACCCACGCATTACGGCACGTCAGCCATTAAACCCATCACAGTTGTTTCGGACGACCCTGATTTCAAATTTCAAAGGTCGTCTGAAAAACGAGGAGACCGATTTGATGCTGAAAATGCCGACAAAAACCCTTTTAATCAGTGCAGCCATGATTTTATTTGCAGGCTGTACCACCAAACAACTGCCGCGTCCGAACGCCGAAATTGCCGAACTGAGGGCGAAAGAACCGCCGGCGGCGCAAAGCCTGCCCAATCCTGTTAAAGGCAAGCGTTTTGACGACACTTGGGGCGCGGCGCGCAGTCAGGGGCGCAGACATGAAGGCGTGGATATTTTCGCTAAGAAAAACACGCCGATACGCAGTACGACGCCCGGTATTGTAACCAAAATCGGGCGCAACCGATTGGGTGGCAAAGTCATCGGCATCCAAGGACCGGGCGCATGGCACTACTATGCCCACCTCAACAAATTCGCCAGCGTCCGCCTGTATGAACGCGTGAAAGAAGGACAGGTCATCGGCTATGTCGGTAAAACCGGCAACGCCAAAACCACGCCGGCCCATTTGCATTACGGCGTGTATCTGCCAAGCGGTGCGATTAATCCGTATCCATTGATTAATCAGGACAAATAGGTCGTCTGAAAAAAGAGTGAAGAGATGAACGCAAAAAAATTGGTCAAGGCAACGAACATCATCGGTATGGTAGCAGTGACACTGCTGGTGTACTGGGTGTTCGCGTTGATATTGATCCAAGTCTTCGGACTCAAGGTGTTCCGTGAACACATTACAGAAATTTTCCTGATGAGTATTTTGGGGATTTTGGCTGTGATGGGCGGTACGTTGATGCTGAACATCATGTTGAATCTGACCCGTATTGCCGAGCGCGGGCAGGAAGAAGAAGTCCGTGGCGGCAGGAAAACCGTATATCTGCTGTTGGCGGTATTTCCTATTTTGGCTGCGTTGCTGTTCGGCGGCAATTACCTGACTATTCGGCAAAAACGCGACATCTTAACCCAATCGTCGGAGCGCATCGTCAAAGACAATCCTGCTCAACTAGATGCATTGGCCGATTACCGTTTCGATTTGGCGTATATTAAAAAATCGTCAGAAATCCTTGATTTGATGGCTAAAGATGATTTGTCGTTCAAATCTGCCATGATTATCGTGCAGGATAAGATCGACAACAAACCGGTTTATCTGGCTTTTTCAGCCGATTCCCGCCTTAACGTGGGTGGCGAAGCTGTACCTGCCGCCAGTCAAAATGAAGCTGTACCTGCTGCCAATCAAAATGTAGAAGGTAATGATAATTTTGTCATGGATCGAAATGGTGAGAAAGTGATGGTCAAGAAAATGGACTATGTCTATTCTCCGAATTTGAAGGAGCGCGAATACCTGCAAAAAGTATTTGCCGGACAAACTCAGGAAATGCGCTATGAAGCGGAAGACGGTCATTACAGCCTCTGCCATCCTTACCGTAAAAACGGTAAAACCATTGTATTGTGTTTCTCCGATTATCAAGAGTATGGAAAAATCGGTAGCTGAGTGTCAAAAAACTGTCTGAAAAAAAACAAACGAAAGAAACCATGAAACCACTAGACCTAAATTTCATCTGCCAAACCCTCAACCTTCCGATGCCGTCTGAAAACAAACCCGTTTCGCGCATCGTAACCGACAGCCGCGACATTCGCGCGGGCGATGTGTTTTTTGCTTTGGCGGGCGAGCGGTTTGACGCGCATGATTTTGTTAAAGACGTATTGGCTGCGGGTGCGGCGGCGGTTGTGGTTTCGCGCGAAGATTGCGCTGCTTTGGATGGCGCGTTGAAAGTCGATGACACGCTTGCCGCGTTGCAAACGCTGGCGAAGGCGTGGCGCGATAATGTGAACCCGTTTGTGTTCGGCATTACCGGTTCGGGCGGCAAGACGACGGTGAAGGAAATGTTGG
>NZ_JH164964.1:169643-194338 GCF_000227275.1 Neisseria sp. GT4A_CT1
TGCGCCGCCGTTTCGGCGATGATGCCGTTTTAGCGACGGCGGGCAACTTCAACAACCATATTGGCCTTCCGCTGACTTTGTTGAAATTAAACGAAAAACACCGCTATGCTGTCATTGAAATGGGCATGAACCATTTCGGCGAGCTGGCGGTTTTGACGCAAATCGCCAAACCCGATGCCGCTTTGGTCAACAACGCCCTGCGCGCCCATGTCGGCTGCGGTTTTGACGGCACGAACGATATTGCCAAGGCGAAAAGCGAGATTTATCAAGGTTTGGGTGAAGACGGATTGGCTTTGATTCCGTGTGAAGACGAACATGCCGCCGTGTTTCAGACGACCTCCCAAAGTCATACGCAACAGACTTTTGGCGTCGATAGCGGCGATGTTCACGCGGAAAATATCGTGTTGAAACCTTTGTCGTGCGAATTTGATTTGGTGTGCGGCAACGAGCGCGCCGCCGTGGTGCTGCCCGTTCCCGGCCGCCACAATGTCCATAACGCCGCCGCTGCCGCCGCGCTGGCTTTGGTGGCAGGTTTGAGTTTGGACGATGTGGCGGAAGGTTTGAAAGGCTTCAGCAATATCAAAGGTCGTCTGAACGTCAAAGCCGGCATCAAAGGCGCGACCCTGATTGACGATACCTACAACGCGAACCCCGACAGCATGAAAGCTGCGATTGACGTGTTGGCGCGCATGCCTGCGCCGCGTATTTTTGTGATGGGCGATATGGGCGAACTGGGCGAGGATGAAGCCGCCGCCATGCACGCCGAAGTCGGCGCGTACGCCCGCGACCAAGGCATCGAAGCGGCTTATTTTGTCGGCGACAACAGCGTCGAAGCGGCAGAAACGTTTGGCGCGGATGGTTTGTGGTTTGCCGCCAAAGACCCGTTGATTCAAGTGTTGAGCCATGATTTGCCCGAACGCGCCACCGTGTTGGTGAAAGGTTCGCGCTTTATGAAGATGGAAGAAGTGGTCGAGGCATTAACGGATAAAGAGGTCGTCTGAAAATGAAAAGCCGCGGCTTTGTGAAAGCCTTATTGCTGATTGCCGCGCTGATTGGCACGTTTTATGCCGGAATGCGGGCGCAGGCGTATCTTTATGAAGACCTCTGTCTGGATTGGGGCGGCGGCAGGAATCCGGGAAATTATCCGATTTGCGTGATTGAGAAAGACACTAACGCAGCTGTCGCTCAATAACGCTGCCATCTCTCTAAACAACGGATAACGGGTTCGCTAGAAACCTGCATAGAGAGTGAACTTCAGCAGGCACTGACTGTCATAAACAGCTTAATAATCTGCAAAGGTCGTCTGAAACTTTTTCAGACGACCCCAAAAACCAAACTTTAAAACGGGCGATAAGCCCAATGTAACAACAAAAACAAAAGGAAGCCCCATGTTTTTATGGCTTGCACATTTCAGTAACTGGTTGACCGGTCTGAATATCTTTCAATACACCACATTCCGCGCCGTCATGGCAGCTTTGACCGCTTTGGCGTTTTCCCTGCTGCTCGGTCCGTGGACCATCCGCAAACTGACGCAGTTGAAAGTCGGGCAGGCGGTACGCACCGACGGGCCGCAAACCCACCTCATCAAAAACGGTACGCCGACGATGGGTGGTTCGCTGATTCTGACCGCCATCACCGTATCCACGCTGTTGTGGGGCAACTGGGCAAACCCGTATATTTGGATTCTCTTGGGCGTATTGCTCGCCACCGGCGCGCTCGGTTTTTACGACGACTGGCGCAAAGTCGTCTATAAAGACCCCAACGGTGTTTCCGCCAAATTCAAAATGGTGTGGCAATCGAGCGTCGCCATCGTTGCCGCGCTTGCCCTGTTCTTCCTTGCTGAAAACTCCTCCAACAACATCCTCATCGTTCCCTTCTTCAAACAAGTCGCTTTGCCGCTGGGCGTGGTCGGCTTCGTCGTCCTGACCTATCTGACCATCGTCGGCACTTCCAACGCTGTCAACCTGACTGACGGTCTTGACGGACTTGCCGCCTTCCCCGTCGTCCTCGTTGCCGCCGGCCTCGCCATCTTCGCCTACGCCAGCGGCCATGCCCAATTTGCCCAATACCTGCAACTGCCTTATGTCGCAGGCGCGAACGAAGTCGTGATTTTCTGTACCGCCATGTGCGGCGCGTGTCTCGGATTCTTGTGGTTCAACGCCTATCCTGCGCAAGTCTTCATGGGCGACGTCGGCGCGTTGGCTCTGGGTGCGGCACTCGGTACCGTTGCCGTCATCGTCCGCCAAGAGTTCGTCCTCGTCATCATGGGCGGTCTGTTCGTCGTCGAAGCCGTGTCCGTTATGCTTCAAGTCGGCTGGTATAAGAAAACCAAAAAACGCATCTTCCTGATGGCGCCTATCCACCACCACTACGAACAAAAAGGCTGGAAAGAAACCCAAGTCGTCGTCCGCTTCTGGATCATCACCATCGTCTTGGTGTTAATCGGATTGAGTACGCTGAAAATCCGCTAAGTCGCTTTCCCTTTTCCGACGTTCACATTTTCAGACGACCTGATGAGATTCATCGGGTCGTCTGAATTTTTAAGAGGGCAGATGAATTGCCGTCACATATTCTTGCGATGTTGGGACAATGGTGCGTCAAACCCGCCACATTCATTTTCAGACGACCCCTCGCCATATCAAGCTGATATAATCCCCGCCAATCATATTTACACGGAGTCATCATGCAGTTCTCGGCATTCGGCGAAAAATTCACGCAACACAGCGGCATCCTGCAACTTATGGACGACCTCGGCGACGCGCTCAAAAGCGACAAGCCCGTCAACATGCTCGGCGGCGGTAATCCGGCGCGAATCGCCGAAGTCAACGCCGTGTTCGCCGACGTATTTTCCAAGCTGGCGGCGGAACACGCCGTCGAGAACATCGGCAACTACTCCAACCCCCAAGGCGATGCCGCCTTGATTGACGCGTTGACCGCTTTCCTCAACCGCGAATACGGCTGGCACCTGACCGCTGACAATATCGCGTTGACTAACGGTTCACAGAACGCGTTTTTCTATCTTTTCAACCTCTTCGGCGGCAAATTCAAGGTTTCAGACGACCTTTCCGTAGAGAAAGCCATCCTGCTGCCGCTTGCGCCCGAATACATCGGCTATGCCGACGTGCATGTCGAAGGGCAGCACTTCGTTTCCGTCAAACCCAAAATCGAAGCTGTCGAACACGAGGGCGAAGAAGGCTTCTTCAAATACCGCGTGGACTTTGACGCGCTGGAAAGCCTGCCCGAACTCAAGGCGGGCAAAATCGGCGCGATTTGTTGTTCGCGCCCGACCAACCCGACCGGTAACGTGCTGACCGACGGCGAAATGGCGCGGCTGGACGCTTTGGCGCAAGAACACGGCATTCCGCTGATTATCGACAACGCCTACGGAATGCCGTTCCCCAACATCATTTACAGCGACGTGACGCTGAATTGGCACGAAAACATCATCCTCTGCTTCAGCCTTTCCAAAGTCGGCTTACCGGGCGTGCGCACCGGCATCATCGTCGCCGCGCCCGAAGTCGTCAAAGCCGTCAGCAGCCTGAACGCGATTGTGAACCTGTCGCCCACCCGTTTCGGCGCAGCCATCGCAACGCCCCTGTTGCAGGACGGTCGTCTGAAACAGCTTTCAGACGACGTCATCCGGCCGTTTTACCGCAATCAGGCGCAAACCGCCGTCTCGCTGCTCAAGCGCGAGCTGGGCGCGTATCCGCTGAAAATCCACAAGCCCGAAGGCGCGATTTTCCTGTGGCTCTGGTTTGAAAACCTGCCCGTTTCATCGCAAACCCTGTACGAAATGCTCAAAGCCGAAGACACGCTGATTATTCCGGGCGAACATTTCTTCGTCGGCATCGACACGCAGGATTACCCGCACGCGAGCGAGTGCATCCGCATGAGCATCGCCCAGGACGCGGAAACGCTGGAAAAAGGCATCGCCGCCATCGGCAGGGTGGTGCGCGGTTTGTATGACGCGGCGTAAACGGTAAAGTTGACAGCCATTCAGTCAAAAGGTCGTCTGAAAACGGTTTCAGACGACCTTTTATCATTTATAGTGAATTAACTTTAAACCAGTACGGCGTTGCCTCGCCTTGCCGTACTATCTGTACTGTCTGCGGCTTCGTCGCCTTGTCCTGATTTAAATTTAATCCACTATATTTTTTGAAATGAAATTAATTTTCTTTTAGAATTAACCGTTACGATCGACTTTTGAAAGAAAATACAAATGATTAAGCCCGCTTCCAGACTCAGCATCCTCAGCCTCTCCCTCCTTGCCGTTTCGGCGGCATTTGCCTCAGACGAACCCCAAGTCCGAGAAACCGCCGAACTTGAAACCATCACCGTAACCGCCAGCGCGGACGCATCCAAGGGCGGTTTGATTCCTGCATTTAAGGGCGGACAGGTGGCGCGCGGCAGCCGCGTGGGTATTTTGGGCAATAAAAAAAACCTAGAATCGCCGTTCTCCAATACTGCTTACACCAATAGGCTGATTCAAGACAAACATGCGCGCAGCGTCGGCGACGTACTGCAAAACGACCCGACCGTCCGCGTTGCGCGCGGTTACGGCAATTTTCAGGAAGCCTATTTCATACGCGGCTTTGCCGCCGAATCGGACGATACCATGTACAACGGCCTTTACGGCATCCTGCCGCGCCAATACATCGCCACTGAGCTTTTCGAACGCGTGGAAGTCCAGCGCGGCGCATCCGCCTTCTTAAACGGCATGGCGCCGGGCGACAACAATATCGGCGGCACGGTATCCGTATTGCCCAAACGCGCGTCCAATGAAGGATTGAACCGGCTGACTGCCAATTACGGCGCGGGAAAACGCGGTGGTTTGGCGGCAGACGTGGCGCGCCGTTTCGGACAAAATCAGGAATTCGGCGTGCGCGTCAATGCGGCGCACCATAACGGCAAAACCGCAATAGACGACGAAAAGTCCAAACTCAGCCTGGTCAATGTCGGCCTAGACTGGCGCAATGAAAATGCCCGCCTGTCCGCCGATTTGGGTTGGCAGGACAACAAGCTCAAAGCCACGCGTACCAATGTTACCCTGTCAGGCCTGACCGCCGTGCCGGCCGCGCCTGATGCCTCGTCCAACTGGGCGCAGCCGTGGACGTATTCCAACGAGCGCGACTGGTTCGGCACAATGCGCGGCGAATACGATTTCAACGACAACCTGACTGCCTACGCCGCCTATGGCTTCCGCCGCAGCAAGGAAAACAATTCTCTGGCAAACCTGACTGTCCGCAATGTCAACGGCGACGGATCGATTTACCGCTTCGACAACGCGCGTAAAGACAAAATTGATACGGGCGAAGTCGGTTTGCGCGGCAAATTCAATACGGGCGCGGTAGAGCACGAATGGACCGCCGCCGCCAACCGTTTCCAATCCTCGCGCAAAAACGCTTACATCATGGATTGGGGCAACCAATATACGACCAACCTCTACAACCCGTCCCGCTATCCGCAACCCGCAGCCGCCGACCCGCTGTATTCGGGCAACGACATGGGCAATCCTGCCGTTACCGGCAAAACACGTCTGACCAGCTTCGCCTTGGGCGACACCTTCAGCCTTTGGAACAAACGCCTGCAATTCATGCTTGGGGCGCGCTGGCAGCAGGTGCATAACAAGGCTTACGCCTATAATACGGGCGTTCAAACCGAAAATTACAAAAAATCGCGCCTCAGTCCCGCCGTCGGCGCGGTGTACCGCATCACGCCGAATTGGTCGGTGTACGGCAACTACATCGAAAGCCTGGGACAAGGCGCGACCGCAGGCTCGACTGCCTCCATCAACGGCCGGGCCTACGCCGTCAGCAATGCCGGCGAATCGCTCAAACCCTATGTTTCCAAACAAAAAGAAATCGGCACGAAATTTGAAGCCAACGGCTTCGGCGCGGGATTGGCCCTGTTCCACACCGACAAACCGCGTTCGCTCTACGTTGTCGAAAACAACACCGCCCGTCTCACTTCCGAAGGCAAAGACCGCCACCAAGGTGCGGAAATCACCGTTTACGGCGAAGTTGCCCCGGGCGTGAAACTCTTGGGCGGCGTAACCCTGCTCGATGCCAAACAGAAATCCACCGGCTCGTCCTCGACCGACGGCAAACGCACCATCGGTGTGGCCAAAACCCAGGCCAACATCGGCTTGGAATGGGAAGTGCCGAAAGTGCAGGGGCTGGCGTTTGACGGCCGCATGGTCTATACCGGCTCTTCCTACGCCGACGCCGCCAACACGCTCAAAGTCGGCGGCTGGACACGCTTCGACCTCGGCGCACGCTACCGCACCCAAATCGGCAGGCACGAAGCCACCTTCCGTGCCCGCCTCGATAATGTTGCCAACAAGAAATACTGGGCATCCGTCGGCGGATACCCTAACAACGGCTACCTGAACGCCGGCGCACCGCGCAGCTTCTCCCTGTCGGCATCCGTCGATTTTTAAGGCAGCAAACGGCAAAGGCCGTCTGAAAAATATTCAGACGGCCTTTAAGAATGTCGGCAAACCCTTTCCCCTACCGCAAAAACAAGACAAGCTCACGACAAATCAGCCGGTTGTATTTTCAGCAGCCTCTGATGCCGTGATGTCTTTACCCGAAACCGCCCTGCCCTAAGGCCGCGTTTTCGGACAACCGCTGCAAAATTCCCCGTCTTCCCGACGGTAGTGTTGGCAGCAGGCGGCCAGTTGTGCCTGAAACCCCTGTGTTTCCCCGTCCCACACCAGCGCGCCGTTGCAGCGTACCGCCAAAGCATCCTGCCATTGCCGCGCCAGCATTTCCGTTTCACCGCGCGAGAGCAGGCGCAGGGCATGTGCGGCAGACAGAGCTTTGAGCACCGCATCGCCGAGGAAATATTCCGCCAGCTTCGCACCCAAAGGATAATGCGGACGAATCAGCGGCAGCGCGGCGTACAGATAGGCTTTCAAATCTGTGGCGGTTCGTGAAACGGCTTCCTGCCTGAGCCGCACCGTACAATCCTGCACTGCAATGCCGAAACGTGCGGTAAACAGCCCGTCGAAAGTGTGGGCAAAACCTGAAAAATCGGGCGATGCACCTTTGACCGATGCCGCCCACACACCCAGATAAACCGGCTGCCACATCCATAAAAGCCAAGTGCGGCAAGCCCAATAGACCGCCCCTGCTTCAGGATGTGCCACGGAGAGCCTGCCAAACGCCGATGCCATGATCTCCGCTTCGCGACTGTCCGCCTCTGTTTCAGACGGCCTCGCATCGCCGTCCAAAGCAGGCAGCGCAAGGGCGCAGAAACGGATGATGTCTTGGATGGCGAGAGTGTTTGGGAGGCTCATGTCTGCATTTGAATTGAAATAAGAATTGTTATATTTTAACCATATCCAACCGGGCGGAAAAGTTGCCGTTTGACAGCGGACGGACAAAACCGGAACAAAGCGGCAAAGCCGCAGGCCGTACAGACAGTATGGAACCGGTTCACACGGTGTTTCAACACCTTAGCGTATCGTCCGCTTTGAACAGGACAAGCCGGTTCCGTACCGTTTTTTTGTTTATCCGCCGGCAAATATCCTCCGCCCCATTTTACCGAAAGGCCGTCTGAACCCGTGTTCCAACTACAAAACGCCTCATTTGCCGTGCCCGGGCGCACCCTGCTGCACGATATTTCCCTCTCTTTCGAACCGAACAAGGTTTACGGCCTGATCGGACACAACGGCTCGGGCAAGTCCACCCTGCTCAAGCTGCTGACGCGCCAACACGAATTGGCCGGCGGCAGGATATTGCTGGACGGCAGGGACATTCATGACTATTCCGTGCGCGGATACGCCAAAGAAGTCGCCTATCTGCCGCAGCACCTGCCGGCCGCCACCGCACTGACTGCCCGCGAGCTGGTCATGATGGGGCGTTATGCATGGAGCGGCCTTTTGGGGCGCACCAACGATGCGGACAGGGAGGCGGTCGCCCAAGCCTTCCGGCTGACGCACACCGAAAAATTTACCGGACAAACCGTCGATACCCTCTCGGGCGGCGAGCGTTCGCGCATCTGGCTGGCAATGTGCCTGGCGCAGCAAAGCCGCTTCCTGCTCTTGGACGAACCGCTCGCCGCTTTGGACATCGCCCACCAGATAGAAGTGATGGCACTGGTGCAGAAGCTGTCGCGCGATTTGGGGCTGGGCGTGATTATCGTCATCCACGACATCAATCTGGCGGCGCAATATTGCGACGAACTGGTCGCGCTCAAACAAGGGCGGCTGCTGAAAACGGGCAGGCCGTCCGAAATCATGACGGCGCAAGTGTTGAAAGACATTTACAGCGTCGAGATGAACATCATCGCCCACCCCGAAAACGGCCGCCCCGTGGCATTGCCTTGAAAAATTCTTCCAAGAAGAACACGTCGTCTGAAAAGCCGGAATGTGCAGGTCGGATACCCGTATCCGACAAAACGCAGATATTTCGGTTGCTTTGAACGGCACCGCCAATTTGAAAATATCGGATTCGAGAATCCGACCCACATTTTTCAGACGACCTTGACCCCAACCCCCGAAAGACTGCCGAACAAATGTTCCACCGCTTTTCAGACGACCTCCCCCACTTTGCCGCACGGCTGTTTCTCACCGCCGCCGCGCTGTTTGCCGTTTTTTCCCATGCCGCACCGCGTGTGGCGACTTCGGACTGGACGATAACCGAAACGCTGACGGCGATGGGGCATCCGCCCGTCGGTGTCGCCGACAGAAGGGTTTACGATACCTGGGTAAACTATCCGCCGCTGCCTGCCT
The DNA here is from genome assembly GCF_000227275.1 of Neisseria sp. GT4A_CT1. NCBI lineage: Bacteria > Pseudomonadati > Pseudomonadota > Betaproteobacteria > Neisseriales > Neisseriaceae > Neisseria > Neisseria sp. GT4A_CT1. Next base: position 178,381 of record NZ_JH164964.1, read on the forward strand.
CGGCGAAAGAGGCAGGTTTGCGCTTCCAGCCGAACCTGGAGAGGCTCTATCAGATCAAACCCGATTTCTTCGTACAATCTTCATGGTATGCCGCCGCCAAGCCGCAATTTGAAAAAATCGCGCCGGTACACGAGCTGGATTTCGGTACCCCCAAAGGCATCGAATACGCGCACACGCTGGATACGACGCGCAAACTGGGCAGGCTTATCGGCGATACGCCGGCTGCCGAAAAGCTGATACGCGACACGGAAAACCTGTTCGCCCGCGCCCGTCCCGTACTCGCCCCCTACCGCAACCGCCCCTTTGCGGCCGTCCAGTTTGCCGACGGCCGGCATTTGCGGATTTACAGCAAAACTTCGCTCTTTCAGGTCGTTTTCGACAAGCTGGGGCTGAAAAACGCATGGACGGGCAAGAGCAACGAATGGGGGTTTGAAAACATCACGCTGGTGGACTTGGCCAAGCTGCCGCCGGATACGGTGCTGATTATCGTCAAACCGCATCCGCAAAATACGCGGCCGGTATTGGAAAAAAGCACGCTTTGGAAAAGACTGCCGTTCAGCAGGCCGGAAAACCGCCGTATTTTCGAACCGTCGTGGAGCTACGGCGCACTACCCTCCATGCAACACTTCACTTTGCAACTGATGCGTTCGATGCCGTCTGAAACGGCATCCGCAAACAAGGAGGCCGCATGGTAAATATGTTCAGACGACCCCTGCCCCCGCTTGCCGTCCTGCTGCTTCTTTTGTGTGCGCTGACGGCATGGTGGATCTTGAAGCTGGAATGGACGCTGCCGTGGCTGCGGATTTTCGACCGCCCCGACACCCTGCCCCTGGACGCACTGATGGTGCAGAACAATACCCTGCCGCGTATGGCGATGGCGCTGCTCGCCGGCGGCAGTACGGCGGCGGCAACCATGCTGATGCAGCAGCTGATGCGCAATCCGCTCGCCTCTGACGGCACGCTGGCAGTCAGCAGCGGCGCACAGACGGCACTGGTGGCGGCAACCGTATTCGCCCCCTCCTTCCTCTCCTACGGCACGTCCGCCGTGGCGTTTGCCGGTGCGGCGGCGGCCTTGGGCGCAGTCTTGTGGCTGTCGTCCCGGCGCGGCCTGCAACCGCTTACCGTCGTGCTGGCAGGCCTGGTGGTCAGCCTCTATCTCGGCTCGCTGACGGGCATTGTGATGCTGTTTTTCAGCGAAGAGACGCGCGGCGTGATGCAGTGGGGCAGCGGCTCGCTGGTGCAGGACAGTTGGCGCGACACGCTGGGACTTTTGTGGCGCGTCGCCGCAACCGCCCTGTTTACAGCCTTTCTGATCAAACCGCTGACCATCATGAGCCTGAGCGACACGCAGGCGGAATCGGTGGGCATCCCTGTCAAAAAAATCCGCCTGCTCTCGTTGGCAGCGGCGGCCTTTTTGGGCGCAAGCGTGGTCGGCTTCGTCGGCATGATGGGCTTTGCCGGACTGGCGGCGGCCACGCTGGTACGGCAGACGGGCGTGCGCACACTGCCCATGCGCCTGATCTGTTCCTTCATCATCGGCGCACTGCTTTTGATGCTGACTGACAACAGCCTGATGCTGCTGAAGCACTATCGCGGCATAGACCTGCCTGCCGGTGCAGTAACGGCACTCATCGGCGCGCCGCTTCTGCTGTGGCTGATGATGAAAACCCCGTCCCGTCCTTCTTTTCAGACGGCCTCCGACACCGCGCCTGCCGCGCTGCATACCTCGCGCCTGTTGCGCCTGCTGCCGCTGATTGCCATTGCCGCAGCGGTATTGGCCCTGACCGTCGGACGCTACGATGAAACCCTGCGCCTGACCATAGACCCCGAATATTTCGTATTCCGCTATCCGCGCGTGATGCTTGCCGCCGCCACCGGCACCATGCTCGCGCTGACCGGCGTGATGCTGCAAAGGCTGACGCAAAATCCGATGGCAGGCCCCGAGCTTTTGGGCATCAGTTCCGGCACGGCATTCGGCGCGATGGCCTGCGTCATGCTGTTCGGCATCACTTCGGGCAGCGGCTGGTTTTGGCTGGTCGGAGTGATTTCCGCACTGGCATCCTTGGGACTGTTGATGCTGTTCAACCGCAAAAACGGGCTGGCTCCCGAAAAAGTCCTGCTCACCGGCATGGCCATCGCCGCCCTTGCCGATGCCGCCATCCGCATTTGGACGGCAAGCGGCGACTACCGCGTACAACAGCTATTGGTATGGATGTCCGGCTCGACCTATCAGGCAACGCCCGAATCCGCCCTCACCGTCAGCCTCCTCGCCGCCGCTTCGCTCCTGCTCATCCTTCCCCTGCAACGCTGGCTGGGCCTGCTCAGCCTGAACGCCGATGTCGCCCACTCCACCGGCGTCAACGTCTCCCTTGCACGGATGGTGCTGATCGCCTCAAGCGCGGCACTGACTGCCGCCGCCACCCTGCTTATCGGTCCCTTGAGCTTCGTCGGCCTGCTTGCCCCCCACCTTGCCCGTATGCTCGGCGCGCGTCTGCCCGGACAGCAGCTTGCCGCCGCCGCACTCATCGGCGCATCGGTTATGATGACGGCCGACTGGCTGGGCAGGCAGGTAATGTTCCCTTACGAAGTCCCTGCCGGAATGATGGCCACGCTCATAGGCGGCGCATATTTCATGATGATGATGCGCAAGCTTTAATGGGAACGAAGATACAAAAAGGTCGTCTGAAAACAGTTTCAGACGACCTTTTTCTATTTCATGCATTAATCAATAATAAAAATCTAACAAAAATAAAATCTCAAGTAATAATAACAATATTAAATTGAAGTCATAGTTCCAATAGTCAAAACCTTTCTGTATAGTCCTATTCATAGTTTAAGCAAAAGAAAAAACAAATGTCGATACAAGAAATTTATGAATGCCAAGAAACCGGCTACGAATATGCTTTTCGGCAAATCGTTTTATAAACCACTGACCATTTCACAAAGGAAATTATTATGACTGTCTCTAAATGCCCCGTAACCCATCTGACCATGAACAACGGCGCGCCCGTTGCCGACAATCAAAACAGCCTGACCGCAGGCGCGCGCGGCCCGTTGCTGGCGCAGGATTTGTGGCTGAATGAAAAACTCGCCGACTTCGTGCGCGAAGTCATCCCCGAACGCCGTATGCACGCCAAAGGTTCGGGCGCGTTCGGTACGTTTACCGTAACGCACGACATCACGAAATACACCCGCGCCAAAATCTTCAGCGAAGTCGGCAAGCAAACTGAGATGTTTGCCCGTTTCACCACCGTGGCGGGCGAGCGCGGCGCAGCCGATGCGGAACGCGACATCCGCGGCTTTGCGTTGAAGTTCTATACCGAAGAAGGCAACTGGGATATGGTCGGCAACAACACGCCTGTGTTCTTCCTGCGTGACCCGCGCAAATTCCCCGACTTGAACAAGGCGGTTAAACGCGACCCGCGCACCAATATGCGCTCCGCTACGAACAACTGGGACTTCTGGACGCTGCTGCCCGAAGCCCTGCACCAAGTTACCATCGTCATGAGCGACCGCGGCATCCCCGCCAGCTACCGCCATATGCACGGCTTCGGTTCGCATACATACAGCTTCTGGAACGAAGCGGGCGAACGTTTCTGGGTGAAATTCCATTTCCGCAGCCAGCAAGGCATTAAAAACCTGACCAACGAAGAAGCCGCAAAAATCATCGCCGACGACCGCGAAAGCCACCAGCGCGACCTGTACGAAGCCATCGAACGCGGCGAGTTTCCGAAATGGACGATGTACATCCAAGTCATGCCTGAAGCCGATGCGGAAAAAGTGCCGTATCATCCCTTCGACCTGACCAAAGTTTGGCCGAAAAAAGACTATCCGTTGATCGAAGTGGGCGAATTCGAGTTGAACCGCAATCCCGAAAACTTCTTCGCCGATGTGGAACAATCCGCTTTCGCACCGAGCAACCTGGTTCCCGGTATCGGCGCCAGCCCCGACAAAATGCTGCAAGCCCGTTTGTTCAATTACGCCGACGCGCAACGCTACCGCCTGGGCGTGAACTTCCGCCAAATCCCCGTCAACCGCCCGCGTTGCCCCGTCCACAGCAACCAGCGCGACGGACAAGGCCGTGCCGACGGCAACTACGGCAGCCTGCCGCACTACGAACCCAACAGCTTCGGCCAATGGCAGCAACAGCCCGACTTCGCCGAACCGCCTTTGAAAATCAACGGCGACGCGGCGCACTGGGACTACCGCCAAGACGATGACGACTATTTCAGCCAACCGCGCGCCTTGTTTAACCTGATGAACGACGCACAGAAACAGGCTTTGTTCGACAACACCGCCGCAGCCATGGGCGACGCGCCCGACTTCATCAAATACCGCCACATCCGCAACTGCCACCGTTGCGCCCCCGCCTACGGCGAAGGCGTGGCGAAAGCCTTGGGGTTGACCGTTGAAGACGCACAAGCCGCCCGCGCGACCGATCCGGCATTGGGTCAGCCCGGTTTGTTGTAAATGGGAGGAGCTATGTGGATAGAGATTGAAGAATGGTTATCCCGCGCAATCCGATACCGCAAACCGTAAATCGTTGATATCGGAGAGATACGCAAAACAAAAAGGTCGTCTGAAAATTTTCAGACGACCTTTTATTTCAAATCTTCAAAAGATTATTTTTTGTTCAGAGAGTCGCGGATTTCGCGCAACAGCAATACTTCTTCGCTAGGCTCTGCAGGTGCTTCTTCAACAGGCGCTTCGGCTTTTTTCATGGAGTTCAATGCTTTGATAACGGAGAAAATCGCAGCAGCGATGATCAGGAAGCTGATAACAGAGTTGATGAACAGACCGAGGTTCAGGGTGACGGCACCGGCTGCCTGGGCTGCCGCCAAGTTGGCATAGCCTTCTGCGGGCGCTTGCGCACCGTTTTTCAGGGTGATGAACAGGTTGGAGAAGTCAACGCCGCCGATCAACAGACCGATAGGGGGCATAATTACGTCGTCAACCAAAGATTTAACGAGGCCGCTAAACGCAGTACCGACGACCATACCGACTGCCAAGTCGATAACGTTGCCGCGCATAATAAACTGTTTGAATTCTGAAGCAATAGACATAAATGTCCTCCTGTATGTTTGTGGATAATAAAGTGAAATTTTTAAAAAAAGTGCGTCCGAAGTGACGGACGGGCTTTTCCAAACCGGCAGGCATGGTATCGTTTTATTCGTTAAATAAAATTCAGAAAAGTTAAAATTTGTTTTTATGACAAAATTCCCGAAATATGCCGCCTTTTATACGAAAAAAGAACCGCCTGAAATAGCCGGTGTACCTTTTTTACACCACTTATTCAGACGGTTTTTTGTGTAATAAGTTGTCTTTTCTACAAAATATTACAAATCATTACGCCTCTTCGTCGTTCAGAGCGTTGATGCTGTAACCGCCGTCAACGTAAGTGATTTCGCCGGTAATGCCTGAAGAGAGTTCGGAGAGCAGGAAGGCGGCAGTGTTGCCGACTTCATCAATGGTTACGTTGCGGCCAAGCGGGTTGTGGGAAGCGACGTGTCCCAAAAGTTTGCTTAAATCGGCGATGCCGGAAGCAGCGAGGGTTTTGATCGGACCGGCGGAAATGCCGTTGCAACGGATGCCTTCTTTACCCAAGCAGGCGGCGGTAAAACGGATGCCTGCTTCGAGGCTGGCTTTTGCCATGCCCATGACGTTGTAGTTTGGAATCGCACGAACCGCGCCCAAGTAGCTCAGGGCGACGATGGCGGAGTTTCTGCCGCGCATCATCGGACGAGCGGCTTTTGCCAATGCGGGCAGGCTGTATGCGGAAATTTCGTGTGCGGTGTTAAACGCTTCGCGGCTGATGCTGTCGAGGAAGTCGCCGCTCAAGGCTTCTTTCGGTGCGAAGCCGATGGAGTGAACGAGGCCGTCCAAGCCGTCCCAATGTTTGCCCAAATCGGCGAAAACTTGGTTGATTTCGTCGTCGCTGGCGACATCGCAGCGGAACACGAGTTCGGAACCCAATTCGGCGGCCATTTTGCGGACGCGCTCTTCCAGTTTGTCAACAACGTAGGTAAATGCCAAATCCGCGCCTTGTTCGCGGCAGGCTTTGGCAATGCCGTAAGCGATGGAACGCTCGGAAATCATGCCGGTGATCAGGATTTTTTTACCTTGCAGAAAACCCATTTTTTGTCCTTTAAAGTGTGGATGAAACTGGGCATTATAGCAAACTGAGGCGGTTTCGGTATAGAAAACAAGAGATAACCTGTCGTCCTGACGGGTTTTGCATTTTTTCAGACGACCTCTTTGTGCTATTTGCGGCTTCTTTCGAATGCCCGTTTGGTACCTTATGTTCAAACTTGCTTGTCCGCTTCATGCCGTTTCAGGCGCATGGCGAAAAACACCATCACCGCGCCCAACACCAGCGCGCTGCCCATCGCCAGATGGATGCCGTCGAGCATGGCTTGTTGCGGAGAGGTGGCGGAGGACAGTTTCTCGCCGATATTGGTTGCGCCGACGAAAAATGCCGCGCCGATTGCGCCGGCAATCGGGTTGATAGTGGTCAGAATCGCCGCGCCGTGGGGATTGAGTTTTTTCGGCAGCGCGTTCAAGCCGTGGGTTTCGCCCGTTACGCAGGCGGATACGGACACCGCCATCAGCGTGAACATGGCGGTCAGCATCATGACTTGCGTGTCAATCCGCAAAAACAGCCACAACACCGCCAGAGACACCGTCAACATCACCGTGGCGGGCAACACGACAAACCGTCCGCCTTTCTTGTCCAGCAGTTTGCCGAACAAAGGCGCGGCAACCGCTTGGGCGATGCTCGCGGGCATCAGAATCAGCCCCGTCGCCGTACCCGTCAGCATCAGCACTTGCTGCGTGTACATCGGCATCATCAGTTCCAAACCCAAAAACAGGAACACCGCGCCCGCCAGAATCACGACGCAGTGGCGGAACTGTTTATACTCAAACGCCCGAAGGTTCAGCAGCGGCGTCGCCAAGCGGGACTGGCGGTATGCAAACCAGCCCACCAGCGCGACGGAGGCGGCAAACAGCAGGATAAATTCCGCCAGCGGCAGACTGGCGAAATTACTGCTCGCATACACCAGCCCGCCCAAGCCCGCAATCGACAGCACGGCCGACAAAATATCAATCTTCGGACGGCTGATGGTGCTCAAATTGACCGTCAGATACTTGCCCACCAACGCCATCGCCGCCAGCATAAACGGCGCAGTAAAGCCGAACAGCACACGCCAATGCGTGTGGTCGATGATGATGCCCGACAGCGTCGGCCCTATCGCGGGCGCGGCAGTGAACATCATGGTAATCACGCCCATCGCCGTTCCGCGTTTTTTCGGCGGGTAAATCGACAAAATTCCGTTAAACAGGAGCGGCACGAAAAACGCGGCAGACACCGCCTGCACCATCCGCCCCGCGACCAAAATCCCGAAAGTCGGTGCAAACGCGCAAATCAGCGAACCCGCCAGAAACGTCGCCTGCGTAAACAACACCATCTTGCGCGTTTCAAACCATTGAATCACGCCCGCCGTAATCGGCGTGAACGCGCCCATTACCAGCAAAAAGCCCGTCGTCAGCCATTGGACGGTGGTTTTGTCGACACCGAAATCCTTCATAATCGGCGTGAGCGCGACATTTAAAAGCGTGTCGTTGAGATAGCCGAAAAACGCGCCGATAAACAGTGTCGCTACAACGGTTTTTGCAGGAAAGTCGGGATTGTCGGCGTGGTATTCGTGAGCCGTATCGTCTGTGTCAATATCGGAAGCGTGCATAACATCATATTGAAATATTTGAGGAATGCGGATTTTAACATGGGATATGTAAAAAAATGTTTATTTGGTTTTCCGCAAAACTTTTATATTCCGATATAATGACGTCTTCAAAAAATCATATTTCAAATAATTACGTTACGGACAAACATTATGGAAAATACTCAACATGTTTCGCGATGGCGTTTCGCCGTGAAAAGCGCCTCGCTGCATCTGCTTGTCAGTCTGGTTTTGGCGGGCTTGGCGGCGCTGCTTGTTTTTGAAGTCTGGTATCCCTTTCCCTATGCCGAACTGACCGGCGGTTTGGATTTGTATAAGTTGGTCGTATCGGTGGATATCGTGTGCGGTCCGCTGTTGACCCTGATTCTTGCCAGCCCCAAGAAAAAAATGCGCGAGCGCGTGGTCGATTTTTCCTTAATCGGCGCGATCCAGCTTGCCGCTTTGATTTACGGGTTGTACAGCGTATCCCTTGCCCGTCCTGTTGCCGCAGCTTTTGAGCGCGACCGTATCAATATTGTGACTGCCGCCGAAATCGATAAGGCGGATTTGGCAAAAGCCAAAGATGGCTTCAAAACCCTGCCTTGGTTCGGTATAGAGCGCGTAGGCGTACGCGAGGCTGCCAATGTCGATGAAGGCAATGAAAGCCTGAGCTTGTCGCTGACGGGTATCGAACCGAGTATGCGCCCGAATTGGTGGCTGCCCGACGGCCCTGCCGAGCGCGAAAAAATCCGCCGCGTGATGAAGCCGTTGTCCGAATTGGCTGCCGCCCGCAATATGTCTGAAGCGGATATCGTCAAATCAGCCAAAGTATCTGCATCCGGCAAACCTTTGTTCTTCCTGCCCCTGACCAGCGGGCGCACGAAAGATTGGGTAGTCATCATGGATGAAAACGCCGATTTCGTGGGTTATGCGCCGATAGACGGTTTTATGACGAATAAAGCCGCGGAGACCAAAACTAAAGAGCAGGTTATTTAAGCGGTTTGGCGAGTCGTCTGAAAACGCAAATTCCAGTTTTCAGACGACCTTTTGCCATCCGCCTTCCAAACTGCTAAACTATTTACATTATTTTTACTTGAGACTTACGCACACATGAAAGACCCAGAGCAGAGCAGCATGACCGCCCGCCATTTTTCGTGCGTATCGATATGAATCAGGCAGCTTGAGCGTTTCAGGCTGCCTTTTCACGTTTGAACACAAAGGAATACAAAAATCATGGATTTCAGTTGGTTGGCAGAGCCGCATACTTGGATAGGCTTTGCCACGCTTCTGGTACTCGAAGTCGTCTTGGGGATAGACAACCTCGTTTTTGTCGCCATTTTGGCGAACAAAGTCAAACCCGCCCAGCGCGACCGCGCACGCATTACCGGTTTAGGGCTTGCGGTCGTTATCCGCATCATCATGCTCGGCTTCATGGCGCACATCATGACCCTGACGCGCCCGCTGTTCCACATCAGCGGGTTGGACGTTTCCGGCAAAGACATGATTATGCTCGCGGGCGGCATATTCCTGCTCTACAAAGCCACCACCGAGCTGCACGAACGCCTCGAAGGGCATAACCAGTTTGCCGTTGCCGACAGTCAGAAGAAACACGCGCGATTTTGGAGTGTGGTTGCCCAAATCCTGATTCTTGACGCGGTATTTTCCATCGATTCCGTCATCACTGCCGTTGCGATGGTCGATCACATCGTCGTCGCCATGGGTGCCGTTGCCGTTGCCATGACCGTCATGATTTCCGCCAGCAAACCGCTGACCGAGTTTGTGGACAGGCATCCTACCGTCGTCATGCTCTGTTTGGGTTTCCTGCTGATGATCGGTTTCAGCCTCATTGCCGAAGCCTTCCATTTCCACATCCCGAAAGGCTACCTCTACGCCGCTATCGGCTTCTCCATCCTGATTGAAGCATTCAACCAAATTTCGCAGCGCAACAGCCGCAAAAACGACTACATCAGCAGCTCGTGGCGCAAACGAACCGCCGAGAACGTCTTGGGCATGATGGGCATACGCGAAAGCGTGCTTGCCAAAGCGGGCGACGAAGCAGAGGACGACGGGCATTTCGAAGAAAACGAAAAATCCATGATACGCAGCGTCCTGACGCTTGCCGAACGTCCCATCCTCGGCGTGATGATTCCCCGCCGCGACATTGAGCGTTTGGACATCTCCCAAAGCCGCGAAGAGCAACACGCCCAACTGCAAAACACCCCGTACAGCCGCCTGCTCGTCGTTGGTAAAGCCGGTGTGGACGAACCGTTGGGCTACATCAACAAAAAAGACCTGCTCGCCCAACTGCTCGAAACCGGCGAACTCAATATTCAAGCCGTCCTGCGCCAGCCGCTCGTCCTGCCGGACAGTGCGACCGCGTTAGGCGCGATTGAATTGTTCCGCCAAAGCAGCGCGGATTATGCTTTGGTAGTCGATGAATTCGGCGCAGTTTTGGGCATGGTTACCATGAAAGACCTGCTGGAAACCATTGCCGGCGAATTCCCTGAAGAGTTTGAACGCCAAGAAGAACCCGCCGTTCAAGAAAATGCCGATGAAAGCCTGACCGTGGACGGTTCGCTCGAATACGTCGAACTCGCGCCGCAACTCAACCTCCCGCCGCAGGAAGAAGATGCAGACTTCCACACTGTCGCCGGACTGATTATGGAAGAGCTGCAAAGCATTCCCGATGTCGGCGACTTTGCCGACTTCCACGGCTGGCGTTTCCAAGTCGTTGAAAAAGACGGTCAACGCATCGAGCGGGTAAAAATCACCAAGCTGCCTGAAGAAGGCTAAATCGGGATAGGAAGTAAAAAGGTCGTCTGAAAACCTGAGATTTGGGTTTTCAGACGACCTTTTGATATTGAAGTCGGATTGATTTGATGCTGTAACACCGTGTTTCAATAAAACATTAATCGTGTCCGTGCATTTTCAGTTCGCTCAAGCCGGGGAGGTCGGCGAAACTGCGTTCGCGGACGATTTGGCAGAAGTTATCGAGATAGCTTTTGTCGGCGTCTTCGGTGCGTGTGGCGGCGTAGAGTTCGCTTTGCAGGCCGTTGGCGGTGATTTGGCGGTGGACGACGTAGCCTTTTTCGAGATAGGGCATCACGGTCCAGTAGGGCAGGGCGGCGATGCCGCGTTTGCTGGCGACGAGTTGGATGATGGCGATGGTCAGTTCGCTGCGGCGGCGCGGCGGGTTGATGCCTTTGGGTAACAATACTTTTTTGGGCAGGTCGAGCATTTCGTCGGGAACGGGATAAGTGATGAGGGTTTCACCGATGAAGTCTTCTGCTTCCCAAACGGTTTTGGCGGCAAGCGGGTGGTCTTGGGCGCAGATGCCGACCATTTCGTAGGCGAACAGGGGGCGGAAGCTGATGCCGTTTTGTTTTTCGGCTTCGGATACGATGGCGAGATCGGCGCGGTGTTGCAACAGGAGTCCGACGGGGTCTGCCTGAAAGCCGGAAACGATGTCCAATTCGACTTGCGGCCACATGGGGCGGAATTCGCCCATCGCGGGCATGAGCCAGTCGAAACAGGTGTGGCATTCGACAGCCAGCCGCAATTCGCCTGCTTCGCCTTCGATGATGCGGGCGAGGTCGCGCTCGGCGGCGGAAACTTGCGGGAGGAGTTCGCGTGCGAGCCTCAACAGGCGTTCGCCGGCGGGTGTAAAACGCAAGGGCGTGGATTTGCGCTCAAACAGGGGGGTGTCGTAATAGTTTTCAAGCGCGCGGATTTGGTGCGAAAGGGCGGATTGGGTCAGGAAGACGCGCTTGGCGGCAAGGGATACGCTGCCGGTTTCTTCGAGTGCCAGCAGGGTTTTGAGATGGCGCAGTTCGATGATGGAATCCATTGGTTTTCACGCTTTCAGACGACCTTTTGAAACGGGCAATATTAAAATATTTCATGCCGGGGTGTAAATGCGGGCGTGTGTTGAACGGCGTGGGGATTGGGACGCGTCAGGGTTTGCGGTTAGAATGTGCGTCCGATTTTGTATGAATGCGGTGAATTGATTTGAAACAGGGATAGGGATGGCGTTGCTTCGCTTTGTTCTGTGAAATTCAATCCGCTATGTGTTGAAAGGAATAATATGGCGAAACGCAATGATATTTTGGCGTGGTGCGACGAAGTGTTGCAGGTCGGCATGTTCAAAGACTATGCGCCCAACGGTTTGCAGGTCGAGGGTAGGGCTGAAGTCGGCAAAATAGCGACGTCGGTAACGGCAAGCAAGGCAGCGGTCGATTTTGCTGCGGAGCAGGGCGCGGATATGCTTTTGGTGCATCACGGGATGTTTTGGAAAAGTGAGCCGGTAACGATTACGGGCTGGAAAAAAGTGCGCATCGAAACATTATTGCAACACCAAATCAATATGGCGGGCTACCACCTGCCGCTGGATGCACACCCAGTGTTGGGCAACAACGCGCAGCTTGCCGATAAGTTGGGTTGGGAAGTCGAAAGGCGGTTCGGCGAACAGAACCTGTTGAATATAGGTCGTCTGAAAACGCCGCAGACTTTGGCTGAATGGTTGCAACACATTGCTGCAGCGTTGGGGCGGCAGCCCGTAGCCGTCGGCGATATGTCGCGCGAAATCAAACGCATTGCATGGTGTACCGGCGGTGCGCAGGGATTTTTTCAGACGACCATAGACGAAGGCGTCGATGCTTATCTGACCGGAGAAATCTCGGAAGCCCAGTTTCACCTTGCCAATGAAACAGGCGTTGCGTTTGTCAGCGCGGGACACCATGCGACGGAGCGTTACGGCATCCGCGCCCTGGGCGAAGCCGTGGCACAGCATTTTGAGTTGGAAGTCTGTCATTTCGACGAAGATAATCCCGCTTAAGCCTTGATAATCGTCATGAAAATTTACCTTAATTTAAATAATGCTTTGAGTATCACGGTAAACTAGGTAGAATTACATCGTTTAATGGCTCGGTATTCCCAAAATTTTAGGACGACTGAATAATGGATAATCAAGAAATCAATAGCGGTCGCCGCCGCTTTCTGACGCTGGCTACGTGCGGCGCAGGCGGTGTGGCGGCTTTGGGCGTAGCTACGCCTTTCGTGGCAAGCTTTTTCCCGTCGGAAAAAGCCAAGGCCGCAGGTGCTGCCGTCGAAATCGATGTCAGTAAAATCGAATCCGGACAAATGTTGACTGCCGAATGGCAAGGTAAACCGATTTGGGTGGTTAACCGTACCGATCAGCAGCTCAAAGACCTGAAAAGTTTGAACGGTGCGGTTGCCGACCCTAATTCTGATGTGGATCATCAGCCCGAAAACTGTAAAAACGAGACCCGTTCGATTAAGCCGAACATCCTTGTAGCCATCGGTATCTGTACCCACTTGGGCTGTTCGCCGACCTACCGTCCCGACGTTGCCCCCGCGGATTTGGGTGCAGACTGGAAAGGCGGTTTCTTCTGCCCTTGCCACGGTTCGAAATTCGACATGGCAGGCCGCGTATATAAAGGTGTTCCTGCACCGACCAACCTAGTTGTTCCGCCCTACAAATATCTGAGCGATACGACAGTCTTGGTAGGCGAAGACTAAAAATAAGGAACGATAATTATGGCAAACCAAACCAATAGCAAAGCAAAAGCATTGTTAGACTGGACGGACGCTCGTTTCCCTCTGTCTAAAATGTGGAATGAGCATTTGGCTCAATACTACGCGCCGAAGAACTTCAACTTCTGGTACTACTTCGGCTCTTTGGCTCTGCTCGTCCTCGTGATTCAAATCGTCAGCGGTATCTTCCTGACCATGAACTACAAACCGGACGGCAACCTGAATGCCTATCACCTGCCTGCTGCCTTTACCGCAGTAGAGTACATCATGCGCGACGTGTCCGGCGGCTGGATTATCCGCTATATGCACTCCACAGGCGCATCTTTCTTCTTCATTGTCGTATACCTGCACATGTTCCGCGGCCTGATTTACGGTTCGTACAAAAAACCGCGCGAATTGGTGTGGATTTTCGGTTCCCTGATTTTCTTGGCATTGATGGCCGAAGCCTTTATGGGCTACCTGTTGCCTTGGGGGCAAATGTCCTTCTGGGGCGCGCAGGTGATTATTAACCTGTTCTCCGCCATCCCTGTTATCGGTCCTGACTTGTCCACTTGGATCCGCGGCGACTTCAACGTTTCCGACGTTACCCTGAACCGCTTCTTCGCGTTGCACGTTATCGCTGTACCGCTGGTGTTGCTCGGTTTGGTCGTAGCACACATCATCGCCCTGCACGAAGTGGGTTCGAACAACCCTGACGGCGTGGAAATCAAGAAACTCAAAGATGAAAACGGCGTTCCGCTCGACGGCATTCCTTTCCATCCGTACTACACCGTCAAAGACATCTTGGGCGTTGTCGTATTCCTGATTGTTTTCTGCTCCGTATTGTTCTTCGCCCCTGAAGGTGGCGGCTACTTCCTTGAAGCCCCGAACTTTGACGCGGCAAACGCGCTGAAAACACCGCCGCACATTGCGCCAGTATGGTATTTCACCCCGTTCTACGCCATTTTGCGTGCGATTCCTTCATTCCTCGGTACTCAGGTTTGGGGTGTAATCGGTATGGGCGCGGCAGTTGTCCTGATTGCCCTGTTGCCTTGGTTGGATAAAGGTGAAGTGAAATCCGTCCGCTATCGCGGCCCGATTTTCAAAATCGCATTGGTTCTGTTCATCATTGCCTTTATCGGTTTGGGTATTTTGGGTGCGATGGTAGCAACCGAGACCCGTACTTTGGTTGCGCGTATCCTGTCCTTCGTCTATTTTGCATTCTTCCTGGGTATGCCGTTCTATACCAAACTGGATACAAACAAACCGGTTCCGGAACGCGTAACCATGAGTACCACTAAACAAAAAATCATGTTCTTTGTTTATGTCGGTATTACCGCAGTGGGTGCTTACCTGTTTGCAACCAATATCTGATGAGGGCAGCGAAAATGAAACATACCCTGAAAAACTGGTTTGCTGCCTTGTTATTGGCAGTGCCTATGAGTGCCGCCGTCGCCAGCGGTGGCGGACACTATGAAAAAGTCGAGATTGACCTGCGCGACCAAGTCAGCTTGCAGCGCGGTGCTCAAATTTTCACCAACTACTGCTTATCCTGCCACTCGGCAAGCGGTATGCGCTTCAACCGTCTGAAAGACATCGGTTTGACTGATGAAGAAATCAAGAAAAACCTGATGTTTACGACAGACAACGTCGGTGATGTCATGTTGGCGGCGATGAATCCTAAAGATGCTGCCAAATGGTTTGGTGCGGCTCCTCCGGATCTGACACTGATTGCCCGTTCTAAAGGCGCGGATTATCTGTATGCCTATATGCGCGGCTTCTATAAAGACCCGACCCGTCCGAACGGTTGGAACAATGTCGTATTCGACAAAGTCGGCATGCCTCATCCCTTGTGGGAGCAACAAGGCGTTCAAGCGGTTGAGCTGGATGCAAAAGGTCAGCCGGTCATGGTGAAAGACGAACATGGCGAATTGAAACCCAAGCTCTATTGGGAATCTACCGGTGCGCACAGCCGTCGTTTGCCAAACGGCAAAGTCGTCCAAACAGAGTACGATGCTTATGTACGCGATTTGGTGAACTATTTGGTTTACATGGGTGAACCGGCGCAACTCCAGCGCAAACGTACAGGCTATATCGTGTTGATGTTCTTGCTTGCAGTAATGCTGCCTCTGGCATACTTCCTGAAAAAAGAATATTGGAAAGACGTTCATTAAGTCTTGTAATAAAAAAGGCAAACCTAATCGGGTTTGCCTTTTTTATAGTGGATTAACTTTAAGCCAGTACGGCGTTGCCTCGCCTTAGCTCAAAGAGAACGATTCTCTAAGGTGCTGAAGCACCAAGTGAATCGGTTCCGTACTATCTGTACTGTCTGCGGCTTCGTCGCCTTGTCCTGATTTAAAGTTAATCCACTATATTACACATCTGGTTTCAGACGACCTTTTTTGAAATGGAAGTGTTTTGTAGAGAGTGTGTTCTGTGCTCGTTTGATTGAAGATAAAGATGGTTTTATCGCTTTATTGGGTGGATGCTAATCCGGTATGGCGGTTTTGTTATTAAGGGAAATCGGGGAATAGGGGGTATTTAAAACAACTTTCCCGAATCCTTATATTGCAGCTGCTAAGGGTATTTTTACAGAAAAGAGTGAAGGTTTCAGACGACCCCTTATCCTTGAGCGAATGGAGAGCCTCCGGCTTTGTGTCTAACTATTCTCCAATCGGGAAGGTTAGGGTAGATTTGGGTATCTAGGA
>NZ_JH164964.1:194400-201524 GCF_000227275.1 Neisseria sp. GT4A_CT1
ATTGTTGAAGTACAAAATATTGCAGCGCCGGAAAATATTGCTTCCCAAGTGCCTGCTGCCAAACAAATGCTGGCACAACAGCAGTCTGCCAACATTTTTGACGCATTGCTGCGTTATTTCAGCAAGGAAATCAAGCGCGAGCAAGGTGCGCAAAAAGTTGATAATTCAGCAGAGTAAGCAGGTGATGAACAGGTAGGCGGCAATGATGGCAAACATGATTGCCCGTCTGCCTTAAACAGAATCAAACGGTCGGAGAAAATCCGACCGTTTTCATTATATAATCAGCCTTTCTTGCCCCATCAATATAGTGGATTAACTTTAAACCAGTACGGCGTTGCCTCGCCTTAGCTCAAAGAGAACGATTCTCTAAGGTGCTGAAGCACCAAGTGAATCGGTTCCGTACTATCTGTACTGTCTGCGGCTTCGTCGCCTTGTCCTGATTTAAAGTTAATCCACTATATTACACATCTGGTTTCAGACGACCTTTTTTGAAATGGAAGTGTTTTGTAGAGAGTGTGTTCTGTGCTCGTTTGATTGAAGATAAAGATGGTTTTATCGCTTTATTGGGTGGATGCTAATCCGGTATGGCGGTTTTGTTATTAAGGGAAATCGGGGAATAGGGGGTATTTAAAACAACTTTCCCGAATCCTTATATTGCAGCTGCTAAGGGTATTTTTACAGAAAAGAGTGAAGGTTTCAGACGACCCCTTATCCTTGAGCGAATGGAGAGCCTCCGGCTTTGTGTCTAACTATTCTCCAATCGGGAAGGTTAGGGTAGATTTGGGTATCTAGGAAGTCGAATTTATAGAAAATGCAGTTCATCTGCACTATGAAGGAAAAGAGGAATTGCTGAAAATGAGTGTATTGGATGTATTTAGGCTGCGTCTGATTTATATGTAAAAGGTCGTCTGAAAAGTAGGAATGCTTTTCAGACGACCTTTTTTACTGCCGGTATTATTGTGCTTTAGTTTCGGTCACAAAGCCGATTTTGGTAATACCTGCTTCGCGGGCAGCTTCGAGGGCTTTGTTGACATATTCGTATTCAACGGCCTTGTCTGCCGAAATGGCAACGATGGTATTGGCGTTTTTCTGCTTTTCAGTTTTCAGTCGGGAAGTAACTGTATTAATATCTGCTTTGGTTGCAGAATCACCATCGATGTAATAGTTGCCATTAACATCTATGGTCAGGCGCAGGGGGTCTTTAGGCTGCTTTTCCTTTTGTTTCGCTGCATTTTCTGAAGCGGACGGCAGTTCCAAAGGAATCGAATGGGTCAGTACGGGCATGGTGATCATGAAAACGATCAACAGTACCAGCATCACGTCGACCAAAGGCGTAACGTTGATGTCTGACATCGGTGCATCATCGCCGGAATTCATAGAGCCGAATGCCATAATTTAGTCCTTTTGATTCAACAGGCGGACGTGTAAATCGTGTGCGAAAGCGTCCATATCTTGAGAGAGGGTTTTCTTACCGCGGTTGAGGAAGTTATACGCCAAGACGGCAGGGATGGCGACAAACAAACCGATGGCAGTTGACACCAACGCCTCACCAATCGGACCGGCTACTGCGGCAATACTCATTTGACCGCTTTGACCGATATTGATTAAGGCGTGGTAAATCCCCCAAACCGTACCGAACAAGCCGATAAACGGGGCAGTTGAACCGATGGATGCCAAAGCAGTCATGCCGTAATCAAACTGGCGCATGTTTTGTTCCATGCTGTTTCGGATTTGAATGACGAGGTATTCATTCAAAGGCAGCTCGGTAGTAAGTGTTTTCGCATTGCTTTGACGATAGCTTTGGTAGGCACGCAGGGATTCGTCCGCTACACGGCTCATTGGTGCATCAATATCTTTCACTTTTTGCACGGCTTCGGTAAGCGTAAAGGCATTAAGCATTTGCGTTTTAACGAGTGCGTTGGCGGTTTTGGCTTTTTTCAGTTTGATGGAGCGCAGGATAATCAGGCACCAAGTCACGATGCTCATCACTAACATCAACACGAATACACTGATCAGAACAAAATCGCCTGATTCGAATATTGTTTTTAAATCCATAATT
Organism: Neisseria sp. GT4A_CT1; assembly: GCF_000227275.1. Lineage (NCBI taxonomy): Bacteria > Pseudomonadati > Pseudomonadota > Betaproteobacteria > Neisseriales > Neisseriaceae > Neisseria > Neisseria sp. GT4A_CT1. The sequence continues at coordinate 196,460 of NZ_JH164964.1, forward strand.
TTTCCAAATTTTCCAAGTAAATTAAAACTTTTGTCGATAAAGGTGTTGCGCCCGATTACTCAAGAGTAAAAGAGACCGGGACTCGGAATTCAGTCCAAACGGAGGCATTACAAGCACCATTTTTAACTGCTTTACGGGCAGCTTGGTCAAGAGCATTGGAGCCACTGCGTTTTAAAATTTTAACTTCAGCAACTTTTCCTCCTGGGCCAACCAAGACACTCAGCATAACTGTACCTGTATCTCCGTTTTCTGCCGCTATAGGCGGATATGGCGGTTTAGGAATATGGCAAGTGCCGCCTTTAACGGGATTGGCTCTACTACTACCCGGTCCTGTTCCAGGACCATTTCCACCGCCGGAACCTCCTCCACTGCCACTACCTGAACCATGTTCGCCTTTGTTGCCACCACTGCCGGGGCCGCTGCCTTCACCTTGTCCGTTACCAGGGCCTTTGTTGCCTCCGCCGTTTCCTTTGCTGTCGCCATGAGGAGCTTTACCTTGTCCGTTGCCTTTACCGTTTTCCGCAGTATTCGGCCCGGTTTTACTGCTGCTGGTGTAGTCCGAGGCTTTAGGTGCAGGCTTGGATTCTGGTTTGGGTTGGGGTTTAGGCTCTGGACGTGGTTCGGGTTTAGGTTCAGGCTTAGGTTCCGGTTTGGGTTCTGGTTTTGGCTCAGGCTTTGGTTTTTCAACCGGCTTGGGCTTCTCTTTCGGCTGCTGGATATCAGCATCCGCTTTTTTTGTTATGACCGGCTTAAATTGTGGTTTGGGCTGTTCGACCGGTTTGGGTTTAGGCTGTGGCTTAGGTTTTTGCGGTTCGGGCGTTTTTTTCGGGAGCGGCAGGCGCACCTTCGCCTTCGGGGGTGCCGTCTCCACCTCCGTCGCCACCACCTAAATCCGCCAAATCGACAAACTCAATATTTGCCATTTCCGGTATAAGCGGTTTATATGTTTCCCACAAAAGCGCAATCAAGCCCGCGTGAAGCAATGTTACGGTAATGACGGCTACTGGGATTAAAATTCGGTCTTTATTCATAATCGACGCATGATAATAGCAACAATTTTTGTTTGCAACCTGTTTTTACATCTGTTTTTTGAGTTAATATTTATTCTGGAATAATCTAAAATATTAATATGTACAATGCAACATTTTGATATTGCTATTCATTATCACAATAAAACAAAAGAAAAAGAGGAAGCGACGCCTCAGTCAACTGGATTAGAAGTTGTTCATCCGGAAAAGTTCACAAATTTACAATAAAAGTGGTTTGGATAAAACGATGGCGATGGCGTGCCTTAGAGGAGAAAAAGCTGCAAAAATATTATTTTATTGATTGGCTTGTGTTCTTAGATTGATTCCCGCTATTGCAGGTCGGTAGTTGGTGTGGCTTGAATAGCGGGATAGACCCGTACACTTTCCCAAAAAGGTCGTCTGAAAATAGAAAATTTGATGCTTGTGAAATGTTGTGGTTACAAGAATGATCAGATGTTTCCTAATTTTGGGATTGTGCGGGTTTTCAGTTAAGTCTCTTAAAACATATCGGCAGAGTAGGTAGCTTATGCCGATTTATCGTCTGTTTTTTCGACAACGATTTCGATTTTGGGTTCGTATAGCAAATCGTAGGTTGGTTTATTGAGCAGATCCTGCAAAGTAAACCCGTCCAAATGCGCAAAGAAAGCCTTAATCGCTCCGCCCAAAATGCCGGTAAGGCGGCAAGACGGCGTAATCAGGCATTCGTTGTTTTCCCCCATGCATTCGACAACCTGCATGGGTTCAAGATGGCGAACGACCGCGCCGACATTGATTTTATCGGGTGTGTCGGCAAGACGCAGTCCGCCTCCTTTCCCTCTTATGCTGGTCAGGAATCCGCCTTTGACAAGCGCGGTAACGACTTTCATCAAATGACTTTTTGAAATGTTATAGGCTTCGGCAATGGTTCCGATATTGACTAACGAATCGTCGTTTATGGCCGCATAAATCAATACCCGCAGACCATAATCCGTATGTTGCGTCAGATACATGGTTTTCTCTGTTCAGAATATATTATTTTTTTAGGACGGCGGCAGTGTTTCCAGTGGAGAATTGTCGCCGTTATGTGTTTGACTTTATATATGATTAAGTTTCATAATATCTGAAACATTTAAATTAATCCAGTGTAGTTTGATAATTTATTATCATTATAATCAAATATTATGAAGCCGTTAAAACGCCACCCAGCACTTATCGAACTTTCCCGCGAACACCATCACGCCCTTTCACTCTGCGTCCGCCTCCTGCGTGCGCCCGCTGAAAGCCATCAAACAGAGCTTGAAGCCCATTTCCTTGAATTGGAACCGCATTTTGTCGAAGAAGAAACCATGTTCGCCCCGCATTGGCAGAATATTCCCGTTGCGATGCGCGAACGTTTCGAAGCCGAACACGCCAAACTGCGCAGTATGATGGCAAATCCTGAATATCTTAACGAAGCATGGAATAAGGACTTTGCCGTTACCCTACGCGACCATGCCCGTTTTGAAGAACGCGAACTGTTTCCCGTAGTCGAGCCGTTTTTACCGGAACCCGAAGGAATCTGATAAAAAAGGTCGTCTGAAAAGTCCAAAAGCACGATTTTAGTGTTTTCAGACGACCCTCCTGTCTATTCAAACCTAAAACAAACCATTCAAAAAACAAACCAAGGAACTACCATGACCGCCTTTTTCAAACACCCTGTTTGGGCAATGGCATTCCGCCCGTTTTACTCGCTGGCGGCACTATACGGCGCACTCTCCATCCTGCTTTGGGGCTTCGGCTATACGGGTACGCCCGAGTTGTCCAATTTTTATTGGCACGCCCATGAGATGATCTGGGGCTATGCCGGACTCGTCGTCATTGCCTTTCTGTTGACTGCCGTTGCCACTTGGACGGGGCAGCCGCCCACGCGCGGCGGCGTTTTGGCAGGATTGACCGCTTTTTGGTTGGCGGCAAGGATTGCCGTTTTCATTCCGGGCTGGGGTGCAACCGCCAGCGGCATACTCGGTACGCTGTTTTTTTGGTACGGCGCAGTTTGCATGGCATTGCCTGTCATCCGTTCCAAAAACAAACGCAATTACGTCGCCGTATTCGCCATCGTCGTCCTGGGTTGCACGCATGCCGCATTCCACTTCCAACTGCATGCCGGAAACGCATCTGCACTGCTCAGCGGGCTGCAGTCCGGTCTGATTATGGTCTCAGGCTTTATTGGCCTTATCGGTATGCGGATTATTTCCTTCTTTACCTCCAAACGCCTGAATGTTCCGCAAATCCCCAGCCCTATGTGGGTCGCTCACGCGTCCCTCTGGTTGCCCATGCTGACTGCCATGCTGATGGCGCACCATGCCCTGCCTTGGCTTTCATCCGCTTTTGCCTTTGCAGCGGGCGTGATCTTTACCGTACAGGTTTACCGCTGGTGGTATAAAGCCGTTCTGAAAGAACCGATGCTGTGGATTTTGTTCGCAGGCTATTTGTTCACAGGATTGGGATTGATTGCCATCGGTGCTTCCTACTTCCATGGCTCTTTCCTTAATCTTGGCGTACATCTCATCGGCGTCGGCGGCATCGGCGTCCTGACATTGGGCATGATGGCGCGCACCGCGCTCGGGCATACCGGCAACTCCATCTATCCGCCACCCAAATCCGTACCCGTCGCCTTTTGGCTGATGATAGCCGCCACTGTCATCCGCATCATTGCAACCTTCGTCAGCGGCACCGGTTACACCCACAGCATCCGCACTTCCGCAGTCTTGTTTGCCCTGTCCTTGCTACTTTACGCATGGAAATACATCCCTTGGCTCATCCGCCCGCGTTTGGACGGCAAACCGGGTTAATTAAACCAAGCATATTAAACGAAAGGTCGTCTGAAACCTGTTTTAAGGTTTCAGACGACCTTTTTATATGGGAATCCGCTTTAAACCGGTACGGCGTGGTTTTACCGAAGTCTGTATCGTTTCAGTGCGTGTTATTGCTCGATACCGTTTTCACGCAATAGCTGGTGAATTTGCTGTTGGGCTTTATCTTCTTTCAGCAGCTGGGTGAGTTGATCGCGAATCAGATCAAACGGCGGTGCTTGAGGGTCTTTTTGTACTTCGCTGATTTTAAACAGGAAGAACTTGTTTTCAATTTCAACAGGATTGTGAGTTACCTCTCCCCGATTCATTGGGCCCAAGATGCCTGCAAGCGGTTGGCGCAGCTGTCTTGCCATGACGAAATCTTCAAATGCGGGTTGCTGATTCGGATATCGTTTCGTCAATTCTTCAAATGACAAGCCTTTCAAGAGCAATTCTTGTGCTGCTCGCGCTTCTTCGGGCGTGTCGAAGCTAACCTGCTGAATCTTGATCATGCGGGTTTGCTGTTCGTAAAACTTCAATAATTCAGCATTGCTGATTTCGGCAGTGCGCTTCAGATATTCGGCATATTGCGCCGCGTAAAATTCCGCTTCCATAGTGAGGAATTGGTTGCGGACCTCGGGATCTTTATCCAATCCGGCTTTGAGTGCGGCATTTTTGAGAATTTCAATGCTTTGCAAGTGTTTGACGACTTCTTGGCGGATTGCTTTGCCGTCAGGCTGCTGCTTGGATTCAGGACGCTGTTCGGCTTGCTTGAGAATGCGGGCGACTTCGCTGTCTATGCGTGCCGGATCAATATCAGGCGCTTTGGCGACAGCGAATCCGGCAACAGCCGTCGCCATGATGACTGCGGCGGCAGTTTGGTATGTCATGATAAAAACTCCGTGAACAGTTATTTAATTGTGGCTTTTTGCAACAGAGATTGGAGCGCTTCATCGACGCGGGAGGCTTGCAGGTCTTGGGCTATACTGCTTTTGGATTCGTCATAAGACGGAAGCTTTACATCCCGACGGTCGTTGACATAGAAGACGGCATAGACGTCGCTGTCTTGCAGAGGCGTTGTAGTGTGCGCGCCTTTTTTCAAATCTTTAACTGCGGCATAGAGCGGGGGGACAGCCTCCTGCAAATCTTTTAAAGGAATATAACCTTGCTGGATGCCGCCCGTTTGTTTGGCGCGTTCATCTATTGAATATTGCTTCAGGACGGAGG
>NZ_JH164964.1:201837-237443 GCF_000227275.1 Neisseria sp. GT4A_CT1
CATTTAAATCAGAAATGGCTTTTTGGGCATCCGCTTGGGTGCGGGTAATAATTTCGCCCAGTTGTACTTCTTGAGTGCCTTTGTAGAAGTTGCTGAAATTATCGTAAGCGGTTTTGACGTCTTTTTCTTGGACAGGATTTTGACGGAGGACGTGAATCGCATAAGCTTGTCCAAGTAAATCGCTTTCAAATGCCGCCCATTCGGTTTTGAAATGTGCTTTTTTATCGGCACCTTGTTTTTTGGCATCCGTACGGGCATGTTCCAAAGCTTGTTTGAATTCGGCGCTTTGGTCGAGCTTCAGGCGTTTGGCTTCTTGTGATACGACGGTATTGATGACTTGGCGCTCAGTCAGTTCTCTGCGCAGCTCGGGAGAATCGGGAATTTTGTTGTTTGCTGCACGCAGCGCGGCAACTTGGGCATCAATAACGCTGCTGTCGATGGTTTGCCCATTAACTGTAACTAAGGTTTGGGCAGAAAGGCTGCCGGAAACCAGAGCAGTCATCAGCATAGAGATGAGATGTTTTTTCTTCATGATTTTCTCTTGTTATGTCCAGTATGTCTGTAATTAGTGAAAGTATTCGTCCGGAGTGGCCGCTTTGATGCTCAATGCGTGAATCAGCCCTTCGGAAAACAGGTCGTGCAGTAAGGTTTTAATGGTGCGTTGGCGGTTAAGACGGCTGACGCCGCCGAAAGCTTCGCTGACGACTACGACCGTATAATGCCCGCCTCCTTTGTTTCCCGAGTGGCCCGCATGCAGATGGCTGTCATCCTGAAAGTCAAAAAAAACAGGATTCAACGTTTTCAGACGACCTTCAATAGCCTCGCGCATATCCATTATTTGAATACGGCTTTGAACGGTTTGATCAATACTTCTTCATAGACGCCCGCATCGACGTAAGGGTCTTTTTCCGCCCATTCTTGAGCGGCATCCAAAGATTCAAATTGTGCCACAATCAGGCTGCCGGACACGCGCTCCGGATTGTCGGGAAGAGGGTTGGGGCCGGCAGTCAGAAGACGTCCTTCAGCCTTCAAAGCTTCCAAGCGTTGCAGATGGGCAGGGCGTGCCGCCATACGGGCTTCGTGTACATTATCGGCATCGGTGGCCAGGAGCATGTAATATTCCATCAACTATCCTTTTGGGGTAAATATCGGCTCAAATAGGAAAATTGAGCGATAAAGAAAACAAACAAAAAGCCGGTAGAGCCGAACATTTTGTAATTTACCCATTGTTCTTTGAAGTGGGTAAATACAAACCAGTTGGCAATACCTAAGAAAATCATGAATGCGATCCAGGCATAAGTCAGTTTGCTCCAAACATGTTCGGGCAGTTCCAGCTCTTTGCCCATAGTCGCTTTTAATCCGTTTTTCCCGCTTAGATGGCTGATCAGCAAAACCAATGCACCAATCCAGAACAAAACGGTCGGTTTCCACATGATAAAACGGTCATCATGAAGTAGAATGGTCGCGCCGCCGAATACGACGATCAGGATCAGGCCGACCCACTGCATCGTATCGAGTTTTTTGTATTTCCAGTAAGTAAAACCTGCCTGCAAAATGCCGAATACAACGGCAACCGCAGTCGCAGTAATCATGTTTTTCGTGATTGTGTAAGTCAGGAAAAACAAGATGACTGCCAATAAATCGCTTAAAACTTTCATAATCAAACAAACAAAAAAGATGAAACCAATCGGCTAAACGCTAATCATACAGGCAGCCTCACCTTTTTGCACCACCCTGGAAACGAAATTGCCGATTCAAGCGGGCAATAATCTAAAAAAGGGTTTAAAAAATGCCGTCGGGATGATAAACTATGTTATCAGTAGGATTTGTAAAAAAGAAACACAGAAATTACAAACCTGTTAATTTCTCGTTCGTTTCATCACTTAATTCATCGGATTACTTGGCAGACTGCGACTTTAGAAGATATCATAACGTAATATATCGTAATATACGGTTAAGTATGTAGCAGTTCTAGCAGGGTTGTCATTTTACACAGGGGACAAGTTTTGAAAAACCATCATAAAATCAAATTAATCGCGGCATCTGTGGCCTTGGCAGTGTCGTTTGGTGCGAGCGCAGGGCTTGGCGGGCTGAATGTCCAATCCCATCTGGGCGAGCCGTTTTCAGGCAGTATCACCGTAACCGGTGACGAGGCTCAGGCGCTGTTGAAAGGCGGAAAAGCGACTGTTTCCAATAGCAATTTGCGTACCAGTGTCCGTAAGTCGGGCGACAAGGCAGTCGTCACTATCCACTCAAGCAAAGCGATTAAAGACCCTGTGTTGATTTTCCAAGTCGGCGCAGGTTCGCAATCACGCGAATACACAGCCATCATTGATCCCGCAGGCTATTCCGGTAAAACGGATGGTTCAAGCCGTGCGCGCAGCGGTGGCGAATCTTCATCCAATTCTTCTGCCGACAACAATTCATACCATTCTCAATTTGACCGTCAGGCGGCGCGTGACCGCATCAACCGCGCGATACAAAACGGAAATCAAAATGAAACCGTTCGCAAGGAAGCTGTACGAAAAGATAAAAACAACACGAATAAACCGGTACAGACACAGGCACAGCCGTCAAAACAACAGCAACAATCTTCTGTAGGCGCCAATGGGACCGAGATTCGTTATGGCAAGCAGCATCTGGTTCGTCAGGGTGAGACCCTGACCGAAATTGCCACTAAAATCCGTCCTCAAGGAATGACCGTCGAACAAACGATACAGGCATTGGTCAATGCCAACCCCGGCGTGTTCATCGGTAAAGATGCCGACCGTATGCTTGCGGGCAAGGTGTTGTACATTCCGATGCACGGCGATATGAAATCGACGGCATCCAAACCTGCACAAGTCAAACCTCCGGTTCAGGAAGGCAATAAGCCTCAAGCCCAAGGGTCGTCTGAAAAAGCCGGTACCGCAACGTCTCCTAAAGAGACTCCGGTAGAAAACACCAAAGTAGAAAATAAAAAAGAAGATAAAAAAGCTGAGCCGGTACAAGAAGCCAAGCCCGAAACCAAACCGGCTGTAACGACGGCAGGTACTCCGGAACAAAATAAAGCTGAAACAGGTGCAGCATCTGCCGAGCAAGTAAATGTCCTGCCTGAGCCGAATGCGTCGTCTGCAACAGCAAACACAGAACCACAAGAAATTTCTCAGGCACAAGCTGATGTTGAAGCGCGCATTGCCTCGGCAGTTGCCACAGAAAAACAACAAGAAGAAGCGTCAGCGGAAGACAGCGGATTATGGCGCTGGCTGTTGATCGGCGGTGCGGCAGCGGCAGGTTTGTTGCTGTTGCTGTTCTTGTTGGGCAAGCGGAAGAATTCAGCTGTTGCGCCTGTGGTAGGTGCGATAGATCAGGACGATCAGGATGAGGACGATCTCGATATCAGTATCGAAGATCATGTATTCCCTGCTGCCACTGCGCCGCAACCGCAACCACAAGTTGTAGCAGAAACTTCCAAACCTGAAGAAGACGGTTTGGAAATTGAAGATGATTTCGATGATGAAGTATTCTTCAATGAGCCGGCTCCTGTTGCCGAACCTGCTCAAGAAAACGTCGATCTGGATTTGAACGAACTGGATAATACTCAAGCCAGCATCGTGTCCGGCGCCGTTACCATCGACGAAGAAACCGAAAAACGCCGTGATATCGATTGGGATACTGTCGAATCTACCGAAAGCGTATATGAGCCGGAACCGGAAAATCCATATCAACACGTTGCGGTTGTAATGGAAGACAGAACTGCTGAAGTAGAAACAGAGCCTCAGCATGAGGAAGAGGCTCCATCAGTTTCCTCTTTTGCAGCAACGCCTGTTTCATCTGTTTCAGACGACTTGTCAGAAGCTCAACCGGAAGCACCGGAAGAAGAGCCAATCCCATTCGAGGTGGAGATTGAAGAGCCTAAGTCGGAAACAATTGACGTAGTAGAAACAGAAGAAGCTGAAACCAAATCCGAAGAATCGGAAGAGGGTTGGGATTTCTTTGCGGAAGAGCCGAAAACAGTTAAAGCCATCGAGCCTTTCCCTGAATTAGGTGTGCAAGAAGAAACGTCGTCTGAAGTTGCTGATATACAAGAAGATGCTTTGTCTGAAGTTGAAACAGCAGACAAACAGGCAGATAGCTCAGAAGAAGCACTGGATTTCGTTGTTGAAGAAACAGAACAGCCACAGCCCGAAGCCGATACTCAACCGTTTGAGATTAAGCAAGACGAACCTTTAGCATTCCAAGATGGCGAAGATTTCAGTATTGAAAATACTCAAGAAGCCAGCGCTGACGAAACCATCGAATGGGAAAATCTGGGTGTGGAAGATACTGCTGACAGCAGTAATGAACATTCCGGTTTTGAATCAGGCTTCATCTCCGAGTCTGTCGGTATGACAGCTCCGCTGGAAGCTAAATATGACCTGGCTAAAATGTATGTCGAAATCGGCGATCCCGATGCTGCCCGCGAGACATTGACTGAATTGCTGGAAGACGCAAGCGGTGAGATCCGTCATAAAGCCGAAGCATTGATGAACGAATTGAATGCCTAATATTGGCAAGTAAATCGAAATTGAACAATGCTAAAATAAAAGATGCCGTGAAAACGGCATCTTTTATTATTTTCAGACGACATATGACTTCATACACCGAATCATTATCCATAAAAACCATACAAAGATGGGCATTAACCCTGTCTTATGACGGCAGCCTATTTTACGGTTGGCAAAAACAAGCCGACGGTTTACCCACTGTCCAGACGGTATTGGAAAGCGCACTCAGCCAAATTGCAGGCGAGACCATCCGAACCATCGTTGCCGGACGAACCGATACGGGCGTACACGCGACTGCGCAAGTCGTCCATTTTGATACCGCAGTGGTCCGTCCCGAGCAGGCGTGGGTGCGGGGCGTCAATGCGTATCTTCCTGAAGGTGTGGCTGTATTGTTCGCGCAGCAGGTTGCCCCACATTTTCATGCCCGCTTTGACGCATACGGTAGAAGATATCGTTACCTTTTGGAATCATCTCCCGTCCGCTCCCCGATATTGCAAGGTAGAGTAGGGTGGACGCACCTCAAACTCGATCCTGAAAAAATGCAGCAGGCGGCATTATTATTAGAAGGCGAACATGATTTCTCCAGCTTTCGTGCTGCCGAATGCCAAGCAAAATCACCCGTTAAGACCCTGTATAGTGCAAAAATCAGCGGTACGCCGCAATTCTTAAAACTAGACTTACACGGCAATGCCTTTTTGCATCATATGGTGCGTAATATCATGGGGGCATTGGTTTATGTTGGTAGCGGCAGGCTTAGCGTTTCCGGATTTCAGGACTTAATCGAAGAGCGCAGCCGATTAAAAGCCCCGCCGACTTTTATGCCTGATGGGCTGTACCTGACCGGAGTGGATTATCCGCCAGAGTTCGGTATCATTTTCCCCGAAATGCCGATATGGCTGTGAGGTCGTCTGAAAACAAAGTGTCCGCTTATAGGGAATCTTTTTTAGTAATGTCCCGTTTGTGGATAAAGCACACACTACATGAGTAAGGTATAGCAATCCGATACAACATAGATATTCTGACCAGTCCTTTGGAAAATTTGGTTTCCTAGCTTTGTATGTGCAAATTGTAAAAGGTCGTCTGAAAACGCTACACAGATTTCAGACGACCTTTTCTTTGGAGGAGCAGCATAGGTAATGCTGATGCTACGTCAGTGAAATCGTAAATCAAAAGAGGAGAATGCATACTTCCATCTTAAAAGAGTGGGTATTTCCAATGTGCATGACTGGCTAAGCCTATAAATTGCACGCTTTAAGAGAGTACATACTGATTCTCTCTTAATTTACTCGTTTACCCGAGTTAGCCAAAAAACAACAGCCAATCGCCTAAAACGACCGTTTAGGAAATTGTGTTGTAAAAATGCAAACAACGGGTGAGTTGATATTACATTATGATTTATAAGGAAAATATTGCGAATGCCTTGTTGTAATGCGGGTGCTGTGAGGTCAGGCGGTCAGTAGGGGTAGTGAATAAAGTTTGTTTTTTTAGAGAGGAACAATTATAGTGAGAGTCATGGAATCGCTGATTCCAGCGATAATGTAAAGCCTAAGCGGATTCTATCCGGGTCTGCTTAAGTTATTTCTTCACGATAGAAAAGGAATACAGCAATGAAAAAATCTCTGATTGCTCTGACTTTGGCAGCTTTGCCTGTTGCAGCTATGGCTGACGTGACTCTGTACGGTCAAGTTAAAGCCGGTGTTGAAGTTTCTCGCACTAAAGAAACTGTTAATCACGTAAGCACCAAAAACAAAACTGCAACTGAAATTGCTGACTTTGGTTCCCGTATCGGTTTCAAAGGTCACGAACACCTGAGCAACAACCTGAATGCTATCTGGCAAGTAGAGCAAAATACTTCTGTTGCCGGTACTGACAAAGGTTGGGGTACTCGTGAATCCTTCATCGGTTTGGAAGGCGGCTTCGGTAAAGTTCGCGCAGGTAAATTGAACACTGCTCTGAAAGACAACAGCGACAGCGTAGATCCTTGGGAATCTAGCGACGCGAATGCATCAGTTTTGCAATTCGGTAAACTGAAACGTGTTGACGAGCGTAAAGTATCTGTACGTTACGACTCTCCAGTATTTGCTGGTTTCAGCGCAAGCGCTCAATACCAACCACGCGACAATGCTAACCCTGAGGACAAACATGTTCATGACGTGAAAACCCGTCACTCTTTCGACTTGGGTCTGAACTATGAAAACTCCGGTTTCTTCGGTCGCTACGCTGGTACTTTTGCAAAACGTAAAGTTTTGAGCGACGATCATCTGGAACTGTTCAACAGCAACACTACTTTGGGTTCTGGCGTTTACAAAGACTACCAAGCACACCGTCTGGTAGGTGGTTACGATGCTAACAACGTACTGGTTTCTGTTGCAGGTCAATACGAAGGCTTTAAAGCTGACGTAGCTGACGCTAAGAAAAACGAACGTACTGAAGTTGCTGTAACTGGCGGCTACCGTATGGGTAACGTAATGCCTCGTCTGTCTTACGCTCACGGCTTCAAAGCTAAAGAAAACGGCGTGAAACAAGGTAACAGCCAATACAACCAAGTAATTGTTGGTGCTGATTACGACTTCTCTAAACGTACTTCTGCTCTTGTTTCTGCCGGTTGGTTGAAAGAAGGCAAAGGTGGGGACAAAACTCAATCTACCGCTGGTCTGGTTGGTCTGCGTCACAAATTCTAATCTAGTACGATTAGTTTAAATAAAGAGCCTGCTTTATGCAGGCTCTTTTGTTTTTTGAATGATGTGTGTTGGGTTGGATGTGTATCGGTTTCGTATTATCTGTACGGTCTGTGGCTTCGCAGCCTTGTCCTGATTTGAATTTACCCCGCTATGGCTTGCATAGACAGTATAACGATGGAAGATTGCCGTGGATTGTATAGTGGATTAACTTTAAACCGGTACAGCGTTGCCTCGCCTTAGCTCAAAGAGAACGATTCTCTAAGGTGCTGAAGCACCAAGTGAATCGGTTCCGTACTATCTGTACTGTCTGCGGCTTCGTCGCTTTGTCCTGATTTAAATTTAATCCACTATAGTACCGCTCATTCCCTCATTATGTGAAGTTTATTGGATAGAAAAAGGTCGTCTGAAAAACCGGATTCGGATTTTCAGACGACCTTTGTTTGAATCGAAAGCTTGTTTATTCGATGACTTCTTCGGTTGTCGTGCTGCGGTAGGTAGAGCCGTTGAACGTCGGCACGGGCGGGGGCAGCAGGTTGTTGAGGGTCAGGGCGGCGGGGTTCAGGGTAGGGTAGCCGCTGAAGGTTACGGTGTAGCCGCCGTTGGCAGTGCTGTGGATTTTGGCATGTGCACCTAAGGGGAAGGTGCTTTTATTGGTAATGTGTCCGAAGGGGAAACCTGTCAGGACGGGGACTTTGGCGGTGCGTGAGACGTGGTTGACGACGGCGGAGAAGTCGTAGCTTGAGTCGTACACGTCGCGGATGGTGCCCATGCGGAAGTCGCCGAAGATGATGGCGCGTTGTTTTTGCAGGATGCCTGCAAGATAAAGCGTGTTCAACATGCGTTCGATGCGGTAGGGTTGCTCGCTGACGTCTTCGACGAACAGGATGCCGCCTTGGATGTCGGGCATATAGGGCGAGCCTGCGAGGGAGGCTAGGACGCTGAGGTTGCCGCCCCATAAGGTACCTTCGACGTTGACGTTGGCACGTTGGATGGCGGGAACGTCGATGATGTTGACGTTGTTGGTGGTGCCGCGGATGAACGAATCCATGGTGAAGACACTGGGTTCGGGTTTGCCGAATTCGCTGTAAACCATAGGGCCGGCGAAACTTGCCATATTGCCTTTGGCGAGTAGGGCGAGTTGGACGGCGCAAACATCGCTGAAGCCGAAGAACAAGGTGCCGCGTTCGCGCATTCTGGCGCCGAGTGAGGCGAAGTCGATTTGCGGCAGGATGCGTGCCGCGCCGTAGCCGCCACGCAAACCCATGAGGACTTTGGGGGTTTCAACGCGGCCGGTGGCGACCTCTTGGAAGTCGGCGGCACGTTGGGCGTCGGAGCCGGCGAAGCGTTGATAGCGTCGGCTGCCTGCTTGTTGGTTGGTCACGGTAAAACCTGCGTTATAGAGGCGGGTCAAGCCTGCGTTGACGCGGTTGGGGTCTTCGGCAAAGCCGGAAGGGGCGACGACGCGGAGGAGGTTGTCGCCGGAGCGTGGGGGATGGCTGGTTTTGGGCTGCACGGGTTGGGCTTTCGCTGTGTTGCCGGTTTGAGTGGATGGGGTGACGGTAGTGCCGGTGCCGCAGGCTTGCAGCAGTCCGGCTCCGGCTGCGGCGGAGCAGGCGCGGAGGAAATGGCGGCGGGAGGTTTGCCAGGTCATATGGTTTCCTTTGCTTGGGTTTCAGACGACCTTTTCGGCAGGGGTCGTCTGAAAATCGGTTGATATGCGGTATCCGATACGCCTATTGAGGTCGTCTGAACGTTACGCCAGCAGGGCTTTGACTTGTTCCGTCCAGTTGTCCGGCAGGGTCATGCCGTGTTCGCGGACGGGGGCTGCCCAAATCGGGGCGGGAAAGTTGGCATCGTTTTCAAAGCGGGCGATGACGTGCCAATGCAGATGGGGAACGACGTTGCCCAGGCTGGCAAGGTTGATTTTGGCGGGATGGAACACTTGGCGCATGGCGGCTTCGACTTTATACACCATTTCCATGATTTCGGCACGTTCGGCGGCTGAAAGGTCGGTCATCTCGGCGATGTGGTCGTTCCAGATGACGCGGCAGAATGCCGGGGCTGCGGCTTCGTTGTGGACGGCGATAACGCGCAGGTTTGGCGTTTGCAGCAAAATGTCTTCGTTGTCTGCGGTGCAGATGGGGCAGGTCATGGGTTTTTCTTTCTGAGTCTGAATAGGAATCGGATGATTTCAATCAGGATTTTTAGAACGAGGTAAATGGCACTCAGAGATATGAATGCGAAAAGCCACGGTTCAGGTATAAACCACCAAAATAAATAGGAGGGCGTGATTAAGTCGGCACATTCTTCGGCACTCTCAATGTGATCGCACAAGCCAAAGCGAAAAAAATCATCGACATCATGAAAGGGCGAATAGGCGAACATAAGCGCTATGGGCGTCACACAAATCAATGCAATGATGGCAATCCAAAAGAATGGTTTGAGATGTTTGAGTGCAGTCATGGATGAAGTGTTATAAAAATTTTGCCGCGCCTCGGTTGGCGAGCTCGTCGGCTTTTTCGTTTTCAGGGTGTCCGGCATGGCCTTTTACCCAAGTCCAGCGGACTTCGTGCTGTTGAACCAAGCTGTCGAGTTCTTTCCATAAATCATCGTTTTTAACCGGTTTCTTGGCGGCGGTTTTCCAGCCGTTTTTTTTCCAGCCGTGTATCCAGCTTTCCATGCCGTTTTTGACGTATTGCGAGTCGGTGCAGATGATGACTTGGCAGCGGCGTTTTAGGGATTTCAGGCCTTCGATGACGGCGGTCAGCTCCATGCGGTTGTTGGTGGTTTCCGCTTCGCCGCCGAACAGTTCTTTTTCATGTGCGCCGTAACGCATGAACACGCCCCAGCCGCCGGCGCCGGGATTGCCTTTGCATGCGCCGTCGGTGTAGAGATAGACGGGTTTGTCCATAAAATACCTTTGTGTGAAGAGCCATTATCATAACACAAGGCAGGAGGTCGTCTGAAAGCGGGGTTTGGGAATGGTTTTTTAAGTGGACGAATGGATGCCGCGCTGATTGTCGGCAATGGGAAACAGGTCGTCTGAAACGGTTTCAGACGACCTGTTTGACTATGGGCGCGGTGTTAACTGCCTGCGCCGACGGTGTAAACCTTACCGATGCTGCTGGGGTCTTGCAGGACGGCGGCGACGGCGGTGGCGAGTCCGTTTCGGCTCATGTAGTTTTTAGGGATGCCGTCGGGGCGGTCGGTCAGGATGTGGCGATTGTCTTTGCTGTTGTCCAAACCGCAGGGGCGGAGGATGGTCCAGTTCAAACTGCTTTGTTTGAGGTAGATTTCGGCTTCGGTTTTGGCGCGGACGGCTTCGCCGAGGGCTTGTTTGAAGGGTTCGCTCATCATGTCCCATTGTTCGCCGCAACCCATGCTGGTAATCAGGATGAAACGGGCTTGCGGGTTGGCGGCTTGGGCGGCGGCGATGATGTTGATATTGCCCAGTGCGTCGCTGCGTATGCCTTGTTCGTTTTTGCCGCCGACGAAACTGATGACGTTGTCGGGGCGGTATTGCGCGAACACTTTGTCGAGCGCGTCGGCATCGAACGCGTCGGCGGTGGCTGTCTGAATGCGGTGTTCGCTAAAGAACGAATCTTCAGACGGCTTTCTTAATACGGCGACGGTGTCGGCGGGATGGGTGAGCGTGCGGATGAATGCGCGGCCGGACGGGCCGTTGGCGCCGAAGATGAGTTGCATGGGGTCTCCTTTGTTGGATGGTTTGGGGTAGGCTGGTTGATTTTCAGACGACTTTGAATTGTTAGTTTGTGCTTTGCCCTCTCCCTAACCCTCTCCCACGGGGAGAGGGGATGGGTTGGCAGGGAAGCTAAAAGTGGCAGAGAAGCCAAAAATGGGAGCAGTCGTAAAATGGTTCAGTTGTAGCGTGGGCTATGCCCACGATTTTGCTCCAACGGTCGTCTGAAATCTGTATTTGTTTTTAACGAAACTCGCTGTATTCGTTTTAACTTCATTGATACTGCGCTTTCAGACGACCTTGTTGTGTTTGAAGCCGTGTGGTCGTGGGCATAGCCCACGCTACTTCTTTTCAGTTTTCTTTTGTGGCAGAGCTTAGGTCGTCTGAAAACGGGCAAAGCGGGTTTTATAACAACTGTCGTAGCGTGGGCTTTGCCCGCGGAATTGACTTACCGGTTTGTGCTTTACCCTCTCCCTAATCCTCTCCCGCGGGGAGAGGGGATGGGTTGGCAGGGAAACTCCAAGTGGCAGAGAAACCAAAAATGGTTCAGTTGTAGCGTGGGCTATACCCGCGATTTTGCTCCAAAGGTCGTCTGAAATCTGTATTTGTTTTTAACGAAACTCGCTGTATTCGTTTTAACTTCATTGATACTTCGCTTTCAGACGACCTTGTTGTGTTTGATGTTGCGTGGTCGTGGGTATAGCCCACGCTACTTCTTTTCGGTTTTCTTTCGTGGCTGAGCGGTGGTCGTCTGAAAATGGGCGAGGCAGGTTTTATAACAACTGCCGTAGCGTGGACTTTGCCCGCGGAATTGACTTACCGGTTTGTGCTTTGCCCTCTCCCTAACCCTCTCCCACGGGGAGAGGGGATTTAGGATACTGAGATTCAACCATTTTTGGATTCTCTGCCACTTGGAATTTACCAGCAAATCTATCCCCTCTCCCCGTGGGAGAGGGTTAGGGAGAGGGTGGTAAGCGCAAGCTTACTTTGGAAACAAACGCCAATCTTGCAGGCAGCCTGTCGAATTTCATCGGATATTTACGATGCCGAAAGATGATTTTGTTTGTGCAGGAATGCGGCAATTTCTCTCTGTTTCAGGCAGAGGTCGTCTGAAACCTGTTTAAGCCGCCTCAAACAGTTTTCTCATGGCTTCGATTTGGTGTTGTTTGAGTTCGCCGGCTTCGTCGCGGCCGACGAAGATTTTGAACATAGCGCCGCCGTTGCGGTTGATGAAGTTGAGCGAGCAGGTGTCTTTGCCCATAAACGGGCGTTCCAAAAGGTAGATGGCGGCGCAATTTTCGTAATAAATATGACCGTGTACGCCGCCGTCGGTTTCGGGGTGGTCGAAATTGTAGAAGCCGCGGCCGACTTTGCCGCCGGGCAGTTTGCCGGTAACTTCGACGATGGCGTCGGGGGTATGGGCGATGAAGGTGACGGCTTCGTTCCAAGCGGCGACGGCTTGGAGGATTTCGACGATGCGACTGCCTTCGGTTTGGCGGATGCAGTTTTCGGGCAGGCAGCGGATGACATCTTCAAAGCTGCATTGGTTTTGTGCGGCGAGCATTTCGAGCACTTGGCCGGGATTTTTTTCCAATGATTGGCGCAACATGATTTGTTGTTCGGATGAAAGTTTTTGCATGGTTTGATCCTTTTCTTGGGTCGGGAGGGTGAGCATGAGTTTGCGGATGAGGGTGGGCGACCAGTAGCGGCCGCTGGTGTTCAGGCGGATGAGGCCGTCCGAACCTTGTTCTTCAAAGAGTTGCATTGCCTGCCATTGGGCAATTAGTTTCTGCGCGGCGGCGTTGCCGTCAAACAGCGAGGGATTCAGACGACCTGTTTCCATGTCGTGCTGCACTTGTCCAAGTAGGGTTTTGTTCGGGCTGTGGCCGCTCATGAAGGCGATGTTTTTTTCACCTTTCGGGGTGGCGAGGTAGCTGTCCAAATCGCCCTGCACCTGATAGCTGAAGCCGCCGAAGTTGCCGCCTGCGCCGGAGCCGAACGCCCAGCAGGGGATATTGGATTTGACCAGCGTGTTGTAGCGGTTGCGTTCGCCGCGGCCGGGATAGGCGAAATGGCTGTTGCTGACTTGGTTCCAGCCTTTTTGCTCCAGCGTTTCGACGGCGTAGGCGTATTGGTCGGCCTGAACGTCGAAACCCGGCGGGGCGGGAAATGCGCCTTTCTCCACCATGCGGTTGATGGGCAGCATGGGATAGAGGTTGAAGGCGTAGGTGTCGAGTCCGGACAAAGGCAGGGCGGTGGCGCGTTCGAGGTCGTTTTGCCAAACGGCATCGGTTTGGTTGGGCAGGCCGAACATCAAATCGACAACGATGACGGCATTGATTTCACACAGTTTTTCCAGATAGGCAAAGGCTTCGTCGCCACCGTGTTTGCGGCCGAGGCGGCGGCGGATGGCGGTGTCGAAGGTTTGTACGCCGATGGAAATGCGGTTGGCACCCGCTTCTACGCAGGCTTGGGCTTTTTCGATGTCGAAATGGCTCATACGGCCTTCGATGGTGAACTCGCAGTCGTCGGCAATCGGCAGGTATTGGTAACAGGCACGGATGAGTCTGGCGAGGTCTTGAGTTTGCAGCGCGGTGGGCGTGCCGCCGCCGAAATAGACGGCGCGGATTTTGCCGTTGCCTTGGCGGATTTCGGATTCCGCCGCCAGTTCTTCGATGATTTTGTCGGTGTAAACGCTGCTGTAACTCTCTTTCCATGCGTTGCGGTAGAAGCCGCAGAACACGCAGTGGTTGGCGCAGAAGGGGATGTGCAGATAGGCAAGCGCGTCGGAATCGGCGGCATGGGGGAGCTTCTGCCGCCAGATGTTCTGCCACTGCGGGCGTGGAATCGGTATGCCGCCCCATATCGGCATCAACGCCTGCCGTTCGGGAAAGGCTTTAGGCGCGGATTGGCGCGGTGTCCAAACAATCTGCTTTTCCATAGTTGATTAAAAATGATTATTAATCATATTAGTAAATTAAATCACTGTCATCAGGCAGTGTCAAGGATGATAGAGCGGGAAAACGGAACATGAACAGTGTCGGCAGGTGAATAAATATAGTGGATTAACTTTAAACCAGTACGGCGTTGCCACGCCTTAGCTCAAAGAGAACGATTCTCTAAGGTGCTGAAGCACCAAGTGAATCGGTTCCGTACTATCTGTACTGTCTGCGGCTTCGTCGCCTTGTCCTGATTTAGTTAATCCACTATATTGGTGGAATGGCTTGAGGTTGTCTGAAAAATCAAAGACTTGTTTTGCT
The DNA here is from genome assembly GCF_000227275.1 of Neisseria sp. GT4A_CT1. Classification (NCBI taxonomy): domain Bacteria; kingdom Pseudomonadati; phylum Pseudomonadota; class Betaproteobacteria; order Neisseriales; family Neisseriaceae; genus Neisseria; species Neisseria sp. GT4A_CT1. The sequence continues at coordinate 216,005 of NZ_JH164964.1, forward strand.
TTTGGTCTTAGTGATGAGGCATTCAACCGAAAACCTGATGAATAGGTGACAAAACCGGCAAGCCGATGGCGTAACAAAAAAAGGTCGTCTGAAACCCAAAATCGGATTTCAGACGACCTTTAACTTTATCTTCAGACGGATAGCTTACATTTGCTGTTTCGCCGCGTTGATGGCGTTTTGGTCGGGATTGATCAAAATCTCGACGCGGCGGTTTTGGGCGCGGCCTTCGGCTGTCGCATTGGATGCGATAGGGTGGCGTGAGCCGTAGCCGGCGGTGGTCAGGCGCGAGCCGTTTACGCCGCGGGATTGCAGGTAGTCGGCAACGGCAAGTGCGCGATTTCGGGACAGCGGTTCGTTGATGGCGTCGTTGCCGGTGTTGTCGGTATGACCGTTAATCGTCAAGGTCGTGTCGGGGTATTGCACCAGCGTTTCGGAGGCGGTCGCCAAAGCGTTTCTCGCCTGATCGCTCAATGCCGCGCTGCCTGTGGCGAAGGTGACGTTTTCAGGCATCACCAACTTGATTTGGTTGCCTTGGCGTTCTACTTCGATGTTGGTGTTTTTCAGGTTTTCGCGCAGTTTTTTCTCTTGATAGTCCATGTAGCCGCCTACGCCCGCGCCAATCGCGCCGCATGCCAACGCGGAGTTGCGCGCGCCTTTGCCGCCATGGGTCAGTGCGCCGACGATGCCGCACACTGCCGCGCCGCCTAAGCCGTACATGGCGGTTTTGCTGGTGTTGCGTTGTCCGCTTACAGGGTCGGTTACGCAGCCGGTCAGTGCTAAAGGAATTGCCAACGCGGCAACGGTCAGGGATTTCAAGAGTTTCATTAAGATGTCCTTTCGACAACGACGCAGGGGTCGTCTGAAAATCAGTTGGAAGAAGGAATGGTTCCCGCCATGACTCATATTGCCATTAATCCAATCGCTGTCCGTTCATTGCCCGCGCGTTTCAGGGATAACGCGACGCGGCAGCCTTGATTAAGGTGTTTTTCATTCAAAACAAAAGATTAGATTTGAAGGGGTTGTCATCACGCAGGAGTATCTATTTGATTGGGCAAAAGAAAAGCGATTTGGTTCACTGAGCGCCGATAATTGGCATGGCGGTATGCGGATTTGCCGCGATACCGCTTTTTAACGCTGTTTCGCACGATGCCGCCGATACCATCCCGCCAGCGCAAATTTCAAGCGCACTTTCACATCATAGCCCACAGACCCCGCACCCAAGATGAACAAGACGGCGGATACCGGCAGCGCGAAATGGTGTCCGATTTTGTGGTAGCCCCAAGCACCCACGACGCCGCCCAGCAGAAATGCCCACATCAAGCCGTTCAACAGCCACATCTTCGGCTTATTGACATGAACATGAGGCAGGCGCGGATGATGTTTTTTTGAATAATACAGCGCACGCGAAAGCTCGATGCCCAAGTCGGTCGCCGTGCCGGTCATATGCGTCGAACGGATGGCGCCGCCGGACAAAAGCGTCATCACCGTATTGTGCATTCCCATGATGAAACACATTAAAAACAAAGCCAATGACGGGAAAACCAAATTCCCGTCCCCGATGTTCCACTTCGATGTCGTCAGACCGAACAAGCCGAATATCAGCAGATAAACCGCTTCCAGCCACATGGAAAAACCGAAGCTGCCGCGAAACCGCTTCTGCTGCGTCCACAAAACCACCCAGCCCGAATGCGCTGCGCCGACAATGAAACACAACACGCTGATCAAAGCCACCGCCGCCGTTAACCATTCGCGCAGATAAACAGCGTCTGCCAGCATCGACATCGAGCCGGTAACGTGTGACGTATAACGTGAAAATGCAAAGAAACCGCCTGCGTTGATTGCACCCGCCAACATCGCCATGATATAGCCGAGCCTGCGGAAACGCGCATCGGAAATGTGGTGTTCGTGCAGATACGGCCTGTCCGCCTGCCAAAACGGCGGCGCGTGCAGGCGCTCATGCCGACGCTTGTGGCGGTTGGTCGGCTGCTGTGGCTCGTTTGGTGTTTCTTCGCGATGATTTGCCGTCATATCAATCCCTTTTCAATTTTTCAGACGACCTCGATTCGATTGGATATGGTGCGATATTGTATCGCTAAGGGCTTCTTCAATGAATATGGCGAAATCACTATAAAAAGAGCAGGGTGAGATATGAGGTCGTCTGAAAATGGCTCTTCACTTTTCAGACGACCTCTTGTCAGGTGGTACGGTTTGTTTTGGCCGGGCTTTGCCGTTTTGTCGGTTGAACACGGACGGTACGACAGGCTTCACAATTTGCCGCAAAAGGCGTACATTACCTCTATCCCTTGATATAAAAAGGAAAAATCATGTCTCCCATTCGAGCTTCCCTGATACTGTGCATCGTGGCAACCCTGACCGCTTGTGCCACTACGCCCGAACAAAAAGCCGCCCGCGAACGCGCGCAAAGACGTTATGAACAGAACCTTCAAGTCAGTCTGGCTGCCGAATGCGATCCGGAGACTGCCAAACTGATGCGCAAACAGTTCGAGCAGGCGGAGCAAGTCGGCACGCCCAGTGCAGAACAAAAAGCCTTCCGCCTGAAATACATCGACAAAGTGTCCGACCCGATGTTCCAAGCCTGCTATAAGATGGCATGGCAAAATTATATTTCCCAACAACAGCTGCGCGAAGCACGCTATTACCGCTATTACGACGAGTGGGGATTCCCGTTTTACCGGCCGTATTACTGGTGGTAAGAAACGGCTTGATGTCTGTGCAGCCTTGAGCCGATAGAGTGGGGCAATTGTAGAGAGCCGGCGCTAAGGCGGGCTGTTTGTGGTGTTGCAGTGTCCGTTACCGAAACATGGAGAAAGACAGCGGACGATGTAAAAAAGGTCGTCTGAAAACCCGTTTTCAAGTTTTCAGACGACCTTTCGCTTTATACAACGTCTTTATTTCTTCGCTTTGCCTTTGCCCTTAGCAGGTTTGGCAGGTGCTTTGTTCAATTGGGCCGTAGCGGTTTGGTCCAATACGCAAGACTTGGTGATGATGTTGTCCACGACTTGGTTTTGACCGTTGACGACAGTTTGTTGACGGATAGTCAGCATATTGCCGTCCACTTTGTCGATGTTGGCGTAGTTGGCGCGGTTGGCAATCCATGCCACGCCTTCACCCCAGAAGCCATTGACATCATTGCCAGTGCCGACGATGCGGGAAAGACCCGGAGTCAGCTGGCCTTGGTATTTCACTTGGGCAATCACAGGCTCATCACCTTGGAAGCCGTACATGACATTCAAAGGATCAGTACCGTTTGGTCCGCATTTGTAAGCCACTTCCTTGGTGCGTTCAATATTATTGACTTCCATGGTTTTAGGCGTTTCAGGCGCGGGAGCGGATTGTTGCGCAGTAGGAGTCGGAGCAGTTTCCGGTTTAGATTTAGAGCCGGAGCTGCCACATGCAGACAGCGCGGTAGCGATAAGGACGGCGGGAACGATTAATTTCAGATTGGATTTCATCAAGTTACTCCGGATTTGGTCTATCGGGGTCAGCATAAACTGACAGAAAGCCCTACCTTAACAGAGAAAAGAAGGCTTGTCTCGTCCATATATGAAAACACGATACTCATTATCAATAAAGTGCTATTTGTTCTTTTGAAAACAGTGGATTTGATTTACGCAAAGCTAATTGAAATTAAGTAAAGATATATCACGAATCAACAAAATACCGATTTTGAGGGGAGGATTAATGTTTGGTGCTGCAAGGCGGGGATGATGCTAAGGAAATAATGACGGACGAACTTTGAATCTGGTGAGGGCGATGAAGCCGAAGACTGTGAAAGGGGCAGGGGAAAATGAATGGATTTGGATGAAAGAAATTCTCGCCTTGTTTTCAGTGTTCTGGAAAATGGTGCTTTTAAAATTTGAGTGGATGGGATAAGGCTGTACGTTTGGTGTAAAGCCAATCCTTTTGCTTCAAAGATTTCCTATTTGAGAACGGAAATTTGGGGATAGCAAGTGATAGTCTGAAAACCTCGCCTTTATTGAGTTTGGTTTTTATTGTGGAGATACATTGGATGCAATACTTGGGATACATCGGATAGGGGGAATATAGTGGATTAACTTTAAACCAGTACGGCGTTGCCTCGCCTTAGCTCAAAGAGAACGATTCTCTAAGGTGCTGAAGCACCAAGTGAATCGGTTCCGTACTATCTGTACTGTCTGCGGCTTCGTCGCCTTGTCCTGATTTAAATTTAATCCACTATAGTAAGCGGTTTTTCTTTTTATCCGATGCGTTGGACAGAAAAGAGAAACCGCTTAGATTTTTAATTCTAAGCGGTTTCTTGTTTTGGTGCCGACAGCGAGATTTGAACTCGCACAGCCTACGGCCACTACCCCCTCAAGATAGCGTGTCTACCAATTTCACCATGTCGGCATTTGAAAAACTTTTATTTCTGCTGCTGAGGAGCGGGTGCAGCAGGTGCGGGTTGGTTTTCAGCGGGAGCGGCAGGTTTCGGAGCCTGCTGGGTTTGTTTCACATTGCTGAAGTCCAAACCGTGTTTGTTTGTATGGGTATGGATATAAACCATTGCCATGCAGGTTGCGAAGAAGAAAGTCGCTGCGATGGCGGTTGCGCGGCTCAGGAAGTTTGCGTTGCCTGCGGAACCGAATACGCCCTGCGCGCTGCCGCTACCTGACCCGAAGGTCGCGCCTGCGTCCGCGCCTTTGCCGTGTTGCAACAATACTAACACAACCACCGACAAAGCGGAAATAATATTAATAATCCAGATAAGGGTTTTAAAGGCTTCCATATGTTTTCTACGAGGCTTGCGCTGCGTTGATGATGGCGGTAAATGAGTCATATGATAATGACGCGCCGCCAACCAATGCGCCGTCCACATGAGGTACTGCGAAGATGTCGGCTGCATTGTCTGCTTTCACACTTCCGCCGTAAAGAACGCGGATTTTAACATCGCTTCCGCACAAAGACAAGATTTCTTTGTAGATGAATGCGTGCATGTCGGCAATTTGTTCTACGGTGGCGACTTTGCCGGTGCCGATTGCCCATACCGGCTCGTAGGCGACGGCGATGTTTTTGGTGTTAAGTCCATGCAATACGGAGAGTTGGTGGGCGATGACTTCGTGTTCTTTGCCGGCTTCGCGCTCTTCGAGGCTTTCGCCGACGCACAATAGGGGAATGAGGCCTACGTTGAGAACGTTTTCCATTTTGCGGCGTTGGATTTCGTTTTTCTCGCCGAAATAGAGGCTTCGTTCGGAGTGTCCGATGAGGACGATGTCGGTGCCGATGTCGGCGAGCATTTCTGCGGAAACTTCGCCTGTGTAGGCGCCGTTGTTGGGGAAGCGACTGACGTCTTGGGCGCAGGTGAGAATACGGTTGTTGAGGACAATCTGCATGGCGTTGTGCAGTTGCAACAGGTAAACGGTCGGGGCAGCAAGGCCGATGAGGACGCGTTCGGCGGTGGGCATGATGCGGAAGCGGTGCATGAGTGCGTTGTTGTTTTGGAGTCGGCCGTTCATTTTCCAGTTGCCGATGACCCATTTTTGATCCCACATTCCGATTTGGTGATACATCTTTTTTGCTCCGTGTTGTGTTTCTTTGGCTGTACGCTGCGTGTAGCGTGATGTAACGTGAAGTTTAGTGTATATGCGACGGGTTCGCAACTTGAAACGGGATGCCCGGGGTCGTCTGAAATGCTGTTTCAGACGACCTGTTTTATAATAACTGCTTGATATACACATATATAGGACATGGCTATGCACGCGCTTCATTTTTCGGCTTCGGACAAGGCCGCGCTTTATCGGGAGGTGTTGCCGCAGATTGAGTCTGTGGTGACGGACGAGACGGATTGGGTGGCGAATTTGGCAAACACGGCGGCGGTTTTGAAGGAGGCGTTCGGCTGGTTTTGGGTGGGTTTTTATTTGGTCGATACGCGTACGGACGAATTGGTTTTGGCGCCGTTTCAGGGACCTTTGGCGTGTACGCGGATTCCGTTCGGGCGCGGGGTGTGCGGTCAGGCTTGGGCGAGGGGCGAGACGGTGGTCGTCAAGGATGTCAACGCGCATCCCGACCATATTGCCTGTTCGTCTTTGTCGCGTTCGGAAATTGTGGTTCCGCTGTTTTCAGACGACCTCTGTATCGGCGTGTTGGACGTGGACAGCGAACATCTGGCGCAGTTTGATGAAACGGATGCTTTGTATTTGGGCGAACTGGCAAAGATTTTGGAGAAGCGGTTTAAGGCTTCGCGTCAGGCGGCTTGAGACCGAAAAAACGGGCGGGCGGCGCGCGCTGAAGTTGGCGCGGCGGGAGTGTGGTTTTATAATGTCTGCCATTGCTAAAACAATTATTTAACGGAGCACAAAATGGATTTTGAAAAAGCGCGGTTCAACATGGTCGAACAGCAAATCCGTCCGTGGGATGTATTGGATTTTGACGTTTTGGACGCGTTGGAGGAAATTCCGCGCGAGCGTTTCGTGAGCGAGTCTTTGCAGGGCTTGGCGTATGCCGACATGGAGCTGCCGCTTGCCAACGGACATAAGATGCTCGAGCCGAAAATCGTAGCGCGGTTGGCGCAGGGTTTGAAGCTGACCCAAACCGATACGGTTTTGGAAATCGGCACGGGTTCGGGCTATGCGACCGCACTTTTGGCGAAACTGGCGGGTAAAGTGGTTTCAGACGACCTCGATGCCGAGCAGCAAAACCGCGCCAAAGCAGTGTTGGACGGCTTGGCTTTGAACAATATCGATTATGTGCAAAACAACGGGCTGACCGAGCCTTCCGCGGGCGCGCCGTTTGATGCGGTTTACGTCGGTGGCGCGGTGGACCGTGTGCCTGACGTATTGAAAGAACAGTTGAAAGACGGCGGCCGCATGGCAATCATCGTCGGCCGCCGGCCGGTACAGCGCGCGCTGCTGATTACGCGCAAGGGCAACGAATTTGAAGAAAAAGTCCTGTTCGACACGCTGGTCGCGCATTTGGACGACAAAGAAAACCGTCCTTTCGGCGATTTCGATTTTTAATCTTTTGAAATCAAAGGTCGTCTGAAAACCAGCCGGACATGGCGAAACGTTTTCAGACGACCTTTCATCGTTTCCATCATTTCACATACACAATATCATGACGATCCCGCAACTCACCCCGTTGCAACTGCAACAATGGCAGGAAGAAGGCCGCGCGTTCCATCTGCTGGACGTGCGCACCGACGAGGAAACAGCCGTCTGCGCCCTGCCTGACGCCATCCATATCCCGATGAACCTGATTCCGCTGCGCCAAAACGAGCTGCCCGACGACGATTTGCCGATTGTCGTTTACTGCCACCACGGCATCCGCAGCCTGCATACGGCGATGTATCTGGCGGACGCGGGTTTTGAAAATCTGTTTAACCTGCAAGGCGGGATTGATGCTTGGGCTTTGCAGGTGGATGGGACGATGGCGAGATATTGAGATTTCTAATAGGAAAGGGCGGTAGGGCATGGCTGCCGCTTTTTTGTATGCAGATGATCCGAATATCAAAAATCCTGAAATCCGTTTGTCGGTTTCAGGATTTTTGTTTGGGTACTGTTTTTCAGACGACCTTGTATGCAGGGGTCGTCTGAAAACCTTTATCCTTGGGTATTGGGTTTAATCCATCAACGTTGAAACCAATTGCCAAGGGTTTAATGATTCAGGCGTTTTGAGCTTCCCGCTGCCAAAGGGTTTTTTGGGCGAAAACCAGTTTGTTGTCTGTAAATTTCACGTTTTCCAGACGCAACGACCAAACATCGCTTTTCATCGCGCGGGCAAGCGGATGGGCTTTGTAATAGAGGGCGAGCGCTGCTTTTTTCTCTGTTTCGTCGGTCAGCAGTTGCGCGCTGGCCGTCAGCTGTATGCCGTTGATTTTGGCGATATTTTCCGGCTGGCCTGCGATGGTTCCGGCGATGTTCGGATTTTTCAGCATCAGGCTGCCGTGTTTGGAACGTGCCGAAGTCAGGACAATCAGCCTTGCTTGCGCTTCATCGGGCACATAAAAGCAGCAGGCGCTCCAAATTTCGCCGTCTGCGGCTGCCGCAATGCTGATCACATGGTTGGCGTGTAGGAATTTGATGATGTTGTTGGGGATGGGCTGCATGATGGATTTCAATTGAAAATGGTTCGGAAAGCTTGGATTAAAAACTTTCCGAACCGTTGTCCGTTTAGCGTTTCATTTCACTTTCAATGGCGCGGATATTGGCCTGACGGTCGTTGACGGCTTGGGTCAGGCGGCTGATTTTTGCCTGATCGCCTTTTTTCTTGGCGACATTCAGTTGCGCCTGCGCCCTGACCAAAGCCACTTGTTCGTTGCGGACTTCGTTTTCCAAGATTTGCTTGCGGGTCAGTTGCGGCTTGGGTTTGGATGCCGGCAAGATGGGTGCGGGCAGGATTTTGGCTTTGCGGTTCAACTCGGCGGCGCGGGCTTTGGCTGCTTTCAGGTCGCCGACGGAAGTCGCTTCGCCAAGCTTGCCGTTGCGCAATTTGATGTCCAAACGGGGATTGGCGGCTTCTGCCGTGTTGGTTACGCTGCCGCCCGTCGTGCGCGGCAAGACTTTGATGTCGCCCGGCTCGGGAGCGGCTTCCCCGAGGGCTTCTTTCAGGTCGACACGCTCGGGTACGGCCCTGCCGGCTTCTTCAGGGCTGACGTTTGCAGTGCCGTCCGTATGGGATTCGGTGCAATCGTTGCCGATTTTTTTCTCGGTAAATACTGCGTTGCCGTCCACTTTGCAGATATAGCCGGCTTGTGCGGAGAGGGCGGCGCTTCCCAGCCCGAAAGCCAAAATCAGTCGGTAAAAAATCGGTTTCATCTTTATTTCGGTATATGGCAAAGGTTTTGATTATACTATGCAGCCAGTTATAACGAATCAACTTATTTCAAACAAGGTAAAATTTTCCGATGCCGCCTATCATTTTGAGGCGCTGCACAGGGATATCGTGGCGCAAACCTAAACAGGCTGCGGCGATTATTGGGTTAAATATATTGGTTAGGCGGCTGGCGGGGTAGGTGTTCCTCCGTTTCGGCTGCTCCTTAGTTTAAATAATGTCCATTTTTCTATTTTCAAACAACGATGACAAATTCTTTCCTGATTGCCGGCGTTGACGAGGCAGGGCGGGGGCCTTTGGTTGGCAGCGTGTTTGCCGCCGCCGTTATCCTGCCGCCGTCTTACCATTTGCCCGGTTTGACCGACTCTAAAAAACTCAGCGAAAAAAAGCGCGATACATTGGCGGTCTTGATTAAAGAACAAGCGCTGGCATGGTGTGTCGCGCAAGCCGATCCGCAAGAAATTTTCGAACTGAATATCCTTCATGCCACGATGTTGGCAATGAGCCGCGCCATACACGGGTTGGCGATCAAGCCCGATAAGGTGTTTATCGATGGTAACAGAGTGCCGAAGGACCTTGGCGTGGATGCCGAAGCGGTGGTCAAAGGCGACAGCAAAATCATGGAAATTTCGGCGGCTTCCGTTTTGGCGAAGACCGCGCGCGATGCCGAGATGTATGCGTTGGCGGAACGTTATCCGCAATACGGTTTCGACAAACACAAAGGCTACGGCACGGCGCAACACCTCGAAGCCTTGCAGCGATACGGCGTATTGCCCGAACACCGCCGCGATTTCGCGCCCGTGAAGGCGTTGCTGGCGCAGGGCAGGTTGTTTGAGTGAGGGCAGAATGGATTAAAGGTCGTCTGAAACGTTTCAGACGACCTTTTCTTTACATCCCGTTACAAAGCCGTGTATGCTTCGCGTTTAGACGGATGTGAAACAAATATCAACGGCCAAACCAGTTTTGATATTTGTGTGTTGTTTCATTTCACTGTTCTCCTTATCAATAATCTTATCAACCGTACCACACATACTATTTATGGACACTATTGCACGAATCAGCCACTTTGTCGGCAAAACCTTCTCATTTTGGGCAGCATTGTGCGCCGCCGTTGCTTTCTTCGATCCCGAATTGTTCAAATGGGTACTGCCTTACATCACTTGGCTTTTGGGCATCATTATGTTCGGCATGGGGCTGACGCTGACGCCGTCAGATTTTAAAATTGTCGCCAGTCATCCCAAAGCCGTCCTTATCGGCGTGGCAGCGCAGTTTATCATTATGCCGCTGACTGCCTATTTTTTGGTCAAGTTGTTAAATTTGCCTGCTGAAGTTGCCGTGGGAGTGATTTTGGTCGGCTGCTGTCCGGGCGGTACGGCTTCCAATGTGATGACTTTTTTGGCGCGCGGCAACGTTGCCTTGTCCGTCGCAGTTACATCGGCTTCCACCTTGCTGGCTCCGCTGCTGACGCCTGCTATTTTCCTGCTTTTGGCAGGTGAAATGCTCGACATCAATGCGCAGGCGATGTTTGTTTCCATTGTTCAAATGGTGTTGCTGCCCATCGCGCTCGGCGTGGTTGCACATACTGTGTTCCGCAAACAGACCGAACGCGCTACCGCTGCCTTGCCTTTGGTTTCTGTCGTTGCCATTGTGCTGATTATCGGTGCGGTCGTCGGCGCGAGCAAAGGCAAAATCATTGAGAGCGGACTGTTGATTTTCGGTGTCGTGGTGTTGCACAACGCCATCGGCTACCTGCTCGGCTTTTTCGCAGCCAAAATCTGCAAGCTGCCGTACGATGCGCAAAAAACGCTTGCCATCGAAGTCGGTATGCAGAATTCCGGTTTGGGTGCGGCATTGGCGGCCGCGCATTTTGCCGCAGCCCCTGTCGTCGCCGTACCCAGCGCGCTGTTTAGCGTGTGGCACAACATTTCTGGCTCGCTGCTCGCATCTTATTGGTCGGCGAAAGCAGATAAAGAATCGAAAGCGGAATTGTCCGATTAAAAGAGTTCGGCAAAGGACAAAAGGTCGTCTGAAAACTTTTTCAGACGACCTTTTTCACATACCTGCAACACGCTATTTATAGTGGATTAACTTTAAACCAGCACGGCGTTGTCTCGCCTTGCCGTACTATCTGTACTGTCTGCGGCTTCGTCGCCTTGTCCTGATTTAAAGTTAATCCACTATATCAATACTCCGCCGAATGCCAAAACGGCTGCCCTACGGTCGGTGTACTGGCTTGCGCTTTGGTACGCGCTTCAACCGGTTCGGCTTCAAATGCCAGCCGTCCGGATTCGACGGCGAGTGCAAAGGCGCGCGCCATGTTGACGGGGTCGCCGCTGCGGGAAACGGCGGTGTTCAGCAATACGCCGTCAAAACCCCATTCCATCACTTGCGCCGCCTGCGAAGGCAAACCCAAGCCCGCGTCGATAATCAGCGGCGTGTCGGGCAGGCGTTCGCGCAGGACCTTCAGCGCATAGGCGTGAACCGCGCCCAAACCCGTGCCGATCGGCGCCGCCCACGGCATCAGCGCCTGACAGCCCGCGTCAAGCAGGCGGCGGCAGGCAATCAGGTCTTCGGTGCAATAAGGCAGCACTTTGAAGCCGTCTTTAATCAGGATTTCCGCCGCTTCGACAAGCTGGAACACATCTGGCTGCAACGTGTCGTCGTCGCCGATGAGTTCGAGTTTGATCCAATCGGTTTCAAACACTTCACGCGCCATCTGCGCCGTCGTTACCGCTTCCTGCACGCTTTGGCAGCCTGCTGTGTTCGGCAGCACCGGGATACCGATTTCTTCCAAAAGCGACCAAAACCCCTGACCGTGCGCCTCGCCGCCGCTTCCCGCGCGGCGCAGCGAGACGGTAATCATCGCGGGACGGGCAGTTTGGACGGATTGTTTGAGGATTTCGGGGGTCGGGTAGGCCGCCGTGCCGAGCAGCAGCCGTGAAGGGAAAGTTTCTCCGTATAGGGTGAGCATGATAGGTTCCTTTTGTCCTGATTTAAATTTAATCCACTATAACGTTGTTTTGGGGACAGGGGTCGTCTGAAAAGGCAAAACCGCCTAGCCGCCGACCACCGGACGCACGATATCGACTTTGTCGTTTTCGTTCAAAACCGTTTCCGCATATGCGCCTTTGGCGACAAATCCGGTATTCACCGCTACGGCAAAAGGCTTTTGCGGCGCGGTTTGGGCGATGAGGTCGGCGATGGTTGTGCCGTGAAGTTCGGCGGGTTCGCCGTTTAAGATGATGTTCATGGTTTCTCGATATTTCGTAGGTAAGTTTCTTTATTCGCGATGCGCCTGTGCTTGCTTGAACCCGTCGCCCCATTCCTTCAATGCCGTCAGCACGGGCGCAAGCGTTTTGCCGTAGTCGGTCAGGCGGTATTCCACTCGTGGCGGGACTTCGGGATACACAGTACGCAAAATGATGCCGGCAGCCTCCAACGCACGCAGTTGCGCGGTCAGCGTGCGCTGCGACACATCGGGCAGGATGCGGCGGATTTGGTTGAAGCGCAGCGTGCCGTCCGTGTGCAGGCGGTAGAGTATCGTGCCTTTCCATTTGCCGCCGATGACGGAAAGTGCGGCTTCCACCGAACAGCCTTCGGCGCAGTCGTAGCTTGGGTGCGGTGTGCGGGGCATGGCAGTATCCTTTATGTAACTATCTGAAAAACAAGTGCGTTCTTGTTAATGGTGTGCTTCAGGCGCATGATACACGCTTTCAGACGACCTAACAGGAGAACCTTATGAAAGCCATCGGTTTCAACCGTCCTTTGCCCGTTTCCAACCCTGAAGCCCTGCTCGACATCGAACTGCCCGAACCCGAGCTGCGGCCGCACGATATTTTGGTTGCCGTGCAGGCGGTTTCAGTCAATCCTGTCGATGTGAAAGTTCGGGTGGCACATACGCCTGCGGCAGGGCAGTACCGCGTATTGGGTTACGACGCGGCAGGCATTGTTCAGGCGGTCGGCAGCGAAGTGCGGCATTTCAAAGTCGGCGACGAAGTGTATTACGCGGGCGCCATCAACCGCCAAGGTTCGAACGCACAATTACAGGCGGTGGACGCGCGCATTGCCGCCAAAAAGCCGCGTTCGCTGGATTTTGCCCAAGCCGCCGCGCTGCCATTGACGGCGATTACCGCATGGGAAACGCTGTTCGACCGATTGGACGTGAACAAACCCGTGGCAGGCGGCGCCAATGCGCTGCTCTTAATCGGCGGCGCAGGCGGGGTCGGCTCGCTTGCCATCCAGTTTCTGAAAAAGCTGACCGACATTCAAGTCATCGCCACCGCTTCCCGCCCCGAAAGCCGCGCGTGGGTGAAGGAATTGGGGGCGGATTTCGTCATCAACCATCATGAAAACATGGCGGAACAGGTTGCCGCGTTAAATATTGGCGCGCCGTCGTTTGTTTTTTCCACCAACCATACCGACCGCCATCTGCCGCAAATCGTGGAACTCATCGCCCCGCAAGGCAGAATCGCACTGATTGACGACCCCGAAACGTTGGACGTGAACCCGCTCAAAGGCAAAAGCCTGTCGCTGCATTGGGAATTTATGTTTACCCGTCCGCTGCGCGAAACGGCAGACACCGAACGGCAGGGCGAAATCCTGGCCGAAACCGCGCGGCTGGTGGATGAAGGCATCATCCGCCCGACCGCCACCCAAATCCTGCACGGCATCAATGCCGCCAACCTGCGCCACGCCCATGAGATGCTGGAACGCGGAGATATGGTCGGCAAACTGGTGGTGGAAGGCTGGGACAACTGAATCCACCGATTATTCTTTGCGCCGTTATGCCGGCGTCTACCTGTATAGCATCTGAAATAACGGCAATCGAATATCCTAATTGAGCAGGTCGTCTGAAATTTGGCTTTCAGACGGCCTTATTCATCCCACAAAGCCTGAAACGCTTTAACCACCGCTTCGGGATTTTCCGCTTCGGTAACGGCGCGGACGACGGCGAGTGAAGAAACGCCGGTTGCCAGCACATCTTCGGCGTTGTTCAAATCGATGCCGCCGATGGCGACGACGGGCGTGCCGCGTGCCTGTTTCACATATTCGCGCAGTTTATCCAAGCCTTGCGGGGCGGTGGGCATTTGCTTGGTCGTGGTCGGGAAAATCGCGCCGCTGGCGACGTAGCTGGGGTGTACGGACAGGGCGCGGTCGAGTTCGGCGACGGAGTGCGTACTCAAACCCAAACGCAAACCGGCGGCGGCGATGGCGGCAAGGTCGGCGGTGTCCATGTCTTCCTGTCCGAGATGCACGCCGTATGCGCCCGCTTCTATCGCCTCGCGCCAGTGGTCGTTGATGAAAAGCTGCGTGCGGCCGCCCCGACAGGCGGCGACGCAGCGGGCGATTTCGCGTTTCAATTCATCACCGTGCAGGGTTTTGCAGCGCAGTTGCACCGTGTCGGCACCTGCTTTGACCATGCGCTCCACCCAATCGGCAGTGGGAACGACGGCGTAGAATTTGAGCGGGGATTTTAGGGGCGGGAAGGTCATGGGGTGTCCTTTTAAGTTATCGCTGATGGCGTTCCTGCAGGCGTTCGGTATGCGCCCGCAGTTTTTCGCCGTCGGCTTGGTATTCGTTTGAAGACAGCACGGCAGTTGCCGCTTCTATTTCCTGCGGCAGCAATAAGGTCGTCTGAAAACGTCTGATATAGGATGCTGCCTGTCTGATACGGCAGACATTCGGCGGCATTTGCGTTTTCAGTTCACAATCGCCGAGGAAAACCACCATCGAATGAAATTTTTCTTCCGGCAGTTGCAGCAGTTCGGATAATGCCTTGATGTGTGCGTAATTCTGGCGCAACGGATTTTGAAAGTAGTGTTTCTGCTTATAGACGACTTGTGTCCATTTCGATTGCTTCTCGCTGCCGAAAATCCAACCTGTGTAATTCTTGGTTTCCATGACAAATATCCCGAAAACCGAAACATAAATATGGTCGATTTGCGTCGTGCCGCTGCGGGACGGAATAATCAAATCATGAAATTCGATATAGGTTTCTTCATCCAAATCTTTTCCGATTACTGAACGGACTGCCCGTTCGCCTATGCGTCCTTTCACTTTGGGGTTTTGGAGCAGCGCTTTCAAAAGAAGCAGGGGAATGACGAGCAGGAAAATCCAAAAGATACCTGACAGGTTTCCTATTGCTTGTTCAATCATGACGTTTTCCTTTTTGTTTTATTGTTTAATGAAAGTGAGCCTGGTATAGCCATCTGATGAGGTCGTCTGAAAACATCGAGTATTCACATTCATGCCGTAAAGTAGAAGACGGGTGATACTTGATTGGAAGCTCCCCCTTCTTATAACCAACGGCGAACGCGCCGACAGTAAGACTCGTACTCTGCACCGAATTTCTGCGCCAAAACGCGTTCTTCGGGCATGATTTGAAAGCGTGTCATATAGGCAACAAATGCAACCAAAAACAACCATGGCAGCGGGTGCGCCAAATAGCCCGCCCATGCAACCAGCCAGCAGCCCATACCCGCATACATCGGGTTGCGGCTGAAACGGTACACGCCGTCTGAAACGAAGTGTTCAGTTTGTTCGGGGTTGAACGGGCTGACGGTCGTGCGCACACGGCGAAACGCCCACACACCTAATATGCCTAACAAAGTCCCAAACGCCATCAAAACAACCGACAGCAATATAGGAAAGCGCGGCATTATGTCAGCCAGCGCAGAAACTTGGGCAGAAATGTACATCAACAACGCACAAATAAAACATATCGCCGGCGGCGGAATTTTGGTTTCTAAATTCATATTGTTACCTTTATAAAACTGATAGCGCGACGTTTTCAGACGACCTCAAACTTATTTTTCAATATACGCCAAACCGCTTTCTTCATCACGTTCGGGCACGTCTTTTCCGTCAAACAGTGCCACTGCCAATCTGACGGCGGCGGCGGTTACGGCGGGGGAAATCATGAAGCCGTGACGGAAAAGGCCGTTGATTTCAATCAGGCGTCGGGCGCGGCTGTAACGGATTTCGGGGTTGTGGTGGTTGAGCGTGGGGCGCAGGCCGGTGGCGATTTCGAGGATGTCGGCTTCGCCGAAGGCGGGGTGGACGGCATAGAGTGCGGATAAAAG
The DNA here is from genome assembly GCF_000227275.1 of Neisseria sp. GT4A_CT1. Taxonomy (NCBI): domain Bacteria; kingdom Pseudomonadati; phylum Pseudomonadota; class Betaproteobacteria; order Neisseriales; family Neisseriaceae; genus Neisseria; species Neisseria sp. GT4A_CT1. The sequence goes on from NZ_JH164964.1 coordinate 231,892, forward strand.
TTCCAACCCGGAACGCACGCTGGCGGGGGCTTGGCTTTCGCTTTCGATTTGGGTCGCGCCGATAATGAAGACGTGGTTTTCTTTCGGGGCGATGTAGAGCGGGTAACGCGGATGGAGCAGGCGCACGGGGCGGTTGAGCGTGATTTCGGGTGTATAAACCCGCGCCACTTCGCCGCGTATGCCGCGCAAGGTGCTGGTGTGTGCGGGGGATTGGTTCCACGCGGTTTTTGCGCCGTAGCCGCGGCAGTCGATCAGCCAGTCGTATTGGGCTTGCAGGTCTTCGGGGACGCATTCGTGTTCCCAATGGCAAGGGACGTTCAGCCCGTCCAAAGCGTCGGCAAGTGCAGACAAGATTTGCTGTCCGTCGAGCTGGCCTTCGGTCGGCAGGTAGATGCCGTCTGAAAAACGTCCGCCGAGTTGCGGTTCGCGTTCGGCGATTTCATCGGCGCGCCAACGGACGATTTCGTCATCCGCTACGCCGCCGCGTTTGAGGTGGCGGACGAACTCGCTGGATAAAGGTTTGTCCTGCCCGTGCCACACGATCAGGCTGCCGTTTTCCTGCATCATGGTCGGCGTTTTCAGACGACCTCGGATGTTGTGCCACAGCGGAACACTTTGCCTGCCCAGTTTGATGACTTCAGGCGTGGCTTCGACCGCCTCCGAAGCAGGCGCGAGCATGGCGGCGGCAACATAAGCGGCGGCGTGTTCGCCTTTGCGCCCGCCCTTGTCAAAGAGGGCAATGGATAAACCTTGTTCTGCAAGTTGTAAAGCAGTCAGACGGCCGCAGAGGCCGCCGCCGAGAATGGCGATACGGGGCATGGTGGATTCCTTTGCAGTGTTTGGGCAGTCGGGAAGACGAAAGACAAGACGGAAGCGGAATCCACCGAATGGCGGGAAATGCGAGAAAGGGAACGGAAGCCTGAAAAGGCGTTTGACAGCTTGTTTCCTACGCAGGCATTACCCCGACAGGTTCTACGGATTCCGCTGATGCGGTCTCAGCTGTTTGCGGGAACAAGCAGCACTCCGACAAGAGGTTTCCAGTTTACATAAAATCGATTGCTTTGGCAAAGTCAGGTCGTCTGAAAAATGGGTTTCGTATTTTCAGATGACCTGTTGTAAGGTGTTTTGGGTTGGTTGAGGAAATGGCGTTAGGGAGAAGCGCATTGGCATTATTGATATATACTGTCGCCAATGAACAAGGGGCTTTGCGATGAAATTCGTTTTTGCGAAAAGCGCGCCGAAGTAGGTTTATTTATAGTGGATTAACTTAAATCAGGACAAGGCGACGAAGCCGCAGACAGTACAGATAGTACGGCAAGGCGAGGCAACGCCGTACTGGTTTAAGTTAATCCACTATAAATCAGGATTGGATTGTCAGGATTACCATGTTTCAGCTTGCCTATTTTCAAATGGTCGGTGCCGGTAAAGCACGCAATCAGGATAACTTGTTTGACGGCACGGCGGTGCGTCAGGTCAGGCTGCACAAAACCCGTGTGTCCGAGGCGGACGATGCCGTGCGGCTGGCCGTGGCCGACGGCGTATCCAGCAGCCCCGCCGCGCATCTTGCCAGCCGGTTTTGGTTGGATGCCTTCGTGCGCGAGGGCGATGCGGAAGGGCGTTTCCTGAGAAGGTTGCACGGCAGCTTCTGCGACACGCTTGCCGAGGAATATTTCGGCTCGTCCTCGACTTTCGCTTCGGCGGTCGTCAAGGCGGACGGTTTGTGCCGCATCTGCAATGTCGGCGACAGCCGCGTTTACAATATATCGGCAGAGGGGCGTTGGCGGCAGGTAAGCCATGACCACACGGTGTTGGCGGATTTAATCGAGCAGGGGGAAGCGCGGGCAGATACGGAATACGCCGATATGTACTATGCTTTGGCGCACTGCCTGATAGCGGATGACGAAGAAACCCATTTCAAAATTTTTACCGATTCATTTACTCTGCAAAGAGGCGAGGCAGTTTTGGTTTGTTCTGACGGGCTGCACGACGCGCTACCTCATGAACGCTTGGAAGCATTATGGAACGTCTCCCCGTCTTTGCTAGATAAGTTGGAAGCCTTACGCCGGGCAGTAAAAAGGGTTCCCTATCATGACGATTGTTCGGTGGCGGTATGCCTGCGGCAAGGATAGTGAACCAATCCCAAAATCGGTTACGCAGTTTCTTGAGAGTATTTCAAAGGATTGGGGTAAAGGGTCGTCTGAAAAGGGATGCTTAGATCAATTTATATATACCGCATCACATATTTCAACCATCTCATCAACGCCGCCAGCAGTATGCCGATCGACAATCCCACCAAGGCTGCCTGCCACGTCCATTTGATCAGTAGCGCGCTGACCAAACCGCCGATTGCGCCGCACAGATATTTGTCGCGCCGTTTGAATTCCATCGTCTGCTTGGCTAAATCTTCTTCGATAAACCAAATTGCGAAGAGAGTAGCCAATGCCAGACAGAAGCCGATAATAGGGAGCCAAGGCGTATCAATGTGGCCAAGGGCTTTATCCAGAATCATACCCCCACCGTACATCAGTCCGAGAACAGTGGCGATAACCAGCAATATCACATAGCCCGCCATGTTGCCAGTGGCGAGCCAGTCAAGAATTCGTTCGCATAGTTTTTTGAGAAACTTCATGGGGTTTTTTGTGTTGGTAAGTGCAGAATGCTGCTTTTGTTTGAATCAGTAATCAATCTGTTGAAACATAAATTGCCTAATAAGCAATTGCAATAATCAAAAATTTTATTTTAAATTATAAATGTGGTAATGGTATTGCCAGAGCGGGATTGATATAATTTCCAGCTTGCAAAGAATAGCTTGGAGAAGTCTGATGCACCAAACCTACAACGAAAATTCCCGCGTCAAAATCCCTGCCGTTTTGCACCTGATGCGGTTGGGCTACGATTACCTTTCGCTCAAAAACGAAAATTGGGACAAAAAAACCAACATCTTCCCTGACATCTTTATAGAAAGCCTCTGTCGCATCAATCCTGATTTGTCACCGGACGATGCGCGCCGCTTGCTCGCCGACATACGCCTAGAGCTGGATAACGAAGACTTGGGGCAAAAATTTTACGAACGCCTCACCAATCAATCCGGCGGCAAGAAGCTGATCGACTTCCAAAATTTCAATAACAACAGCTTCCACGTTGTAACCGAATTGCCCTGCATCAATGGCGATGAAGAATTCCGCCCCGACATTACCCTGCTGATAAACGGCATGCCCTTGGTCTTTATTGAAGTCAAAAAACCCAACAACAAAGGCGGCATCGGCGAAGAGCGGGAACGCATGGGCAAACGTGCGACAAACCCTAAATTCCGCCGTTTCATCAACATCACCCAATTCATGATTTTTTCCAACAACATGGAATACGACGACGGCGCAACCGATCCGGCGCAAGGCGCGTTTTACGCCTCGTCTGCTTACGGTAAGCCCGTGTTTAACTATTTCCGCGAAGAGCATAAATTAAACCTTGCCGAGTTATTGAACACACTTTCAGACGACCTCGAAAATGCCGTCCTGCAAGACAATAATCTGCCCGTTATCAAACACAGCCCCGAATTTATCAGCAACAAATCACCCGATACGCCGACCAACCACATCCTGACTTCGCTGCTTTGCCGCGAACGCCTCGCCTTTATTCTGCAACACGGGCTGACGTACGTTAAAAGTAACCAAGGCGCGCTGCAAAAACACATCATGCGTTATCCGCAGCTATTTGCCACTCTCGCCATTGAAAAACATTTGGCAAACGGCGGCAAAAAAGGCGTGATTTGGCACACCCAAGGCTCCGGCAAAACCGCGCTTGCCTATTACAACACCTGCTACCTGACGCACTATTACGCCAAACAGGGCATCGTGCCGAAATTCTATTTCATCGTGGACAGGCTCGATTTATTGAAACAGGCGCAGCGCGAATTTACCGCCCGCGATTTAGTCGTCCATACCATCGACAGCCGCGAAGCCTTTGCTGCCGACATCAAATCCGCCCAAACTTTGCATAACCACGCAGGTAAAGCGGAAATCACTGTCGTTAACATCCAAAAATTCCAAGACGACCCCGATGTTGTCGCCCGTAACGACTACGACCTCGCCATCCAGCGCGTCTATTTTCTTGATGAAGTACACCGCAGCTACAACCCCAAAGGCTCGTTTCTTGCCAACCTCAACCAGTCCGACGTAAACGCCGTTAAAATCGGGCTGACCGGCACGCCGCTTATCGGCGTAACCGCAGGCAACGTTAATACCCGCGAGCTCTTCGGCGACTACATCCATAAATACTATTACAACGCCTCCATCGCCGACGGCTACACCCTGCGCCTGATTCGCGAGGCCATCAGCAGCCAATACAAAGCCGAATTGCAGGCTGCATTGGCGCAGCTTGAAGTCGAAAAAGGCGGCTTTGACCGCAAAGAAATCTACGCCCATCCGCATTTCGTCCGCCCGATGCTCGATTACATCTTGGACGACTTCGCCAAATTCAGAAAAACCAACCAAGACGAGAGCCTCGGCGCCATGGTCGTTTGCGACAGCTCAGAACAGGCGCGGCAACTCTTTGACCATTTTCAGACGGCCTCAGACCACAATCTCACCGCCGCGCTGATACTGTACGACGTCGGCACTAAGGACGAACGCGACCAATGGGTCAAAGATTTCAAAGCAGGCAAAACCGACATCCTGTTTGTGTACAACATGCTTTTGACCGGCTTTGACGCGCCGCGCCTGAAAAAGCTCTATTTGGGCAGACTCATAAAAGCCCATAACCTTTTACAAACCCTGACCCGCGTCAACCGCACCTACAAATCTTACCGTTACGGTTATGTTGTTGATTTTGCAGATATTGAACGTGAATTCGACAAAACCAACCGTGCCTATTGGGACGAACTTTCGAACGAATTGGGCGACGAAATCGGCAGTTACAGCCAGCTTTTCAAAACGGCAGAAGAAATCGAACAGGAAATTGCAGACATTAAAAACGCCCTGTTTGATTTCGATACCGAAAACGCCGAAGAATTTTGCCGCCAAATTAGCCAAATAGCAGACAAAAAACAGCTGCTCGCCTTAAAAAAAGCCCTGCAAACCGCCAAAGAGCTGTACAACGTCCTGCGCCTGCAAGGCAGCCATGAATTTCTCGCGCATCTGGATTTTGACAAGCTCAATCTGTTGTACCGCGAAACCGTCGCCCGCTTGGATACCTTAAACCTTGCCGAAAAACTACAGCAAGGCGACGCCGCCCATTTGCTCAATGAAGCGCTGGAAGACATTTACTTCCAATTCGTCAAAATCGGCGAGGCGGAACTCAAACTGGCCGACGATTTAAAAGACATCATGCGCAAAGTGCGCGAAGGGCTGGCGGGCAACTTCGACCAAGACGACCCCGAATACATCAGCCTGCGCGAAGAACTGGAACGCATCTTCAAGAAAAAGAACCTCACCGAAGTCGGGCAAGAAGAAATGCAGGCAAACATCGCCACACTCCAAATCGTCTATGCCAAAATCAAAGAGCTGAACCGCCAAAACGACCTCTTGCGGCATAAATACGGCGGCGACGCCAAATAT
>NZ_JH164964.1:237687-325247 GCF_000227275.1 Neisseria sp. GT4A_CT1
CCCTCTACGGCGACAAACTCAAAGTCTTTAACGCGCTAAACGGTGTAAAAACCGATGCCGACCAAAAAGTGCTGGATATGGAGCAGATTTTGGACAACCAGAATTACTTTGAAAAACAAATGCAGAGTATTGTCTTAAAACGCTTTAGAACGGAACAGCAATTCCCCGTTCAGCCCGCCGACATCCAAGCCATCAACCGCCTGCTGGTGCGGGAGTATTTAAAAGAAAGTGGGCGGATTTGAGGAAGTGGTTTCAGGTAGCCTTTACGGGCGTATTGCATACGTTCGAAGTGGACAATAAAAGTGCGGTCGGATTTTGAAATGTTTTTTCAGACGGCCTTTGAAGAGTTTTGTAACGGAACATCATGAATCATTTTAAGAAACAACAAATTCAAAATATTGCTGATTTTAATCCGAGAGAGCAACTAGCCAAGGGAGCATTGGCAAAAAGTGTTCCGATGGCAATGTTGAAAGAATTTCAACGGCAAATTACGGGTTACGAAATCAAGGCATTTAACGGTGGAGCGAAGTTTCGCAATGGTGATACCTTATTAGCCAAGATTACCCCGTGTTTGGAAAATGGAAAAACCGCTTTTGTGGATATTTTAGATGATGGAGAAGTGGCTTTCGGTTCTACCGAATTTATCGTGTTAAGAGCAAAAAATGAAACTAATCCCGAATTTCTCTATTATTTTGCAATCAGTCCCGATTTTAGAAAACGGGCGATTGAATGTATGGAAGGAACTTCCGGCAGGCAACGTGTCAATGAAAATGCATTAAAAACACTGGAGTTGCCGATTCCAGAACCTCAAACCCAACAATCCATCGCCGCCGTCCTATTCGCTTTGGACAAAAAAATTGCCCTGAACAAACAAATCAACGCGCGCTTGGAACAGATGGCGAAAACCCTGTACGACTACTGGTTCGTGCAGTTTGACTTCCCCGACGCCAACGGCAAATCCTACAAATCCTCAGGCGGCGACATGGTGTTTGACGAAACCTTGAAACGGGAGATTCCGAAGGGGTGGGAGGTGAAGAGTTTATGGAAAGTAGCGAAGTATTTTAACGGATTAGCTTTGCAAAAATATCGTCCTGAAAATGAATTCGATGATTTTTTGCCAGTTATTAAAATTAGAGAAATGAATGAAGGTGTTTCTTTAAATACTGAAAGAGCTAAAACAAATATCCCAAAAGAAGCAATTATTGATGATGGGGATATTTTATTTTCTTGGTCTGCAACTTTAGAAATCAAAATTTGGTCTCAAGGCAAAGGGGCTTTAAATCAACATATTTTTAAAGTAACTTCTTCCGAATATCCAAAATACTTTTTTTATTTTGAATTATTAAACTATTTGAAGCATTTTAAAATGATTGCTGATTTAAGAAAAACGACGATGGGACATATTACCCAAGACCATTTAAAACAAGCATATATTTGTATTCCTTCTCAATTATTGTTAGAAAAAATGGAAAGAATTGTTACTCCTATTTTTCAAAAAATGCTAATAACCCAAAAACAAAACCACCAACTAACCCAACTCCGCGATTTCCTACTGCCCATGCTGATGAACGGGCAGGTATCCGTGGCGGAATAATCTGGATTCAAGAATCTGACCAATACAATAAAAAGAACGAGATAAAAAAATGACCGAACAACACTTTACCGAACAAACCAAAGCCCTGATTGACAGCTTAAAAACCATTTGCGCCAACTATGGTTTGGGCAATGACGGCAACGAGTTCAAAATCATCAGTCAGGCGTTTTTGTATAAATTCCTAAACGACAAATACGATTTCGAAGTTAAACAAATTCGCGAAGAAAAGCCCAACGAGCCAATCGAGTTCGTCAATCTGGATATTGAGAGAAAAACAGCCGTTTTGAAGCCTGAACATTCCATCAAGTATTTGTCGGAGCGACAAAACGGTGCGGACTTTGCCAAACTCTTTGACGATACGCTTACCGACATTGCCACCTGTAATGCGGAATTGTTTTCAGTGAAAACCGAAGGCGGGGCGAAAATCGTGTTGTTCGAGCGTATCAGTCAGTACATTACTGACGAAGGTCGCCGCGACGATTTTTGCCGTGCGCTGATTTCCAAGTTGGCGGGTTTTAGTTTCGAGGCGATTTTTGCGCAAAAATTCGATTTTTTTGCCACGATTTTTGAATACCTGATTAAAGACTACAACAGCAATTCCGGCGGCAAATATGCCGAATACTACACGCCGCACGCGGTGGCACGGATTATGGCGGATATTTTGGTGCCAGAGGCGGTGCGCGGGCAAATCCGCAGCGTGGACGTTTACGACCCGTCGGCCGGTTCAGGAACGCTGTTGATGAATGTCGCCCATGCCATCGGCGAAGATAAATGTATGATTTATACGCAGGATATTTCACAAAAATCATCCAATCTGTTGCGGCTGAATCTGATTTTGAACAATTTGGTGCATTCTTTGAATAATGTGGTTCAGGGCAATACGATTTTGTCGCCCGCCCATAAAGATGCTTCAGGCCGTCTGAAAAAATTTGATTTCATCGTTTCCAATCCGCCGTTTAAATTGGATTTCAGCGATTTCCGCGACCAATTGGAGGGCGATGAAAACCGCGAACGCTTTTTTGCCGGTATCCCGAAAATCAAGGCGAAAGATACGGATAAGATGGAAATCTACCAGCTTTTTATCCAGCATATCTTGTTTTCCCTGAAAGAAAACGGCAAAGCGGCAATTGTATTGCCGACGGGCTTTATCACCGCCCAATCGGGCATCGACAAAAAAATCCGCGAACATTTGGTGGAAAACAAAATGCTAGCCGGCGTGGTGTCCATGCCTTCCAATATTTTCGCCACGACGGGAACCAACGTTTCCATCCTGTTTATCGACAAAGCCAATAAAGATAACGTGGTGTTAATCGACGCATCGGGCTTGGGCGAAAAAATCAAAGACGGCAAAAACCAAAGAACCGTACTCTCCCGCGCAGAAGAACAAAAAATCTGCAATACCTTCACGCACAAACAGGTAGTAGAAGATTTCAGCGTGGTGGTCAGTTACGATGAAATTAAAGCCAAAAACTACAGCCTGTCGGCGGGGCAGTATTTCGAGGTGAAGATTGATTATGTGGATATTTCTGCCGACGAATTTGCGCAGAAAATGGCGGGATTTTCGGCGGATTTGGACAAGCTCTTCACGGAATCTGCCGAATTGGAAAAAGAGATTAAAGAAAAGCTGCAAACGCTGAAATTTAACGGATAAGCGTAAGTCTGCACAAAGCGGGTTTGTGTAAAGGATGAGTGATGTTTTAGTATTACTCAAATGAAATTAAAGTAGAAAGCGGTCTGCACTTTGATAAATGCAAGTGCAGACCGCTTTTTACATTTTGGCTCTGCAGAAACTTCGTTGAAGCCCAAGCTTTCAGACGACCTTTGGCGGCAGGTATTTACTTGCTTCGCGCAAGCTCAGTTTGGCCATTTTGTGCCGGTGTCGGTTGATAAAGCCTTGTACCCATTCGGGGTTGGTTTTGCTGTAATCGCGCAATGCCCAGCCTATGGATTTGTTGATGAAAAATTCTTTTTGCCCCAGATTGTTGCAGATAATTTTTTCCAGTAGCGCGGTGTCGGTGCGTTGTTTGCGGAGCAGTTGGTGGTCGATGGCGACGCGGCGCAGCCAGATGTTGTCGTCCGTGCTCCATGCCAATAGGATGGTATTGACTTCGGGGTGGCGCAGGGCAATGCCGCCGACAATGCGGTCGAGGACGTCCGAACTGTCCCACCATGATTTTTCGGTAATCAGCGTTTGCAAACGCGGGATGTCCTGCGGGGTCAGGTGCTTCTGCATTTTTTTCAGGTATTCGAGCGCGGCGTATTGCAATTCGCGGTTCGGGTCGTCCCAGCAGCGGCGCACGAAATCCCAATCGACCGGCTGTTTGGCGGCGCCTTTGAAAAACGGGCTGCACAGGCGGGCAAGCTGGGGTTTGCCGATGCCGAAATAGGTAAAGCGGTGTTTCATGTATGCCTGCATCGGCACAGCGCGTTCGGGGTTGGCGTGTTGTTGCAGGACGGCGAGCAGGGTGGGGTAGTCCATACGTTTTTCCTTTTTGCAGGAGATGGCAGGGTTTGGGGTCGTCTGAAATCTTGGTCTTTGTTCTGCTTCCCTTTCGCCGCGCTGGTTTTTTTGCGGAAACATTTTCATCCTAAATGTGGTGCAGCGCTTCTCGAAAAATCTTGGCGGGTTGTCTGGCTGAATCTGTTTTCTGTTTTTCTTTGATATGGCGGGTTCTTTGAAAGGATTTGTTTTCAGACGACCTCTTCTTCCAAATCGCCTTCGCGGGTTTCGCGCAGGTGTTCGCGCAGGCGTTGGAGTTCGTGTTTGTCCAGCCACTTGCGGCGGCTGCGTTGCAGGAGGATGACGAGTGCGGAGATTTCGTTGCGCATATTGGTGCTGAGCCAGAGGAAGCCTTGCCATTCGTAATGGAGGCGGGCGGCGAGTTTGCCCAGCTCGGGATTGATGGAGGTGTCGATGCGGATGCGGCGGGCGTAGTGGCCTTTGATGAGGCGGACGGTCAGGCGCAGGTCGCGTTGGAGGCGGTTGAAATGGCGGTCGAGCAGGCGGATTTCGTGTTCGTTGAGGGTAGGGGCTTGCAGCTTGGCGGCGGTGGTGAGGAGCAGCTCGGTGGTGTTGACGATTTTGCGGTGGGCGTGCTGCATGGCTTCCATCATGGCGGGGCTGATGTGGCTTTCGCCTGATGTAGCAGCGAGGTGGCTGCGGCTTTTGACCATGCGGGCGTTGATTTGGCGCATTTTGACCATGTTTTGCTCCAGCCGCTCGCGGGTCATGCGTTTGCCGTTGCTGATTTCGGCAATCATTTTGCCGCATTCGGTCAGGTTGTCGGCAAGCATGAACCGCCACATGAGTGTGGAACGCAAGGGCAGGAGTTTGGCGGAGATGATGGCGATGGCGGCGCCGATGAGGACGTTCATGGCGCGCATAAGGCCGCTGTCGAGCCAGTTGTTGCTGTTGTCGCCGATGAGCATGCACATGGTCAGTCCGGCAAGCATGGGGACGTAGCCGTTTTTGCCGACCGCCGCCCAACCTGCGGCTGCGCTGGCGGTGCCGACGGTCAGGTAAAAGAGAATGCCGCCGTGGAAGTAGTGCTGGTTGAGCCACAACAGGGTCAGGCCTGCGCCCAAACCGATGACGGTACCGAGCATGCGTTCGACGGCTTTGGAGTAAATCGCGCCTTGAAATTGGAGCATGCCGAGGACGACGAATACGGTCATGCCTATCCATTCGCCGTGTTGGAGGTGGAGGAGTTTGGCGAGCAGGGTAGAAAACAGTACGGCCAGTCCGAGCCGGACGGCGTGTATGTGGCGGCGGTAGCGGTAGCGTTCGTAGGAGTTGAGCCAGCGTTTGACGAAGCGTTCGCGTTGTGAGGCGTTCATGATTGGGGCTATCTTGTTGAGATTTTTGGGTTTATCGGGCGGTATTGTAACGGGAATCGATAGGGAGATACAGGTTTCTGAATAAAGGATTTTCGGCAGGGCTGAAACGGATTGGTTTGGGGAGATTCGGTAAAAGGCAAAAGGTCGTCTGAAACGCTGTATGGTGTTTCAGACGACCTTTTTAACCGGGCTATGGGTTTACCAAATATCGGATTTGATTTTGCGTTTCAAGCCCGGATGTTCGGAAAGTTTGAAGACGGGGTCTTTGCCCATTTTCAGTTTCGCCGTGTAGTCCCTCAACAGCAGGAAGGCAAGCGGAGAGAGGATCAGGATGGCGACCAGGTTAATCCATGCCATCGTACCCATCGCCATATCCGCCATATCCCAAATCAGCGGGACGTTGGCGACTGCGCCGAAATATACCCAGCCCAAGACGAGCATGCGGAACAAGGCGGTCAGCAGCCAATGGTTTTTGATGAACTGCACGTTTGATTCGGCATAGGCATAGTTGCCGATGATGGTAGAAAAGGCAAACATAAACAGAATGATTGCCAAGAAGTCTGCGCCCCATGCACCGACTTGGCTGATAATCGCTGCTTGGGTCAGCTCTGCGCCGTTCAAATTGCCGTAAGGTTGTTGGTAAACCAAAACGATAAACGCCGTGCAGGAGCACACGATAATCGTATCGACGAATACGCCCAGCATTTGAATCATGCCTTGGGAAACAGGGTGTTTGACTTCGGCTGCCGCGGCAGCGTTAGGCGCAGAACCTTGACCTGCCTCATTGGAATACAGGCCGCGTTTGATACCGATCATCATGGTTTGCGAAATCAAACCACCGAGCAGGCCGCCGCCGGCTGCTTTAAAGTTGAATGCGCTGTCAAAAATCTGACCGAAGACGTGGGGAATCAGGCTGATGTTGGTGACGATGATGTAGAGTGCCATCAGCAGATATAAAGTCGCCATCAGCGGAACAAGCATTTCGGCAAAGCGGGAAACGCGGCGGATACCGCCGAAAATAATCGGTGCAGTCATGATGACCAATGCGACGCCGACCGCATGTTCGTCCCAGCCCCATGCGGCTTTGGCGGTTACGGCGATGGTGTTGGTTTGAACGGCTTCATAAACGAATCCGAAGCAGAAAATCAGGCTCAATGCAAATACGATGCCCAACCATTTTTGACCCAAGCCTTGGGTAATATAGTAAGCAGGACCGCCGCGGAAATGATGGTTGTCGTAATCGCGGATTTTGAACAACTGCGCCAGTGAAGATTCGACAAACGCCGAACTCATACCGATTAATGCGGTGATCCACATCCAAAATACTGCGCCCGGGCCGCCGCTGCTGATGGCAATCGCCACGCCCGCGATGTTGCCTACGCCCACGCGGCTGGCAAGTCCGGTAACGAAAGCCTGAAACGGCGTAATACCGTGCGGATCATCGCCTTGTTGGCGGCCGCCGAGCATCTCTTTGATACTGCGTCCGAGCAGGCGGAATTGTACGAAACCGGTGGCAACTGTGAAAAACAGCCCTGCACCCAGCAGGACATACACCAGCCCTGTCCACATCGGATCATTGATTTTCTGAACCAATTGGTGCAGCGATTCGGTAAAGTTGTTATCCATAAAAACCTTTCTGAGTTTGAATGACGGACGGTTTGCCGCCGTTCGGAAGTAGTGCATTGTAACAGACTGTCAACAAATTGAAAAAGTTTTATATCGGCGTGAAATAATATATCTAATTGATTGATATTTAATAATTAAAATCCTTGATCAGAGGCGGATGAGGCCGGATCTGCTTTCCTGTGCGAAGCGGACAAATGCCTGAAAGAGGTCGTCTGAAAACGGGTTGGGCCTGTCTCGGAACCGGGTGCAAAGTGCCGTATATTTCCCAACTGTTACCGCTTGTTATTCAATTGCGCCGAAAAATACGGTTTACGTTAGAATGCCATCCGAAATTCCGGCTGTATGGCGATAAACGCGGCAGTCCGGTTTCAGACGACCTTTGTGCCACAAACAGGAAAATCTATGCATGCTACGATTCAAAGCCGTTTCGCGCCGATTTTATACGTCGTAATATTTTTTGCGGGCTTTCTGACCGCCTGCCTTTGGTTTAACCCCAAAGACTATCTTGCTGATTTGGCGCCCGTTGTTGCCGCGGTTTGCGCCGTTGCGCTGGTGTGGTTGGCATGGACGGCGGTTTCGGTCATTGCGCGGAAAAAGAACGAATGGCTGCGCAGGGAAAAATTGATACAGCAGGAAAAAGTCCATCCCGTCTTGCATGCTTCCCTGCAAAGCGTGGAAGAACAGCCGGAGATGCTGGCATTGACTATCCGCAACCACGGCAAAGGCATGGCGAAAAACATCCGCCTGCAAGTGTCGTCCGTGTCTGATAAAGCGGCGGAACGCGCTATCGTTGAAGCGGTCAGCAAATTGGTTATCGTTGGCGACGGCTTGGATATGCTGGCTTCGGGAGAAGTGTACGGCAGCGTCTTTGGCGATATCCGCGAGCTGTCGGCAAGTCTGCCGGAGAAAAAATTCGGCGGCATCATGAAGCTCGTCATGACGTATTGCAATGTGTTCGGCGAAACCTGTATCTCCGAAACATCTTTGGATTTGAGCCTGCTCAACGCGGTGGAGCTGTCCGAAGCCGAACACAAACCCAGCAAATTATTGTATTGATGCTGGCTGAGTCTGACATCAAAGGTCGTCTGAAACGCATTTTTGTGAAGCAGGTAAAAATAGCTTCTGGAAAATGAAAGCCGTTTCAGACGACCTTTATGATTGTCTTTACGCGCCAACCTCTTTATAATGCGCACACTCTTACGGGAGTAGCCATCTGATTTTCACTGACAATCAGAGCCGTTATCAACATAATTGACCGAGTTCGACAAAGATCGGTCATGGTGGCGGCATCTTCCTGACAACAGGAAGACAGGCAAGACGTAAGCGTTGTCCATACCCTTGCGGGCGGTATGTGCAACGCTTTTTGTTTTTGCCCGCTTCGGTTGAGTATCTTATGGAAGCATTTTTCTCTTCAATACTGGGCGTTGCCATTGCCGAAATCGGCGATAAAACGCAACTGCTCGCCCTTTTCCTTGCCGCACGTTTCGCCCAGAAAAACGCGGTAGTCTCCGGCATCTTCATTGCCACTTTACTGAATCATTTGGTCTCCGCATTTGTCGGCGTATGGCTGGCGGAAACCGTTTCCCCCGATACCGTCAAATGGGCGGTCGGCATCAGCTTCATCGCGGTCGGCTTGTGGCTGCTCCTGCCCGATAAAGATGAAAATCCCGACAGCCGTTGGCTTAAATACGGCGCGTTCGGGGCGACGGTTTTCCTGTTTTTCATGGCGGAAATCGGCGATAAAACCCAAATCGCCACGGTCTTGTTGGCGGCAAAATACCAATCCTTATCCATGGTCGTACTCGGCAGCGTTGCCGGATTGATGTTGGCAACCGTCCCCGTGGTTTATTTGGGCGATATGCTGATGAAAAAAATCCCCGCCAAAGCCGTGCGGATTTCTGCCTGCGTACTGTTTTGCGTATTGGGCGTCATCACTTTGGCGGGCGGCGGCATTATGTTGAAATAGGTCGTCTGAAATGTGGGAAATCTTATTCAGACATCCGGATTTTGTCGCCGTCAACAAACCTTGCGGCGTATCCGTACATCAGGAAGAGGGCGCAGTCAGCCTGACGCAGACGCTGGCGGCGCAACTCGGCCTTGAGCAGGTTTGGCTGCTGCACCGCTTGGACAAGCTGACCAGCGGCGTGCTGCTGTTTGCCCTGAACCCGCAAAGCGCGTCGTCGCTGGCGCAGCAGTTTGCCGCCAAAACCATGCGTAAAACTTATTTGGCGCTGGCAACGGACAAGCCGTCTAAGAAGCAAGGTTGGATTAAAGGCGATATGGAAAAATCGCGGCGCGGCGCATGGAAACTGACGCGCGGCATGGAAAATCCCGCCGTGACCGAATTTGGCAGTCATAGTTTAGAACCCGGCCTGCGCCTGTTCGTCCTGCATCCGCATACGGGCAAAACCCACCAACTCCGTGTCGCCATGAAAAGCTTGGGCAGCCCGATTTTGGGCGATACGCTCTACGCCGGGAAGCCTGCATCGAGGATGTTCCTTCATGCGTGGAAAATCAAATTCGACTATCAAGGTCAGACGTTTGAAATTGTCGCGCCTTTGAGTGAGGAATGGCCGTTTAGGAATATCGATTTTTTGTGAACATCAAGCCGCCTGAAAACCTGCTGCAACAGCGTTTTCTTTTTAGTTTTTCAAAACGTAAGCCTGACGGTTTGTCGTCTTCTCTTCATGAAAGAGGGCGGCAAACCGTCAGGCTTATTTTTTAAGTCATGTTTGATGTTTGGGTGCGTTAAACAAGGTCGTCGGCAGTTTCAGACGACCTTGGGTTTGAGTCCCGCTTAAGCCAACTCTCGGACGAATACTTGCGAATTGCGGCCGTTGGCGAGGTAGTCGCGGCGGCGTTCTTCGGGTAATGCGTCGGGGGAGGTCGTCTGAAAACCACGTTCGGCAAACCATTCGCCTGTGCGGGTGGAGAGGGCAAACAGGCGGCGGATGCCTATGGCGCGGGCTTTTTGGAAGAGGTGGTCGAGCAGCATTTCGCCGTAGCCGCTGTCGCGGGCTTCGGGGGAGACGACGAGGCAGGCGAGTTCGCCGATTTCGGGGTTGTCGAAAGTTTTGAGGGCGACGCAACCGTAGATGTTGCGGTCGTGTTCGAGAACGGAGAAGCCGGAGATGTGGTTTTCGAGATATTCGCGGCTGCGGTGCAGCAGGATGCCTTGTTCTTCCAGCGGGCGTATCAGGGCGATGATGCAGGGGATGTCGCGGCTATGGGCTTGGCGGATGGAGACGAAGGAATCGCGGGCGATGGCGGTGCCGCAGCCTTCTCGGGTGAAGAGTTCGCGCAACAGTCCGCCGTCTTCGCGTCCGCTGAGGATTTGAACGCGGCTGACGCCGTTTTCGACGGCGTTGACGGCGGCTTGGAGCAGGCGCACGGGAACGTTGTTTGCGGTTTCTATCAGATTGCGGACTTCGCCTGAGGACAGGGTGGACATGAGGATGCTGTCGGCGTTGCAAATGCCGGCTTCTTCGGTCAGGTACACGAGTTTTTCGGCTTGAAGGGCGACGGCGACGGATTCGGCGGCTTCGCTCATGCTGAGGTTGAAGGTTTTGCCGCCGTAGGAGTGTCCGAGCGGGCTGATGAGGACGATGGCGCCGTCGTCGAGGCGGCGGTTGATGGAGTCGGTGTCGGTTTTGCGGACGATGCCGGTGTAGCCCATGTCTATGCCGTCAATGACGCCGAGCGGACGGGCGGTGAGGAAATTGCCTGAAGCGGTGGGAATCGGTTTGTTGCGCAAGGGGGCGGATGCGCTGCTGCACAGGGCGGCTTCGATGTCGCTGCGTATCATGCCGACCGCCTGCTTGGCGTCGCGCAGGGTGGCATCGTCGGTAATGCGGCGGTTGCGGTGGTATTGCGGAACGAATTGTCTGTCGGCGGCGAGGCGGTTGAGGAAATGGCGCGTGCCGTGTACCAACACGAGCCGCACGCCCAATCCGGCGAGCAGGTGGAAATCGGCGGCAAGCCGGTTCAGGGTGTCGCCTTCGAGCAGGCTGTCGGTGATGCCGATAACCAGTGTTTTGCCGCGCAGATAGTGGATATAGGGTGCGGCTTCGCGAAAATCGGCAACAAAGCCCGGAGATGTGTTCATAACAAGACCAGATAGAAAAGCTGCATGATGAGGACGGTCAGCGCAACCAGTACCGCCAGCGTCCAGTTGAAGCCTTCTTCGGATTTGGCGGGTTTGGCAGCGGCAGCCGCCATTAGGGCTTGGAATTCTTCAGTCCGCCGTTTTTCTTCTTCTGCCCGTCGCTTTTCCTCTTCGGTGCGCCGTGCCGCCTCTTCTTTGGCTTTTTTGGCGCGTTCGGCGCTGTCGAGCAGGCTGGCGATTTCGTGGCGGGAGAGTTGTTTGCGGTTGCGGATGTTGCCGCCCATGTCGTGTACGAGGCGGACGTCGGTAACGGCGTTGGGCAGCGTGTCGGGATTGGCGGGAGCGGAAGACGGCGCAAGACTGTCTTTGGCTTTGAACAGACCTTCGCATTTATTGCAAACGACAAAGCCTTGTGCGACGTTGAGCTGGGTGTCTTTGACCCAAAGTGAGGTTTTGCAGTGTGGGCATATACAGGCGGGCATAGGGGTTTTCCGTGTAAAGTGTGGAATGTGTTGTTTTAATGTGTGTTTGATTGGGGTGGGTCGTCTGAAAAAGGGATTGTCCGTTTTCAGACGACCTTTTGTTTATCGTATTTTAGGCGACGCCGTAGCGTTCGCGGTAGGCTCTGACCGGCTCGAGGAAGCCGCCGAATTCCGCATTGTTTTGCAGGAGCGTGAACAAGTCGTTCAGATTGGCAATGGCGACGACGGGCAAGCCGTATTGTTTTTCCACTTCCTGAACGGCGGACAATTCGCCCGTGCCTTTTTCCATGCGGTCGAGTGCGATGGCGACGGCGGCGGGCGTTGCGCCTTCCGCTTCAATCAGTTTGACCGATTCGCGCACAGATGTTCCCGCAGAAATCACGTCGTCGATAATCAATACGCGGCCTTTGAGCGGCGCACCGACCAATACGCCGCCTTCTCCGTGGTCTTTCGCTTCTTTGCGGTTGTAGGCAAACGGCACGTTCACGCCTTTTTCCGCCAGCATCATCGCAGTCGCCGCCGCCAAAATAATGCCTTTGTAAGCCGGGCCGAACAGCATGTCGAATTTTACGCCGCTCTCGATAATCGCCTGCGCATAAAATTTCGCCAGTTGCAGCGTCGATGCGCCGTCGTTAAACAGTCCGGCGTTGAAAAAATAAGGCGACTGACGGCCTGCCTTGGTCGTGAATTCACCGAATTTCAATACATTCTGCGCCAGCGCAAACTTGAGGAAATCTTGACGGAAATCGGACATTTTGCTTCTTTCAAAAGATATTGATTTATAAAGGAAGAGATTATAAAGGATTCATGAGGAAAATGCAGGTCGTCTGAAAAAGTGAGTTGATTTGATGTGTTTCCTGCCAATAAATTGTTAACTTAGTCATAATTTAGTTATATTTTGTTTGTAAATTTACTTGAATTAACTATTACATATGGGTTGTCTTATCTTTTTAGTATAAATGTCTAAGTCATTGATTCAGGTGCATCGCAAGCACAATCAAGACTTGTTCCAGGATACAGAAACTTCGAGACCCGATTTCAAAAGGATGATACGACATGAAAAAAGTACTTGCATTGATTTGTACAGCAACTTTGGCTGCCTGCGGAGGCGGGGGCGGCGGTGGAAATTCCACTCCATCTTCACAATCTACGCCTAACGCAGGTCCAAGCAATCCAACAGCGTCGCAGAAGCCTGCAACTCCCCCATCAACGACAACTCCTGCAAAACCTGAGACGGGCAAAACACCTTCCACTCCTAAAACTTCTACACCCCCTAAAACGCCAACTGCTCCTAAAACTCCTGCTACTCCGACGGTTCCTACCGCCGCACAGCAAACAGTTGGCGGTAATAGCATTGCCATCGATAATAGCAATATCAAACACATCCGCGTTGACGGTGTGGATTTCGACTTGACCCAAAGCGGCGGTATTTCTTTGAATAATTGGAAAGGCAAAGTTCCTGGTTTCATTTCAGGAATTGCATCCGGCGAGCCGAAATCCGTACAGAAATTCTTGGTCAATACCGCTTCAGCAAACGCTACTGCCGGCGTGTTGGAAGTTAACGGCAAAAAACAAGCTTTCTTCAGCGGACACTTTACGCCCTCAGCCGAGCTGCCTAAAGGACAAGTTCATTACAGCACCAGCGTTGCCTCTATGCATAGCGGCGCAAATTACGATATTACCCGCACAGAGTTGACTGCCAATTTTGACAGTAAAAAATTAACAGGCACTATCTCTCGTGATGCTAAATTTGGCGACAACATTGCTGTTAATGCCCAAATTAGCGGCAACAAGTTTGAACAATCCGGTGCGACCCAAGTCAAAGGCGGTTTCTTTGGCAAAAATGCAGCGGAAGTTGCAGGCGGATTCTCTAGCGGCAATACGGTAGGCGCATTCGTCGGCTCGAAGAAATAATCTTCCGGTAAACGGTATTGCAAATAAAGGTCGTCTGAAAACAGGTTTTCTGGTTTCAGACGACCTTTTGCTTTTGTACGCTTTTTAATTTTTTGTATTTGGCTATTATCTGTGTCAAATGGTGACGGCGATATATGGCAGGTTGATACCGAAATTCTCAGCTTCTATCAGATAGATTGATCGAGAAGAGGTAGAAAAGGATTCATGAGGAAAATCTAGGTCGTCTGAAGGGGAAGTTGTGGCAAAGTGAAAAGAAGCCAAATCTTGATTTTCAGACGACCTTTGTTTCAGTGTTAATCCGATAAAATAAAACCCCGCAGAGAAGCGGGGTTTCTGGGATGTTTCGATTAAGGCTTAGCGTAGCCGTGTACGCCGTTGTATGGAGAAGGAATCCAGCCTTCATCCACTGCAGGACGTTCGCCTTGACCTTCAATTGTTTGACCCGGGGCAACTTGTTTGGTAACAGTGCTGCGGATTTTCACATCAACGCGACGGTCAGGCTCGATACATGCGATCAAAGCAGCGCGTTTTTTGGCTTTGGATACTTTTTTGCCCAGTTTTGCTACTTCTGCTTCACAAGTAGCAGTCATTTGAGCTTGAGACTCGCCAAGACCTGTAGCGGAAACTTTGCTGGAAGGAACGCCACGACCTACCAAGTAGTTGGCCACTACGTTGGCACGACGCTCAGACAGGTTTTGGTTGTACTCTTCAGAACCCATGAAGTCGGTATGACCTTCGATACGTACGGTTTGTATGTTTTCGTTGCTCAGGCGTTGAGCCAGGCTGTTCAGGTTTTCTTGAGCTTCAGGACGCAGGATGTCTTTGTCGAAGCCGAACAGGGTTTTCGCAGACAGGGAAACAGTTTCGTCAACGTATTCGGGAGCTTGTTGAACTGCGGCTACCGCTTCGCGGTCACCACATTCGACACGACCTTGGGTTTCTTTGTCGAAGTAGCTGTTTTTCCAGCACTCGCCGTAGTTGTTACGGACGACTTCTTGAGATTGGCTGCTTACGGTGTAGCCGTGTTTGGTGTGCGCTTCACTTGCCATTGCAGTGCCTGAAGCAACCAATGCAACGAACAATGCGCTTAATTTCAGCTGTTTGGTCATTTTATTCCCTCATCAAAATTGTTATGCGGCGGATACAGGAAGCAGCCGCAGCAAATTACCAATATACAGGCCGCAGCATAAAACAGCGGCAAATCGGATATATCAGTTTGCACTATAAAGAAGCATGGCACAGACTGTCAATACTCGATGCCTTGATAAAAACATGAAACTGCTTGCCTCCTAATGGTGAATCATGCCTAAAAATCAAGCTTGTGTCATTTATTTATCAGGAAATTCGGGTCTGTTTCCATTTGCAGTTGCGGAAACGCAACAAGAGTTTGCGTGCTGTAAAGACGGTTTTCATAGTTTATATGTATAGTTTTATTGAAAACAAAAACTTCCTTGTGTGTTTTTTGGATGTCCGACAAATCCGGCAAAATATGTTAAATTATGTGCCGCTTGTCGTATAAAACATACAAACACAATACAACCGGACTACCTATGAAATTACAGCAATTGCGGTATGCGTTGGAGGTGTACCGCCATAATTTGAATGTATCTGAGGCTGCGGATGCGCTATTTACTTCGCAACCGGGTATTTCCAAGCAAATCCGCCTTTTGGAAGAAGAACTGGGGGTGCAGATCTTTATACGCAGCGGCAAGCGTGTGGTGTCTGTTTCCCAGCCGGGTAAGGCGGTGTTGGAAATTTCGGAACGGATTTTGCGCGATGTCCAAAATATTAAGAATATCGGCAGCGAGTTTACTGATCACGACAGCGGTGCTCTGACGATTGCGACGACGCATACGCAGGCACGCTATGCGCTGCCTTTGATTGTGGCGGATTTTGTGAAGCGTTATCCGAGGGTCAATCTGACGATCAAGCAGGGGAGCCCTGCTGCTATTGCGCAAATGGTCAGCAATGGTGAGGCGGATATTGCGATTGTGACGGAGCGGATTGACGATCATCCCGAACTGAGCAAGTTGACGTGTGATGAATGGAACCATGCGGTCATCGTGCCGAAAGAGCATCCTTTGTTGGAATGTATGAATCCTTTAAGTATTGAGGATTTGGCTTCGTTTCCTCTGATTACTTACGAATTTGCATTTAATCAGGGCAGCAGTATTGCGCGTGCTTTTAATAAGGCGCATTTGGATAATCCGGATGTGGTGTTGTCGGCAGCGGATACGGATGTCTTGAAGACTTATGTCCGACTGGGGCTTGGGGTCGGGTTGATGGCGAAGATGGCATTTGATCCGGAGAAGGATGCGGATTTGGAATTGGTCGATGCGGCGCATCTGTTTGAACCTTCGCCCATTTGGATTGCAGTACGCTCGGATACTTATCTTCGCGGTTATACCTACGATTTTATCGAAATGTTCTCGCCGAAGCTGACGCGGGATGTGGTGGACCGTATTCTTTATACGCCGGTGGTCGAAGATTTTTCTATTTGATTTTGGATATGGCAAGAGGTCGTCTGAAAAGCAGAAATGTTTTCAGACGACCTTTTTTTTTAGTGCGGTTGATATTGGCCGGGTGCTTTGAAATTCAATGTCTTAAGCGCAGGCAAAAAACTGCGGAAAAAAAAACGCCTCCTGCCGGGAGCTGGCGGAGGCTATCCAAGGAGTTTTAAAAGTAACCCTAAAGAACTATGAAACTAGTCAGAAAGAACTATATTACTAATCTGAACGGT
Source organism: Neisseria sp. GT4A_CT1 (assembly GCF_000227275.1). Classification (NCBI taxonomy): domain Bacteria; kingdom Pseudomonadati; phylum Pseudomonadota; class Betaproteobacteria; order Neisseriales; family Neisseriaceae; genus Neisseria; species Neisseria sp. GT4A_CT1. The sequence goes on from NZ_JH164964.1 coordinate 253,986, forward strand.
TTGCAAGTTCGTCGAGTGGTTTTAAATTAACTTTACGTCCGAACAAGGCTTGGATTTCGGGTTGATGGCTGATGCCGACGACGAGGGTGTCGGGTAAAGTGCGTTTGAGGATTTGCATCAGCGTTAATGCAGATTCGCCGTCGAGCTGGTTGGTGGCTTCGTCGAGGAACAGGATTTGCGGTTTGTGCAGCAGCGCGCGGGCGAGGCTGAGGCGTTGCTGTTCGCCGCCGGAGAGAATGCCGTGCCATTCGTATGGTTCGTCTAAATTATCTTTCAGGCGGCCTAGTCCGACTTGTTCCAAGGTCGTCTGAATAAGTCGGTCGTCTTGACAGGCGGGGTGGGGATAGCTGACAGTGTGGCGCAGGGTGTCGGCGGGGAGGTAGGGGCGTTGGGGCAGGAAGAGGAGGCTGCCGTCGAGGGCGAAGCTGCCTTGATAATACGGCCACAAGCCTGCGAGGGCGCGCAGCAGGGTGGATTTGCCGATGCCGCTTCTGCCCTCGAGCAATACCCATTCGGGGGTGTGGGCTTCGAGGTTGATGTCGGTAAGCAGTGGGCTGCCGGTTTGGGTGTGGACGGTGAGGTTTTGCAGGACGAGGATGCCGCCTTGGCGGCGGTTGTTTAAAGTCAGGGCGGGTGCTGGGTGGGCGGGATTTCTGCCTTCCTGCTCTACTTGTTCCAAGGCCGTCTGAAAACCGGAGAGGCGTTCGACGACTGCCGCCCATTCAATGAGGCGGCGGTAGGAGTCGGTAAACCAGCCGAAGCTGTCTTGGACGCGGGCAAACGATGTGCGGGTCTGCATCATGTCGCCGAAGGTCATGGTTTTGGCGAGGTACATGGGCAGGGTGGCGAGGATGGGGATGAAGATGCTGATGCGGACATAGGTTGCCCAGAAGGTTTCTTGGCGGAATTCGCAGTTGGTGAGCCGCCGCCAGTTGTCGCGGATGCGGAGGTAGCGTTGTTTCAGACGACCTGTTTCGGCTTCGCCGCCGTTGTAGAAGGCGATTTGTTCGGCGTGGTCGCGCACGCGCAGGAGGGCGGCGCGGTAGTCGGCTTCGCGGTGCTGGCGGTCGATGTTGAGGTTTTTCAGTTTGCGGCCGACGAGGTGGGCAATCAGGGTGCTGATGACGGAATAAATCAGGGCAACCCAGACGAGGTAGCCGTGTATGGTGATGTCGCGCCCGCCGATATTGAAGGTCTGTATGCCGGAGAGCGTCCACAATACGGCGACGAACGCGCTGAATTTGGCAATATTATTGATGAAGGAGCGGAACAGTCCGATGCTTTTGTCAGCGAGGAGGTAGATGTCTTCGGCGATGCGCTGGTCGGGGTTGTCGGGTTCGCCGGTCAGGCGCAGGCGGTAGTGTTTGTGGCCTTCGAGCCAGTTTTGCTGGAATTGCTCGGTCAGGTGGGTGCGCCAGCGGAAGATGAGGCGTTTTTGCAGCCAGTCGCCGCAGACGATGCAGCCGATAATCATCGCCATGTAGCCGAGGTATTCGACGATGAGCGCGGGCATGGACGCGCCGTCAAACGCGGCGAGCGCGTCGTAGAAACGTTTGTCCCACGCGGCGATCCAAACGCTGATGGTGATGGAACAAAGGGTGAAGCCGATGAGGACGGCGAGCATCAGCCATTGGATGCGCCCGTGCGCCCCTGTCCAGAAAGGACGGGCGAGTCGGGAGAATTTTTTGAGGATGTTCATGGATGGTGTGTTGGTACGAATAACGGGAGGTCGTCTGAAAATCTGCATTGGCGGGATAACGGCATCAGACACGTTATCCGACGCTTTTGTTTCCTGCTGGGTTTCAGACGACGGTTTGCAGTGGTTCAAATATAGTGGATTAACTTTAAATCAGGACAAGGCGACGAAGCCGCAGACAGTACAGATAGTACGGCAAGGCGAGGCAACGCCGTACTGGTTTAAAGTTAATCCACTATAAAAATACCGATGCCGTCATGTCGGGATGGGCAGCATGGCGGCAGGACGGGAGGTCGTCTGAAAGCCGGATGGTGTTTTCAGACGACCTCGCTTTATAAAATGGCTACATCTTCCACTTGAAGTTCAAGGTTACATTGCGCGGTTGTCCGTAGAAATGTCCTTGGTAGGTAGCGCGGTGGGCGTAACTTTCGTAATAGCGTTTGTCGGTCAGGTTGTCGACTTTCAAGCTGAGTTTGGCGTGTTTGGAGGGTTCGTATTGTACGGTAGCATGCCAGACTGCGTAACCGCCCAAATATTGTTTCTCTCCGTCCACCATAATCGGGCCGGATTTGTTTTGGACGTTGACACCGCCGCCCACCGTCCATTTGCGTGCCGCGCCGGGCAGGCGGTACAGGGTATTGAGGCGGAAGATATGTCGGGGCGTGTGCTGGCTGAAATCGACCCCGCGACCGTTGCGTTCTGCGGTTTGGGCGGCAGCGGTGGAGGTATAACGCCTTTTGTTGAAGGTGTAGCCCGCAAAAATCTGCCAGTCGTCGGTGATGTTGCCGGCAATTTCGGCATCAATACCGCGGCTTTCCAGACGGACAGGCGTGTAGATGGCGCGGTCGCCGCGTACCCAAGGACGGATATTGCCCGTTGAGAGGTCTTTACCCAGCCATGTGTCTGTGGGTTGGTTGTGTTTTTCGGTTTGAAACAGGGCGAGGGTGGTGTTCAATTTATTGTTGTTCCACGCGCCTTTCCAGCCGATTTCGTAGCTGTTGCCCATTACAGGCGGCAAGAGCTTGTCATTGATGTCGTAATAATCGCCCGAGTATTTGAAAATGCTGGTGTAACTTGCATATAGGTTTTGTTGTGGGGTAATGTCGTAGGTAATACCTGCGTAGGGGATGAAACGGCCTTTTTTATAGTGGCTGTCGGGGGTTTTCATCCATGACAGATATTGTGATTGCCGCCAGCGGCTGTAACTTGTGCCGAGCAGGATGTGCCATTTGTCGGCAATGTTCAGGCGGGTGGCTATGGTTGCCGTGTGGGTGTCGGGAACGGTTTTACGGATTTCGATATTGCGGGCCGTATTCCAATCAGGTTTGGCAATTTCATCACCCGTCCAAGAAAAAACAGGATAGTTGCCATCTTTCAAGGGCGTGCCTCGCCACATATTATCGAATTTTTCTTTGGTGTATTCATAGCCCGCGTAAAACTCATGTTCGCGGCCGAACCAATCAAATTTTCCTTCTAAATCGCTTTGCACCGTCCATTGACTGTTGTTGCGGTCGCTTCTGCCGGTATAGCCGTCGCTCAATGTGCCTGTGGGCGAAATATTTTGCCGCTGCGGGACGTAACCATATTCGGTAACGGATTTGTTGCGGCGGTAATCGACGGAAGTGGTCAGATTCCAACGATCGCCGAAATAGTGCTTCCATTCGGCGAAAATAGTGGCTTTTTTGTAATCCGCACGGTTCCAGTTCGCACCCAAATAGCTGTCACGCGGCAATCTCAGGTCGCTGCCGTCGGGATTGGCGGGCAGCCCGAACAGGGAAGGTACATCTTTTTCACGGTGGTACATCGCACTCAACGTCAGCATATCGTTTTCCCCGACTTGCTTGTCGATAACGCCGTAAATGATCCCTTTATTGCCGTCGCTGTTTTTACGCCAGCTTTTATTTTTTTCAAGTACGGCAACCGCGCGCCCGCGCAAGCCATTTTCGCGGCTGAGGAATCCCGATACATCGGCGGAAGTTCGCAGTGTGCCGAAGCGGTCGGCGGTTGCGTCAAATTCAAGTAGCGGCGCAGCGGTCGGGCGTTTGCGGATGGCGTTGATGCTGCCGCCCGGCTCGCTTTGCGCTTTACGCAGACCGGTTGCCCCGCGCACGACTTCGATGCGGTCGTAAAGCGCGGTGTCGGTCAGTTGTTTGGCATCGTGCGGATTATTGCCGCACATGGTACAGACAGTCGAATTGACACCGTCTTCGCTTATCTGCGCGATGTCGAAGCCTCTGGATTGAAAGCGGGTTTGGAAACCCTGTTTGTAAATATTCAGCCCTGTGGTGGTTTTCAATGCGTCTTCCAGCGTGGTCGCGCCCGAATCGTCCATCTGTTTGCGCGTAATGACGCTGACGGATTGCGGCGTGTCTTTGGGGGAGATCGGCAGGCCGGTGGCGGTGGACATGGTTGGCACGGTATAACTGTCGCGTGAAGCAGTACGGCTTTGGCCGGTGACGTTAACGGCTGGCAGGTCAACATGTTCCGTCTGTTCGGCGGTTTGGGCGGAAAGTTGCAGCGGGACGGCGGCAAGCAGGCAGGCGTAGCGGATCGGATGGTTCATCGCAGCTCCTTCAAGTGGGGATGAAGAGGTTTTTATGGGAAAGGGGTCGTCTGAAAACCCAACGGCGGTTTTCAGACGACCCCTTTCTTTACAGCAACGGCAACCGTTTCCTGTCTGTCAGGAGCAGGTCGGATAGATTGCCGAATATGATTTGGTTATTGTTTTTTTAATTTTGCTACCGCAGACGGACTACATCTTCCACTTCAGGCTGAACACGGCGTTGCGCGGTTCGCCGTAGAAGCTGCCGCTGTTGGCGGCACGGCTGTATTGGTTTTCGTAGTAGCGTTTGTCGGTCAGGTTGTTGACCGCTAGCCCCAGTTGCAGGTTTTTGCTTGGGCGGTATTGGATGTTGGTATTCCAAACCGTGTAGCCGCCTTGCTTGATGGAGCCGTAGGAATTGGCGGTTTTGCTGCTGCTCTTTACCCCCAGACCGACCGTCCATTTGCCGTCATCCACCGGCAGGATGTAGCTGGTGTAGAGGCGGAACATATGTTTCGGCGTATGGCTGCTGAAGTTGTAGCCTTTTCGGCGCGATTCAACATTGTCGCCGACGCTGTTGCGGTTGGTGCTGCGGTTGAAGGTGTAGCCTGCGTAAACTTGCCAACGGTCGGTCAGGCTGCCGGAAATTTCGGCGTCCAAGCCGCGGCTGCTTTGATCCAGCGGTTCCCAATAAGGGTGCGGACGGGCATTGACGCGTTGGTTGTTGTTGTCCTTGTCGGTGCGGTAGAGGGCGACGGAAGTATTCAGACGACCTTCGTTCCATTCGCCTTTCCAACCGATTTCGTAGTTACGCCCCATAATCGGCGGCAGCAGGTTGTCGTTATAGTCGCGGTTCATCGTTTGTTTGAAGATGGACGTATAGGCGGCGTAAATACTTTGTTTAGGCGTGATATCGTAAGTGATGCCGGCATGAGGAACGAAGCGGTTGCGTTTGAGCGAGTCTGATGAACCTGCTACCCCGTCTTTGAGATCGCGATCCCAATAGAAGTCGCGTTTCCAGCTGGTATAGCGTCCGCCTGCGATGATGTGCAGTTTGTCGGTAGGATTGATGCGCGCGCCCAAACCAAAGGCATGGGTAGTATAACGGCCGTCGCCGCCACGGGCTTTGGCTGTGGCGGAATCCCAATCAGGTTTGGCTTTTTCGCTGCCGTTGAAGGCATCTGCGTCATAGGTGCTGCTGTCGTTGAGCCAGCGGTTGCTTGAGTTCACGTTCTCTTTGGAGTAGCTGTGCATGAAGAAGAGGTCGTGATTTTGGCCGAAAGCGAAGATGCGGCCGGTCAGGTTGTTTTGGAAAGTGAACTGGCGGTTGCCTGCATCGTAACGGTCGAAGCTGTATGTGGTCCCCAGACTGTCTGTACCGATGCCGTTACCCGTGCCGCCCAGCGTGTAATATTCTTTTGAGCTGTCGCTTTTGCGCCAGTCCAGCTTGCTGCTCAGTTTCCAGTTGTCGTTGAAATAATGTTCAAACTCGGCAAAGAGGTTGTGTTTTTTCAGACGAGCTTCGTTCCAATCTGCACCGAGATAGCGGCTGCGTTTCCACTCTTTGCCGTCAGCGCGCATGGGCAGGCCGTCGGGGTCGGGCGTTTTGGTTTGGTTGAGATAGCTCGCGCCCCAAGTGAGCTTGCTGTTGTCGCCGATGTCTTTGTCCATCACGCCGTAAAGCAGGATGTCGCGGCCGCCGGATTGGTCTTGGAAGGTTTTGTTGCTGCCAACCGAGCCGACAAAACGTCCGCGCAGGCCGTGTTCCGGACTTAAAGCGCCTGAAGCGTCAAACGTGCCGCCCACTCTGCCCCATGTGTTGACCGTCAAATCGGCGGAAAGCTGGCGTTTGGAGGTCGGTTTCTTACGGACGGCGTTAATCGTGCCGCCCGGTTCGTTGTTTGCCTGCGTCAGCCCGGCCGCGCCGCGTACCACTTCGATGCGGTCGTACATCGCTATATCGGTTACGCTGGTCGGGTCGCCCGAAGGGCCGCCCAAGCCGAATCCGCCGGGCGAGCCGATTTGAGTAGCAATGCCGTCTTCTTCAAGTTGCTCGATAAAATAGCCGCGCGACATAAAATGCGTGCGCCCGCCGCTTTTGAAGACGTTGATGCCCGTGGCGTTTTGCAACGCGCCTTCGAGGCTGGTCACGCCTTGGTCTTCAAGTTGTTTTTTGGTGATGACGCTAACGGATTGGGGAATTTCCCTCGGAGAAAGCACCAACCCCGTAGTCGAGCGCATCGCGGATACGATGTAGCTGTTTTGATTTTCGGTACGCAAGCTGCGGTTTTTGCCGACCACATTGACCTGCTTTAATTCCACCTGCTGCACTTCTTCAGCGGCGTGAACGGCTTGCGGCAGCGCGGCAAGACAGAACGCCAAGGTGCTGAGTTTGAAAAGTTTCTCTTTGTTTGTATTGTTCATTTGATTGATCCCGGATAAAGCTGTTGTCGTAAAATGTTTATTTTTATTTGATATTTATAACCATAAAAACTATAAATATTCAAAGTATTAGGTTTTTCAGACGACCTGCGTCAGATAAAACGAATAAAATTTATCAAACCCTTTCGGATAAAAAAATGTTGCCGCCGGGCGGAGTACCCAATGGCAACTACTTATCCAAGGTTGCAAAGATAGATATAAGGAACTAGCTGAAAAATAGTTATAAAGAACTATAAACCATCTGTAAAAAATGGCAACCGTTTTTTCAGACGACCTCACGTTTTTTCACATACTCTTGCCATAAGTCAAAATTCTGACCGGCGATAAAATACCCCTTCTTCTGTTTGGTGGAAGAGGGGGTGTCTGCGTATCAGTCAGTTTTAGCTTCATTTTCTTGCGAACCGTGAAAAGGCGGATTGCCGTATGGCTAGGCAGGTCGTCTGAAAACCGGTCAACGTCTGTTTGGCATCATTATCTTTTGTGTATCCTCTTCCTGTGGGGCATAAAGCCAAAGGTCGTCTGAAAACGGTTTTCAGACGACCTTTGAGTTATTTGCGGTTGGGGTTGATCCATTGCCATTGTTCGCGCAGGGTGTTTTCGAGGGCTTTTTGTTTTTCCTGCGGGCTGTTGAGGCCGTCGGTCAGGCGGTTGTAGTCGATGGTGATAGACGGGTTTTGTACCGTGCCTCTGATTTTGAGCGGAATGGGTTTGTTTTGCGGGTTCAGGGCATTGCGGATGAGCAGGTCCTCCGATAGCTCTTGGGTGCTGAGGTCGGTATAGCCGCTGCTGACAACGTGCAGGCTGTCGGAAAAGAGTTCGGTGTTGACATGGCGGCTGATGCCTTTGTCGATTTCGCTGTTGAGGACGAAATGGTGGAAAGGGGTTTTGGGCGGTGGGGTTTGTTGGGTGTTGTCTTTACTGATGATGCCGTTTTTGAGGATGTTGTCCATGTCGATGCCGTGCCATGCGCCTTCGGAGATGTTGAGGGTCAGCATCCCGTTGAGGTTTTTGAGCATTTGCTCGCGGTTGTTGCCTTTGGTGGTCAGGTCGATGACGGCGTTGCCGTTGCCGCTGAAGCTGTGGAAGCCGAACAGGTCTTGCAGCAAGCGTTGGATTTGTACGCTTTCTGCGTTTTGTTGGAGGTGGTAGGAGAGGGGAGTGGTGTTGGCTATGCTGATGCCGCCCTCGGTACGGCCTCCGTAGAGTCCGGCTTTGAAGTTGCTCAGGGTGATATGTTCGTTATTGGCGGTCAGCCGGGTTTCGACATTGTCCAATTGGAAGCCGGGCGTTTGGATATTGTTGACCTTGATGCTGGCTTCGATATCGGGGGTGTTGGCGTGATTGAGAAATTTCGGGTAGGGGTCGTCTGAACCGGCTTGAAAGTCTTCCAAGTAGGGAGTGAGGTTGAGTTTTTGCAGGGCGACGCCTGCTTCGAGTCTGGGTTTTTGCTCGGCTTGGGTTTGGTATTTTAAGCTCAAGGCAACGGGTTGGCGGTCGAATGTGCCTTTGAAGCTGCCTTGCCAGTTGCCGGAATCGGTCAGGCTGAAATTTCCGTCGAGCATGCTGATAAAGCGCGGTTGGGGCAGTCGGTTGACGGTGTCCTGCAGGGTGGTAATGCGCAGGCTGTCGGATTGCAATCCGGTTTTTTTCTGCCACAACATGGGGCCGCTGACGGTAAAGCTGGTTTGGCGCAGTTGGTTTTTGTATCTGCCGTTGAGATCGAAGCTGTCCAGGGTGATGACGCTCGGACGCAGATTGGTTTTGTCGAGTTTGAAGGAACCGTCCCATTGGCTGTCGGGCGAGCCTGCGGTAAAGGCTCCGCTGACGGTATTGAGGCTGAGGTGGTTGTCTTTGAAGATGAGTAGGGGCGCTTGGGCGGTCAAGTGGAGGTTTTGTTGAACGCTGTCTGCGCGCAGGTTGATGTTGCTGACTTGCAGGGTGTGGTTTTGCGTTTGCCAGTCTAAGGCACTGGTAATGTTGATTTTTACCGTGTTTTGGTCACGGCGGCTCTGCGCTTCAAAGCGGAGCTCGGGAATGTTCCAGTTTGCTGCGTTGGTTTGAAGCAGGCCGTTGCCGTTCCATTCGAGGGGAAACTGCGGGTTGCGGATGTTGCCGCCGATTTTGAAACGGCGGCCGTCGGAATCTTCCGAACGGAGGTTGAGGCTGAAGTCTTCGATGGTGTACGGTGTGTTGTCGAGTTTCAGACGCAGGGTGCTGTTTTCTACGACGAGGCGGTTGAGCGTGGCCGTGTTGCGGGGCTGCTGCCAAAGGTCTTGCAGGCTCCATTTGCCGTTTTCGGCGCGTTCGATTGAGACATCTGCGCCTTTAAGCACCCATTTTTCGATAATGGGTGTGTCGTTCCACAGGCTGCTCCAGCCGATTCCGATGTTGGTTTCTTTAATGTGGATGGCGGCTTGCGTGCTGTTGGGGTAGGAGATGACGACGTTTTTAAGGGTAAGGGTGGGGCGGGGGAACCAACTGCGCCGGATTTCCGGACTGAAGCGGATGGTGCGTTGGGTTGATTGCAGGGTGGATTGGGTAAGGGTTTCGATGCGTTTGGGTGTGAAGAAGTTGTAAACCGATGCGTATAGTCCGGCTGCGGTGGCGATGACCGCTATGAGGCTGAAGATGAGGAGTTTCAGCCAGAATTTTCCGGAGTTTGGCAGAAGGTTCATGGGCTTTTATAAAAATTAAAGTATAAGAGTATAGCACATGCCTTTGGGATGGTTGGTGCGGCAGGACAGAGGGTTGTAAATGGGTATGAATGGTGGTTGCGGGTTTCAGACGACCTGATGGTTTGCTATGCCTTATAAATATGAATGTGGGCGGTTTGCACTTGTCTCTTTGTGTTGAGGTATCGTTTGGATAAAACGTGGCTATATAATGCAGGTTCTATTGGTATGAGGAGGGTGTCGATGATTATCGTAATGCGCAAATGGTCGAGTGAGGAATCTGTTCAACGGGTGGTGGATACGATTCGCAGCCGTGGCTTGCGGGAACATATTTCGCGTGGCGAAGAAAGGACGATTATCGGCGCGTTGGGCGACGAGCGGGTCTTCCATTCCAATGAATTGGCTAGATTGCCCGATGTGGAGCGCGTGTTCCGGGTTTTGAACGATTGGAAAATCATCAGCCGGGAGGGGCAGTCTGAAGACAGCAAGATTTCGATACGGGGTGTGTTGTTTGGCGGCGAGAAGGTTTTGGATATTGCGGCGGATATCAATCGGATTGAGGATGCGGATGCGGGATTTGTCGATCCGTTTTATCTGTCGGCACGGCCTTATGCGGAAATGGACAACGGGAGCGAAAAGGCGAGAATCCAACTGATGCAGCAGGATATTCGGCGGCTTCATGAACAGGGAAAACCGATTTTGGTGCGTATCCGCGATGTGCGTCAGATTGATGAGGCTTTGAAGGCGCAGGCAGACGTTTTGTATTTGGGCGGAGAGCTGATGGGGAATCGGGTCTTGTTGGATGAAGTGGGTCGTCTGAATACACCGGTAGTGTTGTGTAAAGATAAGCATCATCGGGTTGATGATTGGCTGGCGGCTGCCGAACACATCGCTTTACGCGGCAATCACCATATTATCTTGGGCGAGGCGGGGACTTTGAGTTTCGAGCCGGAACATGCTTATCGTTTGGATGTGGATGCGATTGTCAGGGTGCGGCAAACCTGTCATCTGCCGGTGATCGCGAACATCACGCGGTTGTGGCACAACGATATGCCGCAACATATCTTATATCGGTTGGCGCAGGCTGCTGGTGTCAATGGGATTGTCGGTTCTGGGGTGGATTGATATTTTAGTTTTTGAATAAATTTTGGCATAAAATGCTGTTTCGTGGATTGGGTGTATATCTGCCTTATTCTGTTATCGACTTTTCAAGGCGGTTTTTGAAGCCGGATAATGGGATGGTAGATATACCCTGTCTTGCAACGGGATTTTTATGGCGTTTGGGATATGGATATTGCTTAATCAGGCGTCAGGACAGAGTTATTAAAACCGTAGATAAAAAAAACCATTCATACCAAGGGAGAAGTATGAATGGCCAATACATTGCGGGAAAACGTCTTACTTGCTGCACCGCCCAAAAGGGATAAAAGAGCGGTGTGTGTCAGCAATTTGAATTCTAGCAGCATTAGTATTAAATGCTGTTAAGAAGTGAAATCTTTTGAATAAATTGCGCGAAAACTCCGATAGACGTTAATTTATCGAGATAAGCGGTATTAAATTTGTTGTATTTTAAATTTCATATGTCATATTTTTGCAACAGCCAATTTAGAAGGTCGTCTGAAAAGCTATTTTCAGACGACCTTTTTGTATATGAGGCATACCAAGATGCGTAGCAATGGCATTTTAATCCCATCGGGCAAAATGCCACTATTGCCGCTATCCGTCGATTTGCCCGCTGTTGGTAGGAAGGAAGTGGGTGCAGAACCGCCATTCGTGTACTGCTTGATCGTCAATATAGGCGTTCGGTTTGGGTAAAAATGCTTGGAAACATTCCGATATGCCCAATTCTTCTGCGCTGCGACGGGCGTAGTCGGCTCCTCCGCTGCTCCAGAGGTAAAGCATATGTCCGTTTCCATGCAGGCGGCGGACTTGGCGGATGACTTCGGGCATGGGAATGCGCGTACTGCCTACGCTTCTGACAAGGGTGTCGTCCACATCAATGAAAATAAAGGAAGGTCTGCTCATTAGATTAATTGTTTTGAAATGGGTGGATGGATGTCAAAAAGGTCGTCTGAAAAACCTTTTCATAATTTCTATCGTTGTTTTGTTCAATTAATGCTTTTTTGTTAAAACGGGTTTATTGGTTCTCCCGTATCCATTTTTCCCAACGCTCGAACAGGGCGGGTTGCAGGGCGGCGATGACGGAGCGTTTGAAAACGTGTTCGCCGCTCCAGAAGTCGTCGCCTTCCAAAGTGGACAGGTTGCCGCCTGCTTCTTCGAAAATCAGCGCACCGGCGGCGTAGTCCCACAGTTTTTGCCCACCGTGGACGTAAACATCGTAGCGTCCGCTGGCGAGGTAGCACCAGTCGAGCGTGCTGCTGCCCATGCTGCGGATGGTGCCGAAGGGGGCGAGCGTGCTCATGCGGCTGGTGAGTTTGCCGGAGCGCAGGTATTTGATTTCAACGCCTGCGATGGCTTCGCTGAGTTTTTTGTCGACGGTGCGCAGGGGCAGTGGTGTGCCGTTGAGGTATGCGCCTTTGCCGTGTTCGGCGTAGAAACATTCGCCGCTGACGGGGTTGTAGATGATGCCGAGTTCGGCACGGCCGTTTTTGACGAAGGCGACGGAAACGGCGAAATGGGGCAGTCCGTTGACGAAGTTGTTGGTGCCGTCTATGGGGTCGACGACCCACAGCCCGTCGGTATGCGCGTGCATTTTCCAAAGGGTGGTTTGTTCTTGCACGCTCATTTCTTCGCCGAGCATGGGGCTGTCGATCAACAAGGGCAGGGCGGCGGCGAAGGCGGTTTGGGCGGCAAGGTCGGCTTCGCTGAGCATGGAGCCGTCTTCTTTGCGGTGCGACGGGGTATTCAGGAAGCGCGGCATGACTTCGGTTTGCGCGATGTGCCGGACGACTTTTTGTAATCGGTGTAACACTTTTTGTCCTTGTTTTTGCGGTTGGGGTGCGAAATCGTATAATCGCGTTATTATATCCGTTTTCACTTGAAGAACCATGTCCAGATTTTATCTGCCTGATGCTTTATATGCGGGGCAAGTCGTTGAACTGCCTGATAATGTTGTGCGTCATTTGAATGTTTTGCGCGTGCGCTGCGGGGAAGAGGTCGTTTTGTTTAACGGCAACGGCAAGTCGTATCCTGCGCGTTTGGATGTTTTGGAGAAACGCCGTGCCTGTGCGGAAGTGTTGCGCGAGGAGGAGACGGACAACGAGTCGCCGCTGAAAATCACGCTGGTGCAGTCGGTATCGAGTGGCGAACGTATGGATTTTACTTTGCAGAAAAGCGTGGAACTGGGCGTAGTCGCGATTCAGCCGGTGATCAGCGAACGCTGCGTCGTGCGCCTGAGCGGCGAGCGGGCGGATAAACGGGTGGCGCGTTGGCAGGAAATTGTGGTGTCTGCCTGCGAACAAAGCGGCAGGAATATGGTGCCGGAGGTACGCCCGCTGCTGCCTTACCGCGAGGCTTTGAAACAGATGTCGTCTGAAACGACCAAGCTGTTGATGAGTTTGAACCGCGCCCAAAGTTTGCGTACCGTCAAGCCGTTTTCAGACGACCTGATTTTTATGGTCGGGCCGGAAGGCGGCTGGACGGACGAGGAGGAGCGGTTGGCGTTTGAGGCGGGATTCCAGTCGGTAACGCTGGGCAAGCGGGTGTTGCGGACGGAAACCGCTTCGCTGGCGGCGATTGCGGCGATGCAGACGCTTTGGGGGGATTTTGTGTAACCGAGGTCGTCTGAAAACGGGATGGGAAGCGTAAATCCCTAGATGGTTTGAAAAGTAAGTTTTATTGAAATCATGGGTTTATATAGTGGATTAACTTTAAACCAGTACGGCGTTGCCTCGCCTTGCCGTACTATCTGTACTGTCTGCGGCTTCGTCGCCTTGTCCTGATTTAAATTTAATCCACTATATTTGTTTTTCAAGCCATTGCCTGCTTTACCTGTTTTACGCCTTCGCAGCGTTGGGCAATTCATCCGTTTTCGCTTACAATAGCCGATTATCCGAATCAACGCTCAAAGGCCTTCACATGCAATACGCCAAAATTTTAGGTACCGGCAGCTATCTTCCCGCCAACCGCGTCAGCAACGACGATTTGGCGAAAAAAGTCGATACGTCCGACGAGTGGATTACCACCCGTACCGGCATCAAGTTCCGCCATATTGCAGACGAAGGCGAAAAAACCAGCGACCTCGCCGCCGAAGCATCGCGCCGCGCTCTGGTTGCTGCCGGTGTCGCTGCCGATGAAATCGATTTGATTATCGTGGCAACCGCCACCCCCGATATGCAGTTCCCGTCCACCGCGACCATCGTCCAGCAAAAGCTCGGCATAGCAAACGGCTGCCCCGCATTTGACGTACAGGCGGTCTGCGCGGGCTTTATGTACGCCCTGTCCACTGCCAACGCCTACATTAAAAGCGGCATGGCGAAAAAGGCTTTGGTCATCGGCGCGGAAACGTTCAGCCGCATCGTCGATTGGAACGACCGCACGACCTGCGTTTTGTTCGGTGACGGCGCAGGCGCGGTCGTGTTGGGTGCATCCGACGAAGCGGGCATCATCCACAGCAAACTCAAAGCCGACGGCAACTACCTCGACCTGCTCAACGTGCCCAGTCAAATCGCCAACGGACAAGTTTGCGGCTCGCCCTACATTACGATGGATGGGCCGGGCGTGTTCAAATTCGCAGTCAAAATGCTCGCAAAAATCGCCGACGAAGTCATCAGCGAGGCAGGTTATACCCCCGATCAAATCGACTGGCTCGTACCGCACCAAGCCAACAAACGCATCATCGACTCAACTGCCAAACACTTGGGTCTGGACATGGAAAAAGTCATCCTGACCGTACAGGAACACGGCAACACATCCGCCGCTTCCATCCCGCTCGCGCTCGATGTCGGTATTCAAAACGGTCAAATCAAGCGCGGACAAAACCTGCTGCTCGAAGGCATAGGTGGCGGCTTCGCTTGGGGCGCGGTGTTGGTGAAATACTGATTTTTTGTCCGTTTGAAACTTAAAAGGTCGTCTGAAACTGCGTTGGTGCGGTTTCAGACGACCTTTTTGATAGGAACGCCGGGATTCGTATGTTGAGGGCCGGATTAGTTGTTTATAGTGGATCAACTTTAAATCAGGACAAGGCGACGAAGCCGCAGACAGTACAGATAGTACGGCAAGGCAAGGCGAGGCAATGCCGTACTGGTTTAAAGTTAATCCACTATAAAGTGTAGAAGATTCAGGGCGGTAGTTGAAAAGTATGCTAGGCAGAGGGGGAAGGGCGCTGTCTCTGTTGAGCATTGAAAAGAGGTCGTCTGAAAATGTGTCGTTGCTTCAAACCGACACCGTTTCAGACGACCTTTTATTTATTATGGTTAAAATCCACATGGATTATGATGAATTGGTATAATTTCAAAATTGATTATCCAATACATTTTTTCCTTAATATAAAAATAAAATGAACCATAATAAACATTACGGGACAATCGCCCATTGGTTCGGGGAAATGAGCCGCGGCTCCATTATTTGCGACGAATCTTCGCAACGCATCTTTGCCAACCGCCAATCCCTCCACCCCGATTATCAAGAACCTGAAACCGGACACCGTGTCAGCTTTCAAATAGAAACGGAAAACAACCGCGCCGTCGCAAGGGATGTCGAGCGCGTCAATCCGGGTTATAAAAACAATGACAGCGCGGTCATTACGCTGACCGACTGGGATTGGTCGAAGAATGGTGGTTATGGAATGGACGTTTCAAATGAAGGGCAGCCGGTGTTTGTGCTGGGACAGTTTCTTGCCGACCAAACCCGTACGCCTAGGGCGGGCGACCGCCTTGAAGGCACGCTCCGCCGCCATCCCAACGGACAATGGCTGCTGGTCAATGCCGTTATCCGCAGTACGCCTGAGTCCGAACCCGAGCCTGAATCGATACACGCTGCGCCCGCCCAAAAAGCGCAAGGTCAAACCGTACACTTTTTCCGTCCGGAGCACGGTCCTAAAGTTGAAGTCAAAATCGAGCAGCCGTTGGTTGCCGAAACCCGCTATCCCGCTCCAAAATCCGCCCAAAAGAATCTGTTGCCGCCCAATCAGGTCATGAGCGGTACGATTACCACATGGGACGATGCCAAAGGCTACGGCTTCATCCGTTTCGGCGACGAATCCCAAAATATTTTCTTCCATATCAGCGCGTACCATTACAATACCTGCCGTCCGCAAACAGGGCAGCGCGTCAGTTTCTACTGCAACCGCCCGATAGAAGGCAACCGCCAACAAGCCGTCAAGGTTGTCCGGCTTGGCGACGAAGCATTCCTGTTTGACGAATTGCCACCCGACTACAACAGGCTCAATATCGATATGCAGGCACTCCTGATCAACAGCGTCATTGCCGTCGTTTTCCTGACCGTTGTCGCCGTACTTTCCAATAAACTGTTTTTCATTTACGTCCTTATCAGTATCGCCGCCTTCATCCTCTATCAACAGGACAAGCAGACGGCGATGGAGTCCGCGCGCAAAATCAGACGTAAAAACGAATACCAAAACCGTATCCCAGAAAACAAACTGCACGCATTCAGCCTGCTGGGCGGCTGGCCCGGCGCATTGGTTGCGCGCGCCGCGTTCCGACATAAAACCAAGAAAGTTCCTTTTGTTCAGATTTTCTGGCTGACAGTGGCAATAAATGTTGCCATTACCTATGCCCTGCTGATACATTACGCCGATAATCCTCTGACGAATTTTCTGAAAAACTAAACTGAAACAAAGGAATATCATGTCTTTTGCATTTTTCTTCCCCGGTCAGGGTTCGCAAAGCCTCAATATGATGGACGGCTTCGCAGGACAATCGGTCGTAAAAAACACCTTCGACGAAGCTTCTGCCGTCTTGGGCCAAGATTTGTGGGCGATGATTAACGGTACGGATGCCGAACTCATCGGACAGACCGTGAATACGCAGCCCATCATGCTGGCTGCCGGCGTTGCCGTTTACCGTGCCTATCTTGAAGCGGGCGGCAAAACGCCTGCCGTCGTTGCCGGCCACAGCCTCGGCGAATACACAGCACTTGTTGCCGCCGGCGCATTGGATTTTGCGGATGCAGTCAAACTCGTCCGCCTGCGCGCCGAACTGATGCAGTCTGCCGTACCGCAAGGCGTAGGTGCGATGGCGGCGATCCTTGGCTTGGAAGATGAGCAGGTTAAAGCCATTTGTGCAGAAGCCGCGCAAGGCGAAGTGGTCGAAGCCGTCAACTTCAATTCGCCCGGACAAGTCGTGATCGCGGGTAATGCCGCCGCCGTTGAGCGTGCCATGAACGCCGCCAAAGAAGCGGGAGCCAAACGCGCGCTGCCGCTGCCTGTATCCGTTCCTTCGCATTGCAGCCTGATGAAGCCTGCTGCGGAAAAACTTGCCGAAGCGCTCAAAACCGTCGAAATCAAACAACCGCAAATCCGAGTCATCCATAATGCCGATGTTGCCGCTTACGACGATGCAGAGAAAATCAAAGACGCACTCGTCCGCCAACTTTACAGTCCTGTACGCTGGACGGAAACCGTCAACGCACTCGTTGCAGAAGGCACTGCCGAATCCGCCGAATGCGGACCGGGCAAAGTGTTGGCAGGTTTGGCAAAACGCATCAACAAAGAAGCCGTGTGCAGCGCTTTGACCAATTCCGAACAAGTCGCTGCCTTTATCGAAGCGCATTAAACTTGCCGCCTTGTCTGTTTCAGACGACCTTTCTTAATGAAAGGTCGTTTTTTAATGTCTGTCGGTTGTGTTCGGATAGGGAGGTGCAGACAGCAGGAGGGCGTTTCTTATTCCAATCCACTATCAATTTATTTTGAACATTTAAGATCGTCGTCTGAAAAAACTTTACAGAAATAAAAATCGTTATTCATTTAAAAACAGCAATTTCGTCGCATCGGTAACTTCGTTGCGATATAATCATAGGCTTTACCAATCCGACAGATTGATAAAATATTCAATCTGCATTAATCCGGAACACCGAGCCAATGATAGAAAAACTGACCTTCGGCCTGTTTACCCAAGAAGATTCGCGCAGCTTCATGCGCTTGATGGCTTACATCCGTCCTTATAAAGTCCGCATCATTTTTGCGTTAATTGCTATCTTTGGCGTTGCCGCCACCGAAAGCTACCTCGCCGCCTTCATTGCACCCTTGGTCAACCAAGGCTTCGCCCCGCCTTCCGCGCCGCCCGAACTCAATACAGCAGGCGGCATCGTCGCCACACTGCAAAATTGGAAAGACCAATTTACTTACCTGATTTGGGGGACGCCCAATAAAGTCTGGGTCGTGCCGGTATTTTTTATCTTTTTGGTCATCATTCGAGGCATCAGCCGCTATGTCAGCACATATCTGCTGACTTGGGTTTCCGTCATGGCAATCAGCCATCTGCGCCGCGATATGTTTGCCAAGATGCTGCAACTCTCTTCCAAATTCCATCAGGAAACCCCGTCCGGTACGGTGTTGATGAATATGGTGCAAATGGCGGAATCATCCATCAGCAACGCCAGTAATGTCTTTATCGTCCTGACCCGCGACACCATGATTGTCATTGGTTTGGTCTGCGTCCTGCTGTATTTGAACTGGCAGCTCAGCCTGATTGTCGCCCTGATGTTCCCGTTGCTGTCTTTACTGTCCCGCTATTACCGCAACCGTCTGAAAGATATCATTGCCAGTGCGCAGCAAAGTATCGGCACGCTGAACAACGTCGTTAACGAAGTCCACCAAGGACACCGCGTGGTCAAACTCTTCGGCGGTCAGAAGAAAGCGTCCGAACGCTTTGCCGAAGTCAATGACACCATTGTCCGTCTCGGTAAAAAAATCACACAAGCCAGCGCGGCGCGTTCTCCGTTCAGCGAACTGATTGCGTCGTTTGCTTTGGCTGTCGTCATCTTTATCGCCCTTTGGCAGAGTCAGCAAGGCTATACCACCATCGGCGAATTTATGGCGTTTATCGTTGCCATGTTGCAAATGCTCGGTCCGATCAAAAACTTGGCGAACATCAGCATCCCCATGCAGACCATGTTTATCGCTTCGGATGCGGTTTGTCAGTTCCTTGATACCGAGCCTGAACAAGACAAGGGTACCAAACATCTGAAAAATGTTTCAGGTCGTCTGAAATTCGAAAACGTCGATGTCCGCTACCACGAAGACGGTAAAAAAGCCTTGGACGGCTTCAATCTTGACATCCGCCAAGGTGAACGCGTTGCTTTGGTCGGTCGCTCAGGCAGCGGCAAATCCACCGTCGTCAACCTGCTTCCGCGTTTTGTCGAACCAAGTTCCGGCGCGGTTTATTTGGATGATGTCAACATCGAAGACATCAAACTCAACAACCTGCGCTCCCAATTCGCCCTTGTTTCCCAAGATGTTTTCCTGTTTGACGACACCCTTTTGGAAAACGTCCGTTACAGCCGTCCCGATGCCACTGAAGAAGAAGTATTGGCAGCCCTCAAAGCCGCGAATTTGAAAGACTTGGTTGAAAGTTCGCCATACGGCTTGAACCAACCGATAGGCGCAAACGGCAATCAGCTCTCTGGCGGTCAGCGTCAACGCGTCGCCATTGCACGCGCCATTTTGAAAGATGCCCCCATCCTGCTTTTGGACGAAGCCACCAGCGCGCTGGACAATGAATCCGAACGCCTCGTCCAACAAGCCCTCGAACGCCTGATGGAAAACCGCACCAGCATCATCGTCGCCCACCGCCTGACCACCGTCGAACAAGCCGACCGCATTATTGTTATGGATGAAGGCCATATTGTCGAACAAGGCACACACAGTGAGTTGATGGCTCAAAACGGCTATTACTCCATGTTGCGCAATATGCCGAAACAGGCAGCAGGTTGATTTTCAGACGACCTGTCGGTCAGTTGAAGGACGATTTGTCTAAAAGGTCGTCTGAAAACACCAAGCTGCAAGACAAGGAAGGCTGCCGAACAGACAGAAAGGAACTATCCGCATGAATCATCAAGCCCAGTCCCCCACCGTCTCCGTGATGATCCCTTACTACAACTGTAAGGAGTACATTGTAGAAACCGTCCGGTCCGTCCTTAACCAAAGTTATCAGAATTTTGAAATCATCATTGTTGATGACGGCTCCGCCCCGGAACACGCCGATTATTTGAGGGAGTTTCTGGCGGACAAGCCTGCAATACGTTACGCCGTACAAAACAATCAAGGTGTTGCCGCCGCCCGAAACCATGCGGCGCGGCTGGCGGGAGGCAAATACTTTCTGTTTCTCGATTCAGACGACCTCATCCTGCCGGATTACATCGAAAAATGCGTCACGGTTTTGGAAAACAATCCCGACTGCAAGCTGGTGTATCCGTTGGCGGAATATTTCGATGCGCAAGAAGGCTTATGGAATCTGCCGGATTATGACGGTTTGGAAAGCCTGTTGATGGGCAACCGTTTTCCTTCATCCGTCTCCATGCACCGCGCCGAAGATTTTGCCGCCTTGGGTGGGTTTGATGAAAACCTGACGACACACGAAGACTGGGATTTCTGGATACGCCTCTTAAGCAACGGCGGAACCGTTATCCGTATTCCGGAAGTGTTGTTCCGCTACCGCAAACGCCGTGACGGGTCATCACTGATTAACCGCTTGGAACAAAATCCTGATTTAAACCGCGAAGACTGGCAAAAAGTCTATGAGAAAAACCGCGCGCTGTTTATGCAATATCATTTGGGATATTCCGACTGTATTCAAAAAATATCCTTACTAGAACAACAAATCCAATCTTTATCCGAGCTAAACCTTCAATTGCGAGAAGACAATACCAATATGCAAAATCAAAACCAAGAATTGCAGCATGTAATGGCAAAACTGCTGCAACAAACCGAACTGTCTGCCAAGCAGACCGAGTCTCTGCAACAGCAAATCGACATGTTGATGCAGTTGATGGTGCGCAGCCAGGCAGCAGAAGAGCAATCGAAAGAACAAGACAAACAAATCGAACTGCTGAAAAAACAAATCGATACCTTGCAGCAGGAAAAACAGTCGCTCGAACACACCATCCATACCTTGAACGAAAACAGACAATCGTTCGAGCAAACTATACACGGACTCAATGAAAACCGTGCTTTATTGGAGCAGCACATCCGTCAGGAAAGCCAACGATTGGCAAAATACAAAGGGTTGTGGACGGTTAAGGTATTCAAACCGTTCGTTAAAACCGAACAGGCCATCAGCTCTGCCAACCGCTACCGCAAAGGTTTCCGTCTTTTGGTGCGCGAGAAGGGCAGTATCGGCAAGGCATATCAGTTTTTACGCCGCCATTACAAGCAAACCCATTCGATTAAAAGCGTAAAACAGCTTTTAAAAACAGTCGGTTCTTCGCCTGTTATTGCACAGGAAGTTCTTGGTGTTCAGGCAGACCCGATTCCGCAAACGTTTATCCAGCGGCTGTCCAAACATGCTGCCGACACGCTTGCGCCTAAAGTTGCCATCATTGCCGAACTTAGCATTCCGCAATGCAAAAAATACCGCGTTATCCAAAAGCAGGAAATGCTTGAAGAGCTGGGTATTCCTTGTTCCGTGACTTCCTGGACGGACAGCAACGAAGCCAAGAAACAGATTTCTTTGGCAAGTTTGGTGATTTTCTACCGCGTTCCCGGTTTTGACAGCGTAATGGATTTAATTGCGGAATGCCGTCGTCTGAACATCAAAACATTATGGGATGTTGATGATTTGATTTTTGACGAAGATGTCCTGAAAACCAGCAGCACCATCAACTCGCTTGAACCGGCTGAAAAAGAAGGCGTGATCAACGGCGCGAAACTTTACCGTCAAGCCATGTTGGCGTGCGACGAAGGCATCGCTTCGACTTCCGGGCTGGCAAAAGCCATGAAGGAAGCAGGTTTGGAAACCGTTTATGTGGTTGAAAACGCGCTGGATGATGAAACGCTGGCAGCGGCACGCAGCATTGAGGGTCGTCTGAAAAAACAAGAAGACGGTCTGATTCGGATTATTTACGGTTCGGGCACCAAAACGCACAACATCGACTTTTTGGAAGCCGCTCCCGCGCTTGCCAACATATTGAAAGAAAATCCGAATGTCAGGTTCAGAATCATCGGCTATTTGGAGCTGCCCGAATATTTCGATGAAGTACAAAGCCAAATCGAGCGCATCCCATTTTGCAGCTATACGGAATACCTGACTTATTTGTCCGAATGCGACATCAGCATTGCGCCTTTGGAAAACTTCGTTTTCAACGATGCCAAAAGCAATATCAAATACCTTGAAGCATCAATTACCAAAGTGGCGTCCGTATGTTCGCCAAGGGCGGCTTTCGCCGATGTGATTGTTAACGGCGAAAACGGTTTTCTGGCAGACAACGAACAGCAATGGCATGAAGCGTTCGACACCCTGATTCAAAATCCCGAGTTGCGCGACAGTATGGCGCAGGCGGCATACCGTACGGTCACGGAAACATACAGCCCGCAAGCCATCGGCAGCACGCAGCTTGCACCCGCCGTCCGTTTTGAATCTGCCGCAAAAGGGAGAACCAAAGTCTTATCGTTTAATGTTTACTATCATCCGCAATCGTTTGGCGGGGCGACTATTGTTGCCGAGCAACTGAACAAACTGCTTGCCGATGAAGAAGCCTACGAAATATATGCGGTAACGACTTTGCCGATGAAGAGCTGGCTGCCGCCGTACAGTGTCATCCGTTACGAATACGGCAAAGTGACCGTGTTCGGCGTTGCCGTTCCTTCAGAAGATGCAGCCGCCCACGAAAACCCGCGTTTTGATGCAGCTGTCAAAGACATCATCGAACTCGTACAGCCCGACATCGCCCATATCCACTGCATTCAAAGCATGGGTGTCGGTATGGTCGATATTTGTCGGGAAGCTGGTGTCAAAACCCTCGTTACCCTGCATGACGCATGGTGGATTTGTCCGAACCAGTTCATGCTTGACGAAAATGAAGTCTTCCGCGAGCAATGGAATACCGAAGACGAACGGAGCAAAACCATAGCCCGCGCCTTGGCGAAAATCGATATGTTGCTTGCGCCCAGCAAATATTTTGCCGAACTGCATGAAAAAACCTTGGGCAGGAACGTCCTCGTCAACAAAAACGGTGTTACCCGCCCCTTGGGTCAAATATCCAAACGGAAAAAAGACGTTATCCGCTTCGGCTATGTCGGCGGAAAAACCAAAATCAAAGGCGTTCATCTGATTTTAGAAGCCTTCAGGAAACACCGTTTCCCCAATACCGAACTGGTTGTCGTGGACAATATGCTCAATGTCGGCGCACGTTCGTTTTTTGACAGCGATTTCGACGGCGTGGAACGCTTCCGCATCGAACCTGCTTACAGCCAAGACACCATCGACTATTTCTTCTCGGAAATCGATGTTTTGCTGTTCCCGACCCAATGGAAAGAAAGTTTCGGCTTGACGGTTAGGGAAGCGGTGTTGCGTGATGTTTGGGTAATCGCCACGGATGCAGGCGGCGTGTCCGAAGACATTATCGACGGCGAAAACGGCACGGTCATTCCGTTTGACAGCGGCGTGGAAGAGTTGAGCCGCGCCATTGCCAAAGTCTGCGAACGCTATCAAGCGATGGACGACGGCGCAGTCATTGAATTGCCGAAAAACCATATTCGGACTTTTGCGGAACAAAAAGACGAATTGGCAGGCCTATATCAAGAAATACTGTCGAACCAAGCAGATTGATGTTTTCAGACGACCCTTTCGATGGCAGAAAAGGGTCGTCTGAAAATGACAGCGAATGAATTTAAATCTGTACAGCGTTGTGCCGCCAAGCCAATATCCAATGAGTTGAAGTAGCTAAGATTAACTGTACCCCACCCGAATCATGAACAAAACCATCATCCTTGCCGTACCCTATATGTACGAACTCGACAAGTGCATCGAAAAAAATCTGCGTTTTTTGGGGTTCGACGTCGTCAACCTTTGTTACGACGACAGGGATTCTTTTTATCCCAATATGGCGAGCAGGGTGAAAAACTTATATTACAAATATGTTGCCAAAGACGGCGACTACAAAAAGGTTTTGAAATATAGCCGTTATCGGGATGACATTGCACGCAAGCTGGGTTCGTTAAACGGCAAAAAAGCGGATTACGCCTTGTGTATCCGTGCCAACATTTATCCCAAAGAAATCATTGCTGCTATTCGTGCGCACAGTGAAATATGCGTCAATTACCAATGGGACGGCATCGGAAGATTCCCCGATATCTTGGAATATTTGGATTATTTTGACCAATGCTGGGTTTTCGACCCGCAAGATATTAAGCAATATCCGGAGTGCGGGTTCAAAGCCACGACCAATTTCTACTTCGATTTTCCTGTCCCAGAATTGCCGTCAAACGGCGGCCTCTACTTCCTCGGCGGCTACGAATTGAGGAGGGAAGGGCAGACTAAGCATTTCATCAGCGAAGCGGAACGCCTCGGGCTGCCTTTGGATTTCCATATTTATTGCAAAGACGACCGCGCCGAAAAAGCCTTCGGCACAAAAGGCATCACTTATCTCGACCGCAGCAGCATCCTTAGTTTTGAAAACAATTTAAGCAAGGTACAAAGCTGCGGGGCAGTGGTCGATTTTGCCCAGTTTGACCATTACGGTTTGTCGTTCCGCATTTTCGATGCCCTGCGGTTCGATAAAAAACTGATTACGACCAACCAAAGCATACGGGATACCGACCTTTATCATCCCGAAAATGTGTTTTTATGGGATGGCGGCAGCTTGGACGAATTGCCTGATTTCTTGGCGCGCCCGTATCAGCCGGTCAGTCCGGATATCAAAGAAAAATATTCGTTTACCCAATGGCTCAACCGTATGCTCGGTATCGGCAATTAATGAAGGCGAACCTGTGTCGCAGCCGTTTTAAGAATTTCATCATTGCCTGATTGTATAGTGGTTTAAAGTTAATCCACTATATTTTCAGACGACCCTTCCTCTTTACCGTACGACGATTATGAAAAAGAAAACCGTTATCCTGGCTATGCCGGAGCTGTTTAAAATCCACGAGCTCATTATTGAGAATCTGGAAAAATGTGGCTTCGACGTACTGTCCCTGACTTACGAAGAAAAAGAATTCAAATATAAAAGCATCTTCCAACGTATGCAGAAAATCTGGTACCGCAACGTCCTCGGACGAATGGATTTCAAGAAACGGGTGATGTTCCGTTTGGTGGAAGAGCGGCTGGAAGCGTTGTTGGAACAATATCCCGAGCAGGCGGATTATTGCTTCATGATTTGGCTGGGTGCGTATCCGAAAGAGTTTATTTCCAAGCTGCGCAACCACGCCAAACTGATGGTCTATTACAACTGGGAAGCGCTGACTTTCCTGAAAGAAGATTTTGAAAATATCGAGTTTTTCGACAAATTTTATTTCTTCGATCCGTTTGATCAAAACAAGCTGCCCGAATACGACCATGTATTGCATCCGACCACAAGTTTCTATTTCGACAGCTTCACGTCGTCTGAAAAAACCGAAAACAAAATCCTCTTTATCGGATCGTACGCAGAAGACCGCAACAGCGACATCCGCGCATTCTGTGACGCCGCACGCGCCATCGGTTTGGATATCGACTTCCGACTGGCGAGCAAGAAAATCGCCGAAGAGCAAGCCGCACTGGGCATCCCCGAAGTACAGTTCTTCTCGTTTGCCAACGCGTTGTCTTACCGCCAGAATTTAGAAGAAGCCGCCAAATCTTCCGTATTGGTCGACTTCCTCAACCGCAAGCATTACGGCTTGTCTTTGCGGATTTTTGAGGCCATCGGTTTGGATAAAAAACTGATTACCACCAATCCGACCATCGTGCATTACGATTTTTACCATCCCGACAATATGTTCTACTGGAACGGCAGCAATCTCGACGAACTCAAAGACTTCCTGACCCGACCGTTCGTCCCCATCGCGCCGGAATTGAAACGCAAATACAGCTTCAGCAACTGGATAAACTGCGCATTCGATATTGAGCCGAACATACCGATCGGGCTGCCGCATATCGACAGGGATGCTATTAAACAGATATAGCGGAGAAGCAGATTTGCGGGATAGGCGGTACAAATAAAAGGGAAAATATTCACTGAGTGCTTTGGCACTTTCAAAGTCTATTCACAATAAACGATGCAGCGCGGACGCCGGCTGTTCAAACACAGGCGGTTTGTCCGTTAAAAGACATCTTTCACATCGAGAATGTACGGTTTGCCGTACCTTCTCCCGCTTGCCGTTTCCCGAATCTGAAACCTATCCTGTTTTCAAAGGTCAGTTTGAACAGGGCAACAAGATAGTGGATTAACTTTAAACCAGTACGGCGTTGCCTCGCCTTGCCGTACTATTTGTACTGTCTGCGGCTTCGTCGCCTTGTCCTGATTTAAATTTAACCCACTATATTTATTCATCTGTATAACAATAATAAGTTGATGATTTTAAAATCAATAGGAGGACACATACCATGTCTCGGAAACCTATTATCCTATTAGGCATGTACCAAGTTAACGACATTTATAAATTGCTTATCCAAAATTTAGAAAAACAAGGATTTCAAGTTGTCGATATCAGCTACAACCATATCGCGCCCCCCTTCAAATATTCGTCTTTAAAAATGAGGCTGGGGGCATTCTGGTGCAAAAAAGTCCTGAAGCAGAAAAAGAAAAAAGAAATTTTGAGGAAAAAAGCCCGGCTTCGGCATTTCACGAAAATTTATCAAGAAATGATGGAGAAAATAAAAACATACGAGTATTTCGATTACGCATTGTTTTTAAACGGACAAATCTATCCGAAGTATCTGCTGGAACAGGTCAAGCGAAAAACCGAAAAGCTGATGGTGGCCTACCAATGGGACGGGTTGGACAGATTTCCCAAAATATGGGAGAGCATCGATATTTTCGACAAAGTGTATGCCTTCGATCCTGAAGATAACCGGAAATATCGCGATAAAGTCATTCCCGCCGCCAATTTTTATTTTGAAGTAGACCAACCAACCGATACCGACAACCGCTACGATTTTTATTTTCTGGGATCGCATGTTCCCGATCTTGGCAGGGACAAAGCCATTTCGACTTTTTCCGAATATGCTGAAAAGAAAGGCTGGAAAGTCGATTTCACGATATTCCATGTCAACGACGGCAGTTTGAACGAACATTCCGATGTTTATCCCGACAGTATCAAAGCGACGGCAGAGCCGCTCACGTTCGAGGACAACATCAAACGCGAAATGCAAAGCCGCGTCTTGCTGGATTTTAAAGCGGCGGTGCATACGGGTTTATCGTTTCGGACAATCGAGTCGGTCGGCTATCGGAAAAAGCTCATTACCACCAATGCCGAAGTTGCCAAATACGATTTTTATCATCCCGACAATATCTATATTTGGGACGGCAAAACCTTTGACGGCATGGAAGCGTTTCTCGACAAACCCTATTGCGAGCTGCCGCCCGAAATCTACCAAAAATACAGCTTCGACAACTGGTTGAGATACATATTGGATCTGCCTCCGTATCAAGAAATCACGTTACCCGAGTAAGCCTCTTTGAGGTCGTCTGAAAGCCTTTGATGTTTTCAGACGACCTCAAAAATTAGATTCATCACACTATTTATGCTATAAGGTCGTCTGAAATTAACAGACTCCATTCCCAAAACAAGGAAGTAAACATGAGCACACAAGATTTAAGCGGCAAAGTCGCATTGGTAACAGGCGCATCGCGCGGTATCGGCGCAGCGATTGCCGACACGCTGGCGGCGGCAGGTGCCAAAGTCATTGGTACGGCAACCAGCGAAAGCGGCGCGGCAGCAATTAGCGAGCGTCTGGCGCAATGGGGCGGCGAAGGCCGTGCATTGAATTCCGCCGAACCCGAAACCATCGAAAACCTGATTGCCGACATCGAAAAAGCGTTCGGCAAGCTGGACATTCTGGTCAACAACGCCGGCATCACCCGCGACAACCTCCTGATGCGCATGAAAGAAGAAGAGTGGGACGACATCATGCAGGTCAACCTCAAATCCGTGTTCCGCGCCTCTAAAGCCGTCTTGCGCGGCATGATGAAGCAACGTGCCGGCCGCATCATCAACATCACATCCGTCGTCGGCGTGATGGGCAATGCCGGTCAGACCAACTATGCCGCGGCAAAAGCGGGCTTGATCGGTTTCTCCAAATCTATGGCGCGCGAAGTCGGCAGCCGCGGCATTACCGTCAACTGCGTCGCCCCCGGCTTTATCGACACAGACATGACCCGCGCGCTGCCTGAAGAAACCCGCAAAACCTTCGAAGCGCAAACTTCGCTGGGCAAATTCGGCGAAGCGCAGGACATCGCCGATGCGGTCTTGTTCCTCGCTTCCGACCAAGCGAAATACATCACCGGTCAAACGCTGCACGTCAACGGCGGCATGTTGATGCCTTGATTCGGCTGGCAAAATATAGTGGATTAACTTTAAACCAGTACGGCGTTGCCGTACTATCTGTACTGTCTGCGGCTTCGTCGCCTTGTCCTGATTTAAAGTTAATCCACTATAAAGAAGGTCGTCTGAAAACGGATTTCAGACGACCTTTTTGTTTTGCCGCTTGGATGAAAAGGCTGGGATAAACAGTTTAACCTTTGTTCAATATCTGTTTGTTTTCGCCTTCGCGCCGCAGCTCTTTGGGGAGGACGAAGACGATGCTTTCTTCCGCGCCTTCGCCTTCGCGTATGGTTTCGTGTCCCCATTGCTGTATGGTTTGCAGGACTTCCCTGACCAAAACTTCAGGGGCGGATGCGCCGGCGGTGACGCCGACTTTGTGTTTGCCTTCGAACCATTCGCGTTGCAGGTAGCCGGCGTTGTCGACCATATAGGCATCGACGCCGCGTTGGGCGGCAACTTCGCGCAGGCGGTTGCTGTTGGAAGAGTTGGGCGAGCCGACGACGATGACGATGTCGCATTCTTCCGCCAATTCTTTGACGGCGGTTTGGCGGTTGGTCGTGGCGTAGCAGATGTCTTCTTTGTGGGGATTGCGGATGTTGGGGAAACGGGCGTTCAGCGCGGCGATGATGTCTTTGGTTTCATCGACGGACAGGGTGGTTTGGCTGACGTAGGCGAGTTTGTCGGGGTTTTTGACTTGCAGTCCGGCGACGTCTTCAACGGTTTCGACCAGCAGCATCCTGCCGGGCGGAAGCTGTCCCATGGTGCCTTCGACTTCGACGTGGCCTTTGTGTCCGATCATGATGATTTCGCAGTCTTGCGCGTCGAGGCGGGCGACTTCTTTGTGGACTTTGGTCACGAGCGGGCAGGTGGCATCGAATACGCGGAACCCGCGTTCGGCGGCTTCCTGCTGCACGGCTTTGGATACGCCGTGTGCCGAGTAAATCAGGATGGCGCCTTTGGGTACATCGGCGAGGTCTTCGATGAATACCGCGCCTTTTTCGCGCAGGTTGTCCACGACGAATTTGTTATGGACGACTTCGTGGCGGACGTAAACCGGCGCGCCGAATTCTTCCAGCGCGCGCTCGACGATGCTGATGGCGCGGTCAACGCCGGCGCAGAAGCCGCGCGGGTTGGCAAGGATGATGGTTTTTTGGGTCATGTGTATGGTCCGGATTTCAGACGACCTTATGGGTTGTCGGTTGTTGGTTCGTCGGTCGGTTTGGGTTGTTTTTTGTGGAACAGTCCGTCCAAAACCAATAAAACGGCACCGACGCAGATAAAGCTGTCGGCAACATTAAACGCGGGATAATACCAATCCTTCCAGTAAAACAGTAGGAAATCAACGACATGACCGTGAATCAATCGGTCGATGACGTTACCGAGCGCGCCGCCGATAATCATGGCGGAGCCGATTTTGCCCGAAAGGCGGAACTCGTCGCGCAGGATGGCGCGGGCGAGATAGGCGCTGATGACGAGTGCCAGCCCTAAGAAAAAGAATTTCTGCCAGCCGCCTTGGTCGGCAAGAAAGCTGAACGCCGCACCGGGGTTGTAGGCAAGGGTCAGGTCGAATAAGGACGGGATAATATTGAGTCGCTCGCCTTCTTGGAAGTGGGCGAGGATTTCCCATTTGGTCAGTTGGTCAAGCGCGATGCCGGTCAGCGCGATCAGCAGGTAGGCGGTTTTTTTGGAAAGGGAGGAAGACATTTGGTTGAAGCTGCCTGAATAAAAACAAAGCGGCTATTTTACCCGAAAGCGCAAAAGCCGTGTTTCAAAAGGTCGTCTGAAAACCTTTTATTACAGGGCAAGGCGCAGGGTTTTGCAGGGTTATCGCAAAACCGCGTAAACGCTGCGTGCAAAAACACTGTCATACGTAAAACAAGGTTTATTTGCTTGATAGGGTGTTGCCTTGCCGATAACATGGCGGCGTTTTTATATGCCTTCCCCGAAAGGATACAGTATGGCTAAAACAAAATCTTTATTGGCAACCGGCATTTTGGCGCTTTTCTCCGCCACCGCCTTCGCCGCCCCGCTTCCTGCCGAAATTTACCTTCCCGCAGGCGCGCATACGGTTAAAGCCGACCGTCAGGGCAACGGCGAATTCGAATACGAAGCCGAGCTGCCCGCACGCGGCAACCCGATTCCGTCTTTGGCGAAAAAAGTCATCGCCCACGCGCGCAGCAAAGGTTTTCAAGTGGTCGAATCTGAAATCAAACACGACGATGCCGATTTGAAATTCAAACGTGGCAGACAAGAATTGGACGTGTCCATCGAAAACAAAGGACACGGCCGCATCGAATACAAAGCTGATTTAGACTTGGACAAACGCTAAATCGAAAAATACCGGAAAGGTCGTCTGAAAAGAGGTTTCAGACGACCTTTTTGTTTGGTTGGACAAACAGAACCAAACGGTAGAGCAGGGCATTTACTGTGGTTTAGGTCAAAGCCGAATCATGTCGTATCGTTTTATTTGCCCCCGCAATATTTTGTTTTACTGTAAAACACGGTAAAATCCGCGCTCAAAACAATATAAAGCAAAACCATGCCCGAAAGCACCAAAATGCCCGATATGGTTTCGCCTCAAATAAAAAACGCAGATTCATGCACCATTGCAACCCAAACGTCTTACGAAAACATGAAAACACTCTTACTCCTCTCCCTGCTCGCCGTGTCCGCAGCGGAAGCCGCCGACGTGCCACCCGAGCCTCAAAACCAGCCTGCCCCCGAGTTGCAGGTCAAAACGGCAGAACCTGCCCCTGTCGAAGAAGCAGCGGCCAAACCTGCCGCCGAAACGTCGTCTGAAAAAGTCGTCAACGTCGATGCCAAAACCCTGCTCGACAATCCCCAATTGCTTTCCCGCGCCATGTATTCCGCCGTTGTGTCGCGCAACATCGCGGGCATCAAAGTCGTCCTGCCGATTTACGAACAATGGCAGGGACACGATAAAAACATGGCGCTCTACGCGCACGGATTGGTTGCCCAAGACGAAGGCAAAATGAAAGAAGCCATCGGGTATTACCGTCAATTTATCGCTGAAAACCCCGATGCCCCCGTCGTCCGCTGGCAGCTTGCCACTGCTTTGTTTGAAGACAAGCAAAACGAAGCCGCCGCCGACCAGTTCGACAAACTCAAAACAGAAGCCAACCTGCCCGAGCCGCTCGTCAAAGGCATCGAATCCTACCGTAAAGCATTGCGCGAGCGCGATTCGTGGAAATTCAACGCCGGTTTGAGCGTTACCCGCGAACAAAACATCAACCAAGCCCCCAGCCGCCGCACATACGGCAACTGGACCTTCCCTGAGCCTATCGACGCCACCGCCATCAACTACCAACTCGGCGCAGAGAAAAAATGGTCGCTGCCCAAAGGCTGGTACGTTACGGCAGGCGCGGACAATTACGGCAAAATTTATCCCGAACAAACCAAGTATAACGACGTAACCACCCGCTTCTCAGTAGGCGCAGGCTATGCCGACCAGCGCAACGACATCGGCTTGACCCCGTTCCACGAACGCCGCTTCTACGGCAACGACCCGTACACCTACTCCAGCGGTGCGCGCCTGCACATCAACCGCTGGTGGCAGCCTAAGCTGCAAACCTTGAGCGCCGTTGAAATGGGTCGTCTGAAAAACACCCGCCGCGCCCGTTCCGACAGCAACAACCGCCTGCTGAGCAATTCCGTCGTCTATTACCGAAACGCCCGCCAATACTGGGTCGGCGGTTTTGACATCTATCAGGAACGCAATAAAGAAGACAAATCGGACAGCTTCGACCGTTACAGCCTCCGTACCGCATGGGGGCAGGAATGGGGCAAAGGGCTGTCCACCATGTTGCGGCTGAGTGCGGCGCAACGCCGTTATCAAACGCCCAGCCTTTTGAGCGGTCAGGAAAACCGCCGCGATAAAGAAGCGGATATTTCGCTCGCCGTGTGGCACCGCGCTTTCCACTTCAAAGGCATCACCCCGCGCCTGACCGTCGCCCACCACAAAACATGGAGCAACGACAAATATTACGAATACGGCAAAACCAGAATGTTTGTCGAATTCAGCAAAACGTTCTGACAGTTTGCTTTGAACGATAAAAAAGGTCGTCTGAAAACCTAGAAACAAGGTTTTCAGACGACCTTTCGTTTAGCCCGACAGGAAATGCGGATTACAGGCTGTAATACATTTCAAATTCCAGCGGATGCGGTGCCATGCGGATGCGGCGGACATCTTCTTCTTTGAAGGCGATGTAGCTGTCGATCCAGTCTTTACTGAACACGCCGCCGCGCAGCAGGAATTCGTGGTCGGCTTTGAGGGCGGCGAGGGCTTCTTCTAAAGACGCGCAGACGGTTGGGACGAGTGCGTCTTCTTCCGGCGGCAGGTCGTAGAGGTTTTTATCGGCAGGGTCGCCCGGGTGGATTTTGTTTTGAATGCCGTCCAAACCCGCCATCAGCAGGGCGGCGAACGCCAAGTATGGGTTGGCGGTCGGGTCGGGGAAACGCGCTTCGATGCGGCGTGCCTTGCTGCTGTTCACGGACGGGATGCGGATGGACGCGGAACGGTTTTTGGCAGAGTAGGCGAGCTTGGTCGGCGCTTCGAAGTGCGGTACGAGGCGTTTGTAAGAGTTGGTGGACGGATTGGTAATCGCGTTCAGGGCTTTGGCGTGTTTGATGATGCCGCCGATGTAGTAGAGCGCGGTGTCGCTCAAGCCGGCATAGCCGTCGCCTGCGAACAGGTTTTGACCGTCTTTCCAGATGGATTGGTGGACGTGCATGCCGCTGCCGTTGTCGCCCATGATGGGTTTAGGCATGAAGGTGGCGGTTTTGCCGAAGTTGTGGGCGACGTTTTGGATGACGTATTTCATGTCTTGGGTTTGGTCGGCGCGTTTGACCAGGGTGGCGAAGCGAGTGCCGATTTCCATTTGGCTGCCGGTGCCGACTTCGGCGTGGTGGACTTCGACTTCGATGCCGAGTTCTTCCAAAATGTTCACCATGGCGGAGCGCAGGTCTTGTCCGGCGTCAATCGGCGCGACGGGGGCGTAGCCGCCTTTGACGGTAGGGCGGTGGCCGGTGTTTTGACCGTCCATGTGCAGGCCGCTTGCCCATGCGCCGCTTTCGGACGTGATTTCGTAACGGGTTTTGTGCATATCGGTTTCAAACTCTACGCCGTCGAAGACGAAGAATTCGGGTTCGGGGCCGAAGTATGCCGTGTCGCCGATGCCGGAGGATTTGAGGTAGGCTTCGGCGCGGCGGGCGATGGAGCGCGGGTCGCGGTCGTAGCCTTGACCGTCGGCGGGGTCGATGACGTCGCAGGTGAGGACGACGGTGGTGTCGTCGAAGAAGGGGTCGATGAAGGCAGTCGCAGGGTCGGGGCGCAACTGCATGTCGGATGCCTGAATGCCTTTCCAGCCGCCGATGGACGAACCGTCAAACGCCTGACCGTTTTCAAACCACTCTTCGGGGTCGTCGAGGACGATGCGGGCGGGGACGGTGAAGTGGTGCTGCTTGCCTTTGGTATCGGTAAAGCGCAAATCTACGAAGCGGGCTTCGCTTTCTTCAATCAGTTTTACTGCGTCTTTAATAGACATTTTCGGCTCCTAAATGGGAAGTAACGGATACGCAATCTCGCGGAAAATCTGCTGCATTTTATCACGCCGAAGGTCGTCTGAAACCGCAAATCCGTTAAATTTCTGACTTGCGGAATATAGTTTCAGACGACCTGATTGTCAACAATCCGATGCGTATTTGGATTTATTGGAAAACAGCGGTGTGAGGCGGCAAAGGCGGTTATAATGGGCGGTCTTTGCATTTGTCCTGCCGGATAGGATTTTTATGAACACTGCTCCCCGTTATGCCGTTTTCGGCAACCCCGTCGCACACAGCAAATCGCCGCAAATCCATCGGCAGTTTGCCTTGCAGGAAGGCGTTGAAATCGAATATGAACGCATTTGCGCCGACATCGGCGGTTTCGCGCAGGCGGTCGAAGCGTTTTTTGCCGACGGCGGGCGCGGGGCGAATGTTACCGTACCGTTCAAGCAGGAAGCGTTTGCCTTGTCGGACGAACATTCCGAACGCGCGTTGGCGGCGGGTGCGGTCAATACGCTGATTTTGCTGGAAAACGGTAAAATACGCGGCGACAATACCGACGGGCTCGGACTGACGGACGATATTTCAAAGAGGCTGGGCGTGGAAATGTCGGGCAAAACCGTCTTGCTGCTCGGCGCGGGCGGTGCAGTGCGCAGCGTCATTCCCGTCTTGAAAGAATACCGCCCTGCGTGCATCGTTATCGCCAACCGGACCCACGCCAAAGCGGCGGAAATGGCGGCGCATTTCGATATTGAAGCCATACCTTTGGATGAACTGGAAGGCGGCTTCGACATCATCATCAACGGCACATCCGGCGGCTTAAGCGGACAGCTTCCCGCCGTATCGCCCAAAGTCTTTGAACATTGCACCTTGGCTTACGATATGGTTTACGGCGAAGCGGCAGAGCCGTTTTTAGCGTTTGCCCGCCAATCAGGTGCAAAACAAACCGCCGACGGATTGGGCATGCTGGTCGGGCAGGCGGCAGCTTCCTACCGGCTTTGGCGCGGTTTCGCACCCAATGTCCTGCCCGTCGTCCAATATATGAGAGAGTTATAAAATGTTCCGCATCATCAAATGGCTGATTGCCCTGCCTTTGGGCGCATTTATCTTTTTCAACGCTTACGTGTACGGCAACATCATCACTTACCGCGCCGTCGCGCCGAATAAAACCGCCTTCATGGCGATGCGGATGCGGCAGTTTCAAAGCGAAGGCAAAGATGTCGCGCTCGATTACCGCTGGGTACCTTACGACCGCATTTCGGTCAACCTGAAAAAAGCACTGATTGCCTCCGAAGATGCCAAATTCGCCGAACACGGCGGTTTCGACTGGGGCGGCATCCAATACGCCATCAAGCGCAATAAACAAAGCGGCGAAGTCAAAGCAGGCGGCTCGACCATCAGCCAACAGCTTGCCAAAAACCTGTTTTTGAACGAAAGCCGCAGCTATATCCGCAAAGGCGAAGAAGCCGCGATTACCGCGATGATGGAAGCCGTTACCGACAAAGACCGCATTTTCGAGCTGTATCTGAACGCCATCGAATGGCACTACGGCGTATTCGGTGCAGAAGCCGCGTCCCAGTATTTCTACAAAAGACCCGCCGCCAACCTGACCAAACAGCAGGCCGCCAAACTTGCCGCCCGCGTCCCCGCGCCGCTGTTTTACGCCGACAATCCAAAAAGCAAACGCCTGCGCAACAAGACCAATATCATCCTGCGCCGCATGGGGTCGGCGGAGCTGCCTGAAAGCGATATGGATTGAGGTCGTCTGAAAACCATGTGATGGGTTTTCAGACAACCTGTCGGGAGGTTTGAATCAGGAGCGATGGTAGGTCGACTTATATACAAAACAAAGGAATGGAAATGAAACCAATAAAACCCTTATTCTTGTCTTTATTGCTTCTGACTGCCTGCGGAACGAATACGCCACCTGCCGCGAAATCCGAAGTCTCCCTGCAAAAGCAGGAAGAGCAGCTTTTCGGGGCATGGGACTGCGAATTGAAAGCGCAACGCGATATCCATTCGTTTGCGCCGAAATTTATTGAGTTTCAGCAAAAGGACAAACTGCCGGCGCATTTATGGGCAGGCTATATCGAGATTGAGTGGAAAGAAGAAAACCTGAACGACGCAGTTCCCTTACGTTATCGGGAATGGTACAACGGCTTCTGGCGCATTAAAGACGACAGGCATATCGTCATGACTTTTGAAAGCGCAGGCTCGGAACGTTTGTTTGACGTCAAAGACTTAAAAACCGCCAAAGGCCGCGAAACCGACCGTTCTTATATGAAATTCAGTGAACAAATGGCCGCCAAGAAAAGTTTTAAATCCACCGATTACCAAATTCTCGATATCAATCAAACTTCCATGAGCATCACCGACGGCGAATCTTTAATCGCCTGCCGCAAGATAGAGAAGGTTGAAAGCGAATAAGCAGGTATCCGATTTTGAGGTCGTCTGAAAACCATGTGACGGGTTTTCAGACGACCTTTGTGCAACTGTAACCTTGTTTGCCGTATCACATATATCGCCTATCTTCCCAGTTTCGATACGTTCTTCCGTCATTCCCGCGCAGGCGGGAATCCATTGTAAAACTTGAGAAATCTTGGTTTAAAAAAAGGTTTCTGAATTTCAAAAATGGATTCCCGCCTGCGCGGGAATGACGACAAGCGGTAAGTTGCGTGTCGAAAATAAAGTATATTGGATTAAATTTAAATTAGGACAAGGCGACGAAGCCGCAGACAGTACAGATAGTACGGCAAGGCGAGGCAACGTCGTACGGGTTTAAAGTTAATCCACTATAATTTAGCTAAAGTCCATAATGGCGTTGGCAACGCCTTATCATTGCAATTTTAATCCGCTCCAGAAAACGCCCGTTTCGTCATCTTTACCCCGCCTGTGCGGGAATGACGAAACGGGCGTTTTTGAATGGATTTCTTTCTGCGCCGCTGTCTTCGGCAAAATTTACGCCACGAAATCCAAACCTATGTCCAACGAGCGGCTGCTGTGGGTCAGATAGCCGAGGGCAATGCCGTCTACGCCGGTTTGCGCTACGCGCTTCAGGCGGTCGAAGCCGATGCCGCCCGATGCTTCGCAATAGACGGTGTGGGGGTGGGCGGTTTGCGTGTGGCAGCGGTTTGCCGCTTCTTTCAGGGTGTCGTCGTCCATGTTGTCCAGCAAAATCCGTTCCACGCCAGCCGCGATGGCTTCGTCCAGTTGTGCCAGCGTGTCCACTTCGATTTCCACGTAGGTCAACGGTCCGACTGCCTGCTTCGCCTGCCGCACGGCTTGGGCGATGCTGCCGCAATAGGCGAGGTGGTTGTCTTTGATGAGCACGGCGTCGTCCAAACCCATGCGGTGGTTCACGCCGCCGCCTGCTCTGACGGCGTATTTTTGCAGGACGCGCAGCAGGGGGATGGTTTTGCGGCTGCACACGATGTCTGTACCGTATTCGGCGACTTCGGCGACGGCACGCGCGGTAGCGGTGGCGATGCCGCTTAAGTGCGTGAGGTAGTTGAGCGCGGTGCGTTCGGCGGCGAGCAGGGCGCGGGCGTTGCCTTCGACGGCAGCAAGCGTCTGACCTGCGCGGACGGCTTGTCCGTCGTGAATTTCGGCTTGGAAGCGGACGGACGGATCCATCGTCTGAAAGGCGAGGCGCGCCAAGTCCATGCCGGCGATGACGCCGTTTTCGCGGCTGACGAGGAAGAGTTTGGCGGTTTTGTCGGGTGCGATGACGGCGGCGGACGTAATGTCGCCGCGCCTGCCCAAATCTTCGCTCAGGGCTTGTTCGACCATGGGGCGCAACAGGGTGTCGGGCAGGGGGAAGAGGGTGTTTTCAGACGACATGGGGTTTCCTTTGTTGAAAAATATTGGTGTTGCGGCGAGGGCAAAACTTCGTTTGAGGTCGTCTGAAAACGGGCTAACGGCTGCCCAGCGGCAGCC
The DNA here is from genome assembly GCF_000227275.1 of Neisseria sp. GT4A_CT1. Taxonomy (NCBI): domain Bacteria; kingdom Pseudomonadati; phylum Pseudomonadota; class Betaproteobacteria; order Neisseriales; family Neisseriaceae; genus Neisseria; species Neisseria sp. GT4A_CT1. The sequence continues at coordinate 291,212 of NZ_JH164964.1, forward strand.
CGATGTCCGAAATCAGCCTGTCGGGCAGGACGTCGTCGCGGAAGCGGTAAAGCTGCGCGGGGCGGCCTTTGCTGCCCGATACGCCGGTATCCGACGGCTCGATGAGGTTTTGCTGCTGAATCTGGCGGCGGAAGTTTTGTTTGTGCAGCAATCTGCCGCTGATGGCTTCGACGCTGTTTTGCAGTTGCAGCAGAGTGAATTCGGGCGGCATCAGTTCGAAAATCACGGGGCGGTATTTGATTTTGGCGCGCAGGCGGGACAGGGCGGTCGCCAGTACGCGGCGGTGGTCGTGGCGCATGGGCTGCCCCGTGAGCGCGAAGTCGAAGTTTGCCTGCGGCTCGGCGGCTTCCGCTATCAGGCCGCTTTCATACAGCATTTCATAGCGTTGCAAAACGTATTCTTCCGACCAGTTTTCCGGCTCGACCCCCCAGCACAAATGAATGCGCTTGAGCCGCTTTTGGCGCACTTCCTCCGTGTCCGCCGAGTTTGCCCAAATGCGCAGGCGGCTGACGACGGCGTCGCGCTGCCCGCCATCGGTGCGCAAGTCTTCCCACGGGAAATAGCTGTAGCAGTCCTGCCATTTCGCGTCGGGATGCAGGATGCTGTCGGCTGCCTCGCGCACCAGTCCCAGATAGCTGACGTACAAGACGGGCATGCCGTGTTCGTTGCGGCGGTGGGTATCGACAAAGGTGTAAAGCTGTTCCACATAGCCCATAGGCTGCGAAGTCTGCTTGGCGACCCACAGCTTCACGCCCGCCTGCAAGGAATTGCGCAGGGGGGAGAGCGGGCCGTTGGGCAGGAGCGTGCCTTGGGCGACGGTCAACACCCGCAGGCCGCCGTCGGTAACGGCAATCAATACGGGAACCAGCTCGACGATGCTTTGCGGCGGGGCTTCGGCTTCGGGGTAGGCGTCCATGCTCGGCTTTCTGCGGGTGGGAAAGGCTTTATTGTAAACCAAAGCGGTTTGTCGGAACGAAGCGGGTCGGTTTTGCGGTATCGCAAACCTGTTTTCAGACGACCTTGCATATTATACTCAAGTTGAGCATAATATAAAAACAGTTTGAAAAACAGACGGCAAACCTTCATGCCGCCTCAAAAACCAGCTACAAGGAAACATCATGCAAACCGCCGCCCGCCGCTCGTTCGACTACGATATGCCCCTCATTCAGACGCCGACTTCCGCCTGCCAAATCCGTCAGGCGTGGGCGAAGGTTGCCGATACGCCCGACCGCGAGACGGCAGGTCGTCTGAAAGACGAAATCAAGGCTTTGCTGAAGGAGAAAAACGCGGTCTTGGTGGCGCATTATTACGTTGATCCGCTGATTCAGGATTTGGCTTTGGAAACGGGCGGATGCGTGGGCGATTCGCTGGAAATGGCGCGCTTCGGCGCGGAACACGAAGCCGGTACGCTGGTGGTGGCGGGTGTGCGCTTCATGGGCGAGAGCGCGAAAATCCTCTGCCCTGAAAAAACGGTGCTGATGCCTGATTTGGAAGCGGAATGTTCTTTGGATTTGGGTTGCCCGGAAGAGGCGTTTTCAGCGTTTTGCGACCAACACTCCGACCGTACGGTGGTGGTGTACGCCAACACTTCCGCCGCCGTGAAAGCGCGTGCCGATTGGGTGGTCACGTCTTCGGTGGCGTTGGAAATCGTGTCGTATCTGAAATCTCGCGGCGAGAGGCTGATTTGGGGACCCGACCGCCACCTTGGCGACTACATCCGCCGCGAAACGGGCGCGGATATGCTGTTGTGGCAGGGTTCGTGCATAGTCCATAACGAATTCAAAGGGCAGGAACTGGCGGCGTTGAAGGTGGAGCATCCCGACGCGGTGGTGCTGGTTCATCCCGAATCGCCGCAAAGCGTCATCGAACTGGGCGACGTGGTCGGCTCGACCAGCAAACTGCTCAAAGCCGCCGTATCGCGTCCTGAAAAAAAATTCATCGTGGCGACCGACTTGGGCATCCTGCACGAAATGCAAAAGCAGGCGCCCGACAAAGAATTTATCGCTGCACCGACGGCGGGCAACGGCGGAAGCTGCAAAAGCTGCGCGTTCTGCCCGTGGATGGCGATGAATTCGCTGGGCGGCATCAAACACGCCCTGACAAGCGGACGTAACGAAATCCTGTTGGACAGAAAGCTGGGCGAAGCCGCCAAACTGCCTTTGCAGCGTATGCTCGACTTCGCGGCAGGGCTGAAGAAAAAAGATGTGTTCAACGGCATGGGCCCCGCCTGATTTGCCGCCCGTATTGCCATTTCAGACGACCCCTCAAACAAGGACAACACCATGCAAAACGATTGCGACGTATTGATTGCCGGAAACGGGCTGGCGGCACTGACGCTCGCCCTGTCGCTGCCTGAATCGTTCCGCACCGTCATCCTGTGCAAAAACCGGCTGGACGACACCGCCAGCCGTCATGCGCAAGGCGGGATTGCGGCAGCGTGGTCGGGAGAGGACGACATCGAAAAACACGTTGCCGATACCTTGGAAGCGGGCGCGGGTTTGTGCGACGAAGCCGCCGTCCGCGCCATCCTGTCGCAGGGCAAACCGGCAATCGAATGGCTGTTGGCGCAGGGCGTGGCGTTCGACCGGAATCATAACGACCTGCACCTGACGCGCGAAGGCGGGCATACCTGCCGCCGAATCGCCCACGTCGCCGACTACACGGGCGAAGCCGTCATGCAGAGCCTGATTACCCAAATACGCCGCCGCCCGAACATCCGCGTTTACGAGCGGCAGATGGCGTTGGACGTTCAAACCGAATCAGGCGCAGCGTGCGGACTGACCGTCCTCGACTGCCGAACGCAAGAAACCTACCGCATCCGCGCCCGCCATACCGTACTCGCAGGCGGCGGCTTGGGGCAGATTTACTCCGCCACCACCACGCCGCCCGAATGCACGGGCGACGCCATCGCCATGGCGATACGCGCAGGCTGCGCAGTCGAAAACCTCGAATTTATCCAATTCCACCCCACAGGCTTGGCAAGGTCGTCTGAAAACGGCCGCACCTTCCTGATTTCCGAAGCCGTGCGCGGCGAAGGCGGCATTCTGACCAACCAAGCGGGTGAACGGTTTATGCCGCATTACGACCGCCGCGCCGAACTCGCGCCGCGCGACATCGTTGCCCGCGCCATCGCCGCCGAAATCGCCAAACAAACGCAAGATTTCGTCTCGCTCGACATCAGCCATCAACCCGCAGCGTTCGTCCGTCAGCATTTCCCGTCCATCCATCGGCACTGCCTGTCCCAATGCGGTTTGGACATCACGCGCCAAGCCATCCCCGTCCGCCCCGTGCAACACTACACCTGCGGCGGCATCCAAACCGACCCCAGCGGCAGAACCTCCCTGCCGCAGCTCTACGCCTTAGGCGAAACCGCCTGCACAGGGCTGCACGGCGCCAACCGCCTCGCCAGCAACTCCCTACTCGAATGCGTCGTGACCGCCAGGCTTGCCGCCCGAACCATCGCGGACGGACAAGCATTCCAAACCTTACCGTCCAAAAGGTCGTCTGAAAACCCCTCCGCCGAAGCAGGCATCTTTTCAGACGACCTCCAAAACACATTCAGCCGCCCCGTCCTGCAAACCTTTAACCAACGCCATCTGGGCATCCTCCGCACCGATACCGGCCTGCGCCGCGCCATCGCCCAACTGCGGCTTTGGAAGCAAAACCAAGCCGAGCCGCACACCGCGTCCGAATACGAAGACCGCAACCTGCTCGAATGCAGCCTCGCCGTCGCCCAAGCCGCATACGCAAGGCGGCAAAACATTGGTGCGCATTTCAATACCGACTTGACAGAGCGTGTCGATTGGAAAAAGCAGGCGGCAGGCTGATGATGGATGCCTCCGTATAAAAGATAAAAGGTCGTCTGAAAACTGATTTTCAGACGACCTTTTGGCTGATTTGAAACGATGTGCACCGTTTAGATGGACAGACGGCTTCTAATGCTCAACTGCCCCACATTTTCAAGACACGTTGCGCGGCGGTTTGTCCGTTGGGAAGTGCCGTCGTTTGCAGTTCGTGCAATTTGTCGCGTGCGGCTTGGTAGCTGTGTTTGCCGATAAGTTCTATGGCGCGTTCCTGCACATACATATCCTCGTCATCGAGATAGGGCAGCAGCCATTGGGCGATTTCGTCTTTAGCGATGAGATTAAACCAAGCGAAATGCAGACATTGGCGGATTTCGTCATCGTCGCTTTCCTCTGCCGCCTGCCGAAGCTGTTGCATGGCGGCTTGACGTGTGGCTGCGTCCAGCGGCGGTATGGGATTGGGAAATTGGTAGGCACGCTTATCATGCAGCAGTTCGTAGCCGTCTTGTGCTTCGGGATGAGCTGCAATGGCAGCCAGGAAATCAGGGATGGTAGCAAAACTGGGTACCAGGTCGGGGTCGTCGTGTTGAAAGTGTCCGACCATGCCGAGTAGCGGCCCGGTAAGGTACACAAACCATTCGTTGCTTTCTTCGTCCTGTAAAATAGGTGCAACCGGCAAAGCCTGCCAATATTCGTCAAAATAATCTTTGCTGTTTTGCCAATCCGTATCGTCGTGATGAAAGCAAAAACCATCTTTGGGGGTAAAGTACTGCAAGGCGGTAATGTGTTCGGCGGGGATTGGGTGCTGTTGCAGACAGGAAATTAGCGCGGCTGGGGGATGTTGGGACATGGGATGTTCCTTGTTTTGTCTATTTTGGTTTGTTGTTTCTAAAAAATTTTAATGTCGGATATTCTTGCTTTCTGAGAAATATCCTGAAAAACGATGAGCTAAAAGTATACTTGGCATTAAAGGTCGTCTGAAACCATTATTTCAGACAATCTTCTTCCAAATCCAAACAAATCAATCCATTCCATCTATTTCCCCTCTAAATATCATCCGTGCAAGCAACAATCGGTGCAATCGGTTAAAATGGGCCGTCTGAAATTTGTTTGACTGAATCGAGAAAACCATGTCCCAACAATACGTCTATTCTATGCTGCGCGTGAGCAAGGTTGTGCCGCCGCAGAAAACCATCATTAAAGATATTTCCCTTTCTTTCTTCCCCGGCGCGAAAATCGGCCTGCTCGGTTTGAACGGCGCGGGTAAGTCCACCGTGCTGCGGATTATGGCGGGCGTGGATAAGGAGTTTGAGGGCGAAGCCGTGCCGATGGGCGGCATCAAAATCGGCTACCTGCCGCAAGAGCCGGAGCTTGATCCGGAAAAAACCGTGCGCGAGGAAGTGGAAAGCGGTTTGGGCGAAGTGGCTGCGGCGCAGAAACGTTTGGAAGAAGTGTATGCCGAGTACGCCAATCCTGATGCGGATTTTGACGCGCTGGCGGAAGAACAGGGCCGCTTGGAAGCGATTATCGCGGCGGGTTCGTCCACGGGCGGCGGTGCGGAACACGAATTGGAAATCGCCGCCGATGCGCTGCGCCTGCCGGAATGGGATGCCAAAATCGGCAATCTGTCCGGCGGTGAAAAACGCCGCGTTGCTTTGTGCAAACTCTTGTTGAGCAAACCCGATATGCTACTGCTGGACGAGCCAACCAACCACTTGGATGCGGAATCGGTGGAATGGCTGGAGCAATTCCTCGTGCGCTTCCCCGGCACGGTGGTCGCGGTAACGCACGACCGCTACTTCTTGGACAACGCCGCCGAATGGATTTTGGAACTCGACCGCGGACACGGCATTCCGTGGAAAGGCAATTACTCGTCTTGGCTGGAGCAGAAAGAAAAACGCTTGGAAAACGAGGCAAAATCCGAAGCTGCGCGCGTGAAGGCGATGAAGCAGGAATTGGAATGGGTGCGCCAGAATGCCAAAGGTCGCCAAGCCAAGTCCAAAGCGCGTTTGGCTCGTTTTGAAGAAATGAGCAACTACGAATACCAAAAACGCAATGAAACGCAGGAAATCTTCATTCCCGTCGCCGAGCGTTTGGGTAACGAAGTGATTGAATTTGTGAACGTTTCCAAATCGTTCGGCGATAAAGTGCTGATTGACGATTTGAGCTTCAAAGTGCCTGCGGGTGCGATTGTCGGCATCATCGGTCCGAACGGCGCGGGTAAATCGACGCTGTTTAAAATGATTTCGGGCAAAGAGCAGCCCGATTCCGGCGAAGTGAAAATCGGGCAAACCGTGAAAATGAGTCTGATTGACCAAAGCCGCGAAGGTTTGCAAAACGACAAAACCGTGTTCGACAACATCGCCGAAGGCCGCGACATTTTGCAGGTCGGACAGTTTGAAATTCCCGCCCGCCAATATTTGGGTCGTTTCAACTTCAAAGGTAGCGACCAAAGCAAAATCGCGGGGCAGCTTTCCGGCGGCGAACGCGGACGTTTGCACTTGGCGAAAACCTTGTTGAGCGGCGGCAATGTCTTGCTACTGGATGAACCGTCCAACGACCTTGACGTGGAAACCCTGCGCGCGCTGGAAGATGCATTGCTGGAATTTGCCGGCAGCGTAATGGTGATTTCGCACGATCGCTGGTTCCTCGACCGCATCGCCACGCATATTCTGGCGTGCGAAGGCGATTCGAAATGGGTGTTTTTCGACGGCAACTATCAGGAATACGAAGCCGATAAGAAACGCCGTTTGGGCGAAGAGGGCGCGAAACCGAAACGGATTAAATATAAACCGGTAACGCGTTGATAGGAAAATAAGAAAACGTCGTCTGAAAACTTAAAAAGGGTTTTCAGACGACGTTTTTGTTAAGCAGGGATTGTTCGGGCGTTGTTTGTCTAACGGGTTGATTCATAATATATAACGCCTGTTGAAACAAGGAACGGGTCGTCTGAAAACGTGTGATGCTTGTTTTCAGACGACCTTTGGGGATGCGGTCCGTTATTTTTGCTTACGCAGTTGCGGGTGGTTTTTCAGATTGTCCAAGAGGATGTCAATCATACGCGGTGCGGTTTGGGCAAGGTCGAAACTTTTGTCGGACGAGAGCCAACGCCAAATCAGACCGTCCAGCATCGATTTGATGAAGATGACCGCCATGTCGGTATCCAAATCTTCGGATAAGGCATGTTGGGCAATGGATTTGGTCAGAACTTCGGTAATTTTCTCGCGCCAAATCGATTGATGTTTATCCGCAATGTCGATGACGGCGGCCTTCTGCTCGGTGTGTTCGCATTTTAAAAACAGGATGCTGTGGAATTTATAGTGGATGTCGTTGGTTTGCAGGCGCGTGAAAAAGTGCATCAAGGTGCGGCGGAAAAGCGACCATTCTTGTTCATCGCTATCGGTCGCGTCCTGATGCATACAGTTTTCGATGTCGTCGCAAATACGCTGGAAGAGGGCGTCGAACAAGTCTTCTTTGTTTTTGAAATGCCAATACAAAGCGCCGCGCGTGACGCCGGCGGCTTGGGCGATTTCGTTGAGGGAAGTGCGCGCGATGCCTTTTTGGTAGAAGGTTTCCAGTGCGGCGAGCATGAGATGTTCTTTGGTTTTAAGGGCTTCGGTTTTGGTTTTCCGCATGATGCCTGTTTCAAGTTAAGTGGAATGTTGGGGATTATAAAAAATACTTTGTATCCATGCAAGCATGTATGTATAATGACTCCTGTAATTGAGATTGGCTCTCAAGTATAAAATAATTTTTCAGACGACCTGCTCCGGATATTGAGGCAGGTTATTGTTGTTTCGGAACCAAAAATCGGCTATGATGACAAAGTATAGGGTAAACCCTCATAACAATTATATAGATAGGAAAAGTAATGGCTTCTTATGCTTCTAAGGTGATGCGCATGGCGGCAATCGCTGCCGCTACTGCGTTGGCTCTTTCAGCGTGTAACAAAGGCACCGATGCGACGCAAGGTGCAAAAGATGGAAAAGGGCAGCAGGCAGCTGCACAAAAAGAAGCTCCGCCACCGGTGGTCGGTGTCGTTACCGTCCATCCTGAAACCGTCGCGCTGACGACCGAGCTGCCGGGTCGGTTGGAGTCGCTGCGTACCGCGGATGTCCGCGCCCAAGTCGGCGGTATCATCCAAAAACGCCTGTTCCAAGAGGGCAGCTATGTCCGCGCCGGACAGCCGCTTTACCAAATCGATAGTTCCACCTATGAAGCAAATCTGGAAAGCTCGCGCGCCCAGTTGGCAAGCGCGCAGGCAACCCTTGCCAAAGCCAATGCCGACTTGGCGCGTTACAAGCCGCTGGTTGCCGCCGATGCCATCAGTAAACAGGACTACGATGCGGCGGTAACGGCGAAACGTTCTGCCGAAGCAAGCGTCAAAGCGGCTCAGGCGGCGATTAAATCTGCCGGTATCAATCTGAACAGGGCGCGCATTACCGCGCCGATTTCAGGTTTCATCGGGCAGTCCAAAGTATCCGAAGGTACGCTGTTGAACGCGGGTGATACGACCGTTCTGGCAACCATCCGCCAAACCAATCCTATGTATGTGAACATCACTCAATCTGCGACCGAAGTAATGAAGCTGCGCCAACAGGTTGCCGAGGGCAAGCTGTCGGGCGTGGACGGTGCGATTGAAGTGGGCATCAAGTTCGACAACGGCGAAGTTTATCCTCATAAAGGCCGTTTGCTGTTCTCCGATCCGTCTGTTAACGAAACGACCGGACAAATCACGCTGCGCGCTTCAGTGCCGAACGACAAAAATATCCTGATGCCCGGTCTTTATGTGCGCGTCTTGATGGAACAAGTGGCTGCCGACAATGCCTTCGTCGTGCCGCAGCAGGCAGTAACGCGCGGTACGAAAGATACTGTAACGATTGTGAACGCCAAAGGCGAAATGGAGCCGCGCGAGGTAACAGTCACCCAGCAGCAGGGAACCAACTGGATTATCACTGCGGGTCTGAACGACGGCGACAAAGTCGTTGTGGACGGCACCAGTATCGCCGCCATGAGTGGCGCGAAAAAGGTAACGCCTAAAGAATGGACATCTCCTGAAAATGCGGCGGCATCTGCTGCCGGAGCTGCTCCGAAAGCTGCTTCCGAAGCGAAAAAAGACGTTCAGATGACCTTTGAAGCCAAACCGGCATCTGCGGCTAAATAAGGAAGGCATCCATGGCTAAGTTTTTTATGACCGCCCCATTTTTGCATGGGTGATTGCGATTTTTATCATCGCAGCGGGTATTTTCGGCATTCAAAAACTGCCGATTTCCCAATATCCGTCCGTTGCTGCACCGACCATTACTTTGCGCGCTACTTATCCGGGCGCTTCTGCTCAGGTAATGGAAGACAGCGTACTGGCCGTTATCGAACGTAATATGTACGGTGTGGAAGGTTTGGACTATATGACGACTTCTGCCAATTCCAGCGGCAGCGGCAGCGTCAGTCTGACGTTTACACCTGAGACCGATGAAGATTTGGCGCAGGTGGACGTGCAGAACAAATTGTCGGAAGTGTTGTCCACATTGCCGTCTACCGTACAGCAATATGGTGTAACCGTATCTAAAGCGCGTTCCAACTTCTTGCAAGTGGTCATGCTTTCTTCTGAAAAGCAATCCATTGAGGAAATGAACGATTACGCCCAGCGCAATATCATTCCTGAACTGCAGCGTATCGACGGGGTAGGGCAGGTACAATTGTTTGGTGCGCAACGCGCCATGCGTATTTGGGTTGACCCGAAAAAACTGCAAAACTACAACCTGTCTTTTGCAACGGTAACCAATGCGCTTGCGACACAAAACATTCAAATCTCAGCAGGCTCCATCGGTTCTTTGCCGGCGGCTGCAGGTCAGACCATTTCGGCGACCGTTACAGCGCAAGGTCAGCTGAGCACTGCTGAAGAGTTCGGCAACATCATTTTGGTATCCAATACTGACGGCTCGAACGTCTATCTGAAAGACGTTGCCAAAGTCAGCTTGGGTATGCAGGACTATTCTACTTCTACACGCTTGAACGGCGTGAACACCACCGGTATGGCAGTGATGCTGTCTAACAGCGGTAACGCTTTGGCAACGGCGACTGCAGTAAAAGAAAAAATGGCGGTTTTGCAGAAGTATTTTCCAGACGGCATGAGCTGGAAAGTTCCTTACGATACTTCCAAATTTGTGGAAATTTCGATTGAGAAAGTGATCCATTCGCTTTTGGAAGCCATTGTTTTGGTATTCTTAGTGATGTATCTCTTCCTGCAAAACATCCGCTATACGCTGATTCCGACCATTGTTGTACCGATTTCCCTGTTGGGCGGTTTTGCCTTTATCTCATACATGGGTATGTCGATTAACGTATTGACCATGTTTGCGATGGTATTGGTGATCGGTATTGTGGTCGACGATGCGATTGTGGTCGTTGAAAACGTTGAGCGTATTATGGCGAGCGAAGGTCTGTCGCCTAAGGCTGCAACCAAAAAAGCGATGGGTCAGATTTCCGGTGCGGTAATCGGTATTACTGCCGTGTTGATGTCTGTATTTGTGCCGCTGGCGATGTTTAGCGGTGCAACCGGTAACATTTACAAACAGTTTGCCCTGACCATTGCGGCATCGATCGGCTTCTCCGCATTCCTTGCTTTGACGCTGACTCCGGCATTGTGTGCCACCATGCTCAAACCGATTCAGAAGGGTCATCACGAAGAGAAAAAAGGTTTCTTCGGTTGGTTTAACAAAAAATTTGACAACTGGACACACGGCTATGAAGGCTGGGTTGCCAAAGTCTTGCGCAAGACTTTGCGCATGATGGTTGTCTATATTGGTTTGACTGTTGTGGGCGTATTCCTGTTTATGCGTCTGCCGACTTCCTTCTTGCCGTCTGAAGACCAAGGTAACTTGATGTTGAGCGTACAATTGCCTGCCGGTGCAACCAAAGAGCGTACCGATGCAACTTTGGCTCAAATCACTCAACTGGCAAAATCTATACCTGAGATTGAGAACATTATTACCGTTTCCGGCTTCAGTTTTTCAGGCTCCGGTCAAAACATGGCTTTGGGCTTTGTCATTCTGAAAGATTGGAGCGAACGTACTGCTCCGGGCAGCGATGCGACTTCTATTTCCGGTAAGTTGACCGGTATGATGATGGCTACGCTGAAAGACGGTTTCGGTTTGGCGATTGTGCCTCCAGCCATTATGGAATTGGGTACAGGTTCCGGCTTGACGATTTACCTGCAAGACCGTAACAACAGCGGCCATGCTGCATTGTTGGCCAAGCGCAATGAGCTGATTGACAAAATGCGCAAAAGCGGTTTGTTTAACCCAAGTACCGTTCGTGCGAGCGGTTTGGAAGATGCGCCGCAGTTGAAAATCGACATCAATCGCTCTGCCGCAGCTGCACAAGGTATTTCGTTCTCTGACATCCGTACTGCTTTGGCTTCTTCTTTGGGTTCGTCTTATGTCAACGACTTCCCGAATCAAGGCCGTCTGCAACGCGTGATGGTACAAGCTGATGCGAGTGCCCGTATGCAGCCTGCCGATATTCTGAACTTGACCGTGCCGAATAAATCCGGTGTTGCCGTACCGCTTTCTACCATTGCTACTGTTTCTTGGGTAAACGGTATGGAACAAAGCGTCCGCTTCAATGGTTATCCTGCAATGGAGCTTTCCGGTTCGCCTGTTAATGGCGTATCTTCCGGTCAGGCCATGGCTGCGGTACAGCAAATGGTTGATGACATGGGCGGCGGTTACAGTCTGGAATGGGGCGGCCAGTCTCGTGAAGAGGCCAAAGGCGGCTCGCAAACCGTCGTGTTGTACGCATTGGCCGCTGCCGCTGTATTCTTGGTATTGGCTGCTTTGTACGAAAGCTGGTCTATCCCGTTGGCAGTTATCCTTGTGATTCCGTTGGGCTTGATTGGCGCGGCATTGGGCGTTACGGGGCGCAATATGTTTGAAGCGCTGCTGGGCAGTATTCCGGCATACGCCAACGATATCTACTTCCAAGTCGGTTTCGTTACGGTGATGGGTTTGAGTGCGAAAAACGCGATTTTGATTATCGAGTTCGCCAAAGACCTGCAAGCGCAGGGTAAGAGCGCGATTGAAGCCGCGCTTGCCGCTGCACACTTGCGTTTCCGTCCGATTATCATGACCTCGTTTGCCTTCATTTTAGGCGTGGTTCCGCTGTATGTTGCCAGCGGTGCCAGCTCTGCCAGCCAGCGTGCTATCGGTACGACTGTGTTCTGGGGCATGTTGATCGGTACGATTTTGTCCGTGTTCCTTGTGCCGCTCTTTTATGTCATCGTGCGTAAATTCTTCAAGGAAACTCAGCGCGAACATGAAATGGCAGTAAAACACGCTGCCGAAGCGGGCATGATTTCCCTCGAAGATCAAAATACGGACAACAAGCACTAAGCAAAAAGGTCGTCTGAAAACCTGAAACACGGATTTCAGACGACCTCAAGGAATCCTTATGAACAAAAAGACATTCAAAACGGTATTGAGTACCGTCGCCGCAGCCGTCGCGCTGTCCGCCTGTACCATGATCCCGAAATACGAACAACCGCAGGTTGAAGTTGCCGAAACCTTCAAATACGACACCTTCGACGACGGTATCCGCGCCGCCGACTTGGGCTGGCAGGACTTCTTTGCCGACCCGCGCCTGCACCGCCTTATCGACATCGCGTTGGAACGCAATACCGACTTGCGCACCGCCGCATTGAACGCCGAAATCTACCGCAAACAATACATGATTGCCCGCAACGACCTGCTGCCGAGCATCAACGCCAGCGGTACCGGAACTCGGGTAGGCAGTTTGAGCGGCGGCGTTACCCGCAGCGAATACACCGTCGGTTTGGGCGCGGCAGCCTACGAGCTGGACCTTTTCGGACGTGTCCGCAGCAACAGCCAAGCCGCATTGCAAGGTTATTTCAGCGTAGCTGCGAACCGTGATGCCGCTCACCTTGCCTTGATTGCCGCCGTTGCTAAAGCCCATTTCAACGAACTGTACGCCCAAGAATCGATGGCATTGGCGCAGCGCGTGCTTAAAACCCGCGAAACCACTTACAAACTTTCCCAAATGCGCCACAAAGCAGGCGTGATTTCCGCCGTCGATTTGCGTCAACAGGAAGCCCTGATTGAATCCGCCAAAGCCGATTACGCGAACGCCGTCAAAAATCGCGAACAGGCCCGCAATGCCTTGGCGACCCTGATTAACCAACCCCTGCCGGAAGACCTGCCTGCCGCGCTGCCTTTGAGCAAACAGTTCAAAATCACCCGACTGCCTGCCGGCTTGAGTTCCGAAGTGCTGCTGAACCGTCCCGACATCCGCGCCGCAGAACACTTGCTCAAACAAGCCAATGCCAACATCGGCGCAGCGCGTGCCGCCTTCTTCCCTACCATCAGCCTGACCGGTTCGGTCGGCACCGCGTCCGGCGAGTTGAGCGGTCTTTTCAAAAGCGGTACAGGCATTTGGTCGTTCGCCCCCTCCATTACCCTGCCGATTTTCAACTGGGGTAGCAACAAAGCGAATCTTGACGTAGCCACGCTGCGTAAAGAGGCGCAAATCGTCGCGTACGAAGCCGCCGTCCAAGCCGCTTTCCAAGACGTATCCAACGCCTTGGTCGCACGCGAGCAACTCGACAAGAGCTACGCCGCGCTAAACAAACAAAGCCGCGCCTACAACGACACCCTGCGTCTCATCAATCTGCGCTACAAACACGGCGTATCCAACGCCCTTGACCTGCTTGACGCAGAACGCAGCAGCTATGGCGCAGAAACCGCTTTGCTTGCCAACCAGCTCACCCGCCTCGAAAACCTCGCCGACCTCTATAAAGCACTCGGCGGCGGTTTGAAACGCGAAACCGTTAGCCAACCTGCCGCGCAGCAGTAAGACTGTTCGAAATAAGCGGCATTAAAAACGTCGTCTGAAAACCGGATATCAGGTTTCAGACGACGTTTTATATCAGGGTTTGATTTTTGGATATTTGACTAGGGGTCGTCTGAAATTGGAGATTTCCATTTCAGACGACCTTTTCAGTCACGGATGGAAGGGTGTTATCAGGGAGGGAGCGGTATTCCGTCAGCAGCTTCTTGCGATTTCAAGTTTGATGGGGGACTGTGTCGTTCTCCATACAAAACAAACACAAAACCCGCTGTTGAGATAGCGGGTTTTGTGTTTTTCGGTTTTGAGTATCTGATATAAATGGGAACGGTATTTCTCGTATATGCGCACTCCGAAGGTAATGAGACAAAAAGAAGAGGGGATAATCTGTCGTTTAATGGCTCGGAGCGGACGGCTTCCGAGTGGTTTTGATTATACGCTAATAAAAATAATTATCAATACAAAATTGATAAGAAATCGTAAATTTAATATAATTAATTGAAAAATAATAAGATTTAATGGTTATTGCTGACAGAGTTGGAAATAAATAGAAGAGGATAAACCAGTATCGGTCTGAAGTATTGCGATAAGAAAGTGAAGCCTATCAGACAGATGGGGCATTAGGGTGGGGCTAGACCGTGCTGTTTTTAGTGGATTAACTTTAAACCAGTACGGCGTTACCTCGCCTTAGCTCAAAGAGAACGATTCTCTAAGGTGCTGAAGCACCAAGTGAATCGGTTCCGTACTATCTGTACTGTCTGCGGCTTCGTCGCCTTGTCCTGATTTAAATTTAATCCACTATAATTAAACGTTGATTGACTATACATGATTGACTTTGAATGATTCAAACTCAAAGGGTCGTCTGAAAACGGATTTCAGACGACCCTTTCGCTATGTGGCAAACACGCTTGGAGGATTTGTGCAGATAGGCCTTAAACTTTGGTTTCTTCGGCTTGCTGTGCTTCTTGAGCGGCTTGTTCCGCCTTAATCGCTTCCAAGGCGGCGAATTGTTCGGCGACACCTTGTTCGATTTTCGACAGGCTGGCGGATTTTGCTTCGTGGTAGGCTTCTTCTAAGGCGTAGCTGAAGCCGACATCGTCTGTGCCGCCGTGGCTTTTGATGACGATGCCGCGCAGGCCGAGCAGGATGGCGCCGTTGAATTTGCGCGGATCCAGTTTGCTTTTCAAGCCTTTCAGGGCGGGGAGGGCGGCGACGGCGGCCATTTTGTTGAACAGGTTGCGTTGGAATTCCTGACGGATGGCTCCGCTCATGAATTTGACCGCGCCTTCGATGGTTTTGAGCATGATGTTGCCGACAAAGCCGTCTGCGACAATCACGTCGGCTTCGCCGTACAGTACGCCGTTGCTTTCGATGTTGCCGATGAAATTCAGTTTGCTGCTTTTGAGCAGTTTGAAGGTTTGTTTGACGGTGTCCGTGCCTTTGATGTCTTCGGTGCCGACGTTAAGCAGGCCGACGCGTGGGCTGCCTTTTTGCGGGTAGAGGGCTTGGAAGAGTTCGTTGCCGATGATGGCGAACTGTACGAGCTGCTCAGGCGTGCAGTCGACGTTTGCGCCCAAATCGAGGGCGAGGGTCAGGTGTTCGCTGTCGGAGGGCAGGAATTTGGCGATGGCGGGGCGGTCGATGCCGGGAATGGTTTTGAGGACGAAGCGGGCGGTCGCCATGAGCGCGCCGGTGTTGCCGGCGGAGACGGCGGCTTGTGCGGTGCCTTCTTTGACTTGGTTGATGGCAATGCGCATGGAGGAGTCTTTTTTGTTTTTCAGGGCAAGCTGCGGGGCTTCGTCCATGCCGACGACTTCGGAGGCATGGAGTACGGTAATGCGCTCCATCGGCGCGTTGGCTGCGGAGAGGGCTTGGCGGACGGCGGATTCGTCGCCGACCATAATGAGGTGTACGTCTTGCTGCTGTTTCAAAAAGGCAAGAGCACCGGGGACGGTAACTGCGAGACCTGAGTCGCCGCCCATGGCATCTACGGCCAATGTAATCATGTTGTTCTCCGGTTTGTGCTGTGAAGCGGAAGAGGGGCGGTGTCGGCTGCCTCTGTGGGTTTGTTCGGCTTCACAGTCGGTTTCAGACGACCTTTTTGCGATACACGGTACGGGGTCGTCTGAAAAGGGGTGTATGTGTGGTCAGGGCTTCGGATTGAAGGGTTGCATTCCACATTCTAATGCGTTTTATGAAGATACGCTGAAAAGAGGCAAAGTCTCGTTTTGTCGGTGTTCTACGGATTTCGCTTTTACCGTTTCCGGAGAAGGCGGGCTTCTCCGTCGCGGGCTTATTTTTTGCCTTCGGCGGCAAGGCGGTTGTGTTCGTCGATGTCGAGTGCGTCCCAAGGGTAGTTGATCCACCAGTCTTCTACGGTAAGGCCGCTGAAGTAGGGGATGCCTTCGGGGATTTTGCCGACTTTGGCTTTGATTTTTTCGTGCAGGACGGCAACGCCGATGGTGCCAAAATCTTCTTTTTGCAACTCGGTCAGGCAGAATTCCATGGTCACGCGGCTGTCGTCGACTTCATCGACGACGAGTACGTTTTTGCCTTTCAACGCGTCAGGCACGGGGTCGAGCCATTGGACTTTTTTGACTTCTTCCGTTACCTGTCCTTCGTTGTCGCTGTCGTAATAGGCGGTGGTTACGGCGTAAATCGGGATTTCCAGAAAGCAGCGCAGCATACGGGCGGGGATGAAGCCGCCGCCGCCGATGGCGATCATGGCATCGTATTTGACGCCGGAGTTTTGGATTTTTTCCGCCAACGCTTTGATCACGCGGTGGATATCGTCGTAGGTGTACCAGATTTTCTGTTTCATGGCGATTCCCGATTCAATGGGGTGTATCAGTTTGAACTGCAAGGATTTTGTGCCGCATTTTGAAGCATGGGCAGGCATGGATTCGGGCAGTTCGGATGTAATGTAAAAAAGCCAGCATTGCATGGCAATATTCTGGCTTTTTCAGTCAGTCGAATAAGATTATTCGCCTTTGGCTTTCACTACTTTACGGCCGCGGTACATACCGTTGGGGGAAATGTGGTGCGGGCGGTGTACTTCGCCGGTTACGCTGTCAACAGACAGAGAAGGCGCGGTCAAAGCGTCGTGAGAGCGGTGCATACCGCGTTTGGAAGGGGATTTTTTGTTTTGTTGAACGGCCATTTCAAGCTCCTAGATAAATAAAACTGTGTCCTGATTAACTGCTTTTCAAACCTGCTAAAACAGCAAAAGGGTTGGGTTTGTCCTGATTGACTTGTTCCAGCGCGGCATTGTCGCAGTTTTCGTGGCGCGGGGAGAAGGGGAGCGACATTAGGATTTGGTCTTCCACCAACCCGCGTACGTCGAGTTCTTTCTCAATCGGCATGCCTTCCAACTCTTCGTCGGCAAGCATTGCTTCATCCAAGTCCTCTTCGTTGGCGAACAAAACAATACGGCTGGTTTCGTCGAGCGTAAACGGCATGGGGCGGATACATCGTTGGCAAATCAGCGGCATATCGGCTTTGACGTTCAAATCGAGAAACAAACGTTGCAGTCGGTCGCGTCCGCCGCTCAACATAAACGACACGTTGGTCTGTTTGTCGGCCGGATAATCGTGCGAACGGACTCGTTCGTCCAATTCCTCAAGCAGGAAGCTGCCTTGCAGGGTCTGCTTTTCGGAGGCGAAAACTTCTGGGTCAATCAAATTAGGGTCTGACATAAACGGGGTATGATATAATTTCGACAGTCTAACGTCAATATTTTTAAGCAAAATATGAGTGCAAAACTGCCTTTGATATTGGGTTCGGGTTCGGTGTTCCGCCGCGCGCAGCTCGAACGTTTGGGCATTGATTTTCAAACTGCCACGCCTGATTTCGACGAAACGCCTGCTGCGGGTGAAAACGCGGCGGATACTGCCTTGCGTTTGGCGGAAGGGAAGGCGCGTTCGCTGGCGGCTCGATTTCCTGCCGCGTTGGTGATCGGCGCGGACCAAGTGGCGTGGTGCAATGATCGCCAGTTGGGCAAGCCGATGAACGTCGCAAATGCACAACAAATGCTCAGGGGTTTGAGCGGCAGAAAGATTGAATTTTACAGCGCAATCGTACTTTTGAATACTGCTTCGGGACGCATTCAGCGCCATGTCGATAACACGTCGGTCGTGATGCGCGCGCTGACAGACGGGCAGATTGAGCGTTATCTGGCGCGCGAGCCGGACGCGGTTTACTGCGCGGGTGCGGCGAAGAGCGAGGGCTTGGGCGCGGCGTTGTTGGAGCGCATAGACAGCAGCGACCCGAACGCGCTTATCGGTTTGCCCATCTTCAAACTGGTCGAGTTTTTAAAAAACGAAGGCGTAGAAGTCATTTAGGTCGTCTGAAAACAGCCGTTTGACGGTTTCAGACGACCTTCCGTATAGGAAACACCATCATGTCCCCGATTCTTTACCTGATCCCCACCCCTTTGGGTGCGCCCGATACACCCTGCCTGCTGCCGCACGAACAGACGCAGATTACCGGCTTGACCGATTTCGTGGTTGAGGCCGAAAAAACCGCCCGCGCCCATTTGAAACATTTGGGCATCACGACCCCCATCCGCGAGCTGAACCTGCAAACCCTCAACGAACACACCGACCTGAAAATCCTGCCCGAGCTTCTGAAACCTTTGCAGGAAGGGCGCAGCATGGGCATCCTCAGCGAAGCGGGTTGTCCCGCGGTTGCCGATCCCGGCGCGAATTTGGTGGCATTGGCGCACCGACAAGGCTATGAAGTCCGTCCGCTGGTCGGCCCGTCCAGCCTGTTGCTCGCGCTGATGGCGTCGGGGGCGAACGGGCAGAATTTCGCGTTCAAAGGCTATCTGCCGTCCGAGAAAAGTGAGCGTATTGCCGCTTTGAAGAGCTTGGAACAGCGTTCGCGTCAGCAAAACGAAACCCAGCTTTTCATCGAAACGCCTTACCGCAACGACGCGCTGCTTGCCGATGCACTGGAAACGCTGCACCCTGAAACCCACCTCTGCACCGCAACCGACCTGACTTTGCCGACGCAGGAAATCATCAGCCAAACCGTTGCCGCTTGGCGGAAATTGAAAACGCTGCCGAATTTGAAAAAACGTCCGACGATATTTGTGTTGCACGCAGGTTAGGAAAGTAGGGGCGGGCGGTTGGACGGATTAGAGCCCGCGATACTGGAAAAGGTCGTCTGAAACCTTCCAGATAAGGTTTTCAGACGACCTTTGCTTTATAGTGGATTAAAATAAAAATGAGACAAGGTGGCAACGCTCGCCGTGTACGGGTAGTACATAAGGGCGTTGGCAACGCCGTATCATTGCAATTTTAATCCACTATATTTCGGAGCGTTTAAAACCAATGCAACAATCCGACAGCCATCAAGACTGCCGTGATACACGCTAAGAGCGCGCAGATTTGTAGGGCTGTCGAGTTGGTTTTAGGATAGCCCATCAGGTTGGGCAATGGGTTGGACGGCAATATCATGCCGTAGACGAATTGAAGCAGTCCGCCCGCGACCATAGGCAATGTAAATACCGGCAATATCAGACTGATGGCGGCAAGTACGAGGCTGATTCTGAACATCCATATCGCCGGATAATGCCCCTTTCCGGCGTCATTGCAGCGCTTTTCCAGCCAAGTGCTTTGATAGTGCAGCAGGCCGTAAAGGGCGATGGCAAAGACATGCACTGCGCCGCCGACCTGCCGGTTGATGCCGCATTGACCCAAGCACGATTGGGTAATCCACAGCAATAGTGCGGACACTGCGCTGATGCCCAGCAAAATGGGCAGGTTTACTGCCGCAAAGCGCGTACGGCTGGCGCGGCGGTTGTCGAAGGGATCGGGCCTTTCGTCATACAGGATGAAGCCGTCGGGTTCTTCGGAGTATGTGTTCATGATGTGGTGTGGTGAGTGATGATTTAATTGTAATGTGGTGCGGTTTTGCGTTTTCAGACGACGTCTTTGAATGGTTTATCAAACGTCGTCTGAAAATAAAGGTTCGGTTTTGTATTTTAATAGCGATGCAGTTTAAACAGCAGTTTTCCGTCGCTGTTTCAGACGACCCCTGCGCCTTCCCAATTCACGCGTACTGCCCTGCTGCCGAGCAGTTTTTCCAGTTCGTCGAATAACGTGGAGCTCGGCGTAACCATCCATTTCGGCGGCACTTGAAACCTGCCCGACGCTTTGCCGTTGCTGTACGACAGTTGCAGCGGGATGTGCGGCGTGTCGGGCAGGCGGTGGGCGGTGAGGATGGTAGCGAGGCGTTCGATGTCGTGACCGGGGGTGAGGGCGAGGCTGAGGCTGCGGGCGTAACGTTCGCGCGCCATTTGCAGGGTCATGACTTGGTTTGCCATGATGCGTAGCCCGTCGCCACCGCCGTAGTCGTCGCGGCTGACTTTGGATTCGATAATCAGTACTTGGTCGGATTTGAGGTAGTCGGCGCAGTTTTCCAGCGTCTGGCCGCTGACCATGATTTCAATCTGTCCGCTCAAATCTTCGAGGCTGACGAAGGCGATTTTGCCGCGCTTGCCCATCATGGTGCGCACGGCGGTAACGAATCCGGCGAGGCGCACGCTGTCTTGCGGTTTCAGACGGCCTAATTTGGTCGGGGCGATTTGGCGGACTTCTTGGGCATACGGGCCGAACGGGTGGCCGGACAGGTAAAAGCCGATGACGGTTTTTTCTTCGGCGAGTTTTTCCGATTCGCTCCACATGGGCGCGTCGATGAGCTGCACCGGTTCGATGGCATCTTCCATCATGTCGAAGAGCCCGCCCTGATTGGCGTTGGCGGCTTTTTGGTCGGCGTTGTTCATGGCGAGGTCGATGTTTGCCAAGAGCATGGCGCGGTTGGGTTCGATGCTGTCGAACGCGCCGCCGCGTATCAGGGCTTCGAGGGTGCGGCGGTTCATGTGTTCTTTGCCGACGCGCTCGCAGAAGTCCAACAGGCCGGTAAATTTGCCGCCGCTTTGCCGCGCGGCGATGATGGATTCGACGGCGGCTTCGCCCGTGCCTTTAATCGCGCCGAGTGCGTAGCGGATTTTCATGTTCGGATACGGCGTGAAGCGGTAGTCGGATTCGTTGATGTCGGGCGGCAGGAACTCGATGCCGTTGGCGCGGCAGTCGTCGTAGAAATGTTTGAGCTGGTCGGTGTTGTCCAATTCAGACGACATGGTCGCCGCCATAAATTCGGCGGGGTAATGGGCTTTGAGCCATGCGGTCTGGTAGGAAATCAGGGCGTAGGCGGCGGCGTGGGATTTGTTGAAACCGTAGCCGGCGAATTTTTCCATATAGTTGAAGATTTCGTCGGATTTTTCGCGCGAAATGCCTTGTTTTGCCGCGCCTTCGGCGAAGATTTCGCGGTGTTTCACCATCTCTTCGGGCTTTTTCTTACCCATGGCGCGGCGCAGCAAGTCCGCGCCGCCGAGCGAGTAGCCGCCGATAATCTGCGCCGCCTGCATCACTTGTTCCTGATACACCATAATCCCGTAGGTCGGCGCGAGGATGCCTTCGAGCAGCGGGTGGATGTATTGGAATTCCTGCCCCTTCATGCGCGCGACGAAGTCGGGGATGTTGTCCATCGGGCCGGGGCGGTAGAGCGATACGAAGGCGATGAGTTCTTCAAACTTGGTGGTGTGCGCCGTTTTCAGCATTTTTTTCATGCCGGTCGACTCGAACTGGAAGACGGCGGTGGTGTTCGCGTCGCGGAAGATTTTGTAGGCGGCTTGGTCGTCGAGCGGGATTTTGCCGACATCGACAATATCGCCGGTGGTGTTTTTGATGTTGTTCTGCGCCATTTCGATAATGGTCAGGTTGCGCAGGCCCAAAAAGTCGAACTTCACCAAACCCACGTCTTCCACGTCGCCCTTGTCGTACATGGATACGGGCGAAGCGGATTCGTCCGCCTGATACACGGGGCTGTAATCGGAAATCTTGCCCGGCGCAATCAACACGCCGCCCGCGTGCATACCCAGACCGCGCGTCAAATCTTCCAGCTTTTTCGCCAGCGTAATCAGTTCGTCCGCTTCTTCCGCTTCGATCAATTCCTGAATCTGCGGCTCCGCCTTCATTGCATCGTCCAAACCCAAAGGTTTGTTGGCTTCCAACGGAATCAGCTTCGACAGTTTGTCGCACAGGGTAAACGGCAGTTCCAGCACGCGCCCTACGTCGCGTATCACCGCTTTGGACGACATCGTGCCGAAGGTCACAATCTGGCTCACCGCCTGCGCACCGTATTTGTCGCGCACATATTCAATCACGCGGCCGCGGTTGCTTTGGCAAAAGTCCACGTCGAAGTCGGGCATGGAAACGCGTTCGGGGTTCAAGAAACGCTCGAACAGCAGCGCGTATTTGAGCGGATCAAGGTCGGTAATCTTCAATGAATACGCCACCAGCGAGCCTGCGCCCGAACCGCGTCCCGGCCCTACCGGACAGCCGTGCGTTTTCGCCCAGTTGATAAAGTCTTGTACGATAAGGAAATAGCCGGGGAATTTCATCTGGATGATGATGTTCAGCTCAAAATCCAGCCGCTCCTGATATTCCGGCATTTTCGCCGCCCGTTCTGCCTCGTCGGGATAAAGCTGAACCATGCGTTCCTGCAAACCCTCGTTGGACAGCTTTACCAAATAATCGTCCAGCGACAAGCCGTCGGGCGTCGGGAACAGGGGCAGGAAGTTTTTGCCCAGCGTGATATGGATATTGCAGCGTTTGGCGATTTCCACCGTGTTTTCCAAGGCTTCGGGCAAATCGGCGAAACGCTCCAGCATCGTTTCCGGCGGAATGAAAAACTGGCTCGGCGTAAAATCGCGCGGACGTTTCTTGTCCGTCAGCACCCAGCCGCCCGCGATGCACACCCGCGCCTCGTGCGCGTTGAAATCGTCGCGGCTCATAAACTGCGTCGGATGCGTCGCCACCACCGGCAAACCCAATTCCTCCGCCAGCTTCACGCTGCCCGAAACGCAAGCCTCCCATTCGGGACGTTCGGGCAGGCGTTGCAGCTCCAGATAAAACGCATCGGGGAACCACGCCGCATACTTCAACGCCGCCGCACGCGCCGCGTCTTCATTGCCGTTCAAGAGATTTACGCCCACTTCGCCGTAATGCGCGCCGCTCAAACAAATCAAGCCGCTGTTGTCGCCGTTTTCCAGCCATTCGGGATTGAGTTCCGCATGATGGACATTGCGGTCTTTGCCGACATAAGCCGCCGTCAAAAGCTCGCTCAGGCGCAGATAGCCCGCATCGTTGCGGATAATCAGCATGGCGCGGAACGGCTTGTCGGGCGCATTCGGATTGCCTATCCACACGTCCGCCGCCCCGACGGGCTTAATCCCCGCGCTGCGGCAGGCTTTATAGAATTTCACCAAACCGAATTCGTTCATCAAATCGCTGATGCCCAAAGCAGGCAAACCGTATTCCTGCGCTTTGGCAATCAGTTTTTTAATCCGCACCATACCGTCGGTAATTGAAAACTCGGTATGCAGGCGCAGCGGGATGTAGGTCGGCTCGGTCATGGCAAAATCGGCGTGAACAGTAAAAGGCGTATTGTAGCAGGGTTGGAAAAAGGTCGTCTGAAAAGGAGTGAAGCGGGCTTTCAGACGACCTCAACGGTAGAGGCAGATGGCGGAAGCAGCATGGTATCGGGTTGTTTGGCAATCGGGCGGGGCTGTGAAACGGTTTCACAAAAATGAAAAGACGACGGTATAAACTGCAAAGGCTGGCAAAGCGGCGGAATAGGAATGATGAATATTGATTTAAATCATACGTCATTGAGGGCTGGTGCGATAATATGAATATGTTATCAAACAACTTCAAACGAAAGGAAAACCATGAAAGCCGTCCGCTTGGTTCTTGCCGCATCTTTGGTTTCTACGCTTGCCGCCTGCGGCAGCTCCTCTTCCGCGCTGTCCGATGCGATAGGCAAAGGCTTTGATCCTAAGGCTAAGGGCGTGAAATACATTACCGTTTTCGAGAGCGTTCCCGAAAACGGCACGATGCAGCTGAGTGCCAACAATAAGGTGCAAACGCTTAAAAAAGGCGACAATTTGGACACCGCCTTTCTGAAGCGCGACAAGATTTCCTATTATGATTACGTCGGCAAAATCAACGTCAACGGACAGGTCATCGATTTGGAACGCGGCGATTTTATGGTTTACAAACAAGACAATTCGGCTGTCGCTGCCAAATATATCAAGCAGAAAGCCGATTCTGCCGACGGCAACAAGCTGAAAGACTTGCAGGCGTATGAATTTAAAGTCGGCGAAGTGCAAGGTAAGGAAATTGCCTTTAAAGACCTGCCGCAACTGGGCCGCTATACCTACCGTGGTATCGCATTTAACGGCGACGATAATAGCGGCCGCCTGACGTACACCATTGATTTTGAGAAAAAACAAGGTCAGGGCAAAATCAGCGGCATGGCGCCTGATTACAATGTCGATTTGGCTGCCGCTAACATTGCCGCAGCAGGTACGGGTTCGGCAATCAACGGACGCGCGACGCTCAACAATGAAGACAAAGGCAGCTACCGTTTGAACATTTTCGGCAGCAAGGCTGAAGAGATTGCCGGTAAAGCGCAAGTGAAAGTTGGCGATAAAGAGAAAGACATCGGACTTGCCGGTAAAAAAGAATAATTGAAAGAGACGTGTAATAAGGTCGTCTGAAAACGCGGTTCAATCAGGTTTCAAACCTGGGTTGCCGCTTTTCAGACGACCTTTTTTGATGGGGCGGAGGTTTGGATACGGACGGATTGTCCGGCTATGGCAGCCGATATCGGACGGGTCGTCTGAAACCGGACATCAGGCGTAGTGGCCTGCGCCCAAGATGCAGGCTTTGGCTGCACCGGTCGCATGGTTCGGGCTGCTGGGCGTCCGGTTTATCCAACACGCGGCGAGCCAGGCGAAAGCGGCGGCTTCGACCCATTGCGGGTCAAGGTTAAGCGCTGCGGTGCTGTTCAATCCGACAGCGGGGGAGAACAGGTCCGCCAAATCCTGCATCAAAACCGGATTGCGGATGCCGCCGCCGCAGACGTAGAGATTGCGCGTGTCGGGGGCGGCTGTATCAACGGCGTCGCGGATGGCTTGCGCGGTGTAGCGAACCAAGGTTCTTAAAACATCTTCGGGCTTTTCGCCGCCTTTCAGACGACCTTGAAGCCAGTTTAAGGAGAAAAGCTCCCTGCCCGTACTTTTGGGATGGGGTCGTCTGAAATAGGGATGGTCGAGCAGGCGGTTCAGCAAATCAGGCAGGATAGCGCCTTGTGCGGCGCGTTGCCCGTCGTGGTCGTATGACTGCTGCCAGTTGTGCTGCATCCACGCGTCCATCAGCATATTGCCGGGACCGGTGTCGAAGCCGAAAGCGGCTTGCTGTGGCGATAAGACGCTGATGTTGGAGATGCCGCCGATATTGAGGACGACGCGGGTTTCCTGCGGATGTTGGAACAGGGCTTGATGGAAGGCGGGAACCAGCGGCGCGCCTTGCCCGCCCGAAGCCAAATCGCGGCTGCGGAAGTCGCCGATGGTAAAAATGCCGGTCAGTTCCGCCAGCAGGGGCAAGTCGGCAAGCTGGATGCTGTAACCGTGTTCGGGGGCGTGGCGGACGGTTTGCCCGTGGCAGCCGATGGCGGTAACGGCTTCGGCGGGCAGGTTTTGTTCTGAGAGGAGGGTGTGGACGGTTTGCGCGTAAAGGCGGCTGAGGGTCTGGGACAGGATATTGCTGCGGTGCAATTCGTTGTCGCCGATATTTTGAAGGTTTAGAAGCTCTTGACGGAGGTCGTCTGAATACGGGGTAAAGGCATGAGCCAGCGCGCCCTGCCATTGATTGCCCTGCATACGGATAAGCACGGCATCTGCACCGTCCATGCTGGTGCCGGACATGATGCCGATATAAAGTTGGGTATTCATGGGTTGTGGTTCGGATTAGGCCGTAAAAAAACATTTTAACGCGGTTTTGCGATTTGTCAGGTATTTGGCGCGGCGAAGGTAAATAAATGTTTCAAGAAAGATTGCAAAAAGGTTACAATAGTCCGAAACACATCCGCAATTCTTAAGGAAGCTGATCCTATGGCTCAAACTCAGATGAGTGCCAACTTGAAGCTGATTAATGCTGTCTTTGCCGCTATGCTGGTGGGCATGGTCGGCTATTTTATTTACTGGGGCTTGGGCTATACCCATTACAACCATTCCATATTGTTCATTATCGCTACCATGTTCGGCGTTTTCATGGCGTTTAACGTGGGCGGTAACGATATCGCCAATTCCTTCGGTACCAGCGTCGGCTCCGGTACGCTGACGATTCCCCAGGCTTTGCTGATTGCGGCGGTGTTCGAGGTCAGCGGCGCGGTGATTGCGGGCGGCGAAGTGACCGATACCATACGCAAAGGCATTGTGGATTTGAACGGCATCGACCTTCAGCCCATGCAGTTTGTCTTTATCATGATGTCCGCACTGCTCGCGGCGGCATTGTGGCTTTTGTTCGCCTCACGTAAAGGCCTGCCCGTTTCCACTACCCACGCCATTATCGGCGGTATCGTCGGCAGCGCGGTCTGCATGGCGGTGATGAACAATATGAACGCGGGCGATCTGATTCAATGGGGCAAATTGGGCGAAATCGCCCTGTCTTGGGTTTTGTCCCCCATTTTGGGCGGCACGGCCTCCTATTTACTGTTTTCCAGAGTGAAGAAAAACGTTTTGGATTACAACGCTTGGGCGGAAGGTACGCTCAAGGGTATCAAGCAAGAAAAAAAGGCTTACAAAGAACAGCACCGCCTGTTTTTTGAAGCCTTGAGCGAAAGCGAAAAAGTCGAATACGCCACCAAAATGGCGCACGACGCGCAAATCTACGACGAGCCGGATTTTGATCCCGCCGATCTGAAAAGCGACTACTACCGCGGCCTGTACGATTTGGACAACCGCAAAAACAACGTCGACTCCTATAAAGCCCTTCATTCTTGGGTTCCCTTTATCGCCTCTTTCGGCGGGATGATGATTGCCGCCATGCTGATTTTCAAAGGGTTGAACAACCTTCACTTAGGCATGAGCAATGTCAACAGCTTCCTGACCATCTTCATGATCGGCGCGGCAGTGTGGATGGGTACGTTCGTATTCGCCAAAAGCCTGAAGCGCAAAGATTTGGATAAATCCACTTTTCAAATGTTTTCATGGATGCAGGTATTTACCGCCTGCGGCTTCGCCTTCAGCCACGGCGCAAACGATATTGCCAACGCCATCGGCCCGTTTGCCGCCATCATGGACGCATTGCGCACCAACAGCATTACTTCTCAAAACGCCGTTCCGCCGATTGCCATGCTGACATTCGGTATCGCCTTGATTGTCGGCTTGTGGTTTGTCGGTAAAGAAGTGATTAAAACAGTCGGCAGCAGTTTGGCGGAAATGCACCCCGCTTCGGGCTTTACCGCCGAACTTTCCGCCGCCGCCGTCGTGATGGCCGCCTCCTTTATGGGGCTGCCCGTATCCAGTACCCATATATTGGTCGGCGCGGTACTCGGCATCGGCTTGGTCAACCGCAACGCCAACTGGAAGCTGATGAAACCCATCGGCTTAGCATGGGTCATTACCCTGCCTGCCGCCGCCATCCTGTCCGTGACCTGCTACTTGATTCTGCAAGCCCTGTTCTAATATCGGATTGCTACACAAAAGGTCGTCTGAAAGCACTGTTTCCGCTTTCAGACGACCTTTTTTATGGCGAAATCAAGATAAAAGAGAGGCAAGATATAGTGGGTTAAATTTAAATCAGGACAAGGCGACGAAGCCGCAGACAGTACAGATAGTACGGAACCGATTCACTTGGTGCTTCAGCACCTTAGAGAATCGTTCTCTTTGAGCTAAGGCGAGGCAACGCCGTACTGGTTTAAAATTAATCCACTATAAGATGTTGGGTCGGATGGATTTGGAACGTAGGATGTTGCCGTCTCAGGGCCAAGAAGGATGATTTGAACGCAATTGCCGGATATTTTGTCGAAGCTTGTCGGTTCAAACCCTTTTGAAATGTTCCCAAACCGGTTTGCAGTTTTCCGGCAGTTCGGGACACGCGCCGAGGATGCCGCCGCTGAAGTCGTTTAAGCGGTGGAAGTCGCTGCCTGCGCTGGCGAGCATACCGAAGCGGTCTGCCAGCAGCGCGTAGTTGAGGCGGTCGTTTTTGCAGCAGTTGCCGCTGTGGACTTCGATGCCCACGCCGCCGAGGTTTTTAAATTCTTCAAACAGATTGCGCTTGGCGATGGCGGATAAATCGTAGCGCATGGGGTGGGCGATGACTGCCATGCCGCCCGCGCCGTTGAGGGCGGATACGCAGTCTTCCAGCGTCGCCCATTCGTGGCGGACGGCGCAGGATTTGCCGTCGCCCAAGTATTTGGTGAACGCCTGCTGCTTGTTTTTGACGTGTCCCGCTCGGATGAGGAACTCGGCGATGTGGGTGCGGCTGACCATTTCTTTGTTTGCCGCCAGCGCGAGCGCGCCGTCGTATGCGCCGCCGATGCCTTTCTTTTCGAGCTTGGCGGCGATGGCTTCAAGGCGTTTCAGACGACCTTGCCGTACTTGTGCCAACAGGTTTTGCAGGTTTTCGTCCTGTTCGTTGAAATCCAAACCGACAACGTGTATGGTGCGTCCGCGCCAAGTTACGGAGATTTCCACGCCGTTGACGAAACGCAGCCCGAGTGCGTCGGCTTCGGCACGCGCTTCGGCGATGCCGCCGGTGTGGTCGTGGTCGGTCAGCGCCAGCAGCGTGCAGCCGTTTTGATGCGCGAGGCGTACGACTTCGGCGGGGGAGAGCATACCGTCGGAAACGGTGGAATGGCAGTGCAGGTCTATCATGGGGCGTTATGTGTGTGGTGAATGAAGGGCGGAGTGTTTCAATAGGGGTAGACAGGACGGTAATGTGGAAAATGGTGGGACACAAAGGTCGTCTGAAAATCAGTAGCTCGGATTATTGAATCCGATATTTCAAATTGTGCATATTAAAACTTTGTCGGATACAAGTATCCAACCTACGGCTTTTGAAAAGTAAAAGGTCGTCTGAAAACGCGGTTGCCATCCAGCCGAACCGTTTTCAGACGACCTTTCCGTTCTCTTCGTCGTCCGACCAACCCGCTTCTTTCAATTTCCGCTGTTGTGCGTCGTAGCGGGCTTTATCCGACCAATAAATTGTCTGGATGCAGGCATCGCCGCAATCGCTGCCGCAGCATTCCCACGACTCGGGGCGGACGGGTTCGTCTAGAAGCGGCTCGCCCAAGAGGGCTTCGGCTTTATTCTTCAGGGTCGTATCCATCGGCGATTTCCAAGCGCGCGCCGTCAAACTCGATGACTTCGCCGCCACGTATTTTGGCGGTTTTGCGGGTTTCGGTTTCGCCGTTGCGCAACACCAGTCCTTCGGCGATAAACGCTTTCGCCTGCCCGCCGCTTTCGGCAAGTCCGGCGAGCTTCAAGAGGTCGCATAAGGCGATGTATTCGTTGTCTTCGAGATAGACGGTGGCTTCCATGAGTTTTCCTGTAATGGGTTCGGATGCGTGAAATTGTAGCATAGGTCGTCTGAAAGCCGTTTCAGACGACCGCGGCTTCTGTATCAGCGTTGCAATTCGCGTTGTAAGGCCCTGCAAGCGGCATCGTTTTCGCCCATGCAGGAACGTTGCAGTGCCTCCAGCCGCTCTTGGCGTTTGGCTGCGCGGTCTTCAGCCGTTTGATTGCGCATTTCCTCTTCGGTTTCTTTGGCGTTGCGGCAGGCGTTGTCATAGCCGCCTTTGCAGGCTTTGCGGTAAAGTTCGAGGGCTTTGGGGTAGTTCCATGCCCAAGCCGCTGTATGGGTTTATAGTGGATTAACTTTAAACCAGTACGGCGTTGCCTCGCCTTGTCGTACTATCATGTACTGTCTGCGGCTTCGTCGCCTTGTCCTGATTTAAATTTAATCCACTATAAATAGAGGTTTGCCAATACGTTGCAGCCCTTCATGTTTTTGCCGTCGCAGGCTTTTTTCAGCGGCGGGTAGGCATCGGGGGGCTTTCCAGATAGTCGCGGGTCCAAATGCCGAGTGTGACGCAACTGTCGAGCTGGTTGCGCGTGCATTGTGTAATCAGTTTTTGATAGGCTTCGTCGTCGTAGTCTTCGGCGTATGCCGCCGGCAGCAGTCCGAGCAGAAGGGCGAACAGTAGGGAGGTTTGGGCGGGTTTCATGGTTTCTCAAGAACCTTTGTACGGATAAGGGTTTGTCGGCGGTTGCGCAATCTGAATGCGGATATCTTTGAAGGCGATATCAACGTTAACCTATTCGGTTTTCCAAACGAGATTTGACTGCTGCCTAATCTGTTGCATCTTTGCAAAAGGTCGTCTGAAAACGTTCAGACGACCTTTGGGTTTTATTTGCAGGTTTTCATATTCAGGCTGCCGTAGCGCCCGACGATGTTGCGGATTTCCTGTGCGTCTTTTTCATCGACCGACATGAAGATGACGGTCATGCGGGAAACGCTGAGGGTGCTGTCGGCGGCGTTGCCTTTGTCGTCTTGTTCGACGATGCGCGCGCCGCCGAAACCTGCTGCGGACAGGCGCGAGATGAGGACTTGGGCGGAGGAGCGGCTTTTCATGACGCCGAGGCTGATTTCGCCGTTGTGGAGCGTGCCGTTGAAGCCTTTGTTGCCGAGGGCTTCGAGGCGGTTCATGGCTTCGCTGTCGGCAGGCAGCACGACGCGGAAGGTTTTGGCGGCGTGGTCTTTCGATGCACCGCGTTTTTCTACGGTGCGGCTGGCGGCGTGCGGCCAGCGGGTCAGCAGGCCTTTGATACGGTGGTAGTCGTCTTCGTCCAGGGTAACGCTGGCGTTAGACGTACATTGGCGGGCGGCGGATGCGTTTTTGGCGGCGGGATTTTCGTTGGCGGCAGCAGCCGGATTGGTGTTTTCGGCGGCGGCTTTTTCTTTTTCGCGGCGGGCTTTTTCTTCACGTTCTTTTTTTTCTTTTTCGCGGCGCGCCTGTTCCTCTTCTTCTTTTTTCTTGCGTTCGGCTATGGCTTCTTCGGATTCGGGCTCGGGCAGGTCGGCTTGTGTTTCGTCGGTTTGCAGCCAGTCGGGTTGCGCGTTGTCGGCAGGCGCGGGGGCTTGCTGAGGGCGCAGGGATTCGGGTTGGGCGAGTTCGTGGGCGCCGCCTTCTACGGGCGCGGCGTTGGGGGATTTGGCGTTGTTGAGGCGGTGCGTAATCATGCCGCCGAAGACGATGATGTTGAGTGCCACGAGGGCGGCGAAAAGCCATTTCATGAGTTGTTTTCCTTTTTTGTGTTCGGTTGCCGTTGCGGTGTGCGGGCGGTTTTGTGTTGTTATTGGTTGTGGCGGATCGGCGTCAAAGCCAACCGGCTGAAGTTTGCTGCGTCTGAAGGTCGTCTGAAAAGCGGTGTTGCGTTTCAGACGACCTTTTTGAATCTGTGCTACGGCATTGCTGCTTATTCGGGCAATTTATCAGGCTGTTCCTGCTCTTGCGCGACCCAGTTCAATAAGCCGTAAATGACGAGATTATCTACAATTTTTACTGTATTGTCCAAAACAAACTGCTTGGGCAGGGCGTTGACGACTTTGCTTGCGCCGCCGCCGGTGATGATGACGTCGACGGGTTTGCCTTCGCCCGTTTTTTGTTGCAGCCGCCCGTGCATCATGATGACGGCTCCGCAAACGGCATCCATCATGCCGCTGGTGATGGCGTTGGGCGTGGTGGTGGGGAAGGGGTACACTTTGCCGGCGGGGCGGTCGAGGTTGGCGGTTTTGGCGGCGAGGGCTTCTTTCATGAGGTGGAAGCCGGGCATGATGGTGCCGCCGAGGTAATGGTTGTCTTCGGTGAGCGCGTCGGTGGTTACGGCAGTGCCGCAGCTGACGACGACACAGGCGTTTTGGCTGAAACGGCGGCTGCCCAAGGCGTTGAACCAGCGGTCGGAACCGTGTTCGGCGGGGTTGCGGTAGTGGTTGCGGATGCCGAGCGCCTGCGGCATGGAGGGCAGCCAGCGGACGGGCGCGGTCAGGTGGGCTTCGACCAGGGCTTTTTTGAGGTCGCCGCACACGGCGCAACCGACGATACGGGTGCGGTCGTCTGAACGCGCTGCCCATTCTTCGCCGAGCCTGCTCAAATCGCGGTACGGCGCGCGGGTGACTTCGTTGAACACGCCGTTTTCCACCCATGCCCATTTGAGCTGGCTGTTGCCGCCGTCGAGCAGGAGGAGGCGTTCGGGTGGGCGCGGCGCGGCGGCGCGGGGCGTGTCGTCGGGGCGCAGGCTGATTTCGCCGCTGACGACGGTTTGTTCGCCTGCCGATGTCATCAGGTGCAACGCGCCTTGTGCATCGACGCTGAGGACGGTGCCTTCGTTTACGGTCTGCCCGTCGCGCAGGAGCAGGACGGGTTTGTCGTGGTCACGGTGGGCGGTTTGGTATTCTTCAAGGAAGGGGGCGAACCCGTTTTGCGCGTATTGCGTCAGCACGACATTGAGTTCGCCCAACAATTTGTCCAACAGCGTTGAAGCGGGAATGCAGTGTACGGAGGCGGTGCCGCGGGCAAGCTGCGCGTTGTGGAAGAGGGCTTGGACGGAAGCGGCGTTTTCGACTTCTTTGGGCAGGACGAAATTGATGCCTATGCCGATGACGGCAGCGGTTTTGCCCCCGTTGCGGACGGTTTCGATCAGGATGCCGCCGAGTTTGTCCCTGCCGGCGACCAAATCGTTCGGCCACTTGATTTGTATGTCCAAACCCGATGCGGCTAAAGCGCGGCGGCAGGCGAGCGCGACGGCGGGGGCGAGCGAGCCGAGTTCGTGCTGCGGTTTGTCGAATACCCAGCCGAAGCTGAACATCAGGCATTCGCCCAGCCGGTGTGTCCACTTGCGTCCCTGCCGCCCGCGGCCTTTGGTTTGCAGATGCGCGACGCAGAGCGATTTATGGGCTTGTTCGGGCGAAGTGCGCGCCAGATTCAGGATTTCGTCGTTGCTGGATGTGCATTCGTGTTTTAAGGTCGTCTGAAAACCGCGTTCCGCGCCCAAACGTAGCAACGCTTCTTCGTCAAACAAAGCAAGCGGGCGCACGAGCCGCCACTGCCCGTCGTGCTGGCGCAGCAGTCCGCGGATGTGTGCGGGCATCTGTTGCCAAAAGCCGTTGAGCTGGTGCGGCTTCACGCCCGCGATACGCGCGAGATGGGAAACGTGTTGCGGCAGACCGTCGGCAAGTTCCGCCAAAACCCGACTGTGCGGCAGTTTCAGCGCGGTCATTTGCCGCCCTCGGCTGCGCGGATTTTTTCCAGCGTTTTCGTGGTGGAAGTCTGGTGCAGGAACGGAATGGAAAACACTTTGCCGCCGCGCGCCAGCGTTTCTTGCGCGCCGACGATTTTTTCGACCGGCCAGTCGCCGCCTTTAATCAGGATGTCGGGTTTGATTTGCTCGATCAACTCGGCGGGCGTGTCTTCGTCAAACCAAGTGACCAAATCCACGCTTGCCAATGCCGCTGCCACCGCCACGCGGTTTTCCAGCGGGTTGACGGGACGGTCGTCTCCCTTGCCTAAACGGCGCACGGACGCATCCGTGTTCAAAGCCAGCACCAACGCCGCCCCCGCCGAACGCGCCTGCGCCAGATAGGTAACATGCCCCCTGTGCAGAATATCGAAACAGCCGTTGGTAAACACCAGCGGGCGGGGAAGCGTGTGCAGACGTTGCGCCAATTCTTCGGGCGGGCAGATTTTGCGTTCGAAATCGGGGAGGGACCAGTCAGACATAATCGGGATTCCGTTGGGGATAAACAGACAGGCGGTATGATACCGAAGCGGGCGGAAAAGGTAAATTTGAGGGGAGGAGAAGGGGTCGTCTGAAAAGGCAGGCTTTGACAAAATTGCCACTTTGGCGTTGTTCCTATGTACGCCGGTTTGTTCGGCATTACGTCATATAGTCAATTAAAAACAAAATAGTACAATACTCAACTTTGAAGGTTTAACCATGGCATACTCTGCGGACTTAAGGAACAAAGCTTTAAACTATTACGAACAATGCAAAAACATCAGCCAAACCGCAGCAACGTTTAACCTGTCAAGAAACACGCTTTACCTGTGGATTCGCCTTAAAAAGCAAACAGGCAGCCTAAAACATCAAGTCACCGGTCTAAATGCCGTCAAATTGGATAGGCAAAAACTGGCTCAATATGTTGGGCAACACCCGGATGCCTATCTGCATGAAATCGCCAAACATTTTGATTGTACGGCAGCCGCCGTTTGCTATGCACTCAAACAGATGGGGATGACGCGCAAAAAAAGACCACCACTTACAAAGAACAAGACCCAGCCAAAGTAACGCATTATTTGACACAGCTGGCCGAATTTTCCGACTACCAACGTGTTTATTTGGATGAAACAGGATTTGATCGCGTACCTGTTCCGTCCCTATCGCCCGCAGCCTGAAAGGCAAA
>NZ_JH164964.1:325559-338271 GCF_000227275.1 Neisseria sp. GT4A_CT1
TGTTTATTTGGATGAAACAGGATTTGATCGCTACCTGTTCCGTCCCTATGCCCGCAGCCTGAAAGGGCAAATAGTGAAAGCGCAGATAAGTGGAAAAAGATACCGACGCTTATCTCTGGTGTCCGCACAAGTCGGCAACCGGCTGATTGCTCCGATGGTTTATCAAAATACGATGACCGGAGTCTTTTTTGAAGCGTGGTTTCAGCAATGCCTACTGCCCGCATTGACTCAAAAATCGGTGATTATTTTAGATAATGCACGATTTCACCGTATGGGTGTCTTACGGGAAATGGCGGAAAAATGGGGACATAAGGTATTACCTCTTGCACCTTATTCACCTGAGCTCAACCCGATTGAGAAGGTGTGGGCGAATATTAAGCGGTATCTGCGAACCGTATTGTCTGATTACGCCCGATTTGACGATGCATTACTGTCCTATTTTGATTTTAATTGACTATACAATCATGAACGACGCGCTTGGAAATGGAAAAAGCCGGAATCTGCGGGAAGCAGAATCCGGCTTGTCTAGGTCGTCTGAAAATGGCTAGGACATCCCTAAGGTTGGAAGGCGGTTCAACCCGGTTTCAGGTTTTCAGACGACCTTTTGTTCAGACGGTCAAACGATGGGTTTAATCGTCGTCGTAATCGTAGTAATCATCGTCCCAGTCGCGGTAGTGTTTGCGGTGGTGATGTTTATGTTTGTGTTTTTTGTAGTACGTATCGCGGTAGTACGGATCACCGTAGCCGTAACCGTCGTAGCCGTAGTAGCGGGATTCGCGGTAACGGCGGTCGCGCAAGGCGATATCGTTGTCTTTTTGATTCATTTTTTTATTGTGGTAGGCGTAGGCGTTGCCTGCCAAACCGCCCGCCACTGCGCCGATGATTGCGCTTTGTCCGTCGTTGCCCAACAGACCGCCCAAGGCTGCGCCTGCTGCTGCGCCGGCAAGGGTGGCTTTTTTCGGTTTGCCGTGCCTCGCGCTTCCGCGTGGATGGCGGGGAGGCTGAGGCTGGCGGCGAGCAATACCGCCATAAGTGGTTTCATGGTCATTGTTTCTTCCTTTCGTGAAACACGGCAGATGCCGGAGTTATTTTCATTATAATCAGCCCTTTGTTTACCTTTCGCCCGCCTGTGGAAAATTAGCGTAAACAAATGTTGCTTTTGTTCGGTACGGTTACTCGGCTGATAGATGGAAAGCTTGGTCTGTCTTGGATTTGGCGGCAATAAAACGCCCCGAAGCCGCAATGCGGTTTCGGGGCGTTTGGGTTTCAGACGACCTGTGCGGTGTCTGCAACACTTGTTGGAAAAAGCCTATTCTTCAGGCAGCCGCCATACGGACAGAATGAATCCGCCCCAGATGACGACGAGTGCGATAATCATCATGACGATGGCCGAGGTACTCATTCTTTGTCTCCTTGTTCATGTTCGTGTTCGTCTTTGACGTTGAAGTTTTGACCATGCTTCCAAGGCAGAAGCGACAGCACCACGGAGATGACAATCAGACCGATCGACATGCCCCAGCCGAAGATATTGAGGAAATCGCTGGGATATTTCGAGTAGTTTTCTTTAAGCAGGCCGATTGTGTCTTGGTACAACATATAGCCGAGCATGGCAACGGTAAAGATGACGCTGGCAGTCCAAATCGCACCGACGCGGACGGAGGAGAGTGCGTTCAGGTGGTTGCGCAGCTCGGGCAGTTTGCGCAGGGCGATGATGCCCAAAACATAGACGAAGCCGGCAGCGACGATGCCGTAGGTGTTGACGAATTTGTCCAATACGTCCAAAACGGGCAAGCCGGTGGTCGTGCCGAAGAGCAGGGTGGAGATAATGCCCATCGGGATGCAGACAAGCAGGGTAGCGTTGACGCGGCCGATGTTCAATTTGTCCTGAATGGCGGCAACGATGACCTCAACGATGGAAATCATCGAGGTAATGCCTGCGAATACCAACGAACCGAAGAACAATACGCCGATCAGCGCACCCATCGGAGCTTGGTTGATGATGGTTGGGAAGGCGATGAAAGCCAAACCAATGCCGCTGGAAGCAACTTGACTGACGGCTTGTCCATTGGCTTGTGCGATAAAGCCCAGCGCGGCGAATACGCCGATACCGGCGAGCAATTCAAAGCTGCTGTTGGCAAAGCCGACAACCAAGCCGGTACCGCCCAAGTCGGTTTTTTTCTTCAGGTAGGAAGAGTAAGTCACCATGATGCCGAAGCAGATGGAGAGCGAGAAGAAAATCTGACCGTATGCGGCAACCCAGACTCTAGGATCGGAAAGTTTCGACCAGTCGGGCGTAAACAGCGCGTCCAAGCCCTTAGCCGCGTCCGGCAGCGTCAGCGAGATGCCGACCATGATGATGAACATAATCAAAAGCAGCGGCATGAAAAACGACGATGCGCCTGCTACGCCTTTTTGTACGCCCAAAGCCATGATGATGCAGGTAAACAGCCATACGCCGATCAGCGGGCCGACGACTTTGCCGACAAAATCCAAGCCTAAGGCTTCAGGACCTGCCATGTTCAAAAAGTCTTTAAAGAAAAACGCCTGCGGATCTGCGCCCCATGCGGCGTTCAGCGAGTAATACGCATAGCTTGCCGACCAGCCGATGATGACTGCGTAGTAGATACAGATGATGACGTTGGTCATCACGTTCCACCAGCCCACAGGCTCGAACCAGCGGCCGAGGCGGCGGAAAGCCAGCGGAGCGGAGCCGCGGTAGCGGTGGCCGATGGCGTAGTCGAGCAGCAGCAGCGGGATGCCGGCGGTCAAGAGCGCGACCAGATAGGGAAGGAGGAACGCACCGCCGCCGTTTTCGAAGGCGATGTAGGGGAAACGCCAAATGTTGCCCAGGCCGACGGCAGAGCCGATAGCGGCAACCATAAACGCGCGGCGGTTGCTAAACGTCGCGCGTTCGTTTGTTTTGGAATCAGACACGTTGATACCTCTTGCTTTAATGTGGTATGAAAACAGCCGCTTGGCGGCTTACGGTTATAGAAATGAGGTCTGACAGGGGTAATGTCGTCTGAAAAACAGTCGGCTTGTGGCCTTTGTTTACAATCTATGGCTGTATCGTAAAAAAATTTAACAGGCTTGGCAAGTGGGGAAAACGGATTTTTAGCTGTATTTCAGGCAGTTTGGGGAAGATGAGGGAAGATGGGGTGCAGGATGGGGGTGTTTTTTCAGACGACCTGTTTTTTCAAAGGGGGTATTTATAGTGGATTAACTTTTAAATCAGGACAAGGCGACGAAGCCGCAGGCAGTACAGATAGTACGGAACCGATTCACTTGGTGCTTCAGCACCTTGGAGAATCGTTCTCTTTGAGCTAAGGCGAGGCAACGCCGTACCGGTTTAAAGTTAATCCACTATATGTTCTTTGATGAGGAATGAGGTGCTTGCTCTCAACCATGTATTTTGCGTGAAAATATATTTTTTAATTTGTTTCGACTATAATGATATCGTTTTACATCTATATTGCGCGGAAAGTAATCTTTTTTATATTTCTTTATAAATCTTCTGATTTTCATCGAAAGGAATCTTCATGAAAAGATTTGGCAGCACTTTGTTTATCCTGGGTCTTTTAGCGTTCGGTTTGAATTATATGAATGCTGTGCCGAAAGTTTTAGCATGGATTTATAACTGGGGGGAAGATACTGCAATGTGGATTAAAGCAGGGGTTACCGGTGGTGGCGCTTTGATTTGGCTGTTGGGTCATTTTGCCGAAAAAGGCGGGCAAGAAGCGTTGGAAGAAGACGACGAATAAATTTGAGCGTCAACGCTGCGGTTGTTGCGGATACGCACTGGCGCAGCGCTTCGAAAAAGAAAGATATAGTGGATTAACTTTAAACCGGTACGGCGTTGCCTCGCCTTAGCTCAAAGAGAACGATTCTCTAAGGTGCTGAAGCACCAAGTGAATCGGTTCCGTACTATCTGTACTGTCTGCGGCTTCGTCGCCTTGTCCTGATTTAAAGTTAATCCACTATAAAAGGTCGTCTGAAACAGGTTTTGGCTTAATTTGCCAAGCTTGTTTCAGACGACCTTTCGATTTATCCGCTCACGCTGAATTCTGCGGTTTTATTTTTTCATCGCATCAGTCAAGGCTTTGACGTTGTAGCGGTACATGCCGATATAAGTATTGGCAGGTGCGCCGCCGAGTGCGTCGGAGTAGAGTTTGCCGCTAACGTTGACGCCGGTTTCTTTGGCGATGCGGTCAACCATGCGCGTGTCTTTGATGTTTTCGGTGAACACGGCTTTGATGCCTTCGCGTTTGATTTGGCGGATGATGGAAGCCACTTGTTTGGCGGATGGCTCGGCTTCGTTGCTCACGCCTTGTGGGGCGATGAACTCGATATTGTAGCGTTTGCCCATGTAGGAAAACGCGTCGTGTCCGGTCAGGACTTTGCGCTTTGCGGCGGGAACGGCGTTAAACGCAGCTTGAGCGTCGCTGTGCAGTTTTTTCAGCTGCACTTGGTAGTTGCCCAAGCGTTGTTGGTAATAGGTTTTGCCCTCGGGGTCTGCCTGAATCAGGGCGTTGGCGACGTTTTGGGCGTAGGTCGTCATCAAAACGGGGTCGTTCCAGACGTGCGGGTCAAATTCGCCGTGGTCGTGGTGGTGGCCTTCGTGGTCGTGATGATGTTCGCCTTCTTCGTCTTTAAGCGCCTGTATGCCTTTGGCTGCTTCGGCGAAGGGGACTTTGCTTTGTTTGACGGCACGCTGCACGTCAGCCGCTTCCAAGCCCAAGCCGTTGAGCAGGACTAATTTTGCACCGCGGATTTTTTTGATGTCGCCGCTGGTCATGTGATAGGCGTGGGTGTCTTGGTTGGCACCGACCAAATTTTGCACGGCAACACGGTCGCCGCCGATTTGTTTGGTAACGTCGCCCAAAATGCTGAAGCTGGTAACGACGTTCATCGGGGCTGCATAAATTGCGCCGGACATTAATGCAGCGATGACGCCGAGTTTCCAATGTTTCATGTTTTCTCTCTCCAGATTGATATAACGTAACATTTTTATTTTAAAACAGTGGGACGGAATCTTCAAGCAGCC
The DNA here is from genome assembly GCF_000227275.1 of Neisseria sp. GT4A_CT1. Classification (NCBI taxonomy): domain Bacteria; kingdom Pseudomonadati; phylum Pseudomonadota; class Betaproteobacteria; order Neisseriales; family Neisseriaceae; genus Neisseria; species Neisseria sp. GT4A_CT1. The sequence goes on from NZ_JH164964.1 coordinate 330,604, forward strand.
TCCGCTTAAGAACGCGCTTTATGCCTTGAAAACGGGGGATTTGGGAGGAGGGCAGAGGTTTGTTAATTTATTATGAAATTAGAAATGGAATTGTATTTATTGATTTTAAAGATAAAAGAGAAGGAATGGCGGGGAGTTTTGTTGCGTGATGTAGCGGATTTTGGTTAGAGATTATCTTTTTCAAATAAATAAAATCAGGAAGATGCAGGTTTTCCCTTTTTTGAGAGAGTGGGAAACCAAGATTAAATGCGTATATTTTAAATATAATTGAAATATAAATTTCCTTATATGGAATTTTTTAGAACAAAATAATTCATTATCTTTTTGGGATAAAAATAAGCAGATATGATTGAATAAGATTTGTTTGATAAAATGTTAATTACATCACACTACAAATTTGCTATAATGTGCGAATCAGTTAACCACCCTATACCCCAAAAGGAAAAAACATGGGCATTAAAGTCGCCATTAACGGATATGGCCGCATCGGCCGCCAAGTATTACGCGCCATCTACGATTACAACCTGCAAGACCAACTTGAAGTCGTCGCCGTCAACGCCAGCGGCAGCCTCGAAACTAACGCCCATCTGACCAAATTCGACACCGTCCACGGCCGCTTTAATGCCGATATTTCCCACGATGCGACCCACCTCATCATCAACGGCCGCAAAATCCCATTCTTCTCCACCCGCAACCCTGCCGAACTGCCCTGGCGCGACTTGGGCGTGGACTTGGTGATGGAATGCACCGGCTCGTTCACCAGCAAATCCAAAGCCAATGTCCATCTTGAAAGCGGCGCGAAAAAAGTGCTGATTTCCGCACCGGGCGAGGCTGATGTTGACGCGACCATCGTCTACGGTGTGAACGACGACGTGATTACCGACGACATGACCGTCATCTCCAATGCTTCCTGCACCACCAACTGCCTCGCCCCCGTCGCCAAAGTATTGAGCGAAAACATCGGCATCGTCAAAGGCGCGATGACCACCATTCACGCCCTGACCAACGACCAAACCGTGACCGACGTGCGCCATAAAGACTTGCGCCGCGCCCGCAGCGGTGTGGAAAACATGATTCCGACCAAAACCGGCGCGGCGAAAGCCGTCGGTTTGGTCTTGCCCGAATTGAAAGGCAAACTCGACGGCCTTGCCATCCGCGTGCCGACCGTCAATGTCTCATTGGTGGACTTGAGCTTCCAAGCCGCGCGCGATACGGGTGTCGAAGAAATCAATGCGTTGATGAAGGCCGCCTCAGAAGAAGGTCGTCTGAAAGGCGTGTTGGGCTACAACACACTGCCGCTGGTGTCTATGGACTTCAACCACACTACCCAAGCCAGTACCTTTGACGCAACGTTGACCAAAGTAACCGACGGCAACATGGTCAAAGTGTTCGCTTGGTACGACAACGAGTGGGGCTTTAGCTGCCAAATGCTGAATACCGCCCGCCGTATGTTCGGTTTGGAAGTACGCCCGTTTGAATAAAACGGATGGTTTGATACGCTAAAAGGTCGTCTGAAAACTTGAATTGCCCGGCAAAATTTGGGCGCGTATAAGAGATTGTTCGGACGTTTTCTATAAGCCGGGTTCTGTATATTGCAGGACTCGGCTTTTTTAATCTCAAACTGCAACACTCATGGTTGTCGTCATACCTAAAAAGATGAAGCACCTAGTTGCAGGCAGGAATAAAAAAACTGCACCTTTGTGAAGGTGCAGTTTACGGGTTTCAGACGACCGACTGATTGATTTTATCCTTAACGCTGCAAGCTTTTGGGGAAAGGTTTTTTCTGTGAGACGGGCGCAAACTCAAACACTTTCTTGCGTGCATTCCATTGTAGCGGACGGATACAATTTTGATATTGTGCGCGTACTTTACCGCGTGTGTCTTCGCCGCATAGCTCTCCACCCACGCCTAAATAAAGTTTGTTGTCGATGATTTTTGTTCCGACTGCGCCATGAAGAAATGCCTGTTTGGCAGAACCATCCGGTTGACCTGCAAAAACAGTGACCGCCCAGCCGCCGGAGCCGCCCAGATCAGGCGCGTTGGCGCAAGTGACCTTGCTCATGTCGTAGACAAAATCATGATAACCGTCGTTATTCAAATCGATAATATCCAAAGCCTGACCAACAGAGAATTTTCCCCCCATTTCACGGCAGGTTTGTTTATCTTCATTGATGGCTTCCTGTACTTTTTTAGGAATTGCTATGGGTGCGCGTTCGGCGGCAGCAAATTGCATGCTTGCCATGAATACTGCCGCTAAAAGCAGTTTTTGCATGATTTTCTCCGAATTAGGCAAAATTGGTCGGCTGTATCAGGTATCCATATTTGTTGCCATACTGAGTTTTCAGACGACCTAAACCAAGATTTATGGTGTTGCGACTGTAAATGTAACATCCACATGATCTTTTTGCTGTTTCAATTCGAAACAATCGAATCCCTCGCTATTTACGCAAACATTGACTATTTTTTTGCCGGTCCATTGAATGGAGGTTTCCGTTTCTTCGTTTATTTGACGTTTCATATTACGGGTTGGCAGGGTTTTGGGCAGTACTCCGTTTTGCCCCTCTTTTTTTAAAGCAGCAGTATAAGCGTCAGATAAAGAGTTACCTGAATAACGGCATTTTGTTACGCCTAATTCTGTTCCATCCCATTTCTGTTTGCCGCAGGAGAGTTTGGCTCCGCCGGCATTTGCGACAGCAGTGGTCAGAAGCAGGGCAACAGCCAATACAATTTGTTTTTTCATCAACATTCCTTTAAATCATAGACGTAGATTGCATAAAAAAGATTCTAATCGTCTGTCCTGTCAAGGTTTCAGACGACCTGATCTGCATTTTACAATTTCACCGAATGCTCGCGCGTTTCGTGGAACACGATGTCCGGCCAGCGTTCCTGCGTGAGTCCCAGATTCACGCGATTGGGGGCGAGGTAGGCGAGGTTTCCGCCTGCATCTATCGCCAGATTGCTCGCATTGGCTTTTTCAAACTCCGCTAGTTTTTTCTTGTCTTCACACGATACCCAGCGCGCCGACCAGATGGATGCGTTGTCGAACACGGCTTCCACGCCGTATTCGTTGGCGAGGCGCGAGGTAACGACTTCAAACTGCAACACGCCGACCGCGCCCAAAATCAAATCTGCGCCGCTCATCGGTTTGAAGACCTGCACCGCGCCTTCTTCACCGAGTTGTTGCAAACCTTTTTGCAGTTGCTTGATTTTCAGCGGGTTTTTGATTCGGACGCTGCGGAACAGTTCGGGTGCGAAGAAGGGGATGCCGGTGAATGCCAGTTGTTCGCCTTCGGAGAAACTGTCGCCGATTTGGATGTTGCCGTGGTTCGGGATGCCGATGATGTCGCCCGCGTAGGCTTCTTCCACCAGCTCGCGGTCGTGCGACATGAACGTTACCACGCTGGACGCGGCGATTTCGCGGTTGATGCGCAGGTGTTTCATCTTCATACCGCGCTCGAATTTGCCGGAGCAGACGCGCAAGAAGGCGATGCGGTCGCGGTGTTTCGGGTCCATATTGGCTTGGATTTTAAAGATAAATCCGGAGAACTTCGGCTCGTCCGGCTCGACCATGCGTACGGTCGCATCGCGCGGTTTCGGCGCGGGCGCCCAGTCGATCAATGAATTGAGGATTTCCTGAATACCGAAGTTGTTAATCGCCGAGCCGAAAAACACGGGTGTGAGTTCGCCGGCGAGAAATTCGTCGAGATTGAACTCGTTGGAAGCAGCCTGTACCAATTCGATTTCGTCGCGCAACTGCTGGATTTCCAGCGGAAAGCGTTGTTCCAATTCGGGATTGTTGATGCCTTTGATGATGTCGAACTCGTGCGGCAGGCGTTCGCCGCCCGCTTCAAAGAGATAGATTTCGTCGTTCAGGATGTGGTACACGCCTTTGAAGTTTTTGCCCATGCCGATCGGCCAAGTGACGGGCGCGCAGCGGATTTTTAAAATATTTTCCACTTCGTCCAGCAATTCCAAAGAGTCGCGCACTTCACGGTCGTATTTGTTCATGAACGTGACAATCGGCGTATTGCGCAGGCGGCAGACGTTCAAGAGTTTGATGGTTTGCGCTTCCACGCCTTTTGCCGCGTCGATGACCATCAGCGCGCTGTCCACGGCGGTCAAAACGCGGTAGGTGTCTTCGGAGAAGTCTTGGTGTCCCGGCGTGTCCAAGAGGTTGACGGTGTGGTCTTTGTAGTCGAACTGCATCACGCTTGATGCCACGGAAATGCCGCGCTGCTTTTCGATTTCCATCCAGTCGGAGGTGGCAAATTTGCCGGTTTTCTTGCCTTTCACCGTACCCGCGCTCTGAATCGCACCTGAAAACAGCAAGAGTTTTTCAGTCAGCGTGGTTTTACCTGCGTCGGGGTGGGAGATGATGGCAAACGTGCGGCGGCGGCGCACTTGGTCGAGGATTTCTTGGGACATGGGCTTTCTTTGCAAAAAGGTTCAGGCCGCTTTTCCGACGGCCTGAGAAAGGATTGAGATGGCGGGGATTGTACAAAAAAACATTAATCGGTTCAATGATTAGGGGATAAAAAAGGTCGTCTGAAAGCTTTTCAGACGACCTTTTCACGATGGCGGATTAAGCCTTGTCGTGGAATTCGTGGAATTCATATTGGTAGGACAAGCCTTTGCCTGTTTTTTTCTGCGCCAGATAATCGTCGTAAACGGCGCGGATTTCTTTGCGCAAGAGGAATAGGGCGATTAAGTTGGGGATGACCATAAAGCCGTTGAACATATCGGACAGGCTCCAAACCAAATCGACTTTGCCCAGCGTGCCCAACACGATAGCCAGCAGCACGAGCGCGCGGTAGATGCCCAAGTGTTTTCCCCTGAAGAGGAAGCGGATGTTGGACTCGCCGAAGTAGTACCAGCCGATGATGGTGGTGAAGGCGAAGAAGGTCAGGCAGACGGCGAGCAGTTGCGAACCGAAGCCAGGGAAGGCTTTGCTGAAGGCGAATTGGGTCACCGCCGCGCCTTGTTCGCCGGAAAGGTTGGCATCGGTCAGGAGGATAATCAGCGCGGTGGCGGTGCAGACCAAGATGGTGTCGATGAACACGCCGATAAATGCCGCCAAGCCTTGTTGAACGGGGTGGTTCACGTCGGCGGTTGCGTGCGCGTGCGGCGTCGAACCCATACCCGCTTCGTTGGAAAACAGCCCGCGTGCCACGCCGTAACGGACGGCTTCGCGCATACCGATACCTGCCGCGCCGCCTAACACAGCTTCGGGATTGAAGGCGGCGGTAAAGATGTGGTTGAACATCGGTACGATGTGGTCGGAGAATTCAAACAGGATAACGACCGCACACAAAATATAGATAATCGCCATAAACGGCACGACGAATTGGGCGATGTTGGCGATGCGGTTTACGCCGCCGACGATAATCATGCCCGCAAGGACGGCGAGGGTGATGCCTACTGCCAATGCCGGTACGTTAAAGGCGATGGTAACGGAGGAGGCGATGGAGTTTGCCTGCGTGGCGTTACCGATAAAACCCAGTGCGATAATCAGGGCGATGGAGAAGAAGCCCGATAAGAAACGCGCCGCGCCGCGCCCGATTTTCGGGGTCAGGCCGTGCGTGATGTAGAACGCGGGGCCGCCGATGTATTTGCCGTGGCTGACGACGCGGTATTTTTGCGCGAGCAGGGCTTCGGCAAAAATCGTGGACATCCCCAAAACGGCGGAAAGCCACATCCAAAAAATCGCGCCCGGCCCGCCTGCGGTAATGGCGGTTGCCACGCCGGCGACGTTGCCCGTGCCGATTTGGGCGGAGACGGCAACGGCGAGTGCTTGGAATTGCGACAAAGATTTATCGTCTTTGTCTTTTTTGGAAAACAAACCGCCAAAGACGGATTTGAGGCCTTCGCCAAATTTGGTAATCTGCGGCGCACCTAGATAGAGTGTGAAAAACAGGCCGATGCCCAAAAGGGCGTAAATCAGCAGGTAGTCCCACAGAATCAGATTGACTGCGCCCACCAGTGCAGACAATGTTTTTTCCATAATTACAAACCTTATATTGAAAAATGAACAGATGACGGCATCCGGCGGCGGTTACTCCGTTGAATGCCGTTGTGTCGGACGGCGCGGCGAGCAGGCCGGCTTCGTCCGTTTCGCCCCAAGTTGTCAACAATCCTGAAGCAGGCCTGCATGATACCGTAAACCTTTTGTGAGGCAAACGAAAAAAAGGGTCAGGTTTGGGCAAAGACAAGATTTTTGCGTTTGTCGGGCGCTATTGGCGTTTTCAGACGACCTTTTAGGCAGAATGCAGGGTCGTCTGAATATTTTAGGTATATTCAACCTATGTTAAAATGCGCCCTTTGAAAATGAGCAAGAGCCCGCCGGATAAGGCGGAAAATCGAAAGGAATCCATATATGGCAGGTCATAGCAAGTGGGCGAATATCCAGCATAAAAAAGCCCGTCAAGATGCCAAACGCGGCAAAATCTTCACCCGTTTGATTAAAGAAATTACCGTCGCAGCCCGCATGGGCGGCGGCGATCCCGGCGCCAACCCGCGCCTGCGCCTGGCTTTGGAAAAAGCCGCCGAAAACAATATGCCCAAAGACAACGTGCAACGCGCCATCGACAAAGGTACGGGCAATTTGGAAGGTGTGGAATATATCGAGTTGCGCTACGAAGGCTACGGCATCGGCGGCGCGGCGCTGATGGTGGACTGCCTGACCGACAACAAAACCCGCACCGTCGCCGACGTGCGCCATGCGTTCACCAAAAACGGCGGCAACTTGGGCACCGACGGCTGCGTAGCGTTCAACTTCGTGCATCAAGGTTATTTGGTGTTCGAGCCCGGCGTTGACGAAGACGCGCTGATGGAAGCCGCTCTGGAAGCCGGTGCGGAAGACGTGATTGCCAACGACGACGGCTCCATCGAAGTCATCACCGCCCCGAACGATTGGGCGGGCGTAAAAGCGGCATTGGAAGCCGCAGGCTACAAATCCGTTGACGGCGACGTCACCATGCGCGCCCAAAACGAAACCGAGCTCTCCGGCGAAGACGCCGTCAAAATGCAGAAACTGATTGACGCGTTGGAAGATTTGGATGACGTGCAGGACGTTTACACTTCCGCCGTTTTGAATCTGGATTAATAGGCAATATTGAAAGCAGACCTGTTGGGTCTGCTTTTTTTTGCGTCTGGGATTTTTGGCGGGTTGTTTGTTGGAATCTTCAATGGCTCGTGGGCGAAGCCCACGCTACAAATTTTTTGGCGACACAAGTGCCGTAGCGTGGACTCTGTCCACGAAAATGATGAATACGCAAAGGTCGTCTGAAAACCTGATGTAAGTTTTCAGACGACCTTTCATGTTTGGACTGCGTATCGGTTTTGGTTGGCACGGTATCCGTAGCGTGGGTTCTATCCACGAAGCTGACTGGCGGACAGGTCGTCTGAAATCTTGAGTGGCTCGTGGGCGAAGCCCACGCTACAAAGTTTATTGGCGACACAAGTGCCGTAGCGTGGACTCTGTCCACGAAAATGATTAACACACAAAGGTCGTCTGAAAACACGATGTATAGTGGATTAACTTTAAACCAGTACGGCGTTACCTCGCCTTAGCTCAAAGAGAACGATTCTCTAAGGTGCTGAAGCACCAAGTGAATCGATTCCGTACTATCTGTACTGTCTGCGGCTTCGTCGCCTTGTCCTGATTTAAAG
>NZ_JH164964.1:338399-351133 GCF_000227275.1 Neisseria sp. GT4A_CT1
GTATAGTGGATTAACTTTAAACCAGTACGGCGTTACCTCGCCTTAGCTCAAAGAGAACGATTCTCTAAGGTGCTGAAGCACCAAGTGAATCGATTCCGTACTATCTGTACTGTCTGCGGCTTCGTCGCCTTGTCCTGATTTAAAGTTAATCCACTATAAGTTTTCAGACGACCTTTTATGTTTGGACTGCCTATCGGTTTTGGCTGGCGCGGTAGAAGGCGATGAGGCCGTTGGTGGAACTGTCGTGCTGCGGGTTGCCGCGGTCGAGTTCGGGTTCGATGGTTTTGGCGAGTTCTTTGCCGTATTCGACGCCCCATTGGTCAAAGGGGTTGATGCCCCAAATTGCGCCTTGGACGAAGGTGCGGTGTTCGTATGCCGCCATGAGCATGCCGAGGCGGCGGGGGTCGGTGGCGCTGAGGAGGAGGCTGTTGCTCGGGCGGTTGCCGGGGAACTCTTTTTGCGGGGCGAGGCGTTCGCGTTCGGCTTCGGGCAGGTCGGCAAGTTCGGCGCGGGCTTCTTCGAGGGTTTTGCCTTTCATCAGGGCTTCTGCTTGGGCGAAGGCGTTGGCGACGGTGAAGCGGTGTTGGCGGTTGATGCCGTAGGCGGTGGTCATGGGGACGATGAAGTCGCAGGGGATGAGCCGTGTGCCTTGGTGGAGGAGTTGGAAATAGGCATGCTGGCAGTTGACGCCTTCTTCGCCGAAGACGATGCCGCCTGTGGTGTGGGGACGGGATGGCCGTCGGCGGTGCGGTTTTTGCCGAGGCTTTCCATGTCGAGCTGGTTGAGCCACGAGGGGAGGTGGCGCAGGTTGTGGCTGTATGGGACGGCGGTTTGTCCGTCGGCGTGCTGGAAGTTGTTGTACCAGATGCTGATGAGCGCCATGAGGACGGGGATGTTGCGGCGGTAGGGGGTCTGGAAGAAGTGGGTGTCCATGGCGTGCGCGCCGGCGAGGAGTTCGCGGAAGCGGTCGGCGCCGACGGCGACCATGACGGGCAGACCGATGGTTGACCAGACGGAATAGCGTCCGCCGACCCAGTCGAACATGGCGAAGACGTTGTCGGGGGCGATGCCGAAGTTTCGGGCGGCGGCAACGTCGGAGGAGATGGCGCAGAAGTGGCGGTAGATGCCGGATTCGGGCAAACCTGCATCACGATACCAGGCACGGGCGGCGTAGGCGTTGAGCAGGGTTTCGGGCGTGCGGAAGGATTTGCTGGCAATGCTGAATACGGTGGTTTCGGGTTTGAGGTGGGCGAGTGTGCGGCTGATGTCGGCGTCGTCTGAATTGCTGACGAAGTGGACGCGGATGTTTTGGCGGTAGGCTTTGAGGGCTTCTACGCACATTCTAGGGCCGAGGTCGGAGCCGCCTATGCCGATGTGGACGAAGTCGGTGATGGGTTTGTCGGTGATGCCCCTGTGGCTGCCGTTGTTGAGTGATTCGGCGAAGGCGAGGGCGCGGTCGAGTTCACGGTGGATTTTGGGGAGGATGTTTTCGCCGTCAACGTAAACGGGCGCGGCATCAGGCGGCAGGCGCAAGGCGGTATGGAGGACGGCGCGGTGTTCGCTGAGGTTGATTTTTTCGCCGTTTTGCATGGCGTGCATTTGTCCGGCTAGGGGCGAGGCTTCGGCAAGGCGGCACAAGAGTTGCAAAGTGTCTTCGCCGAGGCGGTTTTTGCTGTAATCGAAGAGGAGGCCGTCGAGGGTTTCGTGCATATTGCCGAAGCGGTCGGGTTCGGCGGCGAAGCGGTCGCGCAGGTGGATGTGTTGTGTGTCGAGCCGGTGTTGTTCAAGGGCTTGCCATGCTTCGGTAAATGCGGTCATCGGGTTTCCTTCGGAATTGGGTTCGCCCCGCTCATTCGGGGGATGTGATTCAGTTATAGATTGTCGTTGTAGTGATTGGTTCGATAGGGTAAATATTTATGTAGTCGTATGTAGTTTAACAAAGGGGCGCGGGTTTGGCGAATGCGGGGAGCCGGTTTGGTTAAGAATTGTATGCAATATGCAATTTATATGATTGATTTTTATCAAAGTTCTGTAAATTTTTCGGTATGACACCGATGTCAGGTGTGATATGCTTCGTAATCAAATGAAACAGGGATGAGGCGGGAGTCGTAAGATGGCTACAATTTATGATGTTGCTGCTTATGCGGGCGTCTCACCCAAAACGGTCAGCCGCGTCATCAACGGCGATGCGCCGGTCAGCGACAAAACCCGTGCAAAAGTCGAAACAGCGATTGCGGCTTTGGGTTATATCCCGTCTTCGGCGGCGCGGGTGATGCGGTCGAACCGTTCGGACTTGGTCGGACTGATTACCGGCGCCATCTCGCGCACGGGCGAATACGGCGGGGTACACGGTCTGCCAGATATGTTTTTAATCAAAGGCATCCAGCAGAAAATCCGCGAAGCGGGCAAAACGCTGATGATTGCGGATACGGACAACCGCTACGAGCAAATCGACCCTTTGGTCAGGACGTTTATGGAACACCGCGCGGAAGGCATTTTGTATGTAACCGAATCGCACCGCGAAATCGTCCTGCCCGAAATGCCCAACCGCTGCCCGATGGTTTTGGTCAACTGTTTCGACGCGGCGGGTACGCCGTCGGTTTTGCCGGACGACGAGCGCGGGCAATACGATTTGGTACGCAACATCATCCGTCACGGACACCGCCGTATCGCCTACATCACCTTGCAGGCGGGCGCAGAAGCGACGCGGCTGCGTTTAGCGGGCTACCGCCGCGCTTTGGACGAATCGGACATGGTGTTCGATCCTGACTTGGTGCAAACCGGCATCACCGATTTTGCCAACGGCAGCGAGCCTTTGATTGCGGCAGTGTTGAAATTATTGTCGCTTGCCGACCCGCCGACGGTCATTTGCTGCGGCAACGACGAAATGGCGGTCCGCGTTTACGGCATTTTGAGGACGCGCGGCGTACGCGTTCCGGAGCAGATATCGGTGGCAGGTTACGACAACCACAGCGCGATTGCCGAAACCCTGTTTCCGCCGCTGACCAGCACTGAGCTGCCCTATATGCGCATGGGCGCGCTGGCGGCGGAAATCCTGTTCGACATTATCGAGACCAAAGAAACCGCCCGTCCGCCCGTTCGGGTTGTCGGAGAAACGATTTGGCGGCAGTCGGTCACGGCATTGAAGTAAAACATCCTTTCAGACGACGTCTGCTTTATGAGGCAGGCACAATACGACAATAAAAGGTCGTCTGAAAACACAAACAACACATCACGTTATCCATTTGCAACGTATCAATACGATACGCCCAAAAATAAAGAAAGCGGCTCAACCGCTTCGACTATGCAGTGTTTCCCGCAGTTTGTTGTTCCATGTTTTCTTCTTATACAGTCCAGGAGTCGCTTCAAAATGAAGATTTCCCCACAAGTATCCCTGACGCTTCGCCAGATTATGCTGATGAACTTCGGCTTCTTCGGCATTCAATACAGCTTCGGTTTGCAGCAAACCGCCATCAATCCGATTTTCAGTTTCTTACAAGCTGACCCTGCAAAACTGCCTTACCTCAATATGGCAGGACCGATTACCGGTTTGCTGGTGCAGCCCCTTATCGGTGCCATGAGCGACCGTACATGGATTCCCGGACTCGGCCGCCGCCGTCCGTATTTCCTGCTCGGCGCCATCGGTTGCAGCTTGTGTCTGTTCTTCTATCCGCACGTTACCGCATTGTGGGTTGCCGTATTGCTGCTGTGGCTCTTGGACATCAGCAACAATACCGCCATGGAGCCTTTCCGCGCCTTCATCGCCGATACCGTTCCCGAACGCCAACAATCCACCGGCTTTTTGATGCAGTCCGTGTTTACCGGCTTGGGCATTACCCTTGCCAACATATCGCTCTATGCCTTCAAGAAAATCGACTGGTTGAACCAAACCTCCGAAGCGGGCATCCCCTACTGGGTATTCGGCTCGTTCTATATTGGCGCCGTCTGCTCCATCGGCTCTGTTTTAGTGACCGTATTGTCCACCCCCGAACATGAGCCGTCTCCTGAAGAGCTGGCGGCGATTAAAGCCCAATCCGGCGGTCCTGTTGAAGCCATTAAAGAAATTTACCATGCTATTAAAGACATGCCGAAACCCTTGTGGCAGCTCGCTTCGGTTTACCTCTTCCAATGGTACGCACTCTTCATCTACTGGCAATACATCTCCCACAGTCTCGCCAAATCTATATGGAATGCTACCTCTGCCAACAAAGTCGCATATGAGGACGCAGTGGCATGGACCGGTGTGGTCAATGGTTTTTACAACGTCGTGACCTTTATTTCTGCCTTCGGGTTGATGTGGATGGCGCGCAAATACGCCGCCAAATACGTCCATGCCTTTGCCGTTACCCTTGCCGCACTTGCCCTTTTGGCGATTCCGCATGTTACCGATAAAAACATGATGCTCGCCCCGATGATCGGCTTCGGTATCGGCTGGGCAAGTATGATGGGCGTGCCGTTTATGATTGTCGTGCATTCCATCCCGAAAGAGCGCTACGGCGTGTATATGGGCATCGTCAACATGATGATTGTGATACCGATGCTGATCCAAACCCTTACCTTCAGTAAAATCTATGAGAACTTGCTCGGCGCCGACCCGGGACATGCCATGACTTTTGCCGGTGTCCTCCTTATCATCGCCGCCGTACTGACCCTGACCATCAAAACGTCAAACAAACCTTATGGCGTAGAATCGGCAGGCTGATTCAGGCATTTGCCAAAAGGTCGTCTGAAAACCCTTGTTTTAGGTTTTCAGACGACCTTTTTTGTTTGATTGTGCCGATTTGTTTTAAACGGGCGGGGACGGTTTGTGGAAGCTCGGATTGGATAGGAATATCGCCGCATTCCCGCAAAAGCTGACGGCAAAGCGTTTACATGGCAAAATACCGCCTGTTTGCAGGTCATCCGAATTTTTCAGACGACCTTTTACCCTCTTCAAAAGGAATCCCCATGTCTTTGCAAAACATCATTGAAACCGCCTTTGAAAACCGTGCGGACATCACCCCGACCACCTTTACCCCCGAAGTCAAAGAAGCTGTGTTGGAAACCATCCGCCAACTCGATTCAGGCAAATTGCGCGTCGCCGAACGTTTGGGCGTGGGCGAATGGAAAGTCAACGAATGGGCGAAAAAAGCCGTCCTGTTGTCCTTCCGCATCCAAGACAACGAAGTCCTCAACGACGGCGTGAACAAATACTTCGACAAAGTGCCGACCAAGTTTGCCGACTGGTCTGAAGACGAATTCCGCGCCGCCGGTTTCCGCGCCGTACCCGGTGCCGTTGCGCGTCGCGGCAGCTTTGTTGCTAAAAACGTCGTGCTGATGCCGTCTTATGTCAACATCGGCGCATACGTTGACGAAGGCGCGATGGTCGATACTTGGGCGACCGTCGGCTCTTGCGCGCAAATCGGTAAAAACGTCCACTTGAGCGGCGGCGTCGGCATCGGCGGCGTACTCGAACCCCTGCAAGCCAGCCCGACCATTATTGAAGACAACTGCTTCATCGGCGCGCGTTCCGAAATCGTCGAAGGCGTGATTGTCGAAGAAGGCAGCGTGATTTCCATGGGCGTGTTCATCGGACAATCCACCAAAATCTTCGACCGTACTACCGGCGAAATCTACCAAGGCCGCGTACCAGCAGGTTCGGTTGTCGTGTCCGGCAGTATGCCTTCCAAAGACGGCAGCCACAGCCTCTACTGCGCCGTCATCGTCAAACGCGTGGATGCGCAAACCCGCGCCAAAACCAGCGTCAACGAATTGCTGCGCGGTATTTAATCGGCGAACAGAAAAGGGGAGGTCGTCTGAAACAGCCCGAAACATAAACGGGCTTCAGGCAAACGGTTTCCCCTGTTTGAATGGCAAGAGGTCGTCTGAAAACCGGATTTCGGGTTTCAGACGACCTCTTCATAGGGTAAGTCGGTTAAGTCAGGACGGCATTGTCGTTTTGTTTGATGCTGTTTTCTTTGCCATAAAAAAAGCAACGGATAAACCGTTGCTTTTTTGTTTGACCTGCGAATCTTACAAACTGCCCAACACGATGCGCAACACGCGGCGCAGGGGTTCGGCTGCGCCCCACAAGAGCTGGTCGCCGACGGTGAACGCGCTGATGTATTCGCCGCCCATACCCAGTTTGCGGATGCGTCCGACGGGGACGGACAGCGTGCCGGTTACTTTGGCGGGGGTCAGCTCGTGGATGCTGGCTTCTTTTTCGTTGGGGATGACTTTCACCCAGTCGTTCGCGCCTGCCAAAATTGCTTCGATTTCGGAAACGGGCAGGTCTTTTTTCAGCTTCAGGGTGATGGCTTGGCTGTGGCAGCGCATAGAGCCGATGCGGACGCACAAGCCGTCGATTACGGTCGGATTGTCGCTGCGGCCGAGGATTTTGTTGGTTTCCACGCCGCCTTTCCATTCTTCTTTGGACTGGCCGTTGCCCAAATCCACGTCAATCCACGGAATCAGGCTGCCGGCGAGCGGTACGCCGAAGTTGGCTTTCGGATAGTCTTCGCTGCGCAGGAAATCGGACACTTTGCGGTCGATGTCGAGAATCGCGCTGGAAGGATCGGCAAGCTCGTCCGCTACTTGGGCGTGAATCGCGCCCATGCCGCTGATGAGTTCGCGCATGTTTTTCGCACCTGCGCCGGATGCGGCTTGGTAGGTCATGCTGGTTGCCCATTCGACCAAATCGTTTTGGAACAGGCCGCCCAGCGCCATCAGCATCAGGGAGACTGTGCAGTTGCCGCCGATGTAGTTTTTCACGCCGTTTTTGAGGCCGTTGTCGATGACGTTTCGGTTGACTGGGTCGAGGACGATAATCGCGTCGTCTTTCATGCGCAGGGAGGACGCCGCGTCAATCCAGTAGCCGTTCCAGCCGCTGTCGCGCAGGGGTTGGAACACGGATTTGGTGTAATCGCCGCCTTGGCAGGTTACGATGATGTCCATTTTCGCCAGCTCGGCAACGTCGTTCGCATCCAATAATGTTTTAGCCGCCTGACCGAAATCAGGTGCCGCACCGCCGACGTTGGAAGTGGTGAAGAAGAACGCTTCGGGAATATGGGCGAAGTCGTTTTCTTCTTTCATACGCTGCATCAAAACCGAACCGACCATGCCGCGCCAGCCGACGAAACCTACTTTCATGTTGAGCTCCTTAGGGGGAAATTGTTAACAAATTTCTGAATAGGGGAAAAGGAAGAGTTTTAAACCTGTTTGAGGTAAATGTAAAGTTTTTTATGCTGTTTCGGGAGTGTATGGGGGAGGTCGTCTGAAAAAAAGCGTTCCTGCCAAACCGGAATGTTCCGAAAGCAAACCTGACGATAAGTCGCAGGCTTGCATTTGGGAAAGATTCAAGGTTTTGCAGGAACGCCGGCATCATTGAAAGCACAGTTCGAGCAAGCATTTTTCTAACCGAAATGCCGCACTGTTTTTCAGACGACCTATCGGATCAGTATCGGATATCGACGGTTACTTTGTCTTGATACTCGCCCGGAGTGTAGTCGGTGTTTTGGACTTCCGCCGAGATGGTGTGTGTCTGATTGCTGCTGTCGCCGGTAAATCTTTGCGCGCTGCCTGTGCCCGAAGATTGGTTGCCCCAGGGGTCGGAACTGTTACCTTTTTTGAGGCGGTAGGGGACTTTGTCGGTGTTGGCGGGATTGGTGGATTTCATCTCGCCCCTGCCTTCCTGATTACCGTTGGAAGGAATCAGACCGACGGTGTAGGGCGTACCGTTGGTGCAGCGGACGGTGAGGTTGCCCGACTGCTTCAGGTTGGTACTGCCTGCGGTGTGTGTGCCGAAGTCGATGTCGTCGGCGGAGATGAATTCACAGACGGGGCTGGCGTGTGCCTGTACAGTAAAGGGGAAACTGTCGTTAGATGAGTAATATGCACCGCAGTTGGCAGGATGTTGTCCCCAATAAGTCGTATTCCAGTTTAGTGAGGCGGATATGCCGTTGAAGACAGCTTCATACGGGCTTCCGTCAGCGTAAGGTGCGGCGGTTTCCTGATGGTTGAGGAGTTTGGCAGTGAGGGTAATTTGACCTGATTTGGTACCGTCGGGACCGATTACCAGCTTCTCCGTCATATAGGGCTTGGCGTTGCTGTTGGGTGCATTGCTACCCCAGACGGTGCCGTCGGGTTTGTAAAGTTGAAATTGCAATGTATTGGCGGGGCGCTTGGGATGCGCAAGCAACCTTGGGGTGTTTTGTGAGGGAGAATTATTGCCGCCATCGATGTTGAAGCACAGGCGGGTATGAGTAGTGCTTTTCAGGAAACTTTTGCATTCGTAGTTGATGGTAGCTTGTACTTCAGGAATCTGTCCTTCGAGCAGATTGATGCCTTGGGTAGGCGTACCAAAGGACAAGACGTTGCCACCTGCGCCTGAGATGCTGCTGACAGACGCGGTACATTTCATATAGTCGCCCACTACACCGTTGTGCGCCCATGTTTGGGTAGGGGCAAACATCAGACATAAGGCTGCGGCGAATATGGTTTTGGGGAGTAGTCGCGAAGTTTGAATGAAACCTGCAGGGTTTGTTTTCAGACGACCTCTCTTTATATTTATCTGCATATGATGTCTCCCAGTTCCGGGATGGAATCCGGATTGTGTGTTTCAGGGTAGTCCGCTTCGAAGGTGCAAGTGCCGCCGTTTTCGGGGAGGGTGACGGTGAAGCGGTTTCTACCTTCTTTCATGTTTTCAATATATGTTTTGCCGTCGAAGCCGGTTACGGCTGCCGGTGTGCCGTCTTCGGCAGTAATGCTGCCGCCGCTCGGGAGTAATTGGTTTTGTGCGTCTTTCAGCGTCATGGTGGCGGCGCGGGTGCGCTGGATTTTGAATTCGACGCGCATGCCTGAGCGTTCGGGCGGGGCGATTTCGGCGACGGTGTGTTCAAGCTGAACGTCCAGCGGCAACTCGGCAATATCGACGCTGACGGTGTTTTTTTGGTAGGCGGAGAGGCTGGGGATCAGTGCCAGCCCTTTGCGGTTGGTTTTGCCTACGGGCATGCCGCCTGCGCGGATGGGGACGTCCGCCATATCGCCGGTGCTGACGACGGCGAAACTGTCGTTGACTTGGCGGGTGGCGAAGAGGCTGCCGCCCATGAGGACGAGGCCGCCCCTCCAGCCTGCGTTCCAGTTGCTGTTGCCGCTTTGGCTGTAAACGTTTGCCCAGCCGTCGCCGTAGGTGTTTTGATGGCGGATGTTGCCGTTGAAGGTATTGCTGCGGCTGCCGTTTGTATTGTCGTTTTGCTGCCAGCCTATGCCCCAGCTGGTGCTGCCCATGCCGCTGCTGGTTTTGTTCAGGGTCGCTTGGTAGCTGTTGTTGTGTTTGTTTCTGCTGATGCCTGCGGAGGTCGAATAGCCGTTGTCGAGGCTGACGGAGAGGCCTGCGTGGAAACTCAGTTCGCGCCTGTTGCGGAAGTTTTTATTGGCACCGGCGTAGAGCGAGGTGCGGTTTTTGAAACTGCGGCTCCAGCCGAATGAGCCTACGCCGTCGGCGGGGCTGCCTTCGGTGTGGGAATGGACGTAGGATAGGCTGAATGAACCGAGTTTGTCGCTGCTCCAGCCTGCGGATGCGGAGGCGGATGTGGCGGGGTGGCGTGTGGCTTTGAAAAAGTCTGCGCCGTATGCAGTGTCGCCCAGTTCGGCAAATTGTCCGTTGGTACGGCTTGCGCCTGCGCTGAAGGAGAGCCTGTCCCATTGGGTGCTGAAAAACGCGCTGCCGCGCCGTCCTGTTTTGCCCGCAAAGCGGCTTTCGGCATAATTAAGATTGAGTTGTCCGAGCGAACCCAATACGGTATCGGCGGCAATGCCCGCCTGACGGTAGCCGCGCGCGGCTTCGCCGTGGATTTGGGCGGTCAGGGTATTGCTGACACCGTAACGCAGCGTGCCGGAGGCGGCGGGGTCGGATTGGTATTTTGCGGAACGGATGCCGTAATCGCGGCGGACGTAGCCTGCTTCAAACGACCATTCGTTCAAGCCTTTTGCTAAAAGTCCGCTGCCGCCGTAAAGCGGCATATCGACGACGACGGTGCGCCCCAGTACGTCGGTGGCGACGACTTGGGCGTTGCTGCGGCCGCTGATGGACGGCGGTAGGATGAGTTCGTATTCGCCCGCTTCGATGTCGCGGCTCATTTGTTTGACGCCGTCGAGGTAGAGGTCGACCGTGCCGGGTAGGGTGCTTTTACCGAGGTAGGAACGCAGCGGGGCGGTTTGTTTCCACGGGCGGGTGTTGTAAGTGCGGGAGATTTTGATACCTCCGATGCGTGTGCCGCCCCATGAGCCGATTTGTCCGGTCAGGGTATCGCCGACGGTCAGCGATATGCCTTGTTCGGGCCAGACGGTGCGCCAGTAGGTATCCAGGCGGGCGGTGTTGCCGCGGGAGCCGCTTTCTTTGTTGCGGCTACGGTTGGCAAATTGGGTGTGGTTCAGATAGCCCCAAGGCGTGCTCAGGCGCATTTCGCCGAAAACGCCCTGTGTGCCGTTGCCGGAGCGGTTGCGCGAGATATTGGCGTCATAGTTCAGAACGGCGGCAAAGCCGGGTTTGGCGATGGCGTAGCGGTTTTCCTGCAATGCGCCGATTCGGGCGGTTTTCAGGTCGGGCTGCCATTCGAGGGGGGCGGTGAGATCAAGGGTTTGCGCGGCGGCATCGTATTTCGCCTGCAAGCCGGGGATAGAGGAGAGTTCGAACCATACGCCTGCGCCGGGTGTGGACGCGCCGTCCTGAATTTCAGGCACAACGCCGTTTTTGCCTGCTTCGGCAGCTTCTGCGTCGGGCAGGGCAATGCCGTAGGCGCGCAGGGATTCGGGGCGCGCATACAGCACGCCGTTACGCGACATGAAGGGTTCGATACCGTCGCGTATGCTGCCGTTGACTTTGACCTGCGGGTAAACGGTCAGCCATGCCTGCTCGTAGGCAGCAGGCGCCGCCTGCGTCAGGATGTCTTGAGCAGGGGAGGGCAGGGCGTAGAAACACAGCATCAGTGCGGCACTCAGCCGGGTGAGCCGTGTCCTTAGGTCATGGGGTGGCAAACCGAACCTCCGTTTGGATCGGCATACCGTTTACCGTGGCATTCAGACGACCTTGGTTCAGAGAGGCGGGGGAAACTTCCAATTCGCGTTTCCAAGTGTTGCCCGGCAGGACGTAGCCCGCCAGACCGTTTGCCAGCGTCAAGGCGTCTTTGGCAGAGGTCGTCTGAAAAGTAATATTGCTCAGTTGCGCATGGGCATTGCCCGTGTTTTCGGCAACCAAAACCGCTTTACCGTTCGCGGATTTTTCCGCACGCCATTGCAGCTTCGGTTCGGCATTGTTTTGAACGTTGACAAACAGCGGCAGCGAATAGCGCATCACCAACTGAATGCCTTTTTGCGGTTTCGCATTGGGAGCGGGCAGCTCGTCCACAATCAGGCGGTAGGCTTCTTCAGCCTGTTTGTCGGACGGTTTGACGCGCATCACGCGGAATTGCTGCTGCGCACCCGCTTCCAGTTTGACCATGGGCGGGCTGGCAATGACGGCATCGGTAGGTTCGAGCACTTCACCGCCGTTTGCGTCCTGCGTCCAGCGGAACACGCGCACTTGCGCCGTCAACGGCTCTGTGCCCTTGTTTCCCAAAGTAAAAATACCCGCCCGCTGTTTGGCGGGCAGGGAAAGCGATGTCGGATTGACTTGCAAGCCGGCGGCATGGCTTGGTAAAACCGCTGCCGCCGTCAGCATACCGACCAGTGTGCTGATTGCTTTTTGCATGAGGATTTTTTAGTTGTTTTGTTTTGAGGGAGTGACTCAGATTAGTAACTCAGGGTTACTTTGACTTGGTCTTGGTAGGTGTCGATGAATTTGTTTAATTCACCTGCTTTGACAGTTGCATATACAGGGAGTTTGACTGCTTCGGAATCACTTAAACCTTGTCCTGTCAATGAAAGAAGGTCAGTACCTGAATTACCCCAAGGAGTGTTGCTGTTGGTCTCTTGGACTGTTTGATTTATGCCTGAACCGTTTACGACAGGTTTTTGAAGTTGATAGCTGATGGTGTCATTATTTTGTTTTGATGTACGAGAGATACCCCACATTGTGCCTTCACCATTGTTGCTTGTTACGTTTTGAGGTTCCAAACCTACTGTGAAAAGTGTGTTTTTACTGCAACGGATATTCAGACCAGTAGCCATACCGCCAACGTTTTTTTGGGTAATAGCGGTTGAATTTGATGATGCGACATGTGTGCTGAAATCAATGTCCGCTCCAGCCAGACTTGGGTCTTCGGTAGTAATTTTCGTACTATTCAATGCGCTGTTTGTTGTTAGAACTTCGCAAGTGCCGGTCAATTTCAGGTGTACGTTGAAATTGCCTTCTTTAGTTTCGGCCATTGCAGCATTGCCCATCATCATCAGAGAAGCCAAAGCCAGAGAAGTTAAAGTAAAACGTGTTTTCATCGGATTTATCCTTGTATGTGAGTTTAGGTGTGTATTGACACAGTCTCCGTAATATAGTCAATTAAAATCAAAATAGGACAGTAATGCATCGTCAAATCGGGCGTAATCAGACAATACGGTTCGCAGATACCGCTTAATATTCGCCCACACCTTCTCAATCGGGTTGAGCTCAGGTGAATAAGGTGCAAGAGGTAATACCTTATGTCCCCATTTTTCCGCCATTTCCCGTAAGACACCCATACGGTGAAATCGTGCATTATCTAAAATAATCACCGATTTTTGAGTCAATGCGGGCAGTAGGCATTGCTGAAACCACGCTTCAAAAA
>NZ_JH164964.1:351474-355492 GCF_000227275.1 Neisseria sp. GT4A_CT1
TGGTGGTCTTTTTTGCGCGTCATCCCCATCTGTTTGAGTGCATAGCAAACGGCGGCTGCCGTACAATCAAAATGTTTAGCGATTTCATGCAGATAGGCATCCGGGTGTTGCCCAACATATTGAGCCAGTTTTTGCCTATCCAATTTGACGGCATTTAGACCGGTGACTTGATGTTTTAGGCTGCCTGTTTGCTTTTTAAGGCGAATCCACAGGTAAAGCGTGTTTCTTGACAGGTTAAACGTTGCTGCGGTTTGGCTGATGTTTTTGCATTGTTCGTAATAGTTTAAAGCTTTGTTCCTTAAGTCCGCAGAGTATGCCATGGTTAAACCTTCAAAGTTGAGTATTGTACTATTTTGTTTTTAATTGACTATATTTCTGTGTAACTGATATACGGCAGGCTTTTTTGCCTGAACGGTATATATGACATTATTATGATTTGTGATTATTGTTGCAACTGTTATTGTTTGGTATTTTATAAGTTCCTGTGTTTTTTGTAAATTTTTGTATTATTTTTTGTTGTTTTTTTGCAAAGATTATACTTTATTCGGTATTTAAATTAGATAAGAGGTCGTCTAAAAGCGTTTAAAAGAAGCTTTAGTTTCTTGAAGTTGGCTTTCAGACGACCTTTGCAGATGTTTTGGCAGTAGATTGGGTGGTGTTGGGAAATATAGTGGATTAACTTTAAATCAGGACAAGGCGACGAAGCCGCAGACAGTACAGATAGTACGGAACCGATTCACTTGGTGCTTCAGCACCTTAGAGAATCGTTTTCTTTGAGCTAAGGTGAGGCAACGCCGTACTGATTTAAATTTAATCCACTATAACTGATGGACAATAGCCTGAAGGGTATTGTGGATGATGGGGTGAATTGTCTTTGCAGATAAAAAGGTCGTCTGAAAATCTTGATTTGAGGTTTTCAGACGACCTTTGTGTTTCTATCAATCCGTCAGGCGTTTACAGGTTGGGATTGACGATGATTTTGACGGCGGATTCGTTGTTGTGAATCAGACGCTCGAAGCCTTCGGAAACCAGCTCGTCCAGCTTGATACGCTGGGTGATGAAAGGTTCGAGGTTGATTTTGCCTTCTTCCACCAGTTTGATGGTTTCGGCGTGGTCGTTACAGTAGGCGATGGTGCCGCGCACGTCCAGCTCTTTCATCACAACGCTGTGGACGTTGATGGTGGCGGGGTGGCTCCAAATGGATACGATGACGACTTTTGCGGTCGGGCGGCAGGCTTCGACCATGGTGTCCAGCACTTTATTGACGCTGGTGCATTCGAATGCCACGTCCACGCCTTCGCCGTTGGTCAGTTTTTTCACTTCTTCGACGACGTCGACTTCGGACGGGTCGAGGATGTAGTCGGCAACGCCCGATTCGCGGGCTTTGTCTTTGCGCGCTTTGCTCAATTCGGTGATGATGACTTTGATGCCTTTGGCTTTCAACACGGCGGCAAGCAGCAAACCGATGGGGCCTGCGCCGCCGACCAATGCGACGTCGCCTGCTTTCGCGCCGCTGCGGACGTAGGCGTGATGACCGACGGACAGGGGCTCAATCAAAGCGGCTTGGTCTAACGGGATTTTGTCGGAAATCGGATGCACCCAGCGGCGTTTGACGGCGATTTTTTCGGCAAGGCCGCCGCCGCAGCCGCCCAAGCCGATGAAGTTCATGTCTTTGGAGAGGTGGTAGTTGCTGCCTTCGCCGGTCGGTACGTCATCGCGGATGATGTAGGGTTCGACCACGACGTGTTGTCCGACTTTGAGGTCGTCCACGCCTTCGCCGACGGCATAAACCACGCCGGAGAACTCGTGTCCCATCGTTACGGGCGCGGACTCGCCGGAAATCGGGTGCGGATGGCCGCAGGGCGGGATGAAAATCGGACCTTCCATAAATTCGTGCAGATCGGTACCGCAGATACCGCACCAAGCGACGTTGATGCCGACGGTGCCGGGGGCGACGGTCGGTTCGGGGATGTCTTCGATGCGGATATCGCCTTTATCGTAAAAACGTGCTGCTTTCATTGTAACGCTCCTTGTTTTGAGGTTGAAAAGAAAGGTCGTCTGAAAGGTAGGACGGCTTTTCAGTAAGGGCGGGAAGGATGTGTGGGATGTGCGACGAGTATATGTTTATTTTAATGATGCGGCAGGGCGGGTTGTGTAGGATAAGCAACACAGGCTGCGCGATATTGCTTTGATATTTTGTTATTTTACTACATTTCGATGTGAATGATATGTCGGCTTGCGTAAAAACAAAGCAGGGCTTGTCCGCGGTCAAGTTTTGGATGGAATAGTCTTAATAGGTATTCGTCAAAAAGATGCTGTCGGAAGGCGGGAGAATTATTGGGGGAAAATGGAAATTGTTGACAACGCAGGTATTGCTTATTGAATTAATCAAAATTTTATTGCGAAAAAATTTGAATTTTAGAAATTTAAATATATAAAAACAGAAAAAATTTGATTTTTTGAAATAAAATTGCCGTAAGATGGCTAAAAGGCTTGTTTAAAACAGGTAAAGAAGGTAATCTATGCCTTAATTTATCTGAATTTGAAAGCAATAACAATGACCCAACAATACCCTACCGACGATATTAAGATTAGAGAAGTCAAAGAGCTACTGCCGCCGATTGCCCATTTGTACGAGCTGCCGATTTCCGAGGAAGCGGCGGGGCTGGTACACCGCACGCGGCATGAAATCGCCGATTTGGTTCACGGCAAGGACAACCGCCTGCTGGTGATTATCGGCCCGTGTTCCATCCACGACACCAAAGCCGCCTTGGAATACGCCGAACGTTTGCTGGTGTTGCGCAAGAAATATGAAAAAGAATTGCTGATTGTGATGCGCGTGTATTTTGAAAAACCGCGTACAACGGTGGGTTGGAAAGGTCTGATTAACGACCCGCACTTGGACGGCACGTTCGACATCAACTACGGCCTGCGTCAGGCACGCAGCTTGCTGCTGACGTTGAACAATATGGGCATGCCCGCTTCGACGGAGTTCCTCGACATGATTACGCCGCAATATTACGCGGACTTGATTTCTTGGGGCGCGATTGGTGCGCGGACGACGGAGAGCCAAGTACACCGCGAACTCGCCAGCGGCCTGTCCTGTCCGGTCGGTTTCAAAAACGGTACGGACGGCAATTTGAAAATCGCCATCGACGCGATTGGCGCGGCAAGTCATCCGCATCACTTCCTGTCTGTAACCAAAGCGGGGCATTCCGCCATTGTGCATACCGGCGGCAATCCCGACTGCCACGTTATCCTGCGCGGCGGCAAAGAACCGAATTACAGTACCGAACACGTCAAATCGGCGGCGGAACAATTAATAAAAGCCGGCTTGTCGCCCAAGCTGATGGTCGATTGCAGCCACGCAAACAGCCGTAAAGATTACAGACGGCAGATGGAAGTTGCCCAAGATGTTGCCGCGCAACTGGAAAACGGCGAAGACAATATTATGGGCGTGATGGTGGAAAGCCATTTGGTCGAAGGCAGACAGGACAAGCCCGAGGTTTACGGGCAAAGCATTACCGATGCCTGCATCGGCTGGGATACCACCGAAGAAATGCTCGCGCTTTTGGCTGCGGCAAACCGTAAACGGGTCGCGCCTTAAATCGGTTTGTGTAGCGAAAAAGAGGTCGTCTGAAAAGTCTGTGTGTGGGTAAAAACAGACAGTTTCAGACGACCTTTTATAGTCAATTAAAAACAAAATAGTACAATACTCAACTTTGAAGGTTTAACCATGGCATACTCTGCGGACTTAAGGAACAAAGCTTTAAACTATTACGAACAATGCAAAAACATCAGCCAAACCGCAGCAACGTTTAACCTGTCAAGAAACACGCTTTACCTGTGGATTCGCCTTAAAAAGCAAACAGGCAGCCTAAAACATCAAGTCACCGGTCTAAATGCCGTCAAATTGGATAGGCAAAAACTGGCTCAATATGTTGGGCAACACCCGGATGCCTATCTGCATGAAATCGCTAAACATTTTGATTGTACGGCAGCCGCCGTTTGCTATGCA
>NZ_JH164964.1:355848-364421 GCF_000227275.1 Neisseria sp. GT4A_CT1
GCCTGAAAGGGCAAATAGTGAAAGCGCAGATAAGTGGAAAAAAGATACCGACGCTTATCTCTGGTGTCCGCACAAGTCGGCAACCGGCTGATTGCTCCGATGGTTTATCAAAATACGATGACCGGAGTCTTTTTTGAAGCGTGGTTTCAGCAATGCCTACTGCCCGCATTGACTCAAAAATCGGTGATTATTTTAGATAATGCACGATTTCACCGTATGGGTGTCTTACGGGAAATGGCGGAAAAATGGGGACATAAGGTATTACCTCTTGCACCTTATTCACCTGAGCTCAACCCGATTGAGAAGGTGTGGGCGAATATTAAGCGGTATCTGCGAACCGTATTGTCTGATTACGCCCGATTTGACGATGCATTACTGTCCTATTTTGATTTTAATTGACTATATTTAATTTGTCTGATTTATCGGATTATGGTTTTTTCTAACTGTCCGCCTGTTAAGTTATCCTAGTTTAAAATGACTTTACTTATTGGAATAAATATTAATGACTTGGTGTGACATACTTTCGTTACTGAGTTAACCCACAACGGAGAACACACCATGAGCAAGTCTTTCTTGACTAAAACTTTGACCTTGATCGCCATTGCTACTTCTCTGAGTGCATGTGCGGGCATGACCCAAACACAACGCAATACTGCTACTGGCGCGGTATTGGGCGGTGTAGCGGGTAACTTGATCGGTGGCGATACCGGCTCTACTTTGGGCGGCGCTGCATTAGGCGGCGTCATCGGCAGCCAAGTCCACAGACATCGTTAATTTTTAAAACGATAAAAGCCGGTCGGACCTTAAATAGGTTCGGCCGGCTTTTTTTATTGGGCGTGATTGAATCAGAAAAATGTTTGCGCAAGGTTGGGGAGAGTTCAAAATTATGGATTGCTTTTCTGTGGGTTGGGCGAGTATGCCGGTTTGTTGTCAGGCGAACGCGTCGCCGCGCATTCGCCGTTCTCAAACACCAACACCTTCTCCGGCCAGCGCAATGCCGCCAACCTGAACTGTTCGGGGCGGTATTTCTGCGGGAATTTCCTTGCCCGCCAGCTTGCGCCAATCGAGAAATCGACGCAGAACACGTTGCGCCGCGCCCCGTGCCAGACATCCGGCTGCGGCGGCAGCAACAGCCGTTCGGCGGCAACGGCGGCGGGAGACGGCTGCCAACTGCGCCAATAATGGCCGATAACGACGGGCGTATCGTCACAGTAGTCGTCCCACCACGCGCAACGGGTCGTACCGCGCCAACGTCCGCCGGCGTAAAACGGCTCGTCCGCCAAACGCTCCACGCCGCTGGTGAGGGCGCGTATCGGATGCAGGCAGCTGCGTTCGAGTTCGTATCGCGCCGTGGCGGGCATGGGTGGCGGCGCATGGTCGGGATTTTCCGCCTGCGGGGCGTAATGCGCCTGTTCGTAGAGGTAGTCGGGATACCAAGAGGCCGTCTGAAGGCGGTGTTTCAACTCGGCATCAAAGCGGCGGTATTGCGCGGTCAGGCTTTCGCCCTTTGCTTCTTCGAGGCGTTCGATTTGCGGCGGCAGCCAGGCGGCGTGGACAATGCGCAGGTCTTCGCGCTCCAGCAGCAGCGGCTGTTCGGCCAGCCATGCGCGCAATTCGGTTTTCTCTTTTTCTTCCACGCAATGCCACGGCGCGTAATGGGCGTCTTTTTCGGCGCGGACATCGAAAAACCAGCCCGAGCCGTCTTTCGGGTCGTCGGCAAGGATGTTCAATTCATGGTTGCCCAAAACCATCCATGCCCATCCGCGTTCATAAGCCTGTTTGAACCAAGCCAGCATCGCGGGACTGTCGGGACCGCGGTCGCACAAATCGCCGACGAACACCAGCCGCCGCCCGCGCGGATGGAAACCGTCGTCGCGGTAGCCGAGCCGGTGCAGCAGCGATTGAAAGGCGGCAAATTCGCCGTGAACGTCGCCGACGATGTCCAGCGGCGTGTCGGGCAGTGATTGGCGGTATGGATAGGACATGATGGTGGGAGGTCGTCTGAAAAAGTGTGCCGACGGTGTTTTCAGACGGCCTCGGGCAGTTTCAAGAAGTTTTCACGGTAGTAACGCATTTCCTCGATGCTTTCGAGAATATCGTCCAAAGCCTGATGCGAACCGCGTTTCACCACGCCTTTGGCAACAGGCGGATTCCAACGTTTGGCGAGTTCTTTCAGGGTGGACACGTCCAGATTGCGGTAGTGGAAATACGCTTCGAGGCGCGGCATGTATTTGACCATGAAGCGGCGGTCTTGATGGATGGAATTGCCGCACATCGGCGTGGCTTTTTCGGGAATCCATTGCGCGATAAAGTCCAGCAGTTTCTGCTCCACTTCGGCTTCGGTCAGCCGCGATTCGCGCACGCGCTGCGTCAGCCCCGTGCGGCCGTGGGTGGCGGTGTTCCAAGCGTCCATGCCGTCGAGCAGTTCGTCGCTTTGGTGGACGACATAAACTTCGGACTGCGCCAAGACGTTCAAATCGGAGTCGGTAATAATCATGGCAACTTCGATAATGCGTTCGCGCTCGGGGTCAAGCCCGGTCATTTCCATATCGAGCCAGCAGAGGTTGCTTGCGTTTTGAGTCATTTCAGACGACCTTTCGTCGGTTTAAAACAATGGGCGGTATTATAGTGGATTAACTTCAAATCAGGATAAGGCAAAGCGGTCGCGTAAATATAGTGGATTAAATTTAAATCAGGACAAGGCGACGAAGCCGCAGACAGTACAGATAGTACGACAAGGCGAGGCAACGCCGTACTGGTTTAAAGTTAATCCACTATAAATAGTCGTCTGAAAACCAATGCGGTGGGTTTGCTCTATCGTTTCAGACGACTATTTTCATCAGGGGACGATTCGCGGGCAAAGCCCACGCTACGGGTTGTCGCGGTTGAGTTTAAACTGTTCCCAAATGATAAAAGGTCGTCTGAAAACCGTTTTCAGACGACCTTTGCCGTTTTACTTCACATCCGATTCAAATCAGAACAAGCCGTGAATCACACCGTCTGCGTCTACGTCGATTTTCTCGGCGGCGGGGACTTTGGGCAGGCCGGGCATTTTCATCATGTTGCCGCACAGGGCAACGATGAAGCCTGCGCCGGCGGAAACGGTGATGCCGCGCACGGTGATGCGGAAGCCTTCGGGGCAGCCCAAGAGTTTGGCGTTGTCGCTGAGGGAATATTGGGTTTTCGCCATGCAGACGGGCATTTTGTCCAAGCCCAGTTTTTCCAGCGAGGCGATTTCGGCGGATGCTTCCGCGCTGAAATCGACGTCTTCCGCGCCGTACACTTTTTGGGCGATGGCGCGGATTTTGTCTTTGATGCTCAATTCGACATCGTAGGCGAAGCCGAAGTTATTGGGTTGATTGTCGATGGCGTTGACGACTTTGCGCGCCAAATCCGCGCCGCCCGCGCCGCCTTTGCCCCACACTTCGGTCAGGGAAACTTCGACGCCGTGTTCGGCGCAGGCTTTTTCAATCATGGCCAACTCGGCATCGGAGTCGGACACGAAACGGTTGATGGCGACGACGACGGGCAGGCCGAATACGTTTTTCAGGTTGGAAATGTGTTTCAGCAGGTTGGGCAGGCCTTTTGCCAAGGCTTCGAGGTTTTCTTCGCCGAGGTTGGCGCGTTCTACGCCGCCGTTGTATTTCAAGGCGCGGACGGTGGCGACGACGACGGCTGCGTCGGGTTTCAAACCGGCAAGGCGGCATTTGATGTCGCAGAATTTTTCCGCGCCCAAATCTGCGCCGAAGCCTGCTTCGGTTACGGCGTAATCGGCAAGGTGTTTCGCCAGTCGGGTGGCGGTAACGGAGTTGCAGCCGTGGGCGATGTTGGCGAAGGGGCCGCCGTGTACGAAGGCGGGCGTGCCTTCGATGGTTTGCACCAAGTTGGGCTTGATGGCGTCTTTGAGCAATGCCGCCATCGCGCCGTGTGCTTTCAAATCTTTGGCGTAAACGGGGCTGCCGTCTTTGGCGTAGGCGACGAGGATGTTGCCCAAACGCTCTTTCAAATCGCTGATGTCTTTGGCAAGGCAGAATACCGCCATGACTTCGGAGGCGACGGTGATGTCGAAGCCGTCGGGACGAATCACGCCGTCAACGGGTTTGCCCATGCCGTCGATGATGTTGCGCAACTGGCGGTCGTTCATATCGACCACGCGCCGCCAAAGCACGCGTTTAGGGTCGATGTTCAATTCGTTGCCTTGGTAGATATGGTTGTCGAGCATGGCGGCGAGCAAATTATTCGCCGCGCCGATGGCGTGGAAGTCGCCGGTGAAGTGCAGGTTGATGTCTTCCATCGGCAAAACTTGGGCATAGCCGCCGCCCGCCGCACCGCCTTTAACGCCGAACACAGGCCCCAAAGAAGGTTCGCGCAGGGCGATAACGGCGTCTTTGCCGATGTGGCGCAACGCGTCCGCCAAACCGATGGTCACGGTGGTTTTGCCTTCGCCCGCCGGAGTCGGGTTGATGGCGGTAACCAAAATCAGACGGCCTTGTTTTTGCGGCAGTTTGAACGCTTCGGCAGGATTGATTTTGGCTTTGTAATGGCCGTAGGGTTCGATATTGTCAACGTTCAAACCCAGCTTGGCGGCAATTTCGCCAATCGGACGCATGGTGGAGGATTGGGCGATTTCGGCATCGGTTTTGAAGCTCATGATTTTCCTTTACTGAATGGAGAAGAAAAAGAGGAGGGTCGTCTGAAAGCCCATCGGAAAGACAAACGCTGATGGATTCAAAAGAATATTAGGCATATTATAGCGTTATCTGAGAATGAATCGCAGTGAAAAATTCGATAATTCAACAAAAATACGGTTCATATTGTTGACAATCCACAAGAGAAACGGACAAACATGGGCAGCAACGCATGGCTTTTCTGGGCATTGGCTTCCGCAGGCTTCGCCTCGCTGACGGCGATTTTCGCCAAAATGGGTTTGCAGGGCATCGATTCGGATTTCGCCACCTTCATCCGCACGCTGATCATCCTCGCCGCGCTGGTCTTGTTCCTGACCTATACCGGCAAATGGCAGGGCGTGAACGGGTTTACGGGAAGAAACTGGACGTTCCTGATTCTCTCCGGCCTCGCCACCGGCGCATCCTGGCTCGCCTACTTCAAAGCCCTGCAACTGGGCAACGCCTCGCAAGTCGCCCCCGTCGATAAATTCAGCCTGGTTTTGGTCGCGCTGATGGCGGTGGTTTTTCTGGACGAACGCCCCAGCACGCAGGAATGGGTAGGCTTGGGACTGGTTACGGCGGGTGTGCTGACGCTGGCTTTGAAACGGTAAGGCGAAATGATTTTTCAGACGACCTTTTAAGCTGAGGGGTCGTCTGAAAATGTTGCGCCGCAAATATGGCTGAAGGCTTGCCGTCATTTGCGGCGATGGTTTTGTGTATAGTGGCTTAACTTTAAACCAGTACGGCGTTGCCTCGCCTTAGCTCAAAGAGAACGATTCTCTAAGGTGCTGAAGCACCAAGTGAATCGGTTCCGTACTATCTGTACTGCCTGCGGCTTCGTCGCCTTGTCCTGATTTAGTTAATCCACTATACATACGGCAGGAGTCGAATCCATCAAAAAGGTCGTCTGAAAAACAAAATGTTCAGACGACCTTTTTGTCTGCTCCGTTTTCAACATTCCACAACGCGGACGGATACGGGAACGGCTTTTTTCTGGAGCGTGATGGCGAGTCCGGCAAGCGAGGTTTCTTTGTAGGTGGACTTCATGTCGCGCCCTGTCTGCAGCATGGTTTGGATGACTTCGTCGAGCGAGACTTTTTTGTCCGTGCCGTCTTCCAGCAGGGCGAGGGTGCCGAGTTTGAGGGCTTTTTCGGCGGCGATGCCGTTGCGTTCGATGCAGGGGATTTGCACCAATCCGCCGACGGGGTCGCAGGTCAGTCCCAAATGATGTTCCATTGCCATTTCGGCGGCGTTTTCCACTTGTTTGGGCGTGCCGCCGATGACTTCGGCGTATGCGCCCGCCGCCATGGAGCAGGCGACGCCGACTTCGCCTTGGCAGCCGACGTCTGCGCCGGAGATGGAGGCGTTGGTTTTGTAGAGGATGCCGATGGCGCCTGCGGTGAGCAGGAAGTTTTCGACGCGCTCTTGCGTGGCGTGCGGGTTGAACTTGCGGAAGTAGTGCAGGACGGCGGGGATGATGCCGGCGGCGCCGTTGGTCGGTGCGGTAACGACGCGTCCGCCGGCGGCGTTTTCTTCGTTGACCGCCATGGCGTAAACCATGGGCCAGAGTTGGGTGTTGACGATTTCGGTTTCGCGCAGGGCTTTGAGTTTGGCGGCAAGCTGCGGGGCGCGGCGGCGGACGTTCAAGCCGCCGGGCAGTTCGCCGTCTGCCGCCAGTCCGCGTTTGATGCAGCCTTCCATAACGTCGGCAACGCCGGCGACGCGGCGGCGGATTTCGGCTTCGCTGCAACCGGCAAGCGCGGCTTCGTTTGCCAACACGGCTTCGGAAATATCGAGTTGGTTCATGCGGCATTGGGCAAGCAGTTCGGCGCAGCTGGTATAAGGGTAGGGGACTGGGCGCGTTTGTTCGGCTTGTTGGTCAAACTCTTGATCGGTAACGATAAAGCCGCCGCCGACGGAGTAGTAAATTTGTTCTTTGAGTTTGCCGCCGTCTTTGCCGTAGGCGGTGAAATTCAGTCCGTTCGGGTGTTTGGGCAACACTTGGTCGCCGCGTATGTTCAGGTCGCTGTCGGGGTTGAAGCTGATTTCGCGTCCGTTGAGGCGGAGGATGTGTTGCGTGCGGATGCGTTCGAGACGGTCGGGGATGTCGGCGATGGGGATGTCGTGCGGCAGGCTGCCTTCCAAGCCGAGCAGGAGGGCGTCGAATGTGCCGTGTCCGCGTCCTGTCAGCGCCAGCGAGCCGTAAATGTCGATGACGATGCGTTCGGTTTGCGCGTCCAGCCCTGATTGTTTGAGGTCGTCTGAAAAGGCGGCGGCGGCTTTCATGGGGCCGACGGTGTGGGAGCTGGAGGGGCCGATGCCGATTTTGAAAATGTCGAAAATGCTGATCATGATGTGTTTTCCCTCAATGTTGGCTGTTTGTGTGGCGGAGTGCGGATGTTGGTTGCTTGTCGGGCTGTCTGATTGTGTCGCGTGGATTAAGGCTCGTTTTCATGCGTCTGAAAGTCTGCGTATTTTAGCCTTTTTTGTCGGACGGATGATGCGCGGGCTGCCGTCGCAAAAGTATACGGCATTATCCTGCTTTGCAGGGCGGGCGGATAGTGGGGCGGATGGTTTGTGACGGATTGGCATGATTTGTTGCGCGTAGCCATCATGGATTGGGTCGTCTGAAATCTTGTTTTGGCTTGAAACGGGCGAAACAGGGTTTCAGACGACCTTGATGTATCGGCGTGTCGCACGGTTCAGCCGAGCAAAAACAATTCGCGCCCGTGGGCTTTCAGCCATGTTTCGGCGGCTTGGGTGTGCGGGGTGAGGCGGTTGACGGTTGCCCAAAACTGCGGGCTGTGGTCGGGGTGGGGCAGGTGGCAGAGTTCGTGGATGCAGATGTAGTCTGCGACATAATCGGGCGCGCCGATGAGCCGCCAGTTGAGGCGGATGCCGGTGGTGTGGCGGCAGACGCCCCAGAAGGTTTTGGCGTTGGAGAGGGCGGTCGCGGCGGGAATGAGGGCGGTGGTGCGGGCGTGGTGTTCGAGGCGCGGCAGCAGGTATTCGCGGGCGCGTTCGTGCAGGAAGCGGCGCAGGTGGGTCAGTTGGGCGGCGGTTTCTTTGTCGGGCAGCAGGATTTCAGACGGCCTGATTTGGATGTGGCTGCTGCTGTGGACGGACAGGGTCGTCTGAACGCCTTGATACCAAATCCATTCGGGGAGGGTGTCGGCGGATGCGGCGGCGGTCGGGGCTTGGGCGAGGGTGCGGCGCAAGAGCGGTTCGTTGTCGGTCAGCCATTGGGCGAGAAAGCGATGGCTGACAAACGGGGGAACGTTGATGCTGACGGTGTCGCGGGATACGGGGTGCAGGATGAGGTTTTTCTTGGCGCTGCGTTTGAGCCGGATTCGGATGGACTGGCCGTCTGAAAGGGTGTGGGCGTAGTGTCGGGACATGGATTGGACTGGTGTCGGGGCGAATTTGCGTTTTCAGACGACCTTTGCGACGGCAAACGGTCCTTTTCCTTCGATAAGGGGTTGTTGCGTTTCAATCCGTTTTTCGCATTCCGCCATCAATTCGGCTTCCGTGCCGCTGCCGTGGGGGATAACGGGGTTGATGACGACGGTGATGGTGCCGGGGTGTTTGAGGAAGGCGTTTTTCGGCCAAAATTCGCCGCTGTTGAGGGAGACGGGGACGATGTCCATTTCAAACATTTTCGCCATGCGCGCGCCGCCGAGTTTGTAGCGGCCTTTTTCGCCGGGCGGCAGGCGTGTGCCTTCTGGGAAGATGGTGATCCAGTAGCCTTCGTTTTTGCGCGCC
Source organism: Neisseria sp. GT4A_CT1 (assembly GCF_000227275.1). Taxonomy (NCBI): domain Bacteria; kingdom Pseudomonadati; phylum Pseudomonadota; class Betaproteobacteria; order Neisseriales; family Neisseriaceae; genus Neisseria; species Neisseria sp. GT4A_CT1. The sequence continues at coordinate 364,278 of NZ_JH164964.1, forward strand.
ATGCCTTGTTCCATCAGTTGTTTGCTGGCTTCGCGGCTGTTGCTGCGGTCTATGCCTATGGTTTTGACGAGTTTCAGCCCCCAGCCGAAGAAGGGGATTTTGAACAATTCGCGTTTGGCGACGTAAACCTGCGGCGGGAAAGAT
>NZ_JH164964.1:364610-407479 GCF_000227275.1 Neisseria sp. GT4A_CT1
GGGGCGGTCGGGGATGTTTTCGGCACCGATGAGGCGGTATTTGAGTCCGATGATGTGTTTGAGCGACCAGTTGAGGATGCGTACCCAGATTTGCGCCATTTTGTGCGCGCCGCCTTGGACGGGCAGGGCGAGGAGCATGAAGGGGAAAAGTAAAATCAGGCTGGTGCTGAGGATGAACCAGTAGGTCAGGTTGCGGATGAGGAGCATGTTTTTACCTGTCGGATGGGTCGTCTGAAATCTTGTTTGTGCTTGAAACGGGGCGAAACAGAGTTTCAGACGACCTCGTGTATTTACGGGTTTGCCTGTCCGTCTGCACGGTCTTGTGCGGCTTCGTGCATGATGTATTGGGAGAAGGCGAGCAGGCTGTCGAAGATTTGGGTGTTTTCGGGTAATTCTTTTTCCTGTTGCGACAGGGTTTTCTTGCCTTTGCCGGTCATGACGAGCGCGGTTTTGCCTCCGGCTTCGTGCATGGCTTGCAGGTCGCGCAGGCTGTCGCCGACCAGCCAGGTTTCGGCGGGGTCGGCTTTGAAGCGTTCGAGGATGTCGTAAATCATGCCGGGTTTGGGTTTGCGGCAGTCGCAGTTGTCGGCGGCGGTGTGCGGGCAAAACCAGATGCCGTCGATTTCGCCGCCCGCCTGACGGACGAGGCGGTGCATTTTGGCGTGCATTTCGGTCAGGTCTTGGACGGTGAAGTATTTGCGGCCGATGCCGGATTGGTTGGTGGCGACGGCGATGTTGTAGCCTGCCTGCGTCAGGAAGGCGATGGCGTCCATGCTGCCTTCGATGGGTATCCATTCGTCTACGGATTTGACGAAGTCGTCGCGGTCTTGGTTGATGACGCCGTCGCGGTCGAGGATGATGAGTTTCACGGTTGCTCTCCGACTGTGGATGCCAAATTGTTTTTCCATTGTTCAAACGCTGCTTGGAAGACGGGTTTGAGGCGTTTGTAGATTTCGGGGGTGTTGGGGACGTGGTAGAAGCTGCCGAGCGACGGGGTGTCGAGGGTGCGAACGTAGTCTTCTAAAAATGCGCCGTAGCCGTCTTCTTCATTGTCGTAGTAATAGGAGGTGAATTTCTGCCCTTGTTCGGTGAAGTCGTCGGGCGTGAGCGCGCCGTCCATGTGTTTGAGCAGGAAGCGGCGGCCGCTGGTTCTGCCTTTGAGCATATTGGCGAAATCTTCCGCGCTTTCGGGGGCGGTTTGCCAAACGGGATTCGCCAGCCCTGCCTGCGCCGCCCATATCCAGTACATGCCGATATGCGTGGCGGCGTTTTCGGACGGCAGGCCTTCGGGATATTCTTCGTCTAGGTGGAAGCGGATGTTGTCGTACATGGACGGTCGTGTGCTGTGATTCGGAGGGTGTTTATTGTAACGGAAAACGGGAGAGGTCGTCTGAAATCTGTTTTCAGACGACCTCCGGGGTGTCGATTTGCTTGTCAGCCTTTGAACACGGGGACGAGTTCGAGCTGGCTCAATACCTGCGCGGCGATGTTGATGACGCCGAAGAGGAAAACCCAAACCATCAGTCCGAATCCGCCGTAAATCTTGTAGTTTTTGCCTGCGCCGAATTTTTTGCGCGAACGGTAGAGTAGCATGGCGGGGATGATGCCGGTCCAAATGGTTGCCGCCAGACCGACGTAGCCTATGGCGGTAACGAAGCCTGTTGGATACAACAGACAGAAAATCAGGGGCGGCAGGAAGGTGAGGGCGGCGGTTTTGGTGCGGCCGGACACGCTGTCGTTCCATTTGAAGATGTCGGCGATGTAGTCAAAGAGGCCGAGCGTTACGCCGAGGAAGGAGGTGGCAATCGCCATGTAGGAGAAGAGGGTCAACACTTTGTCCATGCTGCCGGTTTGGGCGAACTTGGACAGGGTTTCGATGAGGACGGAGACTTGCCCTTCGGCGGCAATCACGGGGGCGAACTCGCTGCGCGGCAAGTTGCCTTGGATGGCGATTTGCCACAGGACGTAAATCACAAGCGCAATCAGCGTTCCTGCCCAGAGGGATTTGGCCACTTTGGGCGCGTCGCCTTTGAAGTATTTGAGCAGGCTGGAAACGTTGCCGTGGAAGCCGAAGGAGGCGAGGCAGACGGGCAGGGCGGTGGCGACGTAAATCCAATAGCTCGTGCCTGCGGGGGCTTGGGTGTCGAAGAGGACGGGCAGTTTGGCATCGGCAATCAGCCCGCCGGTTGCCCAGATGAAAGTCAGCACCATGCCGCCGATGAGAACGCTGGTGAAGCGGTCGACCAATCGTGCCGATGCCCACACGCAAAAGGCGAGGATGCCGAAGAAGACAAGTTGTCCGACGGTCAGAGGGATTTTTACACCGAACGCGCTGCCCAGCCCTTTGGCAGTTAAGTCGCCGCCGACGAAGATGTAGGCGTAGGTGAGCAGGTATAAAACGAAGGCGACAGCGATGCCGTTGATGGCGTTCCAAGTCGGGCCGAGCAGGTCTTTGACCATGGTGTCGAAGCTGGCGCCGTGTGGATAGTGGGTGTTGACTTCAAGGATCATCAGGCCGCTGGAGAGCATGGAAAACCAAGTGTAAAGCAACACAATCAGCGAGCCTGTGAACCAGACGCCGGAGGTGGCGGTCGGGTTGGCAAGCATGCCTGCACCGATGACCGTACCGGCGATAATCATGGCGCCGCCGAAAAGCGACGGGGTTTTGACGGACATGGAATTCTCCTCGGAAAAACAGTCCGCCATTATGCCGTAAAGTGTAAGGATTGGTAAGGAGGTCGTCTGAAAATTGCAGGGGCATGATAGGCAGTAGGGAACTTTTCGGGCAGGGCGGCGGCGTGTGGATGAGGACGATTTAATTTTTTGAAAGATAGGGAGAAACGGCGGTTTCTCCTTTTTTGTTTGGTTGGGTTGAAAAAGGGTTTTCAGACGACCTTTTGCTTGAAAATGCCGAATTTACATATTTATACGGCATTTTATGGCTAATTTTTCTCTAATTTTGCCTTCCTAGAATGCGCAACCCTTACAGAGGCCGCATCCGAAACAGGGTGCGGTAACAAAAAAACAGACGACACATCAAGCAGAAAGGAAGCCGCATGAGCCAATCATATGAAGTCATTTTTGAAAATAACCGCAAATGGCAGGAAACGAAGAGGCAGCAATGCCCCGATTACTTCAAAGACCTCGCCGACGGACAAAATCCCGAATACCTCTACATCGGCTGCTCCGACAGCCGCGTCGCGGCGGAAGAACTGATGGGATTTGAGCCGGGCGATGTGTTCGTGCACCGCAACGTCGCCAACCTTGTGCACGGTTTGGACATGAATGCCGCTTCCGCTATCGAATACGCCGTCTCGCATTTGAAAGTCAAACACATCATCATCTGCGGCCACTACAACTGCGGCGGCATCAAAGCGGCGATGCTGCCCGAAGATTTCGGCACGATGAATCCGTGGTTGAGCAATATCCGCGACGTGTACCGCCTGCATCAGGAAGAACTGGACGCGATTGAGGACGGACACCTGCGCTACGACCGCCTGGTCGAATTGAACGTGCAGGAGCAGTGCCTCAACGTCATCAAAATGGCATGCGTGCAGGAACGTTACCTGCTCGACGGCTATCCGATCGTGCACGGCTGGGTCTTCGACCTGCGCACTGGCCGCCTCATCGATTTGAACATCGACTTCAAAAACATCCTCGCCGACATCCAGAAAATCTACGACCTTACCGATTCCGAATGGGTGGTCAACGCGCGCAAGAAAGCGGGTTGATGGCTTGGAGGTCGTCTGAAAAGCAGTTTGAACAAGCGTCCTGATTTTTCAGACGACCTTGATTTGCCCCAAACCTCTCAAATACAAAAACATACACACATCAGGAGTACCCCTCACCATGAAACCCCATCAGAAAAAACAACCTTTGGGCAGCCTGTTTAAGTCCAATTTCGCTTCCGGACTGGTCGTCTTCCTCGTCGCCCTGCCGTTGTGCCTCGGCATCGCGCTTGCTTCCGGCGCGCCGCCGTTGTCCGGCGTATTGGCGGGCATCGTCGGCGGCATCGTCATCGGTTCACTCAGCACCTCGCATATCAGCGTTTCCGGCCCTGCCGCAGGCTTGGCGGCGATTATCCTTGCCGCGATTACCGAACTCGGTTCGTTCGAGCTGTTTCTGTGCGCGGGCTTAATCGCCGGTGCCATCCAGCTTTTGCTCGGCTTCATCCGCGCCGGCAGCCTTGCCGAATACATCCCCGTGTCCGTTATCGAAGGCATGTTGGCGGGCATCGGCGTGATTATCATCATGAAACAGATTCCGTTTGCCTTGGGCAGCAGCGGCAGCCTCGCCGACCCCGCCGCCCTGTTCGCCGACATTCATGCTGGCTCCCTTTTGGTAGCGGGCGTGTCGATGGCGATCCTAATCGTATGGGACAAAATTCCCGCGCTGAAAAACATCAAAGCCCTGCCCGCCGCGCTGGTTGCCGTGGGCGCGGGGATACTGATGAACCAATGGTTCGTTGCAAGCGGTAGCAGCCTTGCCATTCCCGCCGGACAACTCGTCCAACTGCCCGTCCCCGACACATGGCGCGAAGCCGCAGCTATGCTCACGCTGCCCAACTTTTCAGGTTTCGGCAACAGCTACGTCTGGATGACCGGCATCACCATCGCCATCGTCGCCTCGATTGAAACCCTGCTCTGCATCGAAGCCGCCGACCGCCTCGACACCCGCCGCCGCATTACCGACACCAACCGCGAATTGCGCGCGCAGGGCGCAGGCAACATCGTCAGCTCGCTCATCGGCGGCCTGCCCATCACCTCCGTCGTCGTGCGTTCGTCCGCCAACGCCAATGCAGGCGCGACGCACAAACTGTCTGCCGTTATCCACGGCGTCTTGTTGTTGGTGTGCGTTTTGGCGATTCCCTTTATCCTCAACATGATCCCCCTGTCCACCCTCGCCGCCGTTTTGCTGCTGGTGGGCTACAAACTGGCGAAACCCGCCACTCTCCTGCATTTCTGGCATAAAGGGCTGTACCAGTTCATCCCCTTTGCCGCCACCCTCGTCACCGTCGTCGCGCTCGACCTGCTCAAAGGCGTCGGCATCGGGCTCGCCATCAGCATTATCTTCATCCTTCAGGGCAACATGAAACGCGCCTACTACCTCAGCCGCGAAGAACTCGCCGAAGCCGACGAAATCAGCTTGGAACTGGCGGAAGAAGTCTCGTTCCTGAACAAAGCCGCCATCAAGAAAACCCTGAAAAACATCCGTCCGGGTTCGAAAGTAACCATCAACGCCGAACGCTCGTCCTACATCGCCGGCGACGTATTGGAACTGATTGAAGACTTCGCCAACGTCTTCGCTAAAGAAAACGACATAGACGTCGTGCTCAAAGGCTTCAAATCCGACTACGACCACGAAGGCCGTGACCACCACAGCCATGTGCGGGTAGGGCACAGCGCGAGTATTTAGAAGTCGGGTTGGAATGAGTAGGAAAAGAAAGAGGCCGTCTGAAAAAACCTGTTTGGGGATTTTCAGACGACCTCTTTAGCAGATGCAAATGGAAAATACCGGCTTCGTCATTCCCGCGCAGGCGGGAATCTAGGTTTTGGAAGCTATGGAAATCTTTAAAAATTGCAGCGGCCTTTTGGAGTCTGGATTCCCGCCTGCGCGGGAATGACGGAGGCTGATGAATCGGCTGTTTTGTCCGACAGAAAAGAAACATAACGAAATATTTAAGAAACAGCAGGATTCGCGGGCAAAGCCCACGCTACACCGTCGGGCAACGCCTAAAGTTGGAGAAAACCCATAGCGGAATTTTTTGTGTTGATTTGTGGGATAACAATCGTAGCGTGGGCTTTGCCCACGAGAATTCGCCCCTCTCCCGTTCGGCGGGAGAGGGTTGGGGAGAGGATGGTTCTTGCCCTTTATGCTGTATATCCGCAAACCACCTCCATCCTAACCTTCCCCCGCCGGACGGGGGAAGGGATCAGGTTGCTGTAACTGAAAAAGGTCGTCTGAAAAACCTATTTCGAGCTTTTCAGACGACCTTTCATCTATATTTCAAACACTATCTAAATCAGCTTTTGCTGCTTCAACTCATTCTTCAGATACGCATAATAAACCGGTGCGACGATGATGCCGCCGACGCCGAAAATCCGTTCGAACACGACCATCGCCACCAGCAGTTCCCATGCGCTTGATTCGATTTCCGAACCGATGATTTTCGCGTTCAGGAAGTATTCGAGCTTGTGGATGACGACCAGAAACACCAGCGAGGCGACCGCTACATATAAAGACGCGCCGAGGCTCAAGATGATAATGATGGTGTTGGAAATCAGGTTGCCCGCGACGGGAATCAGCCCGACGATGAAGGCGATCACCAACACGGTTATTTTAAACGGCAACTCGACGCCGAAAAGCGGCAGGATCAGATAGAGGTACACGCCCGTCAGCGCGGTATCGATCAGCGAGATTTTGACCTGCGCCAGAAACACGCGCTCGAAGCTGGTTTCGAAGTTCACAATCCGCCACACCAGTTCTGCCTTGAAGGGCGGCATTTTGCGGCGGTTTTTGCGCATGTTGAGGCGGTGGAAACTGAGCATCGCGCCGATGATGATGCCGATAAGGATATACACGAACGAGGTGAAGCTGTTTTTGCTGATGCGCGTCAGCGCGGCGCTGTATTCTTCAATCAATTTGACCGCATAGGCTTTGATTTCGGCGGTATTGTTGGGCAGCATGTTCAAAACCGACTGCGGCAGGCTGCTGCTGTTTTTCGTGTCTTCCAGAATCGCCGCCAGCTTGGTCAGCATCACGGTGATGTGCCCGCCGTGAATCAGGTGGTAAATCCCCAGCGACATCAATAGGATAACCGTCAATACGATGCCTATGGTCAGCGTGGTCGAAATCAAGTTGATATTGTGCGCGTTGAGCGATTTGTGCAGAAACGTATTACGCGCGAGCGTACGGCGGCGCAGCCAGAGAATCAGGCCGTTGGTCTTGGTGATGAAGACGTAGGTCAGTATCACGGCGAGCAAAAGCGGCAAAAAGTGGAAATACAGCACCGCAAGCAGGGCAAGCCCCATCAGGATGTAGGATGCATTGCGGAATCGGGGGTGTTCGAAAATCATCGGATGTAATGCCATGAAATATATAAATTTAAACAATCAAGCTATGAGGTGCGATTAATAAAGCAGGACAAGGGGGTTAACCCTCCTTTTGAAACTTTATTTCAATTTCGCTCGAGCTGACTTCGGTTTACAAACAAACCGTTACAATAAAAACTCAATCGCACCAAGTGGTTATGCGGTTGTCTTTACGCAAATTGCCATTTGGCATTTGACGGAATGATTTTATCAGACAAATTTCCCGAAAGGATATTACACATGAAAACATTGTCTAAATTGACCTCTCTCGTTCTTGTTTCTGCCGGTTTGATCGCTGCTCCTGTGGCTATGGCCCAACCTGCTTCCGGCAAAGCCGCTAAAGCAGAACACGTTCACAAAAAAGCCAACAAAGCTAAAAAACAAGCCAACGACCTGAAAACCGACAAAGCTGCTGAAACTGCTGCACCGGAAGCCGAAGCTGCCAGCCCGCTGACCGGTCAAGGTAAAACTACTACCGAAACTGCACCTGCTGCCGCCCAAGAACAGGCTCCTGCTGCTAAATAAGTAGGATATAGTGGACTGAATTAAAAGAGGGATTCTGTTCCCCGCGCACCGTTTTGATGGTTGTCGTCCTTTTTGAATTTAGGCCATTAGAAATCTCGCAGGCTGATGTCTGCATATTGTGAAAAAGGTCGTCTGAAAAGATTTCAGACGACCTTTTTCATTTTTATCCGACAATGGCCGCAGATGCTTTTATAGTGGATTAAAATAAAAATGAGACAAGGCGGCAACGCCCGCCGTGTACGGGTAGTACATAAGGGCGTTGGCAACGCCGTATCATTGCAATTTTAATCCACTATAATCCGTTTCCTGCCATTGTTTCGCCTCTTTTATATCTTGTTCGATTTGCCGTTTCAATGCTTCGATATTGCTGAATTTTTGTTCGTCACGCAGTTTGTGCAGGAAACGTACTTTCAAACGTTGTCCATAAAGATTGCCTTCAAAATCAAACAAATGGACTTCAAGTTTTTGCGAATTGTTGCTGCTGACGGTCGGGTTGAGTCCGAAGCTGGCAACGCCGCGCCGTGTGCCGAATGTACCGTCCGCTTCGATGACGAATACGCCGCGCAGGGGATAGCGGTGGGGCGGAAGTTGGATGTTGGCGGTAGGGGCGTTGATGGTTCTGCCGAGTTTTTTGCCGTGTTTGACTTTGCCGCTCAAAACGTAATCGTGGCCCAAAAGTTTTTTGGCGTACGCCAAATTGCCGTCTGTCAAGGCTTCGCGCACGGCTGTGCTGCTGGTGCGGATGTCTTCGACGATGACGGAAGGCGTGCGTTCGGTTTGTATATCGCTTTGCTGCTTCAATAAGTCGAAACAGCCTTCGCGTCCGGCGCCGAAGCGGAAATCGTCGCCGATAAGCAGGTAGCGTGTGTGGAGTGTTTGGCGCAACAGTTTGTCGATGAAATCCTGTGCGCTCATATCGGCAAATTCTTGGTTGAAACGCAGCACCCATACGGCGTCGATACAGCCGGTATCGCTCAACAAATCCAGCTTGGTACGCAAAGGGGCGATGCGGCATGGGGGCGTAAAGCCTGCTTTTAGGGAGAAGAATTCTTTGGGTTGCGGCTCGAAAATGACGACGATAACGGGAAGGTTGCGCGAATCGGCTTCGTTTTTGAGTTTTTGCAGGATGTGTTTGTGACCGAGGTGTACGCCGTCGAAATTACCGATCGTGACGGCCGCTCCTTGCGGAAAATCAGGTGCATTGTGCTGACCGAGTCGGATTTTCATGGGCGGTGTGTGCAAATAGTGGAATGGTCGCGTATTGTAAACGTTATTGGTGTTTCTATAAACAGGGCGGCGAGGCGGGGCGGGCGCATTACCATCTGCCGGTAAATGTTTTTTTCGGGTGCCAGAATTTCCATTTTGAAAACGGCGTGATGCGTAAAGTTCCGCCGTTTTCACCGTCGGTGCTGATAGACAGATTTTTCAGACGACCTTGCGAGACTGCCTGCCAAAGCGGGGCAAACCAGCGGGTTTCCCAGCTTTCTAAAATTTCTTGGTATGTCTGAATATCGCCTGTTTGCTCCGTAACAGCCAAGTCGTCCAGAAAAATGACAGGGTTGGCGGGATGAATGCTCGATTCAGCAACCGCATCCAGCCAAGCCTGAAAATCATAAGGTGCATCCAAGCGGGGGTCGTCTGAAAATTGCGCCCAAATGCTGTCGGAAGCGACGAAGTCCGCAGATCGCAGCCCCGTTAAATCCTGCCACAGCCAAAGACCGTTGATTGTAGGGGTGTCGTTTTGAGTGCGGACGGCGTTGAGCGGGTGTTGGTGCAGCCACATTTGAATTTCAGTCTGCATTCCCAACCATTGTAAGGCGTCTTTTCCATCAGCTTGGTCCGCCGAACCGATTTGTCCGTAGATATCCAATACCGGCGCAATCCCCCAATCGCTTTCCGATGGCAAAGTAATCAGCCACAAATCGGGACGGACAGGCAGAAAATGCCAACCCTCTTTGCTGTAAAACTCAGACAGTTCCAAACATAATCGAGCGGCTTCTTCTTTTGTGATTTGCAGATGTTCGCCGCTGACTACGCTGACTTGGTGCAACCCCATTTGCTGCCATATCGGGCTGGCAAACGCTGCCGCCTGATGCGGTGGAATCCCCGCCATCTCTTTGACTTGGGCCAACAAGCTTCCCTTCCATAAATGCCGGCGATAAAAATCAGACGGCTTCATTTCTTGTTTATGTAATAACCCATATCGCAAGATTTGGTTAAAAGCAGGAAGCTGGAGAGGAGGGAGTGTCTCATCTTTTTGACGGTTGAGAGAGGGGAGAGCAAGCGTCAGATTCATGGCGGTGGTCAGAACGGAAAAAGCTTATTTTACGCGAGAAAATACAACATACTCAAAATAACCAATGTCATTATCAGGTCGGATGATGGATGACGTTTTTGAGTTGGAAGTGTGCATATGTTATAATCAAGTTCTCGTAAATTTCAGAAAAAAGGGGTGTAAATCAAAAGAATAGCCCCGATAATCATGCTCGGTTCTGAGTAAATTTGATTGTTTATTTTATTCACTTGGTATATATATTGTCTGGGAGAGACCGTAAACACGGTTGATAAGATAAACAATTAAACTCAATAATTTCAAATGACATAAGAAATGCGGTGGTAGAGTGATTATTACCGCATTGAAGGATAATGCGTGACTAAAACAACTCGATTTTCATTCATGCGCCGTTTCTGGCACAACAAACCCGTACGTTGGTCGTTGTTGGGCATCCTGCTGCCTGTGTCAGGAGTAATGACTGCCTATGCGGTCACTGAGCCGGTTTCCAATCCTCAAGGCATTGCGTTGGAGCGGATTTCTGAGGAATTGCCCGCCGTTTATGTTGAAACCAACAATTTCCAGTCCAGCTATTGGGCGCAGGAAGTTGTCCAACAGGGCGACTCCCTTGCCGACGTTTTGGCGCGTATGGGTGTGGCGCAGACCGACATCAAACAGATCATGGCGAAAAACAGCGCAGATCAAAATATGCAGCATTTGCGCGCCAACCAATCCGTCAACATCCGTGTCGATTCATCAGGTCAGGTAACGGACGTACAATTCTTTACCGATGAAGAATTGGAACGAAACCTTGTCGCGTTGGAAAAAGTCAAAGGCAAATGGCAGCTGTCTACTTCTGAAGTAGATATGAAAGTCATGCCCACTTTGCGCTCTATCGTTGTACGGACTTCCGCACGCGGCGCGATGGCGCAGGCCGAAATACCTGTCGAAATCCGCGAGTCACTCAGCGAAATTTTCTCTGACGTGCTGAGCTTGGAGGATTTGCAGGAAGGCGATGTCGTGCGTCTTCTGTACAACAATATGTATTTCCGCGGCCAGCAAATGGGTACCGGCGATATTCTGGCGGCTGAAATCGTCAAAGGCGGGAAAACTTATCAGGCTTATTATTACAGCCAAGGCAAAGGCGACGAAGAGAGCGGCAGCTATTATGACCAAAACGGTAAATCCCTCCAGCAAAAAGAGGGATTCAATATCGAGCCGGTCGTCTATACCCGTATTTCCTCGCCGTTTGGCTACCGGGTTCACCCCGTCTTGCATACCGTCCGTATGCATACCGGTATTGACTATGCCGCACCATCAGGTACGCCGATTAAAGCATCTGCCGACGGTGTGATTACCTTCAAAGGCTGGAAAGGCGGTTATGGCAATACCGTCATGATCCGACACTCTAATGGCGTTGAGACGCTTTATGGTCACATGAGTGCATTTACGCCGGCGGAAGGTAATGTCCGGGCAGGTGAAGTGATTGGTTTCGTCGGTACAAGCGGACGCTCAACCGGCCCCCACCTTCACTATGAAGCGCGCGTGAACGGTCAGCCGGTTAATCCGACGACTGTTGCATTGCCGACTCCAAAACTGACGCCTACCAATATGGCAGCATTCCGCCAACAGCAGAAAACTGCCAATACCATGCTTGCCGCAGTGCGCGGTTTGCCGGTATCGGTTGCACAGTTGGACTGATAGGATTGTCTGAACAAAGGTCGTCTGAAAAATTTCAGACGACCTTTTTGTTGATGTTCGGTGCGGTTGATACGGACTATTCGCATCAATATTTTTAGCTTAATTTTTAGCTTACTTTTACCCCGTTCTTGATATTGCGGGCTGAGGATTGGGATAAACAAATGTATTCGATAACAAAATCCGCTATAATTCGTCCCCGTCACGTTTTAAGAAACAGCGTTCCCTGAAAACAACATTGAAGGGGCTCATTCTCGAAAACAATCGTTTTTTCATCAAACAGCTTGAATGAATGCTGCTTTTTATGGTATAAATCACGTTTTACTATTTTAGAAGTTTGGAGACTAACCATGGCACGAGTTTGCAAAGTGACCGGTAAGCGCCCGATGTCTGGCAACAACGTATCACACGCCAACAACAAAACCAAACGTCGTTTTTTGCCTAACTTGCAATCACGTCGTTTCTGGGTAGAGAGTGAAAACCGCTGGGTTCGCCTGCGCGTTTCTAACGCTGCATTGCGTACCATTGATAAAGTAGGCATTGACGTCGTATTGGCTGATTTGCGTGCTCGCGGCGAAGCTTAATTTAAACTGTTAATTAAGGATTACTGCAATGCGCGATAAAATCAAACTGGAGTCAAGTGCAGGTACTGGTCACTTCTACACCACTACCAAAAACAAACGCACTATGCCCGGCAAACTGGAAATCAAAAAATTTGACCCTGTTGCCCGCAAACACGTTATCTACAAAGAAACCAAATTGAAATAATCCGGTTTCTGAATACTAAAAACCTCTGTCTGACAGAGGTTTTTTTCTTGGTTTCTTGTATTTGATTCAAGTATAGTGGATTAAATTTAAATCAGGACAAGGCGACGAAGCCGCAGGCAGTACAGATAGTACGGAACTGATTCACTTGGTGCTTCAGCACCTTAGAGAATCGTTCTCTTTGAGCTAAGGCGAGGCAACGCCGTACTGGTTTAAAGTTAATCCACTATAAAAGCCGAAATCGGAACCTTGCGGCTGAAAGAGGTTCAGACGACCTTGAATCATACTGATGATGTCAGTATTTCGGCATTGAGCAGCCTTCGTTCGCAACGATAGAACATTGAGAGCTGCCAGACGCTCGACATTGTCGTAGTGCATCAGCCTCCGCAAGACCGGGTTCTTTTGCGCTGGGAAAGGCAGTCCATTTTTTACCAGACTTGCCTTGAGCAACGGCAATGCAACCATTCCGAACCCAAACAGCCACTTTACATGGTGCATTACGACCACCTTGTTCACAGTTTTTGATGGCTGCTTTTTCTGCTGCCGCACGGGAATCCATATCAATCGCACCGCCTGAAACTCCAGTTTTGTTGTTGGTAGCCCATGCACCATATTTTGAAGGGACATCGATATTAACAATTTCCGTAGGCTGTTTTCGTTGGTGCTGACGAGATGACGCACAGTTGGGATTGTAGCCATACTGACATAATGCCGAATTATTTTGTAATGCGCCTCTGGTTGCATCATAGGTTGGGTCAGCAGCATAAACATTAAGGCTAGTCAGTCCCAACAATATAAAAAGCAATTTTTTCATTACCAGTCCAATCTTTTATAGTGGTTTAAAGTTAATCCACTATATTTTTTGAAAATATTTTAATGCGGAAATAGCAAGTTAAAACCTGTTTTCTGTTTTCAGACGACCCATTTGGCTTGCAGGGGCAGTATTTTCTTTCTTCTGTCCACCGTGTTTCAAATGCTTTTGATAAGCGGCGACATAGCCTGCTTTGGGTAGTCCTGCTAAGACGCCGATATGGGCTGCGGCGGATTTTGCCAAAGGTTCGAGTGTGTAGCCGCCTTCCAGTACGGAAACGATTTTGCCGGGGCAGCTTGATGCAGCTTGGATGATTTTGTGGGTCAACCAGGCGAAATCGGCTTCGTGCAGGTTCAGACGACCTGTTTCGTCTTGTTTGTGTCCGTCGAAACCTGCGGACAGTAAGACCAGTTCGGGTTTGAATGCGGTCAGTTTGTGCAGCCATTGCTCGCGTACGGTAGTGCGGAAGACGCGGCTGCCGGTGTTGGACGCGAAAGGCAGGTGCAACATATTGGCGCCGTTGGCGGAATGGTTGGTTTCGGGAAATGGGAAGAGGTCGGTTTCAAAAAGGTTCATAAACAGGACGCGCGGGTCGTCTTTGAAGATTTCCGCTGTGCCGTCGCCGTAATGGATGTCAAAGTCGATGATAGCGATGCGTTGGAGTCGATATTCGGCGATGGCGTGCATGACGCCTGTTGCGACATTGTTTAATAGGCAGAAACCGCCGGCTTTATCGCTGTGTGCATGGTGTCCGGGTGGGCGGATGGCGCAAAAGGCGTGCCATGCTTTCTTATTCATCACCATATCTACCGCCTGAACGACAGCCCCTGCGGCGTAACGGGCGGCTTTGAGCGAACCATGGCTCATGACGGTATCGTCGTCGATGCGGTAGATTTTGTCCGGTTGGGGCTGGCAGGCTTCGAGCGAGCGCAGATATTTGCGCGGGTGAACCAAGGCGAGGCGGGTATCGCTGATTTCTTCGGCTTCGGCAGTTTGAAGATGCCGCCAAATATCCTGACGTTTGAGCTCCGCCTCGATAACGGCAGTGCGTTCGGACGAGTCGGGGTGACCTGTGCCGGGTTGGTGTTGCGCAAAAACGGGATGAGAAATCCAGACCGTACGCGCATTTTTACCCAAGAGGCGGCGTAGGCGCGTACGCAGTCGTCGAATGAGTTTTTTCATGAGGAAAAGGGCGCGGGGCTTGTCGTTGGTAGGAAGGAATCAGGTTTTAAATGTCGTTGAAACTTCATTTTCAGACGACCTGACATGATAAATATGGTTAATAAATAGGGAAAGGCTTGGAAATTTTTCAGACGACCTTTAGAATAGCTTAATTTTGCGGCTGTACCAATGCTTTTTTCTGTCGCAAGCAGTGTTTTACTTAATTTTAATCTCTTAGAAAACGGATAAATTATGGAACAATCAGTTGTGGCCCAATTTGCCCCTTTAGTGCTGATTATGGTGGTGTTCTACTTCCTGATCATGCGTCCTCAACAAAAGAAATTCAAAGCACACCAAGCCATGCTTGCCGCTTTGAAAGTCGGCGATAAGGTTGTTTTGGCAGCAGGTTTCAAAGGCCGTGTTACCAAAGTTGGCGAACAGTTTTTCACTGTGGACATCGGTCAAGGTGCAAAAATCGAAGTCGAAGTGGAACGTAACGCGATTGCCGCCAAAGCCGAGTAATCCGTATTTTTGCTAAGAGCCGCCTCGGAAAGCTGAGCGCGGCTGTTTGTCTTCATAATAAATCGAAGGTTTACCATGAACCGTTATCCTTTATGGAAATACCTGCTGATTGCGTGCACGATTTTGGTTGCCGTAGTGTATTCGCTGCCCAACCTTTTCGGTGAAACGCCCGCAGTGCAGGTATCAACCAACCGACAAGCCATCATCATTAACGAGCAGACCCAGTCCAAAGTCGATGCCGCGCTGAAACAGGCAGGTATTCAGACCGACGGGATATTTATTGCGAACAACTCGCTGAAAGTGCGTTTCAAAGATACTGAAACCCAGCTTAAAGCCCGCGATGTTATCGAAAACACTTTGGGCGATGGCTATATCACCGCGCTTAACCTGTTGGCGGACAGCCCCGAATGGATGGCCAAAATCGGTGCCAACCCGATGTTTTTGGGCTTGGACTTGCGCGGCGGCGTGCATTTCACCATGCAAGTGGATATGAAAGCCGCGATGCAGAAAACGTTTGAACGTTATTCGGGCGACATCCGCCGCGAGATGCGCCGCGAAAAAATCCGTACCGGAACCATCCGTCAGATTGGAAACGGTTTGGTTGTCCCGATGCAGGACGCTGCCGACGTACAGAAAGCCATGCCTAAGCTGCGTCAGCTTTTCCCTGAGGCAAATTTGAATGCCGACGGCAATAACATCACGCTGACATTGTCCGAAGAAGCGATTAACAAAGTACGTTCCGATGCGGTGAAACAAAACATCACTACTTTGCATAATCGCGTCAATGAGTTGGGCGTGGCTGAGCCTGTCATCCAGCAATCCGGCCTCGACCGCATCGTCGTACAGTTGCCGGGTGTACAAGATACTGCCAAAGCAAAAGATATCATTGGCCGTACCGCGACTTTGGAAGTACGCATGGTGGAAGACGACCCTGTCAAAGTGCGCGAAGCTTTGGAAGGTAATGTTCCGAGCGGTTTCGAGCTATTGTCCAGTGGTGGCGATCATCCTGAAACCTTGCTGATTAACAAACAGGTTGAATTGACCGGCGACAACATCAACGATGCGCAGCCGGGTTTTGACCAAATGGAAAAAGCAGTTGTCAATCTGAGTTTGGACAGTGCAGGCTCCAATATTTTTGGTGAATTGACTGCTGCTAATATCAGAAAACGTATGGCAATGGTGTTAATCGATCAAGGTAAATCTGAGATCATTACTGCGCCTGTTATCAACTCTGCCATTACTGGTGGACGTGTACAAATTTCCGGCAGTATGACGACTGCGGAAGCCAATGACATTTCTCTGTTGATGCGTGCCGGTTCTCTCGCCGCACCGATGCAAATCGTGGAAGAGCGCACCATCGGTCCGTCTTTGGGTAAAGAAAACATTGAAAAAGGTTTCCATTCGACCTTATGGGGCTTTACCGCCGTTGCTTTGTTCATGGTGGTTTACTACCGCCTGATGGGTTTCTTCTCGACCATCGCCCTGAGTACCAACATCTTGTTCTTGGTCGGTATTTTGTCTGCCATGCAGGCAACGCTGACGCTGCCCGGTATTGCCGCATTGGCGTTGACGCTGGGTATGGCGATTGACTCCAACGTATTGATTAACGAACGTATCCGCGAAGAGTTGCGCGAAGGCGTGCCGCCGCAACAGGCAATCAACCTCGGTTTCCAACACGCATGGGCAACCATTGTCGACTCCAACCTGACCTCGCTGATTGCCGGTATCGCCCTCTTGGTATTCGGTTCCGGCCCGGTTCGCGGTTTTGCCGTCGTACATTGTCTGGGTATCCTGACTTCGATGTACTCATCCGTCGTCGTTTTCCGTGCCTTGGTTAACTTATGGTACGGACGCCGCCGCAAATTGCAGAACATTTCCATCGGCGCAGTATGGAAACCCAAAGCCGAAACAGCGGCTGGCAAGGAGTAAGACATGGAACTCTTTAAAATCAAACGCGACATCCCGTTTATGAGCTACGGCAAACTGACGACCTTTATTTCGTTGGTAACCTTCATTGCCGCCGTATTCTTCCTCGTTACCAAAGGTTTGAACTTCTCCGTCGAATTTACCGGTGGTACCGTGATGGAAGTGCAATATCAGCAGGGCGTGGACGTCAACAAAACCCGTGAAAAACTCGATACCCTGAAAATGGGCGATGTCCAAGTTCAGGCGTTAGGTACGAATAAACACATCATGATCCGCCTGCCCAACAAAGAAGGCGTAACTTCCGCACAGCTTTCCAATCAGGTTATGGAATTGCTGAAAAAAGAGCAGCCTGACGTTACCCTGCGCCAAGTCGAATTTATCGGCCCGCAGGTCGGCGAAGAGCTGGTGACCAACGGTCTGATGGCATTAGGCTTCGTCGTGGCCGGTATCATCGTTTACCTGTCGATGCGCTTTGAATGGCGTTTCGCCGTATCCGCCATCATCGCGAATATGCACGACATCGTGATTATTTTGGGCTGCTTCGCCTTCTTCCAATGGGAATTTTCACTGACCGTGTTGGCGGGTATCCTTGCCGTATTGGGTTATTCCGTAAACGAATCCGTCGTCGTCTTCGACCGTATCCGTGAGAACTTCCGCAAACCGAGCATGCGCGGACATACCGTTCCGCAAGTCATCGACAATGCGATTACCGCCACCATGAGCCGTACCATCATCACCCACGGCTCGACCGAGGCAATGGTCGTTTCCATGCTGGTGTTCGGCGGCGCAGCGTTGCACGGTTTCTCAATGGCATTGACCATCGGCATTGTGTTCGGTATTTACTCTTCGGTATTGGTCGCCAGCCCGCTCTTGCTGATGTTCGGTCTGAGCCGCGAAAATATCGCGAAGGAAGTGAAGAAAAAAGAAGAAGTCGTGGTCTGATGGCTATGATTGCGATTTGAAGGGGTCGTCTGAAAACTTGGCAACAGGTTTTCAGACGACCTTTTTGTTGCGCCATCAAACATGGCATTCAAACCGGCTTTGTGCTATATAGAGGGTTCGTTTTGAACGGATAGGCTTGCTCCTGCCAAACTGAAGAGAATCGCTTATCAAGACTTTAAGCGTTAGTCAATCAGTTTGCACCATCTGTCCAGTATTTTCCGAATATAGCCTGTATCGTTTTGATGGTTCCACAAGGAATCCCGTCTAAGATGGATTCCGTTGTTTCAAATGAATTGAAAGATAAAATATGGATGCTTTACAACTTTTGACCACACGTCGTTCATCTAAAAAACTTACCGCTCCCGCGCCGAATGCGGAACAGCTCGAATATATGCTGCAAGCGGCTACGCAGGTTCCCGACCATGGCAATATGCGTCCGTTTCGTTTTACCGTCATTCAAAGCGAGGCAGGCTTGCAACGTTTCCGCGAATTGTTGCGCCAAACGGTTACCGAGTTGAATTTTGGCGATGATGCGATGAAAAAAGCCGAGAAAGTCGGCAATATGGCACCTATGGTAATCGGCGTGACTTTTGCGCCCAACCGCGAAGTGGCGAAACCCAAGCCCGAGTGGGAACAAATGCTGAGTGCGGGCTGCGCTGCTTACGGGCTGCAGCTTGCCGCGTCCGCGCAAGGTTTTGACAATGTGTGGATTACCGGAATGTGGGTCAACAGCCCGCTCTTGCGCGAAGCGTTTGGTTGTGAAGACAAAGATAAAATCATCGGGCTGATGATGGTTGGTTCGCCGACTGAGGCGGGCAGTGGCGCAAAAAATACCGATTTGGAGCAGTTTGTGACGGTTTGGTAAACAGCCTGAAGAATCGGCTTAACACGAGTCTGTATTCTGAAAAGTGAATCGGCGATATAAAAGGTCGTCTGAAAACAGAAAATCCGTTTTCAGACGACCTTTTGTTGTGACATCCTTTGATGGCAAACATCAAGCCGGATTCATGAAGCTTTCGATTTCTTGCAAGGAAATGTCGGGCGTCGCGCCGTGTCTAGAAGCGACTAGGGCGCCGAGTGCGCAGGCGAAGGTAATGGCTTCTTGCGGCTCGGCATTGTTGAGCAGTTTGTAGGTCAGCCCTGCCAAGAAGCTGTCGCCGGAGCCGACCGTATCGGCAACTTTGATGCGGAAGCCGCAGTGGCGGTAGAGTTCGCCGTCTTTGTATAAAATTGCGCCGTGTCCGCCTAAGGTGACGCAGATGGTTTGTGCGCCGGTCAACCGGTTGAGGTAGGCGATGTTTTGTTCGATACTGTGGTAGGGCGAGCCGTAAATTGCGGACAGTTCGTACAATTCGTCGTCATTGAGTTTGAGCATATCTGCACGCTTCATGGTGGTGAGCAGGCGGTCGGTGTCGTAGTGGGGTTTGCGCAGGTTGACGTCGAAGATTTTGAATTTGGCTTTTTCCATCAGTTTGTCTAAAGCCGCACGGGAAATCTCGTCGCGGGTGGCAAGGCTGCCGAACACGAAGGCATCGGATTCAGCGACACGCTGCAAGGCGGCATCTTCGACGACGATGCGGTCCCACGCGCAGGGATATACGATTTCGTATGACGCGCTGCCGCATTTGTCCAGGATGACTTTGACAAGGCTGGTATCGCATTCTTTGCACACTTGCAGCAGGTCGGTATTGACGTTTTTCGCTTGGATTTGGCGCAGCAGCTCTTCGCCGTCGGCATCATCGCCTCGACGGCTGATGATGGCAGTATCGACCCCGAAAGATTGCAAACGGACCAAAACGTTCAGCGGCGCACCGCCCAACACTTTGCCGCTTGGAAAATCGTCCCACAACACTTCGCCGAAACTGGTTACTTTCATTTTAGACCTTCCTTGCTTTGAGTTGATCGGTTGGAACTGCTGCGCTGCGTACGGCTTACCCATCATGTATTTGTAGTAAAACTCCAATACTTAGGCGCGTAAGCATTATGTTTTAAAATCTACCGACTGACAAGCAATCGCGGGTTTATCTGTCAGGAAGTTTGATTCATCACAATATTGCGTTGAAAGTGTTTGAGTAGAAGGGGGATTTTCGGTTTTGTTTTCTTTCGGATTGCCGGTTTTTATCATTCGGATAAGGTGGTTTTTTGAAATTTAAATACAAGTTGTGCGGGCATGTTTTCTTGATTGCCGATGGTATTGAAATTTGGCGCACAATAATCTTCTAGAAAACAAAGGTCGTCTGAAACTTGTTTTTTGGTTTCAGACGACCTTTTATCTTTCGCAAGCCTTAAGCGGCTTCCCAGTAATCGATGTAAAGCTGCAATTCCATCTGATTGCGCCACTCGTTTGCCACGGGGCGGTAAACCGTGCGGATGTATTCGGGGATGTCTTCGCTGCACCGCCAAAACATGGCTTCAAATTCGTAGCCGTCTTTTTGCAGCCAGACTTTTTTATGTTTGCCCTCCGCGCCCAAAGGCTGCTGGCGGATGACGTGAAATTCGTCGGTAAAGCTCGGCGGCGCGAAGCCTTGTCCCCAAACGTGGCGGGCGAGGTTTTGTGCCTGTTCCAACGTGATGTCGCAGGCTTTCAGGCTGCCGTCGGTGATGAAGGTTTGCGACAAATCGTCTTCGCACACCATTTCGCGCACGGCTTCTTCAAAGGCCGTCTGAAACGCGGGAATGTTGTGTTCGAGTATGCTCAAGCCCGCCGCCATCGCGTGTCCGCCGAATTTCAAAATCAAATCGGGATGGCGTTTGGACACCAAATCCAAAGCGTCGCGCAGGTGCAGGTTGGGAATGGAGCGGCCCGAACCGCGCACTTCGCCGTTGTCCGCCGGGGCGAATACGATGGTCGGGCGGTAGAAGCGGTCTTTGAGGCGGCTGGCGACGATGCCGACCACGCCTTGATGAAAGTCGTCGCGGTAGGCGACCAGGGTCGTCTGACCTGAAGGCAGGGTTTCGGGAAAGGCGTTCAGTGCGTCTTGCAGCATGGATTGCTCGATTTCGCGGCGTTCGATATTAAGGTCGTTCAACTGCGCCGCCAATGCCTGCGCTTCTGCGTCGTCGCGCGCCAACAGGCAGGCAATGCCGACCGACATATCGTCCAGCCGTCCGGCGGCGTTGATGCGCGGACCTAGTGCAAAACCCATATCGAAAGGCTGCGCTTTGCGCCAGTCGCGCCGCGCCACTTCAAACAAGGCGCGGATGCCGGGACGCATTTTGCCGGAACGCATCCTTTTCAAACCTTGCGACACGAGGATACGGTTGTTGTGGTCGAGGGGGACGACATCGGCGACGGTGCCGAGTGCGACCAAATCCAAAAGTTCGCCCAGATTCGGTTCTCTAAGGTCGTCTGAAAAATAATCGCGGCGGCGCAATTCGGCACGCAACGCCATCAATACATAAAAAATCACGCCTACGCCTGCCAGACTTTTGCTGGGAAAGCCGCAGCCTTTTTGGTTCGGATTGACGATGATGCAGTCGGGTACGGTTTCAGCGGGCAGGTGGTGGTCGGTAACGATCACGTCCAAACCCAATTCCTGCGCCCGCGCCACGCCTGCGATGCTGGCGATGCCGTTATCGACCGTAATCAGCAAATCCACGCCTTGCGCGGCGGCGATTTCGGCAAGCTCGGGCGTTAAGCCGTAGCCGTGTTCGAAGCGGTTGGGTACGAGGAAATCCACCGCCGCGCCCATCGCTGCCAAGCCGCTCATACCGACGGAACACGCCGTCGCGCCGTCGGCATCGTAGTCGGCGACAATCAGGATTTTTTCCTTGCGCTCGATGGCATCCGCCAGACGGCGGGCGGCGGCTTCGCAATTCGTCAGCGATTGATAAGGCAGAAGGCCGGCGAGTTTGTCGTCCAATTCGGCGGGACTCTGCACGTCGCGCGAGGCGCACAGCCGGGCGATTAAAGGATCGGCACCGGCGGTGAGCAAATCATCGAGGACGTTTTGGTTGACGGGGCGGGTTTGGATTTTGACGGGCATGGTGTGTGGAAATATGTTTGATGTATTCAAGGACGGAAAGGTCGTCTGAAAACAGGCGTAACGAGTTTATTAAAAGCTTGGGGTAAAGCCGTCGCTACCGCCTATCATCATGGCAGGAATGAACAGTATTGGGGTAAGGGCATCAAAAGTGAGCGTCAGCGGCGTCATCAAAATAGTGCCTATTACTTTCCCCGGACTGGTGTATACGCGAGAAGTGGTATAGCCGATGGAGACAGGAATGCTTTGTTCAAATTTGTAGTCGGCGGGCAGGTTTTTCGGGGTGGCGTAGTATTTGCCTTTGGCGTGAACACAGCGGTGGTAGACAGTGTTATTTCTACCTTTGCCGGTTTCAAATGACAGGTTTTTCAGTTTGGCGATTTCATCAGCTTTTTGAGTGTCGTAGCGTAGGCAGAAATCGGTGGTGAAATCGGCTTCTTTTTCATTGTTCACCACAACAGGCAAGGCTTTGAGGTCTTTTTTGTATTTTTTGGCATCGGCAATTTGGAATTTTTTGTCGAGTTTGACATTGAGGATGGGCGTCAGGTCTTTTGAATCTTTGGCATTAATGACGAACCAGTATTTTTCGCCCATCATGACGATGCTGCCTTTTTCAAGTTGGTCATTGTCTTTGTTGACGATACCGAAAGAATGTACTTGGTCGGAAGTAATCGGATGAAAAGTGATTTTTTCTACTTTTTTATCCTCTTCCCACATTTCTTGAGTCATACAGCCGTTTAATGATAAGGCGAGGAGGGCAGTGAGGGCAAGGCGAAGTTTCATAAGTGTAGTCCTTGAAAAGGTCGGTTTGTTTTATTGTTAATAGGGATGTCTGAAAAATGACGGTATATTTTAATAAGATTATATGAAATTTGAAAAGGTCGTCTGAAAACGGGGCGGTGGGATTTACAGAACCCTCAACCCCGTTTTCAGACGACCCCGATATTTATTCTGCCCAATCCTGCGTTTCTTCCGAATCGCTCTGACCGCCTTCCATGACGGATTTGATTTCTTGGAAGAGGGCGCGGAAGTTTTTCGGCGGTTTGTTTTGTTCCTGCTCTTTTTTCGTGTTGCGGATTAAGGTGCGCAATTTGCCTGCGTCGGCATGGGGAAAGTCCGCCATGAATTGGGTGATTGCGTTGTCGTCCGCCAAGAGGCGCGTGCGGGCTTGTTCGATGCGTTGCAAGAAGGCGTTGTGGGCGGTATTTTCGCCGCGCAGTTTGGCGAGGAAGGCTTCGATGGGCGCGGGGTCGGTGTCTCGCATGAGCCTGCCGATGAATTGGCTTTGGCGTTTGAGCGCGCCGTTGGACGTGATTTTTTTGTAGGTAACGACGGCTTCGTACAAGTCTTCGTCCAAGCCGATTTTTTTCAGCGTATCGGTCGAGAGTTTGGTCAACTCCATGCCCAAAGCCTGCAAATCGTTCATCTGCTTTTTCATTTGGGTTTTGCTGACCCATTCGTCTTCGTTTTCAAACATTTTGATAAACCTTTAATTTTGTTTTGGGTATTTTAGCACGTTCGGGCAGTTTCCACGTCAACGCCCTGTCGAAACGGCGTTTTCAGACGACCTTTTGCCTTTGGCGGCGGTATTTTTGCCGAGGTCGTCTGAAAACGGTTAAAATGCCGCAAACCTCTGTCAGGAAACCTTTTATGCTGTTCAACCACACCGCCTCCGAGCTGACCGGCTTATGCGGGCACGCCTTGGATTTGGCAAAAAACATGGGCGCGGCGGCTGCCGAAGCCGACTTTAGCGAATCCATCGGACAAAGCGTCAGCGTACGGCTGGGCGAAATCGAACAAATCGAGTTCCAGCAGGATAAATCGCTGGATATTACCGTGTACGTCGGCAAACGCAAAGGCCGCGCCAGCACCGCCGACTTCTCCGAAAAAGCCCTGCAAGACACCGTCAAAGCCGCTATCGACATCGCCCGCTACACCGCCGAAGACGATTGCGCAGGTCTGGCAGATGCTTCATTGATGGCGCGACACGTCGGCGACCTCGACCGTTATCACGAATGGGATTTAAGCACGGAAGCCGCCATTGAGTTGGCAAAACAATGTGAACAAGCCGCCCTGAGCGCGGATGAACGCATCGAAAACTCCGAAGGCGCAGGCGTTCAGACCGGACATTACCAATACGTTTACGGCAACACCCACGGCTTCACCGCCCACCAACAAGGCACGCGCCACAGCATTTCGTGCAGCATCGTCGCCGCCGACGAAAACGGCATGCAGCGCGACTACTGGTACGATGCCGCCTGCCGCCATCAAGACATGGACAGTCCCGAGCAAATCGGCAAAACCGCCGCCGAGCGTACCTTACGTCGTCTGAACAGCCGCAGCATCCCGACAGGCAGCTATCCCGTCCTCTTCGATACCACCGTCGCAGGCGGCCTTATCGGACACCTCGTCGGCGCACTCAGCGGCGGCGCGCTCTACCGCCAAAGCAGCTTCCTGATCGACAGCATAGGCAGAAAAGTCCTGCCCGATTTCCTCAGCCTGCGCGAAGAACCGCACATCCCCCGCGCCTTCGGCAGCACCTATTTCGATTCCGAAGGCGTCGCCACGCGGCCGCGTTTCGTCATCCGCGACGGCATTGTCGAAGGCTATTTCCTCAGCAGTTACAGCGCGAGAAAGCTCGGTATGCAGACCACGGGCAACGCCGGCGGCGCACACAACCTTTATTTGAACCATACGCACGAAACGCAGTCCGACTTACTGAAAGAAATGGGTACGGGATTGTTGGTTACCGAACTGATGGGGCAGGGCGTGAACACCATCACGGGCGACTACTCGCGCGGCGCGGCAGGTTTTTGGGTGGAAAACGGCATCATCAGCCACCCCGTCCAAGAAATTACCATCGCCGGCCGCTTGCAGGATATGTACCTCGGCATCGTCGGTACCGCCAACGACGCGCTGCGCCGCTCTTCCAACAAAATCGGTTCTGTGCTGATCGAGAGCATGACCGTGGCGGGGGAGTAGGTTTCAGGGCGGGCGGGTCGTCTGAAAGCCACAGTCTCGGCGAAACACTGCCTGAAGACAGGATTTAGTCGTGCAAAACCGTACAAACTGTGGCATAATCCGCCCGTCTTTACAAAAAGACTTCAGGAGTTTGAACGGGTTTCCTGCTCGTCAAACTTGTCCGAACCGAATGACGGTTCTTTTATTTTTCGGAGTTATCCATCATGGCATTGACCGTAGAACAAAAAGCACAAATTGTTAAAGATTTCCAACGTAAAGAAGGCGATACCGGTTCTTCTGAAGTACAAGTCGCTCTGTTGACTTTCCGTATCAACGACCTGACTCCCCACTTCAAAACCAACCCTAAAGACCACCACAGCCGTCGCGGCCTGTTGAAAATGGTCAGTCAACGTCGCCGTCTGTTGTCTTACTTGCGCCGTACTCAACCTGATACATACCGCAACCTGATCACCCGCTTGGGTCTGCGCAAATAATTGCTGCTTTACCGGACACCGCTTGCGAAAGCGGTGTTTTTTCATATGGGCTGACGATAAACAATAGGGCAGGTTTGCCGGGGTCGTCTGAAAAAGGTCGTCTGAAAACATATCCGTCTCTTAAGCCTCATCGTTCCAGGATAAATCATGGATCAAAAACTGACCAATCTGTTCGCCAAATATCAAAATAACTTGGCTTTCGCCTCGCGCCCCCGTATCGCCTCCGTACATGATTTGGGTTTGATGGATGAAACCTTGCTGAATTTGGCGGTCATCAACCAAGACTGCGAAGATGTTTTATTGCTGATTCAAAATGGCGCGGACGTCAACAAACAGGGAGAAATGGGTTTTACGCCTGTCCAAAATGCCTGTTTCAACGGCAATGTGGCAATACTTGAAATACTTTTGGCAAACGGTGCCAACCCGGACATCAAAAATGAATTGGGCAATAAGGCAGCGGATTATGTCACTGACGAGCGGCATGGCAAAAAGAAGGCAAAAGAAATGATGGCATTGTTGAAATACTATAAAAATCATCAATCAAAATGAAACATACGGCTCGAAATCCCAGCCGGCGTTTGTCTGACTCGATTTGTTTTCCCTGACCTTTTTGAATGGACAACATGAATATTTACGACTTCACCTTAAACGATGCGCAAGGCGATCCGGTTTCCCTGAGTGTTTACCGCGGTAAGGTGCTGCTGATTGTCAACACCGCGACGCGCTGCGGATTGACGCCGCAATATACGGCGTTGCAGCAGCTTTATGAACGTTACAACGGGCAAGGTTTGAAGATATTGGATTTTCCGTGCAACCAATTTCGCGGACAGGCGCCGGAGAGCAGTCGGGAAATTGCTTCCGTCTGTCAGACGAAGTTTGGTACTGCATTCAAAATTTTTGACAAAATCGATGTCAACGGCGCATCCGCATCGCCGCTTTATGTTTATTTGAAGGCACAACAGCCGAAGGATAGGGGCGGGCATATGTTGAAAGAAGCGGTGTTGCGGCTGGCGGCATGGGGCAGTAAGCATCAGGCGGGCGATATCCGCTGGAACTTCACCAAATTCCTGATTAATCGGCAAGGCGAAGTGGTGGCACGGTTTGCGCCCAGCGTAACGCCGGAAGAAATAGAAAACGATATCAAGAAGTTGCTGTAAGAGCGCATGCTGTTTCAGACGACCTCGTCTGAAGAAACGTGCCGAAACCTTACGGTTTTTCACATTCGCGCGCCTTGAAAGTAGGGCGCATTATCTTTATGTTAAGGGAAACCGGTTATTCGGGAAGTGTAAAATGTCGGTTTATGATATCTAATAAGATTCAATAAGATAGATTGAAATTGCGGCTAAACGCGCCGACTTGCGCAGCATGAAGCGGGTTCGGAATTTAAAGGAGCAAAGATGCAGTATTTCGGTGTGGGTTTTTTAGTATTATTGTTTTTGGAAATTATGTCCATCGTTTGGGTGGCGGATTGGCTGGGCGGCGGATTCACTTTCCTGCTGATGATAGTCAGCTTTATCGGCGGCACGATGATGCTGCGCCACACGGGGCTGTCCGGCATTTTGCTGGCGGGTGCGGCCATCCGCAGCGGGGACAATATTTCCATGTATCAGATGTTGTGGCTGATACGTTATACCGTCGCCGGGATTTTGCTGCTCAGTCCGGGTTTTGTGTCCACCATTATCGCCTTGCTGCTGCTTTTGCCGATAAAGGGTCGGCCTGCAGCTCAAATGAATACGCAGTCTTTCCGTCAGCAAACCTTTACGCGCCGTGGTGAAGATGACGGCGATATCATCGAAGGCGAATACACGGTGACCCGCGCCGATCCGCAAACCAAACACCAAGACTATATCGAGCACAAACGCGATTAAACGGTGGAAAATCGGCATAGCGGCAGCATTCCGACTGCCCTGTTTTGGAAAGGTCGTCTGAAAAGATTTTCAGACGACCTTTTATCTATATGAAAAAATGACTGAAAATGTCATGCAGTTTCGCCCGAAACAGACAGTCAATGCTATACTTGCCAACTTATTGTCGATGAAAACCGGCTGGAAACAGCCGTTACGGAAACGAGAAATCAAGATGAGCAGAATCCAGCAAACCTTTGCCGCGCTTGACGGCGCAAAAGCCCTGATTCCCTATATCACCGTAGGCGATCCCAATCTCGATACCACGCTTGCGCTGATGCACAGTTTGGTTGAAAACGGCGCCGACATCCTGGAATTGGGCGTTCCCTTTTCCGACCCGATGGCGGACGGTCCGACCATCCAGCGCGCCGCCGAGCGTGCGTTGGCAAACAAAGTTTCCCTCAACGACGTATTGAACATCGTACGCCGCTTCCGCGAAACAAACGGCAACACGCCCGTCGTCCTGATGGGTTATCTGAACCCGATCCATAAAATGGGTTATCAGGCATTTGCCCAAGCGGCATCCGAAGCCGGCGTGGACGGCGTGCTGACCGTCGATTCCCCTGTCGAAACCATCACCCCGCTGCACGACGAACTCAAAGCGCGCGGCATCGACTGCATCTTTCTGATTGCCCCGACCACGACCGAAGAGCGTATCCAAACCATCGCCCGCGTTGCAGGCGGCTTTGTCTATTACGTTTCGCTCAAAGGCGTTACCGGCGCAGCAAGTTTGGATACCGAAGAAGTTTCGCGTAAAATAGAGCTTTTGCGCAAGTATATCGACATCCCGATCGGCGTCGGCTTCGGCATCAGCAACGCCGAAAGCGCGCGCAAAATCGGCGCCGTTGCCGATGCCGTCATCGTCGGCAGCCGCATCGTCAAAGAAATTGAAAATAACGCAGGCCGCGAAGCAGAAGCCGTCGGCGCGTTGGTAAAAGAATTAAAAGACGCAATCCGTTAAGACCTTTTCCGAAAACACACGCAAAGGTCGTCTGAATCCCGAATTCCAAGGAGTCATCCATGAGTTGGTTAGACAAAATCCTACCGCCCAAAATCAAAAACCGCAGCAAAAGCGAAGGCTCGTCCAACGTTCCCGAAGGCCTGTGGCACAAATGCCCTTCCTGCTCGGCAACCATCTACTCGACCGAACTTCAGCAAAACGACCAAGTTTGCCCGAAATGTAACCACCACAACCCCCTTTCCGCGCGCGAACGCCTCAGTTTGCTTTTGGACGAGGAAGGCCGCGAAGAAATCGCCGCCAATATCAAACCGACCGACCCGCTGAAATTCAAAGACAGCAAAAAATACCCCGAACGCTTGGCCGCAGCGCGCAAAGCCACCGGCGAAGATGATGCGTTGGTCGTGATGAAAGGCTTTATGAACGGCCTGCCCGTCGTGATTGCCGCCTTCGAATTCCGCTTTATCGGAGGCTCTATGGGTTCCGTCGTCGGCGAACGCTTCGTTCAAGGCGTGCGCCGCGCCGTAGCCGACAACTGCTCTTTCATCTGCGTTGCCGCATCGGGCGGTGCGCGTATGCAAGAAGGAGTCAACTCATTGATGCAGATGACCAAAACCAGCGCGGCATTGCATCTTCTGACTGAAAAACACCTGCCGTTCATCTCCGTCCTGACCGACCCGACCATGGGCGGCGTATCCGCCAGTTTCGCCTTCCTCGGCGATGTCGTGCTTGCCGAACCCAATGCCCTTATCGGCTTTGCCGGTCCGCGCGTTATCGAACAAACCGTCCGCGAAACCTTGCCCGAAGGCTTCCAACGCGCAGAATTCCTGCTGGAAAAAGGCGCTATCGACCAAATCGTCGACCGCCGCAGCATGAAACAGCGCATCAGCGACCTGATTACCCTGCTGCGCCGCGAAGACAAAGTCAACGCCGCTTAAACCGGGAAGGTTTGAGCTAAACAAAGGTCGTCTGAAAACTGATTTTTCGGTTTTCAGACGACCTTTTTGTAAAGTGTTCCCACTCAGTGGCTGAACGTTGGATAAACGGCAGCAAGTAACAGATATAGTGGATTAACTTTAAACCAGTACGGCGTTGCCTCGCCTTAGCTCAAAGAGAACGATTCTCTAAGGTGCTGAAGCACCAAGTGAATCGGTTCCGTACTATAGTGGATTAAAATAAAAATGAGACAAGGCGGCAACGCCCGCCGTATACGGGTAGTACATAAGGGCGTTGGCAACGCCGTATCGTTGCAATTTTAATCCACTATATCTGTACTGTCTGCGGCTTCGTCGCCTTGTCCTGATTTAAATTTGATCCACTATACAAAGGATTGGGGCAGGTAGCGCAACCAGTTTATTGAAAAGAGCGCGGGATGGCGATGGGGATTAAAGCAGTTGATTCGTTGTTTTTTTGCCATCATCCACACTAAAAAAGGTCGTCTGAAAACATACTTTCAGACGACCTTTTCAAGTTTGGCTTCCGTATCTGTCAATCAATACAATCGGATGCAGCCGCGTCAATCAGTAACGACCCGGAACGGTTCCCATACGCTGTTTCAGCGAGGTTTGCGGCTCATTGAACAGGGATGCGTAGAAGGTCGCGTTGGTCATAACTTTTTTGACGTAGTCGCGGGTTTCGGTGAAAGGGATGGTCTCGGCGTAAATCGCGCCTTCCAGAGGCGTAGAAGCCTGCCAGTTGCGGGCGCGGCCGGGGCCGGCGTTGTAGCCTGCGGTTGCCATCACTTCGTTGTTTTGCAGGCGGCGTTTGGCATCTGCCATGTACCATGTGCCCATGCGGATGTTGCCGTCCATGGTGTAGAGTTCGCTGCTGCTCATGCCGATTTTGCCGGCGATTTCTCGGGCGGTGGCGGGCATAACCTGCATCAGGCCTTGCGCGCCGACGCTGGATTGCGCGCCCATGACGAAGCGGCTTTCTTGGCGGATCAGGCCGTAAACCCAAGCAGGATCGATGCCTGCTTGCGAGGCGTAGCGGACGGTGGTCTCTTTAAACGGAGAGAGGTAGCGCAGGTTGTAGTTGAGTTTGCGCTCGGTCCGGTCGGCGCTGTTGATCGCCATGTCGTAGAACTGGTTTTCAAAGGCAACTTGCGCGGCAGTCAGGAGGTTGTCTTCGTTGAAGTCGCGGGTGGCGAAACGCCATTCTGCCTGCGCCTGACGGCGCATTTTGGCATCGTTGCTGCTTTGGCTGTTTTTAAACAGAACCAGCGCGCGTTTGATGGCGCCGTCGTCTGCCATGCGGCGGACGTCTTTTTTATCGGCGTCGGAAACGTTGTTTTTGGTATTGACGCGGCGGCCGAGCTCTTCACCTGCTAAGACGGCGTAGAAATTGCGTCCGCTTGCGGCGGCTTTTTCATACATTTCTTTAGCACGGCTTTGGTTGCCTTGTGCGGCGTAGCTGCGGCCCAGCCAGTATTGCCAAGTCGGGTCTTTTTGCAGGTTGTCGGGCATTTGTTGGATGATGCCGGACAATTCGTTCCAGCGTTGCAGGCGCAGGGCGGCGCGGGCGTACCATTCAAACTGCTCGTCGGTCAGTTGTTTGCGGTCGGAAACGCGGTTGTAGTAGCTCAACGCGGTTTGCATGTTTTGATTTTGCGCTTGGTAGAGTCCCAATACGCCCCATGCGAAGCTGCTTTGTTCGCGGCTTAAGCCGGATTCCATGCCGGACAGCGTGGAGGCTGCGGAGGAGGATTTGCGCGCGTCTTTGCCGATGACGTTCAAAAGGCTGTATTCGCGCGCACCTTGCGAGCCGCCCTCAAACGGGCTGCCTAAGGCGGCTGCCAAGCTGCGTGCGTCGCTGGTTTGGCTGTTGCTCAACAATCCGCGTACGCGGCGCCATGCGTCGTTGTTGTTCAGACGACCTGCCGATGCCGCGCTTTCGACCAAGCGGGTACAGCCTGCGGGCAGCTTGTTCGTAACGCGCACAAGCTCTGCCGCCATGTTGTAGCTGCCGCTGCTCAGTTCGGCATAACATTGCACTTCTTGCACCCGACCTGCCGCATTCAGCTTTTTGTTTTCTTGGCGGAACACATCCCATTGTCCGCGCGCGCCGAGGCTTTTGAGCCATTCGTTGCGGACGGTTTCAGCCATCGCGCTGTCGCCCGCCTGCGCCAAGAATTGTTGCACCCACATATCGTCGCCGCGTTTGGCAGCGTCCAGCGCGCCTTGATATTGACCGTAATCGGACAATACTTTGGATTCGCCTTCGGCGCGGCGGGCGGGGATGGAGGCGGGTTCGGTCAGAGAAGAGGCAGGCTCTTTGGATGAGGTGTCGTT
Source organism: Neisseria sp. GT4A_CT1 (assembly GCF_000227275.1). NCBI lineage: Bacteria > Pseudomonadati > Pseudomonadota > Betaproteobacteria > Neisseriales > Neisseriaceae > Neisseria > Neisseria sp. GT4A_CT1. The sequence goes on from NZ_JH164964.1 coordinate 395,914, forward strand.
TTCAGAGACGCACGCCGACAAGACGGCTGCGGCAATCAGGCTGAGCGAGAGGGAAAATATGCGTTGTGCGTTCATTACTTGCCGTATCTTTATTAGAATCAATTAGAACCGTATTTTAAACGATTTGGCGGCATTATCCGAATCTGAAACCGATATTTACATTAACCGCGTAATCAGGGACAACAAAAAGGTCGTCTGAAAAGCGGAATGGCTGTTTCAGACGACCTTTGAGGCATGGGCAAAGTTTACATGCAGCCTTCGTTTTGCAGCAGGGTAAACAGGGGAACGCCGTTTTCGCGGATTTTGCTGCCGCCGATCAAGTCCGTAAATTCCAAAATCGCCGCCGCTTCAACGACTTCGCCGCCGAGTTTTCGGATTAATTCCACGCCTGCGAGCATGGTGCCGCCGGTTGCGACCAGGTCATCGACCAGCAGCACGCGCGCGCCGGGTTTGACCGCGTCTTTGTGGATTTCGACCGTCGCTTCGCCGTATTCCAGCGCGTAGCTTTGCGAAATCGTATCAAAAGGCAGCTTGCCCTTTTTGCGGATGGGGACGAAGCCGACGTTCAACTGATACGCCAACGCCGCGCCGATGATGAAGCCGCGTGCGTCCAAGCCAGCCACGACATCGATTTTCTGACCCATATAGCGATAGACCAGCAAATCCACTAAAAGGCGGAAATATTCCGCGCTTTGAAGTACCGGTGTAATGTCGTGAAATAAAATGCCTTTTTGCGGCCAGTTTTCGATTTTGCGGATTTTGTCCGCCAATGCGGCGACGCCCATCGCCTCAGGATGAACCAACATTTTGCGTGTTCCCAAATGAAAAGTTTTTAACGCGATATTGTAGCCGTCAGACCATCGGTTGCCAAATCCATCGGGGCGGTTTAACCATTCCCCGAAGCATTCATGACATGGCGTACGACACGGTATAGTGGATTAACTTTAAATCAGGACAAGGCGACGAAGCCGCAGACAGTACAGATAGTACGGAACCGATTCACTTGGTGCTTCAGCACCTTAGAGAATCGTTCTCTTTGAGCCAAGGCGAGGTAACGCCGTACTGGTTTAAAGTTAATCCACTATAATGCGGCTCAATCATCTTTAAGATTAATAAAGGTCGTCTGAAACGCCGGAAGATGGGTTTCAGACGACCTTTTGTGTTTCATAACGTGAATATGGATTTATTGATGCGCGGCGAGGAATTGTTCCAATTCTTCTTTGAAAGGCATTCCGTTTTGCGCGCCGTCTTGGGTAATGGAAAGCGCGGCGGCGGCACATGCCTTACGGACGGCAGTTTCGATGCCTTGATTCCAGAAGACGGACAACGCGCCGTTGAATGCGTCGCTGGTGCCGGTAGTGTCGGCAGTGTCCACTTTAAAGCTGGAAACATAACGCAAACCGTCTTTTCCGTCTTTATAGACTGCGCCTTTGTCGCCCATGGTCATCAGGACGGGGCAGGGGGCTTTTAGAATCAGCTCTTCGGGATTCAAATCTTGCGACAGGCCGAGGCAGTCGGCAAGTTCGTAGCGGTTGGGGGTCAGAAGAGTGACCAATTCCCATAATTCCGAAGGCAGGAATTGTGCGGGAGCCGGGTTGAGGATAAAGGGCTTGCCGTATTTCTTCGCCAATTTTGCGGCGGTGATGACGCAGTCCATCGGAATTTCGAGCTGGCTCAAAACCACATCGGCGGAGGCGATTTGCTGCTCGGCGTTTTCGATGTCGGCAACCGTCAGCCCCATGTTGGCTCCGGCGATAACGATAATGGCGTTTTCATCGTCGGCAACGGTAATGTTTGCCATGCCGCTGGGCAGGCCGGTGAGGGTTTGGATGTGTTCGGTAAAGATGCCTTCGCGGCAGAGGTTGGTGGTCATTTCATAGCCGAAATCGTCATCGCCGACCGCGCCGACTATACAGACGTCTGCCCCCAAACGCGCTGCTGCAATCGCTTGGTTTGCGCCCTTGCCGCCCATGAAGCGGTGAAATGAATTGCCCAGCAATGTTTCACCCGCTCTGGGAAATTTTGAAGCGCGGGTGACTAAATCCATATTGATACTGCCGATAACGACGATTTTAGCTTGGAGCATCCTTGATATCCCTTTTATAAAATGCACTAGACTGTTGAACAGCCTTATTTTTGTCTGCAGTTGTGCAATGTATGACTAGCCCAAATAAATAGTCTGAAATTGTACCTGCTAATATTATAAATGCAAAATTAATTGTCAATTTCATATTACTTTGGATTAATTTTGTTGCGATAAAATCAACATATCATAGAATTTAAGGCGGAAATGGCGACGTTTGGGGATGAATTGTTTTTATTTTAACAACCTGTGTTGCAACGCGGGCAGCCTGGTGCGCACGCTTTGCAGCCTCGCAGCGTCCAAATCGGCGATGACGATGCCTTCGCCTTCGGGCAATACGTCCAAAATTTCGCCCCACGGATCGATAATCATGCTATGACCGAACGTGCGCCTGCCGCTTTCGTGCTCGCCGCCTTGCGCCGAAGCGATGACGTAGCATTGGTTTTCCACTGCGCGGGCGCGCAGCAACAATTCCCAATGCGCTTTGCCTGTCGTGTAAGTGAAGGCGGCGGGCAGCAGCAAAACGTCAAACGGCTGCTGGGCGCGGAAAAACTCGGGAAAGCGCAAGTCGTAGCACACGCCCGCGGCAAGCGGGACGCCGTCGGCAGCCAATTTCGGCACATCGCCGCCTGCGCTGATGGTGTCCGCTTCGGCATAGCGTTCGCCCAAACCTGAAAAACCGAACAGGTGCATTTTGTGATATAGCCCGATTTGCGTGCCGTCGCGGTCGTACACCAACATCGTGTTCATCACTTTGCCCGCTTCGGGGCTTCGCAGCGGAATCGTGCCGCCAAAAAGCACCACGCCGCATTCCGCTGCCGTTTCGCTCAAGGTCGTCTGAAAACGAGCGTAGCGAGTTTCGCTAAAATTGCCGCCGACTAAAGGTTCGGCGAAAGCCAGTTTGTCGGTATCCTTACGCCCCATCAGCGGCCAATATTCGGGCAGCAGCACCCAGTCCGCGCCTTGCTTTGCGGCTTTGCGCACGAGGCGTTTCATGGTGTTAATGTTGGCATCGGGGTCGGTGGACGAAATCATTTGCACGGCGGCGGCGCGGATGTTTTGCATGGCGGTTTTCCTGTTAGGTCGTCTGAAAAGGGCAAGGGATGGTTAGTTTTATAACGAAATCGTTCCAAAAAAACAATCAATAAGGGAAATGGCATTTCAGACGACCTTTTATTTTTCTGAGCCGTTTCATGATGATTCAAACAGCAGATTTAGTATTACTTTTTATGTAAATATTATTTTTTATTTTTTGTTGATTTTAAAAAAGAATTTTATTGAGTGCATCTTAATCGATAAAATGTGAATGTTTTCAAAACTTAACGTCTGTATGTAAGTTGTTGATTTATGGTTTGGTTATTTTATAAATGGGCTGATTTCTTGAAAATTTGTATTACTACGGTTTGCTAAGTAAGAAGTTATCAGATAAGGTGTACTACAAGCGGTTACATCCGTGAGTATGAAATTAATCAACAATATAGTTGATTAAGTAATTAAAACTGTTAAATCCCACAAAAACGGACAGGTTATCCTCAACCGTTTGCACATCAAACCGTTTGCACACCAAACAGAAAGGAAAAAACCATGCTTCATTATGCAGTTGTTTTCTTTGTCATCGCCATTATTGCAGCCGTACTGGGCTTTGGTGGTATTGCAGGCAGCGCGGCAGGTATCGCTAAAATCCTGTTTGTCGGTTTCCTGATTTTGTCAGTGTTATCCCTGATTTTTGGCAAGAAAAAATAAAACTGACAAACAGATTAGGTTGCAAACATGCTACCTTCTGAATGAACGTTTTTTAAAACAAAGGCCGTCTGGAATTTTCAGACGACCTTTCTTCATATTAAACCTTAATCTTCATACGCTTCCGTCGGCGGGCAGGTGCAGACCAGATTCCGGTCGCCGTACACGTCGTCCACGCGGTTGACGCTCGGCCAGAATTTGTTTTCACGCACGAAGGGCAGCGGGAAGACGGCTTCTTCGCGGGAGTACGGATGCGCCCATTCGCCGGTTACGTCGGCGGCGGTGTGCGGGGCGTTGACCAGCGGGTTGTCGTCTTTCGGCCATTCGCCGCGTTCGACTTTCAACACTTCCTGTTTGATTTGTTTCAGGGCGGCGATGAAGCGGTCGAGTTCGGCTTTGCTCTCGCTCTCGGTCGGCTCGATCATCAGCGTGCCGGCAACGGGGAAGGAGACGGTCGGGGCGTGGAAGCCGTAGTCCATCAGGCGTTTGGCGATGTCGGTTTCGGTGATGCCGCTTTCGGCTTTGAGCGGACGCAAATCGACGATGCATTCATGTGCGACGCGGCCGTTTTTGCCTGTGTAGAGAACGGGATAGTCTTCGCCCAGGCGTTTGGCGACGTAGTTGGCGTTGAGCAATGCCCAGCGCGTTGCCTGCTCCATGCCTTGTTTGCCCATCATGGTCAGGTACATCCAGGTAATCGGCAGGATGGACGCGGAGCCGAAGGCGGCGGCGGCAACGGCGGTTTGCCCGGCACTTGCGCTGTGCGTGTCGGTCAAGGTATGGCCTGGGGCAAACGGGGCGAGGTGGGCTTTCAGACCGATGGGGCCCATGCCCGGGCCGCCGCCGCCGTGGGGGATGCAGAAGGTTTTGTGCAGGTTCATGTGCAATACGTCCGCGCCGACTTCGGCGGGCTGCATGATGCCGATTTGGGCGTTGAGGTTGGCGCCGTCCATGTAAACTTGTCCGCCGTTTTCATGGATGATGCGGCAGATGTCGCGGATGCCTTCTTCGTACACGCCGTGAGTGGACGGGTAGGTAATCATGATGGCGGACAAGGCGTCGCGGTGTTGCTCGGCTTTGGCTTTCAAGTCGTCGATGTTGACGTTGCCGTGTTCGTCGGTATCGACGACGACGACTTTCAAACCGAGCATGGCGGCGGTGGCGGGGTTGGTGCCGTGGGCGGATTTGGGAATCAGGCAGATGTTGCGCTGCGCTTCGCCTTGCGCTTCCTGATAGCGGCGGATGGCGAGCATACCGCTGTATTCGCCCTGCGCGCCGGAGTTGGGCTGGAAGGAAATCGCGTCAAAGCCGGTGATGGCTTTCAGGCTGTTTTCCATGTCGGTCAGGAGTTCGCGGTAGCCGGCGGTTTGGGTTTCGGGGGCGTAGGGGTGGATGTCGGAGAACTCCGTCCAGGTAATCGGCAGCATTTCGGCGGTGGCGTTGAGCTTCATGGTGCAGCTGCCCAGCGAAATCATGCTGCGGTTCATCGCCAAATCGCGGTCTTCGAGTTTTTTCAGGTAGCGCAGCATTTCGTGTTCGGTGTGGTAACGGTTGAACACGGGATGTTGCAAGATATTGTCTTGGCGCAGGAATTCGGTTTTCAGACGGCCTTTGACGTCGTCTGAAAGCGTGAAGGTGTTGTTGCCGGTGAAGGCGTAGTACAACACGGCAAGGTCTTCGCGCACGGATGTTTCGTGGAAGGCGGCGGCGATTTGCGTGTCGCTGACGCGGCGCAGGTTGTAGCCCAGTTCCAAAGCGGTTTGGAACGCTTTGTCCGCTTTTTCTTTGCCGCCGAAATCGACGGTAACGGTATCGAAGAAGACTTCGTGAACCACTTTGAGGCCGTCTGAAACCAGCGCATCGGCAAAGACGGAAGCCAGCGCGTGAATGCGGTTGGCGATGCGTTTCACGCCTTCGGGGCCGTGATAGACGGCATACATGCCCGCCAAGTTTGCCAGCAATGCCTGCGCGGTACAAATATTGGATGTCGCTTTTTCGCGGCGGATGTGTTGCTCGCGGGTGGACAACGCCATGCGCAAGGCAGGTTTGCCCGATGCGTCTTTGGATACGCCGATGATGCGGCCGGGGGCGGAGCGTTTGAACTCGTCTTTAAAGGCGAAATAAGCAGCGTGCGGCCCGCCGAAGCCCATCGGTACGCCGAAGCGTTGCGTGTTGCCCAACGCAATATCCGCACCCAACTCGGCGGGCGATTTCAGCAAGACCAAGCTCATGATGTCGGCGGCAACGGCAACAATCGTGCCTTTGGTTTTCAGACGACCTATGACGCTTTGCAAGTCTTGCACATCGCCGTCTTTGCCGACGTATTGGAACAGCGCGCCGAAGTATTCGCCTTCATCCGCTTTGGCAAAATCACCGACCACCAGCTCGAAGCCGAAATATTTGGCGCGGGTTTTCATCACGTCCAAAGTCTGCGGATAGACGCGCTCGTCCACGAAGAAACGCTCGGATTTCACTTTGCCCACGCGGTGCGCCATCGCCATCGCTTCGGCGGCGGCGGTCGCTTCGTCCAACAAAGACGCGCCCGCCACGGGGAAACCGGTCAAATCAATACACACCTGCTGGAAGTTCAACAAGGCTTCCAAACGCCCCTGCGCGATTTCCGCCTGATACGGCGTATAGGCGGTGTACCAGCCCGGATTTTCCAACACGTTGCGCAAAATCACGTTCGGCACGCGGGTCGGGTAATAGCCCAAGCCGATATAGGATTTGTTGATCACGTTTTTCGCCGCAATGGCTTTCAGCTTCGCCAAAGCATCCGCCTCGGTCAGGGCTTCGGGCAGGTCGAGTTCGGACGGCATACGGATGCTTTGCGGCACGGTGTTGCCGACAAAATCGTCCATGTTCTTCTCGCCGAGCGCTTCCAAAAGCGCAGCCTCGTCGCCGAAACTCAAATGACGCGCGGTAAATTCGTTGGGGTTGAACAGTTCGGATAGTTTCATTTCTACTCCTTTTTTGTTGTAGGAATCTGCCGCGAAGGCAGGTATTTGGGTTTTCAGACGACCTTGCAGTTGCGGGCGGATAATCGGGTTTTGTGTCTGCTTGCTATTTCCGTCAGGCAGGAAGCTACTTCCAGTCCTGCACCCGCTTCAAGTCTTTCTGCGCCAGCGTGTCGGCGTGTTCATTGCGGCTTTGGTATGCCCTGTTTTGCAAGATGCTGTTGGCGACGTAGTTTAAGTGTATTTTGGCGGCTTCGGCGGCATCGGCGGGGCGGCGTTCCAAGATGGCTTCGTAGATGGCGCGGTGTTGCGCGATCAGCTTGGGGCGGGGGTCTTCGGTTTGGTTGGAATAGATGATGCTGCTGCGCGTCTGGCGGTAGAGCATTTTGAGCAGGCCGCCGGAGAGGTGGCTGAAGAGGATGTTGTGTGCGGCATCGGCGATGGTTTGGTGAAAGCTTACGTCGGCTTCGCTTTGATGTTCCAGATGGCCGCTTTCGCAGGCGGATTCGAATTTTTGCCGCCAAAAATTAATCCGTTTCAAATCGGCATCGGTGCGCCGCTCGGCCGCCAGCGATGCCATGCAGCCTTCGATATGGCAGCTGAAATCGAAAACGTCGGTTTCCCAGTTGGTATGTTTGCCGAGCAATTCCTGCCAGCTTTGGAGGAAATCTTGTTGCGGTTTGACGGAAACGTAATAGCCGTCGCCCTGACGCGCTTCCAAAACCTGCCGCGCAATCAGGATGTTCAGCGCGACCCTGACCGAAGGGCGCGATACGCCGAATTCTTCCGCGAGCGTGCGTTCGGGCGGGATTTTGCCGCCTTCTTCGTAAACGCCCGTCGCAATCCTCTCTTCTAATATCGACAATATTTGGTCGCTGATTTTTTGTGGCCGAACCAGTTTTGTCATTGTAATTCCCTCTTTTCCCTCATATTTTCTCTATGAAGAAGACTCAAATCCGATAATGTGATGCGGCAGGTCGTCTGAAATGGCAACCTGCGTCAAAATTGGCATGACCAATGTCGCCGTATTCTAATTACCGCCCCGTATCCCGTCAATATGGCTTGTCCTACCCGTATGTGTTTTAAAACTACATCAGGCTACATTTTTACACTTCGTATAATGATTTGTTTTATTTAAAATTAAACAACGATTTTGCGCCGACGCAGTAAGGTCGTCTGAAAAAATAATTGACCGCCATATTAAAGTTTCGTAAAGTGTCCTCCGTTCTCAAAATTGGTTTTACCAATTTAAGAAAATATATTAGAAAAATATTCGGAGATTTTTCCCTATGGAAACTTGGATTCAAAACTATACCGCAGTGGGCGGCAGCCTGTATTTGACGGCAGCCGTCGCCCTCCTGCCCATTATCTTTTTCTTTGTCGCACTGACCATCCTGAAGCTCAAGGGTTATCAGGCGGGGCTTTATACGCTGCTGATTGCGCTTGGCGTTGCCATATTAGGCTTCGGAATGCCTGCGGGCATGGCGGTTTCTTCCGCACTGTACGGCTTTGCTTACGGTTTGTGGCCGATTGCATGGATTATCGTTACTGCCGTGTTCCTGTATAAAATTACCGTGAAAACAGGGCAGTTCGACATCATCCGCGCTTCTGTGATTTCGATTACCGAAGACCAACGCCTGCAAATGTTGCTGGTCGGCTTCTCCTTCGGCGCCTTCCTCGAAGGCGCGGCAGGCTTCGGCGCGCCGGTGGCGATTACTGCCTCTTTGTTGGTGGGCTTGGGCTTTAATCCGCTCTACGCCGCCGGTTTGTGTTTGATTGCCAACACCGCGCCCGTGGCTTTCGGTGCGATGGGTATTCCAATCTTGGTTGCCGGTCAAGTGTCCAACCTCGACCCTTACCATATCGGTCAGGTCGCCGGCCGCCAACTGCCGATCCTGTCGATTATCGTTCCTTTCTGGTTGGTTGCCATGATGGACGGTATGCGCGGCATACGCCAAACTTGGCCTGCCGTATTGGTGGCGGGCGTGTCTTTCGCCACTACTCAGTTCATTACCGCCAACTTCATCGGCCCGGAATTACCCGACGTGACCTCCGCATTGGTCAGCCTGGTCTGCCTGTCTGCCTTCCTGAAAAAATGGCAGCCTAAAGAAATCTTCACCTTTAACGGCATGAAAAAACCGGCCGAGCGTAAAGCGGGCGAATACACTGCCGGACAAATCATCAAAGCCTGGTCGCCTTTCGCCATCCTGACCGTTTTCGTCAGCGTGTGGACGATTAAGGGCGTGAAAGAGGCTTTGGGCGTTGCCACCATCAAATTCGACTGGCCGATGCTGCACAACTTGGTACAAAAAGCCGCACCCATCGTCAGCGAACCGACACCATACGCCGCCGTATTCAAAATCGACCTCCTCGGCGCAGTCGGTACGGCAATCCTGTTTGCTTCCATCGTTTCCGCCGCCTTGCTGAAAATGAAACCTTCCGAAGCCGTCAGCACTTTCTTTGAAACGCTCAAAGAACTGCGCCTGTCCATCCTGTCCATCGGCTTGGTACTTGGCTTCGCATTCGTGGCAAACTATTCAGGCCTGTCGTCCACATTGGCACTCGTCCTCGCCGCTACCGGTACCGTATTCCCGTTCTTCTCGCCGTTCCTCGGCTGGCTGGGCGTATTCCTGACCGGTTCGGACACTTCCGCCAACGCGCTCTTCGGTTCGCTGCAAGCCAGCACTGCGCATCAAATCAACGTCGTACCCGAACTGACCGTCGCGGCCAATACCACCGGCGGCGTGACCGGCAAAATGATTTCGCCGCAATCCATCGCCATCGCCTGCGCGGCAGTCGGTCTGGAAGGCAAAGAATCCAACCTGTTCCGCTTCACCGTGAAACACAGCTTGATTTTCTGTACCTTCGTCGGCCTGCTGACTCTGCTGCAAGCTTATGTCTTGCCGTGGACGCTGGTTTTCTTCAATAAATAAGCCAATCGGCTCGAAATAAAAAAGGTCGTCTGAAATCCAATTTGGGTTTCAGACGACCTTTTTGTCGTTGTGGGCGTGATCAGGTTTACCGTCATTTCCGTTTCGTGTAAACAGTAGGGGAATGCGTGAATCGAAGATGGTTTAAGTTGGGTTGGGTTTCAAACAAGAACGACGGCGGATAAAAAGGTCGTCTGAAAACGGCAAGGGCTTGCCTCGTTTTCAGACGACCTTTTATCTGTGTGGCGAAACAGTAGAACAATTAGCTTTCGGATGTTTCCTGTTTCAAATCGACCAATCGCGTTCCAGCCAAGAAATCGTATAAAAACTGCCGATCCGGATTCAGCAGGGCGAAGCCCCACGGCAGGATGAGCCAGATAAGGGCGGCGCCGAAGGCGGGCATGGGTGGGATGGCGAGCAGGTGGCGCAAAACCGCGTAAGCGAGCAGGGGGATGAAAACGACGAAGATACACGCCCAAATAAAGCGGATGCGCAGTTGCGACAATGGCGGCAGCGTGCCGTTGCGGCCGTACAGCCCGATTTTCCAAGTCTGCATGGCGAGGGTACGGCCGGTTTTCGTCCAGTTGGTTTTGAAGTAGAGCCACCAGCTGCCTACGAAGATAACGCAGGTAACCAAGCTGGAAAGGAGCTGGGAGACGGGGTTGAGGAAAATCGCGGCGATGCCGGCAAGGAGGGCGGCGATGGCGGTTACGGCGCCGGTCAGCAGCAATTCGTACATCAGGGCGGCAAGGCGGCGTTTGACGGGGGCGGGGGGAAGGGCGGTCATGGCGGTCTGCTCGGTAAAAAGGTCGTCTGAAAAACGGAATGCTTGGTTCGGGCGAAACCGCCGCATCCGTTTTCAGACGACCTTTGTGTGGGAGGAATCAGCGGTGGGGACGTTTTTGTCCGCGCGCCTGCTGGGCTGCCATTTGGTTCATTTCCTGACGGGTCGGGCGTTTTTTGAACATGGCGTGCGCTTCGTCGGCTGAACATTTTTGCGACAGACAGACCAACGTTATCGCGTCTTTTTGGTGTTGGCCGCCGCTGTGGTACATACGGCGCAGGTTGGCTTCGTTGATGCGGCCTTTTTCGGGGTCGATGTCGAATTTTTTCAGACGTTCGAGAAACTGGCGCTGCTGGCGGCGCGAAGTCCAGACAAAGCCGCCGGCGGCTGCGGCGACGATGATGACGGCGAGCAGGATGGCGAGCGGCCACGAATCGACGATTAAGACGATGAGCAGGCTTAAAACGGCGGTGGTCAGCACGAGCAGGCCGCCGATGCGGAGTTTGGTTTGGTTGTCCATGAAGTTGCAGTTCCTTGTAAGGGTGGGAGGTCGTCTGAAAAGGGTTTGCAGCAGATAGGCAGGATTTCAGACGACCTCAAATATCATAACTTTATGTTTAACGGTATTTTACAGTATTTTTGCCGTTTGGGTGCGTACAGAAGCGATGCGGCATACAAACTTCCACGCTTTTTGAACAGGCGCGTCCTTGCCGCGAAAAGCGCCTATCCATGCCCGATGAAATTACACCGCCAACCCCGTCACCAACTGCTTGAATTCCGTCCACGCGTCGCCGTCTTCCGCGCCTTTGATGATGCGGTCGATTTTGGCGCAGGTTTTGAGCGCTTCGATCAGGCGGACGGCGGGAATGCGTTTGACGGCAATCGGCGCGAGGGTTTGTTTGTCGCCCCACAGTCGCAGGCTGTTGCGGACGGATTGTACGCTTTGTCCTTGTTTGAGCGCGGCGGTCAGGCGGATGAGGGTGCGGATGTCTTCGGCAACCGCCCACAGCAGCAAGACGGGTTCTTCGCCTTCTTCTTCGAGTCCGTCCAAAAGGCGGGCGACGCGCAGGGC
>NZ_JH164964.1:407691-494286 GCF_000227275.1 Neisseria sp. GT4A_CT1
GCCGGAGAGCTGGAACACGTCGAAACGGGCGACGTTGGCGACGGCGGCTTCGGCATCGGCGATGTTGACGGTATGGTTTTGCGGGTGCAGCAGGGCGAGTTTGTCGATTTCTTGGCGGGCGGCGAGCAGGTTGCCTTCGACGCGTTCGGCAAACAGGGCGAGCGCGTCGGGTTCGATGTCGAGTCCGACCTTTTTCAGACGACCTTTTATCCACTGCGGCAGGGCTTGCGCGCTAATGGCTTTGGCTTCGAGTACCGTGCCTTTGGCGGCGAGCGCGGTGAACCATTTTGCCTGCGTTTGGGCTTTTTCGAGCTTGGGCAGCAGAATCAGGGTGACGGTGTCTTCGGGCAGGCGTTCGGCAAAGGTTTGCAGCGCATCGCCCCCGTTTTTGCCGGGCTTGCCGTTCGGAATGTGGATTTCCAAAAGTTTCAAATCGGCGAAAAGCCCCGCGCTGCCTGCGCTTTGCAAAAGTTCGTCCCAATCGGCGCCGTTGTCCGCCGTAAAGACTTCGCGGTTGAGGTAACCTTGTTTTTTGGCAGCGGCGCGCAGAGTGTCGAGGGCTTCGATGCGCAACAGGTCTTCTTCGCCGTGAATGATGTACAGCGGCGAAAGCGGCATATCCGCGCTGACCTGCTCGATATTCATGACCGCCATCAATACGCTTTCAGGAACGTCAGGCGGCGGACGATTTGGTCGGCGGCATCGGCGCGCATTTCCGCCCAGATGGTTTCGCTTTCTTCCTGTTTGCCCAACACTTCGCTGTCGTTGTAATCCATCGTGCGGTTGACGAGGATGGTCATCGGTTCGCCCACAGGCTCGCCGTTGCGCATGGCTTGGGCTTCGACGCGTAAGGTCAGCAGGTATTCGTTGACCAACGCGGCGCGGGTGATGGTGTAGATGTCCTGACGGGTTTCAATGTTCTTGATGTGCAAAGTCATTTGCGCTTCGGCGGCGGAAACGGGTTTGCCGTCGGCGCGGCGCAGGGCGTTTTCCAAAGCCTTTTGCATGACGGAGGCGTTTTGGATGTGCCAAGCGGGATATGGCAGCGTGCGTGCGGTGCCGCCCATGCCTTTGAGGTGGAAGCCGCAGGCGGACAGAAGCAACACGGCGGCGGTCATCAGGATTTTGTTCATTTCATTCTTTCGGTTGCGCGGGTATCGGGGAATTATAGCGGATAGTCGGGCGGTCGGGAAACGCGGCGGCAGAAGGGGGAAAGTGAGCAAAATATAAATATTGAATAATACAAAAAACTGAAAATATAAAAAAACCGCCCTTTGCGGCGGTTTTTATAAAAATTTTAAAATTATCAATTTCTTCAGAGAGTTAGAAATATTCCCATTTTAAACCTGAAACATCAAACTTGAACTGGCGCGCCCCTGTTTGGAAAAATTCAACCTCAATTATGGCTTTTTTCGACTTTTTCAAGTTGTTTGTAAAATTAGTTACGGATTTGCTGCTATTGATAAAGATAATGTCGTGATTTCCTGAGTCAGATCCAACCATATTGAAAGTCTGAATAGCCCCATTATCAAACTTAACTTTCATTGTACAACCAAGTCCGCATGTAAACTGTCCTTTTGAAATCCCAATAATTACATCATTTCCATATTCCGGATTTTTCCGAATTGTGATTTCTAACCTTGAACCACCGTTATATGGGAAATCAAATTCTGTAGTGTTTTCTGATTGAATGCTAGCCCAATGAGAAGTTTGATTTCTCATTTCATCTTTATTTTCTCCATAATTCCAATTTGATTGTTCTTTCTCAACTTTAGCATCTGTAGTATTTTCTACATTGGAAACAGATTCCTTCTGCAAGGCAGTATTATCTTGCTGACTACCATTTCCTTGCTGACTGTTATTGCCTTGATGATTATTACCAGAAAAAAGACCAATCACAAATAAACCGCCTAAAACAATAACGACCCATTTCAATACTTTTTTCATTTGTTAAACCCTTAAAATGTTAACCAATATTAAGTATTATAAAAAAATTTTAAAATTCGTCATGTTTTCCATATGACAACATAACTCAACAACAAATTATTACCTTTTAAGCCGTCAAATCCCTTATGTACAATCCTTTATCAGACAACAGGAGAAACATCATGCACCCCATCCGCGAACCCATCCGCAGCGGTCTGCTGCCCGTATCGGACATCCATCAAATCTATTGGGAAGAATCCGGCAACCCCGACGGGCTGCCCGTCATCTTCCTGCACGGCGGCCCGGGTGCGGGCGCATCGCCTGCCTGCCGCGGCTTTTTCAATCCCGACGTGTTCCGCATTGTCATTATCGACCAGCGCGGCTGCGGCCGTTCGCTGCCTTACGCCTGCACCGATGACAACACGACTTGGGACTTGGTTGCCGACATCGAAAAAGTCCGCGAAATGCTGGGCATCCGAAAATGGCTGGTGTTCGGCGGCTCATGGGGCAGCACCTTGTCGCTGGCGTATGCCGAAACCCATCCCGAACGCGTTGCCGGACTCGTTTTGCGCGGGATATTCCTGTGCCGTCCGTCCGAAATGGCGTGGCTGGACGAAGCAGGCGGCGTCAGCCAGATTTATCCCGCGCAATGGCAAAAATTCCTCGCGCCCGTCGCCGAAGAAAAACGTGGCGGCCTGATTGCGGCGTATCACGAAATGCTGTTCGGCGAAGACGAAGCAGGTCGTCTGAAAGCCGCCAAAGCCTGGGCGGACTGGGAAAGCTACCTGATCCGCTTCGAGCCGCAAGACGTCGATGAGGACGCTTACGAATCGCTCGCCATCGCCCGCTTGGAAAACCATTATTTCGTCAACGAAGGCTGGCTGAAGGGCGACAAAGCGATTTTGGCGAACACGGACAAAATCCGCCATATCCCGACCATCATCGTACAAGGGCGCTACGACTTATGCACCCCCATGCAAAGCGCGTGGGAACTGTCGCAAGCGCTGCCCGAAGCCGAACTGCGCGTGATTCAGGCGGGACACTCGTCGTTTGATCCGCCATTGGCAGCGGCGTTGGTGGAAGCGGTGGAAGATATGAGGGAACGCGCGGCGTGGTGAGACATGATTTGAAAGGACAAATTGATGAAAAAGCTGCTTTTAATCGCATTGGGCTTGGTAAGTTTTGATGTAAATGCCGACCCTACCTATGATGCAACCAGAGGGGCGTTACAAAACAATTCGGCATTGTGTGGTTATGGTTATAACCCGAACTGTTCTTCAGGCAGCCGTAGCGCACCGCCTCCTAAAAAAATCATTTACCATGACGTCTTGGTACCTTCTAAATTTGGGGCTTTGGCTGTTAGTGTGAAGGCTGGGCATATTGCCGGTTCGTTGAATCATAACTCTTTAGCCGAAGCAAAAAGAGAAGCAGTCAAACATTGCCAGCAAGGCAGTCGCAATACGCCTTGCAAAGCCATCACATGGGTAAGAAACGGCTGCCTCGCGGCTGCAAAAGGAAAAGTGAAAAACAACCTGTTTATTTTAGCCGATGCAGCAGGTCCGCAAGGAACGGTCGAACAGGAGGCTTTACAAAAATGCAGTAACAGAGGGGCAACGGAATGCGAAATCATCATGCCCGAAGGCTGCTCCCTGCCTCAATTGCAATAATCAAATTTTATTTAAAAGGTCGTCTGAGAACTATTTTCAGACGACCTTTTCTAAACCAAGTTAAAGATGAGCTGGGAGAAAGGATAAATTTATGAAAAAGCTGTTTTTGATAGTATTAGGACTGATCAGCTTTAATGCAAATGCTGATCCTACCTATGATGCAACCAGAGGGGCGTTGCAAAACAATTCGGCATTGTGTGGTTATGGTTATAACCCGAACTGTTCTTCAGGCAGTCGCAGCACTCCGCCTCCTAAAAAAATCATCTATCACGATGTGAAGGTTCCTTCCAAATTCGGGGCTTTGGCTTTCAGTGAAAAATCAGGTCACATCGGTGGGGCGTTAAATCAAAACTCAAAAGCCGAGGCACAAAGTGCAGCCATTAAGCAATGTGAGAAGGGGAGTAGAAATGCACCATGTAAAGCGATCAGTTGGGTTAGAAACGGCTGTATTGCCGCTGCTTCAGGCAAATTGAAAAACCAAACTAAAGTAATTGGAGGTGCGGCAGAACCCGGACTTGCAGAACAGGCTGCTATTACAAACTGCAAAAATGCAGGAATGACTGAATGCAAAGTCTTAATGCCCGAAGGCTGCTCCCTGCCTCAATTGCAATAATCAAATTTTATTTAAAAGGTCGTCTGAAAACTATTTTCAGACGACCTTTTCTAAGCCAAGTTAAAGATGAGCTGGGAGAAAGGATAAATTTATGAAAAAACTGTTTTTAATCGCATTGGGTTTGGTAAGTTTTAATGTTTATGCCAATGGCTGTGGTGGAGAATACCAAGCTGCCACGGGAACCTGCCGTATCATAGACGGAAGCGGTCGGCAAATTTTATACAATGTGCCGCCTCCCCAATCAGGTAACAGCACACCACCTTCGAAAAAAATAGTCTACGTCTCCAAATATGGTGCAGTAGCTACTAATGAAAAAACAGGTATTTCGAGCGGGGCTTTAAATAAAGATTCTATTGAGGAGGCTAAACATGAAGCAATTAAAGCGTGTGAGCAGGGCGGGCGAAATGCCCCGTGTAAAGTTGCCATTTGGGCAGGTAATGCCTGTTTAGCAGCGGCAACGGGCAAAGAAGGCAAGAAATTTAGAGTATTTTATACAGCTAGGGAAAAGCCAGGGCAGGCAGAACCCGCAGCATTGAAACAATGTAATAAAGCGGGATTGAAAAACTGTGAAATCACCATTCCTGAAGGTTGTTCTTTCCCTTAATTGTTATTTTTTGATTAAAGGGTCGTCTGAAAACTTTTTCAGACGACCTCCGATATCGTATTAATCCGAAAAAGGATGCCCTTATGAAAAAACTGTTTTTAATCGCATTGGGCTTGGTAAGTTTTAATGTTTACGCCAATGGATGTGGCGGAGAATACCAAGCTGCCACGGGAACCTGCCGTATCATAGACGGAAGCGGTCGGCAAATTTTATACAATGTGCCGCCTCCCCAATCAGGCAACAGCACCCCGCCTCCTAAAAAAATCATCTATCACGACGTGAAAGTTCCTTCTAAATTTGGGGCTATTGCCATTAATGAGAAAGCGGGTGCTGTCGCTGCATCGTCCAATATGCCTTCGATTGCTGAAGCCAAGCGCGAAGCAATTAGACTATGTGAAAGCGATGGGCGATATGCTCCTTGTCGGGATAATGGCTGGGTCAGAAACGGCTGTATTGCTGCTGCTTCGGGTAAGAAATCATCAAAATTTCAGTTGTTTAATGGGATAGGTGAGCGTGGCGAGGCTGAGCGTCTTGCGATAAATCATTGTAATAAAGCCAAAGCCTTCGAATGTCAGATTATTGTTCCCGAGACATGTTCTCTACCCTAAATTTCATACTATGAATAAAGGTCGTCTGAAAACAAGATTTCAGACGACCTTTTTGCTTCAAGCAATGTAATGCAGCCGTTCGGGAGGGCTTTGCGCTTATGCCCGCTTATTCGTACTCGGGATAGAGCGGCATGGTGCCGGCTTCTTCGAAGGTCGAGTGTGCTTTGTACTTCTTGCAGGCGGCGGCTGATGCGGCGGGTGACGGCTTCGGCTTCGTTTTGGTGGTCTATGGTCAGTCCGGGGACGGTTTTGCCGAAAAGTTCGGCATCGAGCAGACGCTCGGCGTGGATGCCGGGGCGGTAGTTGTGTCTGACGGCGGGGTCGCGTTCTTCAAAGAGGTAGCCGACGACGCTGTCGCGGGTCAGTGCGATGCCGAGTGCGGCATCTTCGCCGCCGAAGATTCGGAAGAGTTCGTCTTGCGGAAAGCCGCCGCAGGCGAGAAAGATGCTGCGGCGGAATACGGTGTTGCCGCCGACGGTCATTTGCAGCCGTTCCCATGCGGTGGGGAATTGCGGGTGGTTGAGGTAGTGTTCGGGAAAGCCGACGGGACGCAATTTGAGGCGGACCAGGCTGAGGTAGGAATAGGCTTCCAAGCCGAGGTAGGCGGCATTGAGGACGTTGTTTTCATAGACGTCGTCGGCGTCGAGGAAGGCGATGAAGTCGGCTTGGCTTTGCATGGCGCCCCAGTTGCGGGCTTTGGCGGCGCCGCCGTTTTCGAGCATGTATTCGCAGCGGACTTTGGGATGGATGGCGGCGAGGTCGCTCATGATAAGGCGTGTGTCGTCGATGGAGGCGTCGTCAATCAGCCAGACGTTTTCGACGGCAGGTTGGGAAACGGCGCTCTCGACAGCCGCTTGAAGGGTGGCGGCGGAGTTGTAGCAGGGGATGATGACGTCTAGTGTGGGTCTCATAATGTGATGCTTTAAGGGGGTTGTTGTGTCAAACGGTGGGGAAAGGTCGTCTGAAAACGGTATTTCGGGTTTTCAGACGACCTTTTGGTATTGCCTGATGCGGATTACAACACTTTTACGATGCTTTCGCACAGGTAGTCGATGTTGTCATCGGTAATGCCGGCGACGTTGATGCGGCCGGAGCGCACGGCGTAGATGGCGAACTCGTTTTTCAGGCGGTCGACTTGTTCGGGCGTGAGGCCGCTGAAGGAGAACATGCCGTTTTGTCCGATGATGAAGTCGAAGTCTTGATTTGCGCCTTTGGCTTTGAGCAGTTCGACGAATTTTTGGCGCATGGCTTTGATGCGGCCGCGCATTTCGTCGAGTTCGGCAATCCATTGTGCTTTCAAATCCGCGTCTTTCAACACGAGGGCGATGGTGTTCGCGCCATGTGAGGCGGGATTGGAGTAGAGGGTGCGGATGATGGTTTTGACTTGGCTGTGGGCGCGGGCGGCGGTCGCTTCGTCTTCTGCGACTAAGGTAAACGCGCCGACGCGTTCGTTATACATGCCGAAGTTTTTGGAATAGGAGCTGGCGATGAGCAATTCTTTGTTGTATTTCAGGAAGGTGCGCAAGCCGTATGCGTCTTCTTCGAGACCGTTGCCGAAGCCTTGGTAGGCGAAGTCAAACAGGGGCAGCCAGCCTTTTTCGGCGGAGAGTTTGGCGAGGGTTTCCCATTGTTCGGGCGTGGGGTCGATACCGGTGGGGTTGTGGCAGCAGCCGTGCAACAGGACGACGTCGCCTTTTTGCGCTTGGCCGAGGTCTTCAATCATGCCGTCCCAGTCTAGGCCGTGTTTGGCGGCGTCGTAGTAGCGGTATGGCTTGTCTTGGATGCCGACGGCTTTGAAGATGGCGTTGTGGTTGGGCCAGGTGGGGTTGGAAATCCAGACGGTTTGTGCGTTCAACTGGCGTTTGGCGAACTCGGCGGCAATGCGCAATGCGCCTGTGCCGCCGAGGCTTTGGGCGGTTTTGGCGCGGCGGCTGGCGACGATTTCGTGGTCTGCGCCGAAAAGAAGGATTTGGGTTTGCTCGTTGTAGTCGGCAACGCCGTCGATGGTGAGGTAGTTTTTGGTGGTTTCGCTCTCGAGCAGGCGTTTTTCGGCTTCTTTGACGGCTTTGACGATGGGGGTCGCGCCGGATGCGTCTTTATAAACGCCGATGCCGAGGTTGACTTTTTCGGGACGGGTTTCGGCTTTGAATGCTTCGCCCAAGCCTAAGATGGGGTCGGCGGGGGCGGCTTCGATGTGCTTGAAGAACATGGTTTCTCGCTTTGCAAAAAATGAAGGGACGGGATATTTCCTTTGGGATTTTACGCTGTTTCAGGTCGTCTGAAAATGAATGCGGCAGGTTTTGCGCAAATGGTTTACATCATGCCTTTGATGCCGGCGAGGATGATGCCGTAGCGCAGGATTTTTCCGGTCAGGAGCATGAGTGCGGAGGTATAGGGGTTGAGCCTGAGCCAGCCTGCGGCAATGGGCAGCGCGTCGCCGATGACGGGCAGCCAGGCAAACAAAAGGGGCAGGGTGCCCCAGCGTCGGAGCAGGCGCAGGGTCTTTTCAGACGACCTTTCAGACGACCTTTTCTTGGACGGAATCAGCCGCCCCATCCAATAGGAAACCATGCTGCCCAAGCCGTTTGCCAGTCCGGCACACAACCACGCGCCGTATGCCTGTTCGGGATAGGTGTAGATAAATGCGGCGAAGGCGGCTTCGGACGTGCCGGGCAGGATAGTGGCGGAGGTAAAGGCGGAGGCGGCAAGTCCGAGATAGGCGTAAATGAGGGGCATGGCGGATAAGTTTGCGTCAGGTCAAAGGTCGTCTGAAATAAGATTTTAAGTCGTTTGCGGGTAGGTTAATTGTAAAATTCAGACGGATTCTGTCTATAAAAATGCGTTATCGGACAGAATCTTGCTGAAACTCTATGTAGTCGGCGTGTTTCCAGTGTTTGCAAGAATGGCAAAAGCCAGTATGATTCGGCCCGTTATTAACGGATATTAACTGTTTGTACGGTCAATTCCAATAAATCGAAAGGCAAATCATGTCTGCGCCATCACAGCAAAACCATAATTCCGCGCTGGTCGTCCTGACCACGCTCTTCTTCATGATGGGTTTCATCACCTGCATGAACGACATCCTGATTCCGCATCTGAAAGAAATTTTCGAGCTGACTTATGTTCAGGCGATGCTGATTCAATTCTGTTTTTTTACCGCCTATGCCATCATGTCGATTCCGATGGGGCATCTCGTCGGTAAAATCGGCTATAAAAACGGCGTCATCGGCGGCTTCTTGCTGACCGCCGTCGGATGCTTGCTGTTTTATCCCGCTGCGGGCAGCCACTCTTACCCGACTTTCTTGGGCGCGCTCTTCATTCTTGCTTCAGGCGTAACCCTATTGCAGGTTGCAGGCAACCCGTATGTAACCTTGTTGGCGAAACCGGGCAAAGAATCCGCTACGCTGACTTTGGTGCAGGCGTTCAACTCACTGGGTACGACCATTGCCCCGCAAATCGGCGCATTCCTGATTCTGGCAGATGCAACGCAGACCGCCAGCAAAGCCGAACAGATTTCCTCCGTTCAAATCCCTTACTTGGGTTTGGCAGGCCTGTTGATTATCCTCGCCGTTTTCGTAAAAATGATCCGCCTGCCTGACGCGCGCAAAATCGCTGAAGAAGAAAGCGAACACAACCACGACGGCAAAAGCAGCGTGTGGCAATACAAACACCTCGTCCTCGGTGCGGCAGGTATTTTCTGCTACGTCGGTGCCGAAGTATCCATCGGCTCATTGATGGTCAATGTCTTGGGCTTCCTGAAAGGGATGGATCATGCTTCCGCCGCCCAATACCTGTCGTTCTACTGGGGCGGCGCCATGGTCGGACGCTTCCTCGGCTCGGCAGTTATGGCGAAAATCGCGCCCAACCGCTACCTTGCCTTCAATGCCACTATCGCTGTTGTCCTGCTCATCATCGCCATGATGACCGGTAAAGGCAATGCCGACGTCGCCATGTGGTCGCTGCTTGCCATCGGCTTCTTCAACTCCATCATGTTCCCGACCATCTTCTCGCTGGCGACCAAAAATCTCGGTAAATTCACCAATGCTGCTTCAGGCGTACTCTGTACTGCCATTGTCGGCGGTGCGATTGTTCCGGTCGTACAAGGTTGGGCGGTCGATACTTACAGCCTGATGTCGTCTTTTGTCGTATCAGCCGTGTGCTACCTCTACATCGTCTTCTTTGCCCTCAAAGGTTATAAAGCCGACGAGTAAGCATGGTTTGAACAAAAGGTCGTCTGAAAACTTGGAAATCAGGTTTTCAGACGACCTTTTTGCTTTGCGGCAGACTTTTAAACCTGATCCGTTCCAACAGAGGTCGTCTGAAAATACGGCAACAGATTTTAACCGGAGCTTAAACCCGTTTTCAAAAGACAAAATGCGTCCGCAATACGGTCTGACTGACTTATGGCATAATGCTGGCGGCAAAAATACAGGAGGTCTTCATGTCGAAAATCATCTTATTGCACGGACTGCACATGCATTCTTGGGTGATGAAACCTTTAGCGGATATGCTGGCAAAGCAGGGCTTTGACGTTGCCCTGTTCGGTTATTACAGCGTCTGGCACACCATGCCGCAGCACACGCAGGCATTGGCGGAATTTGTTGAAAAACACGATACGGGCGAGCCTCTGCATTTTGCCGGACACAGTCTGGGCGGGCTGGTATTGCGCCACTTTGCCGCCACCCATCCCGAAAAAATTACCGGACGCATCGTTACCTTCGGTACGCCCCACCAAGGCAGCCGGGCTGCGCAAAGGGTGTTCCGGCTTGGATTGAAAACCCCCGTACTCGGCGGTGCGTATCGCGATGCGCTCGACGGCGGCACGCCCGATTTGCCTGAACATATCGAATTGGGCAGCATCGCTGGTAACAAACCGCTCGGGCTGGGGCGCGTATTGGGTTTGCACGGCGAACACGACGGTACGGTTTTGGTCAGCGAAACCCGCTGTCCGAATATGCGCGACCACGTTATCTTACCCGTCAGCCACAGCGGTATGCTGTTTAAACACATTACTGCCGAGCAGACCGCAACATTTTTGCGCGAGGGGCAGTTTAATCATAATAAAAAGAAATAATACGGCTTTATTTTGAAAATAAGGATATTTTGTTTCAAAAAATCAAATTTAAAACCATATCGCATCAACTAAAATCCGTTATTACATTCATAAAAAATCACGGGGTCGTCTGAAAAGCGGTTTTTCAGACGACCCCGTGTGCTAAACTTCGTTAAATACACACAAAACAGGCAAAGCAATATGTTTGCATTCAAATCACTGCTCGATATGCCGCGCAAAGAGGCGCTTGCCGTCGTTGCGGCGTTAATCGGAGCGATGGGTTATACCATCATTTCGCTGGGCTGGCTGCCCCATATGTCCATCATCGCCGCCATTACCGTCCTCATCCTCTACGGTCTCGCGCGCGGGTTGAAATATAACGATATGCAAAAAGGCATGGTCGGCGCGGTGGGGCAGGGCATGGGCGCGATTTACCTGTTTTTCTTCATCGGGCTGATGGTCAGCGCGCTGATGATGAGCGGCGCGATTCCAACGCTGATGTATTACGGTTTCGGGCTGATTTCCCCTACTTATTTCTATTTCTCCGCCTTTGCGCTTTGTTCCGTCATCGGCGTGTCCATCGGCAGCAGTTTGACCACTTGCGCCACCGTCGGCGTTGCCTTTATGGGCATGGCGGCGGCGTTTCATGCCGATTTGGCGATGACGGCGGGCGCGATTGTTTCCGGTGCGTTCTTCGGCGACAAAATGTCTCCGCTCTCCGATACCACGGGCATTTCCGCCTCCATCGTCGGCATTGATTTGTTCGAACACATCAAAAACATGATGTACACCACCATTCCCGCGTGGCTCATCAGCGCAGCATTGATGCTGTGGCTCTTGCCCAATGTTGCCGCCCACGATTTGAACAGCGTCGAATCCTTCCGCAGCCAGCTCGAAGCGACGGGCTTGGTGCACGGCTATTCGCTGATTCCGTTTGCGCTGTTGGTCGTGTTGGCGCTGTTGCGCATCAACGCCGTCGTCGCCATGCTCTTTACCATCCTCGCCGCGCTTGCGGTAACTTATTTCCACAGCACGCCCGACTTGAACCAGCTCGGCGCATGGTTTTACGGCGGCTACAAACTCGAAGGCGAAGCGTTTCAAGACATCGCCAAACTTATTTCGCGCGGCGGTTTGGAAAGTATGTTCTTCACGCAAACCATCGTGATTCTCGGCATGAGTTTGGGCGGGCTGCTGTTTACGCTCGGTGTGATTCCGTCGCTGCTGGACGCCATCCGCGCGTTCCTGACCACTGCCGGACGCGCTACATTCAGCGTTGCCGCCACGTCGGTCGGCGTCAATTTCCTCATCGGCGAGCAATATTTGAGTATTTTGCTTTCCGGCGAAACCTTCAAACCCGTGTACGACAAACTCGGTCTGCATTCGCGCAACCTTTCGCGTACGCTGGAAGACGCGGGTACGGTCATCAACCCGCTCGTTCCGTGGAGCGTCTGCGGCGTGTTCATCAGCCACGCCCTCGGCGTACCCGTCTGGGAATACCTGCCTTATGCCTTCTTCTGCTATCTGAGCCTGATTTTGACGCTGCTGTTCGGTTGGACAGGTCTGACGTTGAGCAAGAAAGAAACTGCGTAAAGCGGCGGGATAGAAAGGTCGTCTGAAAACCTTCGGCATCGGTTTTCAGACGACCTTTTGCGTTATAATCGGGCAAACGATAAAGACACACACCAATCCTACCCGTACCCCCATGAACAAACAGATCCGCCAAGAAATTTTCGAGCGTTTCCGCGCTGCCAATCCCCATCCGACCACCGAGCTTCATTTCAATTCACCCTTCGAGCTTTTGATTGCCGTTTTGCTGTCGGCGCAGGCGACCGACGTGGGCGTGAATAAGGCGACGGCAAAGCTGTTTCCGGTTGCCAATACGCCGCAGGCGATGTTGGATTTGGGTTTGGACGGCGTAATGGAATACACGAAAACCATCGGGCTTTATAAAACCAAGTCCAAACACATCATGCAGACCTGCCGCATCCTGCTGGAAAAATACAACGGCGAAGTGCCGGAAGACCGCGAGGCTTTGGAATCGTTGCCGGGCGTGGGTCGCAAGACGGCAAACGTGGTGTTGAACACGGCGTTCGGCCATCCCGTCATGGCGGTCGATACGCATATCTTCAGGGTGTCCAACCGTACCAAAATCGCGCCGGGCAAGGATGTGCGCGAGGTGGAAGACAAGCTGATGCGCTTTGTGCCGAAAGAGTTTTTGATGGATGCGCACCATTGGCTGATTCTGCACGGACGCTACACCTGCAAGGCGCAGAAGCCGCAATGCGGGAAGTGCATCATTAATGATTTGTGCGAGTATGGCGCGAAGTTGATGTAAACATTGATAAATTGTAAACAATCAACAAAACAACCTTTCTATCAGGTTAAAATTTCTGACGGCATTTTTTTATTTAAAATGAAATGCTTGAAAAAATATGGGCAAAAGGTAAAATTCGACCTTATCGGGTTGGAAAACGATAAAAGTTTCAGACGACCCCCTGTTTTTAAGATGCAAGAACACAATCCGTTATTCGGAAAAGGAAACGCGGTGCGCGAAAAAATGAACAAATACAGATACTTTGCTTTGGTAACGGCTTCTGCGCTGGCCTTGGGCGGCTGTGACAAAATCAGCGGCTTCTTCGGCGGCGACAGTAAAAGCGAAGAATTCGTACAAAGAATCGAACCTTCCAAAGACGACGGCAGCGTCGGTATGCTGCTGCCCGATTTCGCACAATTGGTGCAAAACGAAGGTCAGGCGGTGGTCAATATTCAAGCCTCCCCCGCAGGGCGTGCCGCAGGCAGCGGGCAGTCTGAAGAGCAGGGCATGGATTTAAGCCAATTCCCTGACAACGACCCGTTTTACGAGTTTTTCAAACGCCTTGTCCCGAATATGCCCGATATGCCGGAAGACCAATCTGCCGACGAGGATTTGAACTTCGGCTCCGGCTTCATCATCAGTAAAGACGGCTATATCCTGACCAATACCCACGTCGTTGCCGGCATGGGCAATATCAAAGTCCTGCTCAACGACAAACGCGAATACACCGCCAAGCTGATCGGATCGGATACGCAATCCGATGTCGCGCTGCTGAAGATTGACGCTTCGGAAGAATTGCCCGTCGTCAAAATCGGCAATCCGAAAGATTTGAAACCGGGCGAATGGGTTGCCGCCATCGGTGCGCCGTTCGGCTTTGACAACAGCGTTACTTCGGGCATCGTGTCCGCCAAAGGACGCAGCCTGCCGAACGAAAGCTACACACCTTTCATCCAAACCGACGTTGCCATCAATCCGGGTAACTCCGGCGGCCCGCTGTTTAACCTGAAAGGTCAGGTAGTCGGCATCAACTCCCAAATTTACAGCCGAAGCGGCGGATTTATGGGCATTTCCTTCGCGATTCCGATTGATGTGGCGATGAATGTTGCCGAGCAGTTGAAAACCAGCGGTAAGGTTCAGCGCGGTCAGTTGGGCGTGATTATTCAGGAAGTGTCTTACGATCTGGCGAAATCGTTCGGCTTGGACAAAGCCAGCGGCGCGTTGATTGCCAAAGTGATGCCGAACAGCCCTGCCATGCAGGCAGGATTGCAAGTGGGCGACATCGTCCGCAGCGTTAACGGCGAAGAAGTGCGCGTGTCCAGCGATTTGCCGGTCATGGTCGGCTCGATGCTGCCGGGTAAGGAAGTTTCGCTGGAAGTATGGCGCAAAGGCGAGAAGATTAATGTGAAAGTCAAACTCGGCAGCATGGCGGAGCAGAACGAAACGTCTTCACGCGCTACCGAGCAGCCGCAGCAGGCAAATCCGGCGGACGGCTTTACCGTCGATAATACGGGACTGACCCTGCGCGTCGATGAAGGTGCAGGCAAAAGCCGCCTGATTGTTTCCCGCGTCAGCGGCGCGGCGGAACGTGCCGGACTCAAACGCGGCGACGAAATCCTCGCCGTCAGCCAAATCAGCGTCAACGACGAATCGAGCTTCCGCAGCGCGTTGGCAGGCGCGGGCAAAAATGTGCCGCTGCTGGTTCAGCGCGACGGCAATACGCTTTTCCTCGCCCTGACCCTGCAATAAGGTGCAACGCAAGCGCCATTCAATGATAGAATACCCGCCATCCTAAGGTGGCGGGTATTTTGTAATTTTAGCAACTGATTGATTTGTTTGTTTTTTGATGGTTTTGCTCTTTTGGCTTTGTCAACAATCGCATTCAAAGGTCGTCTGAAAACGTTCCGCTCCGATTGACTTCCTATTAATAAAAATATTATGCACCTGATTGATTATTCACATTCGTTTTTATCCGTCGTGCCGCCGTTTTTGGCATTGGCGCTTGCCGTCATCACCCGCCGCGTGCTGCTGTCTTTGGGCATCGGTATCTTGGTCGGCGTTGCCTTTTTGGTCGGCGGCAGCCCGATTGACGGACTGACACACCTGAAAGACATGGTGGTCGGACTGGCTTGGGCAGACGGCGATTGGTCGCTGGGAAAACCTAAAATCCTGATTTTCTTATTGTTGCTCGGTATTTTCACTTCTCTTTTAACCTTTTCGGGCAGTAATCAGGCGTTTGCCGATTGGGCGAAGCAACACATCAAAGGGCGGCGCGGCGCAAAAATGCTGACTGCCTGTCTCGTATTCGTTACCTTTATCGACGACTATTTCCACAGTCTCGCCGTCGGCGCGATTGCCCGCCCCGTTACCGACAAATTCAAAGTTTCCCGCGCCAAACTCGCGTATATCCTTGACTCTACCGCTGCGCCGATGTGCGTACTGATGCCGGTTTCAAGCTGGGGCGCATCGATTATCGCCACGCTGGCAGGTCTGCTCGTTACTTACCACATCACCGGATACACGCCGATGGGTGTGTTCGTCGCCATGAGCCTGATGAATTATTACGCCCTGTTCGCCCTGATCATGGTGTTTGTCGTCGCTTGGTTTTCTTTCGACATCGGCTCGATGGCGCGCCTTGAAAAAGCGGCATTGCAGGAAACCCATGACGAATCCGCCGGCTCTGACGGCCCTAAAGGCAGGGTTTACGCGCTGATTATCCCTGTTTTGGTGTTGATCGCATCCACCGTTTCCGCCATGATTTACACAGGCGCGCAGGCAAGCGAAACCTTCAGCATTTTGGGCGCGTTTGAAAATACCGATGTAAATACCTCGCTGGTGTTCGGCGGTACTTGCGGCGTACTCGCCGTCGTCCTTTGCACGCTCGGCACCATCAAGGCCGCCGACTATCCCAAAGCCGTCCGTCAGGGCATATCTTCGATGTTCGGCGCGATTACCATCCTGATTCTTGCCTGGCTCATCAGCACCGTCGTCAGCGAAATGCACACCGGCGACTACCTCTCCACGCTGGTTGCAGACAATATCCATCCCGGCTTCCTGCCCGTCATCCTCTTCCTGCTTGCCAGCGTGATGGCGTTCGCCACAGGCACAAGCTGGGGCACGTTCGGCATTATGCTGCCGATTGCCGCAGCGATGGCGGTTAAAGTCGATGCATCGTTGGTTATCCCGTGTATGTCCGCCGTGATGGCTGGCGCGGTTTGCGGCGACCACTGTTCGCCCATTTCCGACACCACCATCCTGTCTTCCACCGGCGCGCATTGCAACCACATCGACCACGTTACATCGCAACTGCCTTACGCCCTGACCGTCGCAGGCGCGGCAGCGGCAGGCTACCTCGTGTTGGGCATGACGCAATCGGCTTGGCTGGGCTTTTTCGCCACCGGCGTCGTCATGACCGCCCTCATCTTCATACTGAAAGACAAAAAAGGCAAAGCTGCCTAATGTGTTTTCCCGTTTTCAGACGACCTTTGATACTTTAAGGTCGTCTGAAAACATTTTAAGGAATCCAAAAATGAACGCTCCCCATTCCATCCCGCGCGGCCCCGTTATGGCAGACGTCGCCGCCTACTGTCTGACCGAAGAAGAAAAACAACGCCTGATCGACCCGTCTATCGGCGGCGTCATCCTGTTCCGCCGCAACTTCCAAAACGTCGGGCAGCTCAAAGCCCTTGTTCAAGAAATCAAAGCACTGCGCACGCCCGAACTCATCATCGCCGTCGATCACGAAGGCGGCAGGGTACAACGCTTCATCGAAGGCTTCACCCGACTGCCCGCCATGAACACTTTAGGACAGATTTGGGACACCGAAGGTGAAGCCGCCGCCAAAGAAAAAGCCGAGCAGGTCGGCTGGGTATTGGCGACGGAGCTGACCGCCTGCGGCATAGACCTCTCCTTCACGCCCGTCCTCGACCTCGACTGGGGAACATGCCCCGTCATCGGCAACCGCAGTTTCCACCGCAACGCCGACACCGTAACCCAGCTCGCCCTTGCCCTGCAAAAAGGTCTGAACCGAGGCGGCATGAAATCCTGCGGCAAACATTTCCCCGGACACGGATTCGTCGAGGGCGACAGCCATTTGGTGCAACCCGAAGACACGCGCAGCCTTGCCGAACTCGAAGCCGCCGACATGATTCCGTTCCGCGCCCTAAGCGGCGCAGGCATGGCGGCGGTCATGCCCGCCCACGTCGTTTATCCGCAAATTGACGGCAAGCCCGCCGGTTTCTCCGAAAAATGGCTCAAACAAATCCTGCGCCAAGACATCGGATTTAAAGGCGTTATCTTTTCAGACGACCTCACTATGGAAGGCGCAGGCGCAGCGGGCGGCATCAAAGAACGTGCAAACGCTTCCTTTACAGCAGGCTGCGACATCGTCCTCGTCTGCAACCGTCCCGACCTCGTGGACGAACTGCGCGACGGCTTCCAAATCCCCGTCAATCCCGATTTGGCAAGCCGCTGGCAATACATGGCGAACACATTGGGCAAGGAAGCCGCCCAAGCCGTGATGCAAACGCTCGATTTCCAAGCCGCACAAGCCATGACCGCGCAACTTGCCACGCCTAAAGACACCGCCGGCGGCGTGAAAGTCGGCGAAGCGTTTTAAAGGCGTTTGGTTTAGAAAGTATGAAAGAAGGTCGTCTGAAAAGCTGAATTGGGCTTTTTCAGACGACCTTTTGTCCGTTTATAGTGGATTAACTTTAAACCAGTACGGCGTTGCCTCGCCTTGTCCTGATTTAAATTTAATCCACTATAAAAAACGAGGCAGGTTTGAAATCACATTAAGGTGCGCTTTATTGTGTGTCTGCCTTTGAATCCGCTATAAGCAGTTCCGAACAGTAAAAAAGGTCGTCTGAAAACCTTGAATTAAGGTTTTCAGACGACCTTTCCACATCCTAAAGTCAGGACAATACAGGCTTATACGATACCTTGCGCCAGCATCGCATCGGCGACTTTGACGAAACCGGCGATGTTCGCACCGTTGACGTAGTTGGTTTTTCCGTTTTCAGTGCCGTATTTCAGGCAGGATTCGTGGATGCTTTGCATGATGTCGAACAAGCGTTGGTCGACTTCTTCGCGGCTCCAAGCCAGACGGACGGCGTTTTGGCTCATTTCTAAGCCTGAAGTTGCCACGCCGCCGGCGTTGGAGGCTTTGCCCGGTGCATACAGGATGCCCGCTTTGACGAACTGATCGACCGCGCCCAAAGTAGAAGGCATGTTCGCACCTTCGGCAACGACGTAGCAGCCGTTTGCCAGCAGGGTTTTGGCGGCTTCTTCGTCCAATTCGTTTTGGGTCGCGCAGGGCAGGGCGACTTCGGCGGCAACGCCCCACGGTTTTTGGTTTTCAAAGTATTTCAAACCTTGCTCTTTGGCATAGGTGGAAACACGTTCGCGACGGACTTCTTTCAGCTCGATAAGCGCGGCGAGTTGGTCTTCGGTCATGCCGCTGTCGGGGAAGAGGACGAAGCCGTTGGAGTCGGAAACGGTCAGCACTTTCGCGCCCAGCTGGATGGCTTTTTCGGCGGCGTATTGGGCAACGTTGCCGGAGCCGGAAATCAGCACGCGTTTGCCTTCAATCGAGTCGCCGCGTGTTTGCAGCATGGATTGGGCGAAGTACACGGTACCGTAGCCGGTCGCTTCAGGACGGATGAGGCTGCCACCCCATTCGAGGCCTTTGCCGGTCAGGACGGAGGCAAATTCGTTGCGGATTTTTTTGTATTGTCCGAAGAGGAAACCGATTTCGCGGCCGCCTACGCCGATGTCGCCCGCAGGTACGTCGGTGTTCGGGCCGATGTGGCGGTAGAGTTCGTTCATAAAGGCTTGGCAGAAACGCATCACTTCGGCGTCGGATTTGCCTTTGGGATCGAAGTCGGAGCCGCCTTTGCCGCCGCCCATAGGCAGGGTGGTCAAGGCGTTTTTGAACACTTGTTCAAAGGCGAGGAATTTCAATACGCCCAAATCGACGGTCGGGTGGAAGCGCAAGCCGCCTTTGTAAGGACCGATGGCGGAGCTCATTTGAATGCGGTAACCGCGGTTGACTTGGACTTGTCCTTTGTCGTCCACCCAAGTGACGCGGAACATAATGACGCGCTCAGGTTCGACGATGCGTTCAAGTAGGTTTTGTTGGGTGTATTTCGGGTTTTTTGCCAAAAACGGGCCCAAGCTCATGAATACTTCTTCAACCGCTTGGTGAAACGGCTCTTGATTGGGGTTACGTTGTTTGAGGTTGGCAAACAAGGCGTTCAAATCGGTCATTTTATGCTCCCTGTGGATTAGATTGGAAAGGATGATGAATTTGTGGAAAGTAATATAAACCTAATTTTTTTGCCTGCCAAGCAGTTTTGATGAAAATTGTTGACATTATTTTTTTGAGAATTTTATTATTTGGTATATATAACCAATAAAATATAAAAATATTTTTGAAAATTCCATCATTTTAAAATAAATTGGCTATATATTCTAAGTAATTAAACTAGAAATTTGAAACGAGAGAGTGTAAAAAATTCGATTCAACGCAAATTTTCATGTGAAAACGGTCAATATTGTCAACAATTTTACGAAAATTACCCTTGGAAAACAGGATTAGGAAAGAAAATAACACCTTAAAAAACGAATTTTGTTTCAGATAGAAAAACGTGTTTCAGGACAATCCATAACGGATAATGCCAAGGTCGTCTGAATCTAGTTTCCAGTTTTCAGACGACCTTGATTATGCTGTTAATCGACAAATTGCTATACAATACGCCCCAAATCATCTCCAACAACACACACTCTTAAAGGACACCAATGAAAGCCTACCTCGATTTAATGCGCCATGTTCTCGAAAACGGTACCGATAAATCCGACCGTACCGGTACAGGCACTCGTTCGGTGTTCGGCTATCAAATGCGCTTCGATTTGAGTCAAGGCTTCCCGCTGCTGACCACCAAAAAGCTGCACCTGCGCTCGATTATCCATGAGCTGCTTTGGTTTCTCAAAGGCGATACCAACATCAAATATTTGAAAGATAACAATGTTTCCATTTGGGACGAATGGGCGGACGAAAATGGCGACTTGGGGCCTGTGTACGGCTACCAATGGCGCAGTTGGCCTGCACCCGACGGCCGCCATATCGACCAAATTGCCAACGTCGTGGAGCAAATCAAGAAAAACCCCGATTCCCGCCGCCTGATTGTGTCGGCATGGAATCCCGCGCTGGTGGATGAAATGGCATTGCCGCCTTGCCATGCGCTGTTTCAGTTTTACGTTGCCAACGGTAAATTGTCCTGCCAGCTTTACCAACGCAGCGCGGACATTTTCCTCGGTGTACCGTTCAACATTGCCAGTTACGCGCTGTTGACCATGATGATTGCCCAAGTCTGCGGGTTGGAGGCGGGCGAATTTATCCATACCTTGGGTGATGCGCATCTGTACAGCAACCATTTCGAACAGGCAAAACTGCAATTGAGCCGCGACACCCGCACGCTGCCGGTGATGAAAATCAATCCGGAAGTCAAAGACTTGTTTGCATTCAAGTTTGAAGATTTCGAGTTGGAAGGTTACGACCCGCATCCGCACATCAAGGCCGCCGTAGCGGTGTAGGGTGTGGAATAGATAAAAGGTCGTCTGAAACTTTTCAGACGACCTTTTTGTTGGTTTGCTTCACACTTCGATTTTATTGGGTGTGAAGGTTTCCCATTTGTTGCAGGCGGGGCAGTGCCAGAAGAAGACTTGGGATTTGAAGTGGCAGTTGCGGCAGCGGTACATGACGCTGCGTTGGAGTTGGCGGCCGATGACGGAACGCATCATGTCGGCGTCGGCTTTCCATGCGGGATTCATGTCGCTGATTTTCAAACCGAGCAGGCGGTATACGCCGTTGAGGTCGGGTTTTTGACGCACGAGGTCGATGGCAAGTTGGGCGGCTTCGCTTTCGCCTTTGAGCAGCAGGGCTTTTTCGTAGATGACGTTGATGAGGTCTAAATCGGGGAAGGTCTGCATGTAACCGATGAGCCGGTTCAGCCCTTCTTCCTGTTTGCCTTGGGCGGCGTAGGCTTCGTAGAGTTTTTCGCCAACCATGCTCAGGTAGGCATGGTTTTGCTGCTCGATGGCGCCGTATGCCTCGACAGCGGCGGGGAAATTGCCCTGTTTGGTTTCGATGTCGCCCAAAATCATGTTGGCGCGGGCGCATTTTTTGTTGGCGTCCAAGGCTTTTTGGACGTTGTAACGGGCGGCGTCAAGATTGGATTTGAACAGCGCGGTTTGGGCAAGTTCGCAATAAAACTGTGCAATTTCAAATTGGTAGGTCTGCTCGTCGTGGCTGAGGAGTTGCGCGGTTTCAATGGCTTTTTCCCAGTCGCGGTCTTGCTGGTAGATGCTGAGCAGGTGCTGACGGGCTTCGCGCGCCATGTTGCCTTCCTGCAAGCCGATGAAGATTTGTTCGGCGCGGTCAACCAAGCCTGCGCTTTGGTAGTTTTGCGCGAGTTCGAACAGCACCCGCGCGCGTTTTTCGTTGACGGTATCGGGCGAGTCGAGCAGGGCTTGGTGCATATTGATGGCTTTGTCGTTTTCGCCGCGCTGACGGTAGAGTTTGCCCAAAGTCAGGTTGAGGTCGTAAGACTGCGGCTGCTGGTCGATGACTTCCGCCAGTTCGCGGGCGGCACGGCCGCTGTTGCGGTCAACCAATGCGTCCAGACTTTTGTAAAAGCCGGCAGGCACGCTTTTCGCCTGTTTCAACACAGTTTTCATGTCGATACGGGCGGCAAACCAGCCCATGGCGAAGAAGACGGGCAAAAGGGTAATGGGCAGGAGGATGACCCACAATTCGTTGTCCATGTGATTCCTTTTTTAAGGCTTGGGCGTTTGTACGGGTTGTTTGGCAGGGGCAGTCGTTTGCGGTGCGGGTTGCTGCGGTACGGGGGCGGCAAGGTCTTTTTCGCTCAAATGCGCGTGTTTTTTGACTTCGGCACGCAGGCGGTTGTTTTCGCTGCGCAGCGCCAAAAGTCTGCCGAACAGGGCGAACATGCCGAACACGATGCCGATGACAAACGCACCGAAGAGGACGACAATCAGCGGTAAATCGGCTTTCTGACCGGGCAGGTAGTGGAAGGCGACGCTGTCGGTATTGATGACGGCGAGCAGTAAAAACAATAATAAAATGATGACTTTGATAATGGTGTAAATCAGTTTCATGGATGTCTCCGGCGGTATGCCTGTCGGAAAGTTTTGAAAAGGTCGTCTGAAAATTCAGTAGGGCGGTCGATAGGGATTCCGTTTCCGAACCCGTTTGCCGCAGATGCGGCTTAGTTTAAACGATTTGGATTGTTTCGGATAGGATGTGCGGCAGTTTTCAGACGACCTTAGGCTTCATTATATATATGTAGTACACGGTAGGCATGATTGCTGACAATTCGTATGCGTATCGGAATGGATGGTTTTCCGTATTTCGTTATCAGGCAAGGGCTTGGGCGAAAGCTGTTTGCGAAACAAGTATTCGGACTTGTCAAAACCATCCGTACAGGCGTATCTTTCAACTTTTAATATCTAAACAGAACCAAACAGAATAAGAAAGGCAATCACCATGAGCAGACCCGTACCCGCCGTGTTCGGCAGCGTCTTCCACGCCCAAATGCCCGTTATCGCCCACAAGGACGGCAAATGGCAGCCGACCGAATGGCAAACTTCCTCAGACCTCACCCTCGCGCCCGGCGCGCACGCCCTGCATTACGGCAGCGAATGCTTTGAAGGCTTAAAAGCCTTCCGTCAGGCAAACGGCAAAATCGTCTTGTTCCGCCCGACGGCAAACATCGCCCGTATGCAGCAAAGCGCAGACATTTTGCACCTGCCGCGCCCCGAAACCGAAGCCTATCTGAATGCCCTGATCGAATTGGTCAAACGCGCCGCCGACGAAATTCCCGATGCGCCTGCCGCGCTGTATCTGCGCCCGACGCTCATCGGTACCGACCCCGTTATCGGCAAAGCCGGTTCGCCGTCCGAAACTGCGCTACTCTATATCCTCGCGTCTCCGGTTGGCGACTATTTCAAAGCCGGTTCGCCCGTGAAAATTTTGGTTGAAACCGAGCACATCCGCTGCGCACCGCACATGGGTCGCGTCAAATGCGGCGGCAACTACGCCTCCGCCATGCCTTGGGTACTGAAGGCAAAAGCCGAACATGGTGCAAATCAAGTCCTGTTCTGCCCGAACGGCGACGTACAGGAAACCGGCGCGTCCAACTTTATCCTGATTAAAGGCAACGAAATCATCACCAAACCGTTGACCGACGAATTCCTCCACGGCGTTACCCGCGATTCTGTGCTGACCGTCGCCAAAGACTTGGACTACACCGTCAGCGAACGCAATTTCACCGTGGACGAACTCAAAGCCGCAGTCGAAGAGGGCGCGGAAGCGATTCTGACCGGCACCGCCGCCGTCATCTCGCCCGTAACCTCTTTTGTCATCGACGGCAAAGAAATCGAAGTGAAGAGCCAAGAACGCGGCTACGCTTTGCGCAAAGCCTTGACCGACATCCAATACGGTTTGGCGGAAGACAAACATGGCTGGTTGGTTGAAGTGTGCTGATTTGATTTCGTATTAATAGAACAGATCCAAAGGTCGTCTGAAAGAAAATTTCTTTTCAGACGACCTTTTTATTTTGTAAACAGATTTTGTCGTGCCATTTGTAAAAAAATATCCCGATGTTTGGTGTGTTGTTGTGAAAAACAGTCACTATTTGAACTAAAAAATAAAAAATTTTTCTATTTTTCAAATAATTAAAAAATTTTAATATTTGCTAAGTTATGAAAATGTAATTATACCAATTAAATATGCTAGAATCATTTCATTACTCGTTTGGTATATTTGATTGCTGAGAAATGTCGAAAAAAGGGACTTAAATCGACATCGCAGTGAACTAAATAGATACTCTAGAACTCTGATAGACTTAGGTTTTCGTTTTTTAATGTAAAGCAGTGTTTAATATATTAATGTGACATCACAAGATGACTGTTCCAAAGAGAGAGCTTTGGAATGACTTTTACAAGATCATGAAAAGTCGTCTGAATGTTATAGGGATATTTAAGTGCGGTTTTATGTTTAAAAGGCGGAAGGATTAAAAAAAGAGCGTCAGGTTTTGAGGTTTTAGAATGAGTAATAATCGTTACAGCTATTTAAATGACGATGGAAATGATTTCAAATCATTCGAACGACATATAAAAATCGCTGAAAAAGGGTAGGAAAGCATTGCTTTCGTTGCCTCAGACGCAAGTCTGCGGCTTTTAAACTAGGGAAAATATATTATGTCAACTAAAACCACGTACTCTTTCTTCAATCTCGGACAAACAAGAGTTCACACTAAAAGTCAAACTTCTCAATCTAATCATGCAGTAGCCGCAAGCCAAGAGCATGCCGGCCATGCTCCTTCTGCATTGAACAAATTGATTTACGACCATTCTTTTGGCGGTCTGAATCTGGCAGCAGCCCTCCCTAAACAATTGAGGGGACAGGATAAAATTTTTGGTCTGCAACATACGCCCTCTGCCGATACTGCCGCAGTCAATACTTCAAAAAATACCAAACCGGCGCCGGTTGCCGACCGCAGTAAATTAACCAGCAAAGAAATGGCCATCATGTCTCAGGTTCTCCGTGCTGATGTTGTTGCACGCAAACAGGCAGAAGCTCAAGCAGCCAAAGAGCAGGTTATGGCAAAATACCAAGCTGCTAGACAGGCAGCTGTTGCCGCCGCCGCTGCAAGACATGCAGAAGCTATGGAAAAGGCAAAAGCCGCTGCTGCAGTACGTCAAGCCGAAGCCTTGGAAAAAGCCAAAGCAGCATCGGCAGCAAGACAGGCTGAAGCGTTAGAAAAATCAAAAGCCGCACATGCAGCCAAACAAGCGGAAATTGCCGCTAAAACCAAAGCAATCCTGGCTGAAAAACAGGCTGCCGAGAAAGCGCAACATACTGAAAATGATGTTGCACACCATCATCAAACCAACGGTAAAGTGGCGCATTCAGCACCAGCGGTAACGGTTTCCCACAAACATGAAGATAATCAGGCTGGTGACAATAAAGAAACGGACTCGACACAATACTTCAAAATCCAATGAAGCCCATACTGCTAGGCAGGCCGAACATCAAGCCAATCATCAAGATGAAGTAGATGAAGTAAAAGAAGGGGAGGTTTCCAACTACACCGTTCATCAATCGAAAGAATTTGGCAGATACATCGACGTCAATGATTTTGGCGCAGATCCGACCGGGAAAAAAGACAGCTTGGCAGCCATCAAAGCGGCATTGACTGCGGCACACAAAGAAAAAGCCATGCTGTTCATGGACGGTACTTACTATATTTCCGATCAAATTGTCATCAATGGCAATAATTCAGGGGCTAAAGGTATTTTTGGTTCGGGCATGGGCAAAACGCTGATCACCTTTGATAAAGCGCAGGTCGGTGTGTTCAACCCCAATACCAATCACGATGATATTCGCGCATTTGCCGGTATTTTGGTGGATGGACAAAGCCATAAAACGATTGCGAATCTTTCTGTTAAATATACCAATCCGGACTTTTACCGGAAGGGCTTGAGCTACTTCGGAAAAGTCAGCGGCATTTTGGTCAACGATGCCGACCATACTTTAATCAGCAAAGTCGAGGTATCCGGAGTCAACCGTGCCGGTGTGATGTTTACATCGACTGATGCATTGGTTCGGGAAGCAGGTAAGAGCCAAACTTACAAAGCACGCGTCCAAAGCGGTGAGATCAACGAACAATATGACCATCTGCCTTTGGGTGAGAACAACCGTATTGTCGACTCCTATCTGCACCACAACCGTGTTGCCGGCGCGATGGTCGGATATCAAAAGAACTTTGTCGGCGAAGGCAATAGATTGGAGTGGAACGGTCACGAGGCTGATGGCGGTACAGGTTATGGCATGACTGCCATGGCAGGCAGCTACAACTACGGCATTACTTTCCGCAACAATACAACCGACCATAACTACCGTAAAGGTTTGGATGTACATGATGGCACCGGTATCGTTATCGAAAACAACGTCTTAAACGGCGACCGTCTGTATGGTATCGCTGCCTACAACCGCCAATTTTCCATGGATAACGTGAAAATTAAAGACAACGTTATTACGCAAGACCCGAATTTCCGTCTTTATATGGATGATGATTTAGGTAGGTATTACCACATGTATTCCGGCATCCAAGTGCAAACCAATACCCAATTGCGCGATTTGCATACGGCGGATAAAGGTTATTACGACATCAGCGGCAATACCATTAAAAATTTGGCAGTGTACCAAAACCACATCCAAACTTATGGCATCGAATTCCGTAACCATGAAAACAAAATGGATTACACGCTGAATATTACCGACAACAAAATCGACGGTGAGTCCACCAAATACCTGATGGCAGTGATTAACAACACATATGATCATGTCAGCAAACACGACGGTATCGGTACGGGCACCATCAATATCAGCGACAATACTGCCAATATCGGAAAAATTGCACCGGGAGCCGTGCCGTTCTATTTTGAAGAACACCGCTCGGATGTCCCCCTGCATGGTTCGATAACGTTAAACAACAACAATATTACCGTTCGCGAAGAGTCGGCCGGTTATCGTGAATTCGCCTATATGCGTACCAATGCCAAAGAGTACAACGTGACCAACAATACGTTGTCCCTCCACGGCAAACTGAACGATGCCATTGTGGATGTCAACAGTACCGGTGACGGCGTAGGAAAAGCCACGTTGAATGTTGCCAACAATACCCTGCATACCGACATCAAAGGCAAACTGTATGCGACTTGGTTGAAGCATGAGGCAGATGTCGATACCTTTGCCGGCAGCAATACCCATAATGGCGACCAATTGAAAGATGTGAATACAACCGGTAAGGACATCGCGCTTTCTGATGTATTGGGTCATGTGCATAACAAAGTTGAAGCAATCCACGATACTGTTTATGCCAACCACCCGAAATATCCGACCATGATTGATGATCAGACTTACCATAACGGCAT
Source organism: Neisseria sp. GT4A_CT1 (assembly GCF_000227275.1). Taxonomy (NCBI): domain Bacteria; kingdom Pseudomonadati; phylum Pseudomonadota; class Betaproteobacteria; order Neisseriales; family Neisseriaceae; genus Neisseria; species Neisseria sp. GT4A_CT1. The sequence continues at coordinate 434,496 of NZ_JH164964.1, forward strand.
TTTGTAATGGTGTTTAAAAGGTCGTCTGAAACGGTAAATTGCCGTTTCAGACGACCTTTCAGCGTTTTTAGAAACCGAACAATACAATGATGTTGTCACATTAAATTATTTGTGTTAAAAGTCATTTACATTCCCATTGGATTGTTTTTTTAAGGAACAGTAAATGAAAAAGACGTTTTGTCTAGTATTGGCGGCGGCATTTGGTTTGAGCGCATGCAGCAGCCTTGAAAACAAATCTGCCCATGAAATGATGGCAATTTCCCTTGATCGCGTCTATACGGATGATTACAGCTATAACATTGATAGCGAAGTGAAGTTTCATACTTCTACTGCCGAAGCAGGGGTAGCGCCGGAAAGCGAGAAAAAAGCCCGTTTGGAAGAAACAAAGAAGGATCAAGCCGAACTTGACAAACAAGTCAAAGAATTGAACGAAGACGGAATCGAACTTTCGGAAGAAGATCAGACCAAGCTGAAAGAAGCCTTGCTGGACACCGACAATGATAAATGGTTCCCTGAAATGATCGATAAGTGGCAAGAATATCCGGTTGTCGGACGTTATTTGGAAGGTGTGCGTTTGAAATCGCATATAGCCATTGACCTGCCTGCCAAAAAAGCCGAATGGATTCCCGCTATTTCCATTAACCATCGCAATGAGCAATTGAATATCCAATCTCCCATGCTGATTGATGGTGAAAATCTCAGTCTGACTATTGACCAGCCATTGCTCAGTTCGATGATTATGAGCATCTTTACGAGCGAAGAGATCCGTAAGCGTTTGGCTGAAGAGCAACCTATCAGCATACAGCTTAAAGATGAAGAGATGGTCAAAGGCATTCCTTTGCGTCATGCCGCAAAGGCGGCATTCAAAGCCTATATTGAAGCCAGCAAAGCTGCTCCTGCTGAGGCATACCGCCTTGAAAATATGGATGAATTCGGTAAGCAAAACAAAGCAAAATACCGCATCCATTACACCCATAAAGACGAATATGACCCGCTCTTTATCAACGCTTTCGCTAAAGAATTCAAAAAAGAATTTGATGCTCTGAAGAAAAAACCGGAGGAAGGCTCTACGGCTGAAGGCTACGAGAAAGTTGAAAAATTCTTTGGCGAGTTTATAGACAGTACAAAAGAGAAAGGCCTCTCAATGCACTCCGGCTTTGAAAAGATGGTCGGCATGCCTCTCTATTATGACTACTATCTGAATGGAAAAGGCAGATTGTTGGCAACGCGTATTTATACGCAGGTCAACAGCAAAAGCAACACTCAGGCGTTGAACATCGTTATGGAAAGTATTTACCACAATTACGGCAAACCCGTATTCAAGTTTAAGCCTGCAAGCGAAAAAGTCATCGACATAAAAGAGTTGACAGTACCTATCATATCTAGATTATTGTTGCCATCGGGTTATGACCCAGAGGCAGAAACTGATTCCGAAGAAAATACTGAAGAACATTCAGCAACTGAAGAATAATCATCTGCCGACAGGCCGCCGAGATTCTCGAGCGGCCTGCTTATTGCAAATTTGACAGTGTTTACCTACGATGCGCCCTTGGTGCATTTCGTCTGAGTTTTTCAGACGACCTTTTTAAGGAAAACTATGTTTGGAAACTTTGATTTCAGTTATGTGCTGCTTGCTATCCCACCGGTGATGCTTTCCTTGGTCATGCGTGAGATTGCACGCGGTTATGTTGCATATCGCTGTGGCGACCCCACCGCATTACAATTCGGACGGTTGACATTAAATCCGATGGCGCATATCGATTTGATAGGAACAATCATCGTACCTGCGTTGAGCCTGGCGTTAACACCGTTTGTTTACGGCTGGGTACGCCCCATACCGATTAATGCCCGCAATTTTAAGAATGTGCGCAGCGCGCGGAGATGGATTGCCGTTGCCGGTCCAGTAACCAATCTGATTCTGGTGTATTTCTGGGCGATGCTCTCGTTTTTAGGTGGCGCGGTCCCAGAGGCGTATGTTGACCCATTAATGATCATGACCCAGTTTGGTATGACAATTAATATAGTTTTGATCGTCATTAACCTGCTTCCGATTTTGCCGCTCGATGGTGGTGTCATTCTTGACTCTTTCCTCAATGCAAAATGGTCTATGAAGTTTCGTCAAATCGAACCTTATGGAACATGGATTGTTTTGGCTTTGCTTCTTACGGGCGCGTTGTCGGGTTTGATTGACTTATTTTCTCTGATGATAGGGAGTTCAGTCTCTATCTTTACCGCATTGATTTTGGCAGGTATAGCCGACTTAGTAAAATAGCAAGGTAAATGGAAAACAAAGGTCGTCTGAACTTTTTCAGACGACCTTTTTTCCTATCCGTCAAAGTAAATCCCATTGGAAACCCTGCTTAAAAATTGTACAATGGCAGCCCTTTCCATACGGCGGTTTGACCATGCGCATCGGCGGCTACATTATCGACAATCCCATTGCACTCGCCCCGATGGCGGGCATTACGGACAAACCGTTCCGCCGACTTTGCCGAGATTTTGGCGCGGGTTGGGCAGTGTGCGAAATGCTGACCAGCGACCCGACGCTTAGAAATACCAGAAAGACCCTGCGCCGCAGCGATTTTGCCGATGAGGGCGGCATTGTTGCCGTCCAGATTGCCGGCAGCGATCCGCAGCAGATGGCGGATGCCGCGCGTTACAACGTCAGCCTTGGGACGCAGGTTATCGACATCAACATGGGCTGTCCCGCCAAAAAAGTCTGCAATGTTCAAGCCGGCAGCGCGCTGATGCAAAACGAGCCGCTGGTTGCTGCCATTCTCGAAGCCGTCGTCCGCGCGGTGGACGTTCCCGTTACCCTTAAAACCCGTTTGGGCTGGCACGACGACCACAAGAACCTACCTGCCATCGCCCGTATCGCCGAAGATTGCGGCATCGCCGCCCTTGCCGTCCACGGACGCACACGCACGCAAATGTACAAAGGCGAAGCGGCTTATGATCTGATTGCCGAGACCAAAGGTCGTCTGAACATCCCCGTCTGGGTCAACGGCGACATCACTTCGCCGCAAAAAGCCGCCGCCGTCCTCAAACAAACCGCCGCCGACGGTATCATGATAGGGCGCGGCGCACAAGGCAGGCCGTGGCTCTTCCGCGATTTGAAACATTACGCCGAATACGGCGTTTTGCCGCCTGCCTTGAGCTTGGTAGAGTGCAACGCCACCATTTTGAACCACGTCCGCGCCATGCACGCGTTTTATGGCGAAGTCGCCGGCGTGCGCATCGCCCGCAAACACATAGGCTGGTACATCGACGAAATGCCCGACGGCGAGCAGACACGCCGGGACATCAACCGCTTGGACAGCGCAGCGGCACAATACGATACCCTTGCTGCCTATCTTGAGGCACTTTCAGAGAAAACCGACCGCTGGGTGTGTGCATATCGTGAAGGGTAGGGCGTTTCAGACGACCTTTTTATTTTTGGGAAGTAAATATGAAATTGACGCCACGTCTCAAACGCTTCGGTATAGCCGCGCTGTTGCTGACAGGATACGGGTTTTATGCTTATGACTACAATCTGATAGCTTGTAAATTAATGGATCGCAATTGGAATGACGACAAGGGCAGGTGCATGAATCCCGATTGTCGTCAACATGATGCGTGTATGTTGAGTGCGTTTAAGAGTAGAGCGACATGCGAAACCATCCGCCCCGGTGACAGTTTGGACAAGGCTTGGTATGTACTGGGCGAACCTTGGTATGAGAAAAACGGGCGTTTCTTTTGGGATGATAAATATGGAGATCATGTAGCAGAAATCGAACCGGACGGAGAAAAGGTTGGCAAGATTACCTGCTTGGGGGAGTAGGTTGCGTGGACTGTAATCCGGCATGGTGAAGGCTTGATGGTTAATCTTCATTCATTCTTAAAGGCTGATGCGCCTTTCTACAACCCCCTCTTTAATACAAAGGGCTTCAGTATGACTTTTTGGCATGGCTTTTGGATCATCACCGGCGTACATTTTTTGGCGTGCATGTCGCCCGGCCCTGATTTTGTACTCGTTTCGCAGCAGGCGTTGAGCCGGGGGCGGGCTGCCGGAATGTTGACCGCGCTGGGCATTGCGTTGGGATTCGGTATCCACATTATTTATTCCGTACTCGGCTTGGTCACGCTGGTGGCTCAGTCCGCCCCGCTTCTAACTGCGGTCAAAATTGGCGGCGGCTTGTATCTGCTGTATATCGGCTATAAAGGTTTGCACAGCGAAAGCTGCGGGCGGGACGGTCGAAATCCGTAAGGACCATATGGCGGATGAACCGACACGGAAAACGATATGGCGCGGGGTGTTGTGCAATGTGCTGAACCCGAAGGCGGTCGTGTATATGCTGTCGCTGTTTACCGTCGTGTTGTCGCCGGATACGCCGATGTGGCAGATGGGGGTTTACGGCGTGTGGATGGCGCTGATGCTGTTCGTTTGGTTCAGCCTTGTCGCGCTGATGTTGTCCGCCCCTGCCGTGAGCAAACGTTTTCAGCGTTTCGGTCATTGATAGACCGATTTTGCGGCGGGGCGTTGGCTTTGCTGGGGATTAAGGTTATCAGCGGGTAGCTTGGGTTGTCGGGCCAACAGGATGATTCTTATCCGGAAATGGCGGCAATATCAGGTCGTCTGAAAACACAGTTTTATCGAAATAAAAAACAATCTATTTAATTCAAACTCAACAAACGTCGTCTGAACCCCGTTTCAGACGACCTGTCATCTTTAAAAACAACGAAGGAGGATATGTTATGAAACAACCCATCCCCGATATTGCGCAATGCGTTGAACAGAATTTGCAACAGTATTTCAAAGACTTGAACGGTACGGAGCCTTGCGGTGTGTACGATATGGTGTTGCACCAAGTGGAAAAGCCGATGCTTGTGTGCGTGATGGAACAATGCGGCGGCAATCAGTCCAAAGCGGCGGTGATTTTGGGGTTGAACCGCAATACGCTGCGTAAGAAACTGTTGCAGCACGGTTTGCTGTAAATATCGGTCTTGTTGCAAAGGGAGAAAACTGATGAAGCAGGAACTTCGCCATGACGGCGGTACGCGGGGGAAAACGTTGAACGTCCATTTCGTCCTACACGAGGATTTTGAAGTGCCGGGCGCGTATTGGGATTGGGCGCGGTCGCGCGGGCATCGTACGGCGTCGACTAAGGTTTATGAGTCGGAAGCGTTGCCCGAAAACGCGGACGGTATCGATTTTCTGATTGTCATGGGCGGACCGCAGTCGCCCGATGAAGACAGGCAGGCTTTTCCGTATTATGACCCTGAAGCCGAGCTGCGCCTGATACGTCAGGCGGTGGCGGCGGATAAGTACATTGTCGGCGTGTGCTTGGGCGCGCAGCTTTTGTCCGTCGCCTACGGTGCACGGCACGGGCGTAGCCCGCACCGCGAAATCGGCGTGTATCCGGTCGAGTTGACGCAGGAAGGTTTGAACGACCCGCATACCGCCTTGTTGGACGCGTCTTTCCTTGCGGGGCATTGGCACGGGGATATGCCCGGACTGACGGATGAGGCGGCAGTATTGGCGGCGAGCAAAGGCTGTCCGCGCCAGATTATCCGCTTCTCACCCAAGCATTATGCGTTTCAGGCGCATTTGGAATTCGACCGCGCCGCCGTCGGCCTCTTGATTGCCGCCGACGGGCGCGAAAACTTGGCGGCGCAAAGTAGGACGCAGGCTTATGTGCAGCATCCCGATGAAATCGAGCGTTTCGATTTTACGCAGATGAACGCGAAACTCTTTGCCTTTTTGGATTCGTTGACCGAATCGGGGCAGGGTGGGGCGTGATGTCCTGCCTTTCATCAGTGCATCCTTTTATCCGACGACTTGAGCCATGATTTACCAAATACTCTCCTTATTGATTTGGGGCAGCTCGTTTATCGCCGCCAAATATACTTACGAGATGCTTGATGCCGCGCTGATGGTCGAGGCGCGGCTGTTGATTGCCGCGTTGATGGTGCTGCCTTCCTGTTGTCGCCATTTCAGCAAGATTCCGCGCCGCGAGTGGAAGCCATTGTTGTGTATCGCCTTTATCAACTACGTCGTGGTGTTGCTGCTTCAGTTTATCGGCTTGAAATACACGTCCGCCGCCAGCGCGATTACCATGGTCGGGCTGGAACCCTTGCTGGTGGTGTTTGTCGGTCATTTCGTTTTTAACGATAAAGCCAAGATTTACCACTGGATTTGCGGGGCGGCGGCGTTTGCCGGCATCGGGATGATGGTGCTGGGCGGTGCGGAAGAGGGCGGCGCGGTCGATTGGTTCGGCTGTTTGCTGATTCTGCTTGCGGGATTCGGTTTCGCCGGCGTGATACGGCCGAGCCAGCAGATGATTGCCCGCATCGGTGCGCCCGCATTTACTTCTGCTTCCATGGCGGCGGCGGCGGTGTTGTGCCTGCCGTTTTCACTGGTGTTGGCTCAGAGCTATGAAGTCCACTGGTCGTGGGGCGGCGTGCTGTCGGTTTTGTATTTGGGGGTGGGATGCAGTTGGCTTGCCTATCTCTTATGGAACAAGGGCATGAACAAAGTCCCTGCCAATGTCTCCGGCCTCTTGATTTCGCTCGAACCTGTCGTCGGCGTCATCATGGCGGTATGGATTCTGGGCGAACATTTGTCCGCCGTGTCCGCTTTGGGCGTGTTCATCGTCATCGCCGCGACGTTTGTCGCAGGATGGCTGTCGAACAGAGGAAAGAATGCGTAAGGGGTCGTCTGAAAACGTGTGAATCGGGTTTTCAGACGACCTGAGAAGGTACGCGAGTATCTTGTTTTAATGTGGTTTTAAAAATATCAGGAGATTTTCGATGAAATATATGATTGCCCTGCTGCTTGCCGCCTGCCCCGTTTTGGCATCGGCTACGCCCAATAACGACAAAGCTGCCGTCCAAGCAGTGATTGCCCGGTATTACAACCATCCGCTTACCGCTGAAAACTGCCAGCTTGCCAAGCTGCCGAAAGACAGTAATCAGATGTCCGACGTCATGTATTGCATGAAACCCGTTGCCGACCATACCGTTACCCGCAACAGTACGCCTACGCGCTATGTGTTGTACACGGGTTTTGCCTACGATATGAAGCTCAAAGTCAAACGGGACGCGCATGCTTCTTCGGGTCTGGCGGAATTGTTTGTTTTGGAAAAAACAGACGGAAAGTGGGCAATCAAACAACATGGAAGCGATGAAATCGGCGCATGGGGGGATGTGCCGGAGAATAAGGATTGGCGGTTTGTCCAAATGGGAGAGCAAAACTGGGGCTACACTGTCGAATCAGGCTATACGGGTCAGGGCGAAACGACGACCGGAGAAAATTTTCTGTTTACCGATAATAGCAACCGTGTCCGTAAAAGCTTCATTATCAACGGTAGAGATAATGGCGCACATTATGGCAATTGTGATGAATACAAAGGGCGGGAAAAACGCGATTGTGAAAACAGCTATGCCAGCATCGATGCGAAAATTACCTTGGACAAAAGCCGTCCTTCAGTCTCAGGCGTTTGGGCATTAAGCGCAACGGTGCAGGGGGTGGATGGCAAAAAACGTTATAAAAATCAGAAATATGCGATTCCTTACAACGGCAAGACACACGTTGCGCCGAAAAGCTATCCGCTCAATATTAAACATTGAGGCCGTTTGATTTTTTAACGAACCGCCGAACCCTGTCTCAAAAACAAAATCCCCATGAAACATACGCACAAACTTTGGATAGCCCTCATCCTCACCGGCATCGTCGGCGGCATGGTCGGCATTGCTTTGACGGAGCTTATGCACTTTATCCAGCACACGGCTTACGGTTACGGCACAGGCGGCGGGCATGTTTCCTTTCGGGAAGGCGTGGTTCAAACGTCGTCTGAACGCCGCGTCCTCGTATTGATTTTGTGCGGCGTCGCGGTAGGGTTCGGCTGGTGGTCGCTCAAACGTTTCGGCAGGCCGCAAATCGAAATCAAGGCAGCCTTGAAGCAGCCCTTGCAGGGGCTGCCGTTTTTGACCACCGTTTCCCATGCGCTGCTGCAAATCATCACCGTCGGACTCGGTTCCCCGCTCGGACGCGAAGTCGCCCCGCGTGAAATGACCGCCGCGTTTGCATCCGTCGGCGGCAGGCGTTTGGGTTTGGACGAAGACGAAATGCGCCTGCTGCTCGCCTGCGCGTCGGGTGCAGGTTTGGCGGCGGTCTATAACGTCCCGCTCGCCTCCACGCTCTTCATCCTCGAAGCCATGTTGGGCATTTGGACGCAGCAGGCAGTGGCCGCCGCATTGCTGACTTCCGTCACCGCCACCGCCGTCGCCCGCATCGGCTTGGGCGACGTGCAGCAATACCATCCCGCCCATCTCGATGTGAACATCCCGCTGCTGTGGTTTGCCGCCGCCATCGGTCCCGTTTTGGGCGCAACGGCGGTATGGTTTCAGCGCAGTGCCAAAAAATTTCCCTTCTTAAAGCGCAACGACCCGAAAATCATTCCTTTGGCGATTGCCTTATTCGCCCTTATCGGCATCGTTTCCGTTTGGTTTCCCGAAATACTGGGCAACGGCAAGGCGGGCAACCAGCTTACGTTTGGCGGCATGACCGACTGGCGGTACAGCTTGGAAATGACCGCCGTCAAATGGTTCGTCGTCCTGCTCGCACTCGCCGCAGGCGCATACGGCGGGCTGATTACCCCGTCCATGATGCTCGGCAGCACCATCGCCTTCGCCGCCGCAGCCGCGTGGAACACCTTCTTCCCCGCCATGTCGTCTGAAAGTGCCGCCGTTATCGGCGCGGCGGCTTTTCTCGGCGTTTCCCTCAAAATGCCCCTGACCGCCATAGTCTTCATCCTCGAACTCACCTACGCCCCCGCCGCCCTGCTGATGCCTTTGTGCATCACGATGGCGGGCGCAGTGGCAACGGCAAGGAAAATGGGGTTTGAATAAGCAGGGTGGGGAAAAGGGTCGTCTGAAAACCGTCGGCGCGGGTTTTGTCCGAGCTGTCAGCCGCAGGACGGGCATATCTGAATCGTTAGCCTTATGCAGGCAATAATGACGGAAGGGAACGGCAGAAAGGTCGTCTGAAAATCAATTCAGACGACCTTTTTTCTAGAAAAATTGTCAACAATATTTCCAGAAAACTGCTGCCAAAAACCCGAAACTAGGGGATAATACCGCCCTGAAAATTCATCCCATAATGTTTTGCCAAGATTGAAGACGTATTCTGTCAAACTGACCGCCAGTGTCTTCAAACTTGCATAAGGCAGTTGGAAAACTAAGAAAGTAGCTTATTCACTCCCGATTTTATAGAAAGAAACTGTTATGCAAAAAAAACACCTGATTTTTTTTCTTGCTGCCTTTGCTGCTGCGCCTGTGTTGGCAAAACCTGTTGTTGTTCAAGAAGTGCAACTGCTCGGTAAATGGCAGTGCGTTGATTATAATGGAACCCTGAGGACGTTTACTTTTGACAGTGAGCAAAAAGTAAGTGCGATTGTGGATGCGAATTTTCCTTCACCTGATGATGAAACCCTAGCTTATCGGGTGTTTGCAGACGGTACTTGGACGGTGAACGGAGGAAAAATTGGTTTGAACATTAAAACCACCGATGTTCAAAGACAACATAGCACAGCTAAAATTCGCACCATTCCGTGGCGTGAAGTGGATAAGGAAATGTTTGCCCAGATGAGAAACGGCATTGGTAAATCAGATAAATTGCAAATGCAGGTTAAAAAAATCGGGAATGACAGCCTAAGCGTCCGTATGCAGGGTGATAGACAAGATATTGCTTGCCGCAAGGTATAAATTTATTGAATTGCCCAAGAGAACGCCATCGGAGCTAAACATCTCATCAAATTTTGTTTCATTTTTGCGCTAGCAGCGTGTATCGATTAAACCTTCAAAAAAAGGAATCCCCATGCCTTCCATCAAACGCGCCCTGATCAGCCTGTCCGACAAGACAGGCGCAGTCGAATTTGCCCAAACCCTGCACAAACTCGGTGTCGAAATCCTCTCTACCGGCGGCACGGCGAAGCTGCTTGCCGATGCGGGCGTTCCTGTGATTGAAGTCGCCGACTACACCGGTTTCCCCGAAATGCTCGACGGCCGCGTGAAAACGCTGCATCCGAAAATCCACGGCGGTATTTTGGGGCGGCGCGATTTGGGCGAACACGTCGCCAAGATGGAAGAGCACGGCATCGGCAACATCGACCTCGTGTGCGTCAACCTTTACCCCTTCGCCGCCACCATCGCCAAGCCAAACTGTACGCTGGAAGATGCGATTGAAAACATCGACATCGGCGGCCCGACCATGGTGCGCTCCGCCGCGAAAAACTGGAAACACGTTGCCATCGTTACCGACACCGCCGACTTCCCCGCCATTGCCGCCGAAATGGAAGCCAACGGCGGCGCGTTGAGCGACAAAACCCGCTTCAACCTGTCGCGCAAAGCGTTCAGCCACACCGCCCAATACGACGGCATGATTTCTAACTACTTAACCTCGCTTTCAGACGACGTCTTGAGCGGCACGCCCCAAATCGGCGAATTTCCCAGCCAGTTCAACCAAAGCTGGATTAAAGTGCAAGACATGCGCTATGGCGAAAACCCACACCAACGCGCCGCGTTCTATCGCGATATTTATCCCGCCGCAGGCAGCCTCGCCGCCTACAAACAACTGCAAGGTAAGGAATTGTCGTACAACAACATCGCCGATGCCGATGCTGCCTGGGAAGCCGTCAAATCCTTCGATGCGCCCGCCTGCGTGATTGTGAAACACGCCAATCCGTGCGGCGTCGCCGTTGCAGCCGATACATTGACCGCCTACAAACTCGCCTACGCCACTGACACCACCAGCGCGTTCGGCGGCATCATCGCCTTCAACCGCGAAGTGGACGGCGAAACCGTGAAACAGATTACCGACAACCAATTTATGGAAGTCTTGATGGCGCCGAAATTTACCGCCGAAGCCCTCGAAATCGCCGCCGCCAAGAAAAACGTGCGCGTATTGGAAGTGCCTCTAGAAGCAGGTGCGAACCGCTTCGAACTCAAACGCGTCGGCGGCGGGCTGCTGGTACAAACGCCCGACATCCACCGCATCAGCCGCGCCGATTTGAAAGTTGTCTCCAAACGCCAACCGACCGAGCAGGAATGGAACGATTTGCTGTTCGTCTGGAACGTCGCCAAATATGTCAAATCCAACGCCATCGTGTTCGGCAAAGGCGGTCAAACCTACGGCATCGGCGCAGGCCAAATGAGCCGCGTGGACAGCACCCGCATCGCCGCCCGCAAAGCGCAGGACGCAGGCCTAGACTTAAACGGCGCGTGTGCTGCTTCGGACGCATTCTTCCCCTTCCGCGACGGCGTGGACGTGATTGCCGAACAAGGCATCAAAGCCATCATCCACCCCGCAGGTTCGATGCGCGATCAGGAAGTCTTCGATGCGGCGGATGAACACGGCATTGCCATGGTGGTAACGGGCGTTCGCCATTTTAGGCATTGATTCAAGTTTGATTGAAGCAAAGGTCGTCTGAAAACTATTTTCAGACGACCTTTCGTGCAATTGCCATGACTCCTTAACCGCTTGGTAGTAAACGAAATCGAATCGGAACCCTTGCCCATTCAAGCCCGAACCCGCTACTCTTCCGCTTCCCATGACGGCCATGCCTGATGCAGCAATGCGTAGGCAATCAGGCTGCCCGGTTATCCGCATATTTCAGAAATCAAACAAACTGCCCCCTTCCTCACAGGAAATCAAGGAGAGCCACCATGCCCAACCGTACTGATCGCCTGCTCAAACTCTTGCAGCTTTTGCGCACCAGCCGCCATCCGAAAAGCGCGCGGCTGCTGGCGCAGGAGCTGTGCATCAGCGTGCGCTCGGTATACCGCGACATCGACACGCTGCGCCATCAGGGCGCGGTGATAAACGGGGAAGCGGGCGTGGGCTTTGTGTTGCAGCAGGATTGCAACCTGCCGCCGCTGATGTTCAGCGAAAACGAGCTCGAAGCACTGATGCTAGGCATGCGCTGGGCGGCGGCTCATGCTGATGGCGAAATGGCGGAGGCGGCACGCTCGGTGTTGGGTAAAGTGCACGCAGTGCTGCCCGCGCGCTTGGCGGAGCAGGCAGAAGCCCATGCGGTGTATCCGATTAACTGCGCGACGACGTTCGGACACGACGAAGAACACGTTCTGGCGCAGGTGCGGCAGGCTTTGCGGCAGGAGCAGACACTCAGTTTCAGCTACACCGATGTGCAAGGGCAGGCCAGCCGACGCACGGTGTGGCCGGTGGCGTTGGGCTATTGGGACAACGTGCGGCTTCTGGCGGCTTGGTGCACCTTGCGGCAGGCATTCCGCCATTTTCGTTGCGACCGCATCGCGCAAATTCAAACCGGCGCAGCCTATCCCATGCCGCACCGCCTGCTGCTGCAACGCTGGCGGCAGCATGAAGGGCTGGATTTGAGCGCGTTTGATTTGAGCCGCTAGTGCGATGCGGTTTGACCAAGACCATGCTGCTGACAGAAACTGACACAGCCATGAGGTATCCTGACTGGGTTTTAGACAGCCTGCAAACACCTCACCCACAATTGGACAAGGAAACATCATGAGCAAAATCACCCTCTATACTGCAAATCCTTCACGCGGCACCAATGTACGCTGGATGCTGACCGAATGCGGCGCGGATTACGACAACGTAGTGCTGGATTACCCGCAGCTCAAAGAGGCGGACTATCTAGCCATCAACCCGATGGGCAAAGTACCTGCTATCAAACATGCTGGGCAAGTGATTACCGAATTGCCCGCCATTCTCACCTATCTGGCCGAGCTTTTCCCCGAAAAACGGCTGATCCCGGCTGCGGGTACTCCGGAGCGCGGGCAATACTACCGCTGGCTGTCGTTTGGTTCTCAGCTCGAATACGCTATTCTCGACCGCTGGCGTCAGGTGCCGCAGAGCGAGGAATGGCGCCGTTCCCTCGGCTACGGCGATTTCGATACCGCGCTGCATACCCTGCAAACCCTGCTGTCCGACGGCCGCGAATACGCCGTGGGACAATATTTTAGCGCACTCGATATATACTTGACCGCTCTCTTGAGCTGGGGCATGTTCCGCGCCCAAGTGCTGCCGAACGCTGAACCGTTTGCCGGCTATATGCAGCGGCATTTGCAACGGGAAGCGGCGAAGGCGACGTTGAAATAAGGTGCTGCGCAAAAAAAAAGGCTACCTGAATCTTCAGGTAGCCTTTTTTTGTTAGAAATTCCTAGGGACTGTGTTGCACGTTTTATTTGTTTGGGGCTGTGGCGGTTGGTATGGCAAGGTTTTTGTACCGTTTATTTTTACCATTGGGGAGAAAAATCAGCTTGCGATAGGGATATTGCCAACAATTTTTCGCTTTCTAGAGGCATATTTTTCTTTTAAACAACAGTTTTATTCATGGTGTCCCATATTTTGAAAATACAGGGGAATCATGGAATTAATAAAAAATTAATGAATAAAAATAATCGCTTAAAAATGATAATTGATTAGAGTGTTAACCTTAAATACAACAAAAATTATATTTACTGCGAGTATTGTTACAAATCTTAAAATATTTACTAGCTATACAACGATTATCCTGATATTATACCGTTCATCATAAATACACCGATTATCGTTAAATTAAACCATTTGTCTGGTCAGTGATTGAACGGAGCAATCCTGATTCTGTTTGCAGAATTAAATATAGAGAGCCATATCCTATGACTACCGTTGCAATCGACATCCAACCGCAATTTCGCTTTACCTGTATGGCTGCTAATGCAACCCATTTTTTGTTGCGTCCGGAAAATATGGTTAATGAACTTAACCGCCAGGCAGCGTTGGCAGATAAAAGGGTTTTAATTGAGAATGTGAGCATTGATCCGGAGAGCATTTGTGCGACCGTCGTCAATCGCAACGGTGTCATGTTTGGTCGACCGTCCGGTTTTTTCAGCCAATGCGCCGGAGGTTGTCGCGGAACGCATTTGCTCCAAGGCTTGCCCTCTCCGGCAGATTACGATCATGCGCTCGAATTAAGCGGTAAACATGTTCACGGTGCTTGTTTTCATGAAGCCAATGAGGCAAACAGCACAGGCCTGTTGGAATGGCTGCACGAACAAAAAGCCGATACTGTCATTATTGGCGGATTGGCCATCGAAGAAACTGTCGCCAATACGGCCAAGCAATTGTCTTGGTACAGCGATAATCTTCATATTATTGTCAATCTCGGTGCCTGCCACGGCTATGCGCCTGAAAGCACCATCGAGACTATCTACCAAATGCGGAAAATGGGCATCACTGTTGCTTCAAATGCCGAAGCCATTCCAGAGCTGATGCGTCGTTTCTCCGGCATAAACCAGGTTAAAGTGTCGTAATCTCTTGCTATTACTCCCAGCTGCAAGAGTTTCTTAGGGTCGCCGTTTGGCGGCCCGTTTTTTTATCTGCTTTTTTTATAGTGGATTAACTTTAAACCATTACGGCGTTGCCTCGCCTTAGCTCAAAGAGAACGATTCTCTAAGGTGCTGAAGCACCAAGTGAATCGGTTCCGTACTATCTGTACTGTCTGCGGCTTCGTCGCCTTGTCCTGATTTAAAGTTAATCCACTATATGATGGTAGGGAAGGGGAGTATTGACTAACTGTTTGCTTCATAAAAAAGGTCGTCTGAACATTTTTCAGACGACCTTTTGCGTTACAAGGTTCTTACCTTAGAGGGAAGAAAATAATTGCTATGGCGACAGCAATCACACCGTAAATTGCCATGGGAATGACGGTTTTCTTGATAATCGCACCTTCGGCGTTTTTCACGTCCAGTACGGTACATACGGCGATGATGTTGTTGATGCAGACCATGTTGCCCATTGCGCCGCCGACGGATTGCAGGGCGAGGATGAGGGTAACGGACAGACCGGTATCAATAGCGATTTGTTGCTGAATCGGGCCGAATGTCAGGTTGGATACGGTGTTCGAACCGGAGAAGAATGCACCGATAGCGCCAAGGTAAGGGGAGAAGTAAACCCAGTGTTCGCCTGCCATCGCGGCAAACTCTTTACCGATGATTTTCACCATGGAGTCGTCGCCGCCAACCATCATCAGTTGAACCATAATCAGCGCGCCCATCAAGGCAAGCAGCGGTTTTTTGGTTTGGTTGAACGTTGCAGCGTAGAAAGCCCAGGCGTCTTTGAATTTGGTTTTATAAAGCAGGATACAAATCCAAACGGTAAAGACAAACGGAATCCATGCGGGAACGTAGAGGGTTTGGTAGGACGCGTTGACGCCTTGTCCGAAAATGTTGCCGAAGGTAATGGTCAAAGAGTCGCTGACGGTGATTTTGCTCAAATCAAACGGCAGTTGGAAGCTGAACCATTCTTCTTTGCTGGTCAGCAGGCCTTTGATGCCGAGCTGTTTGATACGGGTAACGACCAGCATACCGATAAGCATACCCAGGGGGGCAAGTGCTTTGGCGACTTGGGCGAAAGGTACTTTTTCGGCATTCGGGTCTTTCGGATGGTCTTTGCTCAAACCCCAGCCATGGTTGGCGGCGAATACAGACACCATCAGACCGATTGCGCCGGCAACGAGTGATGGGAATTCTTCGTTAACCATCGCCAAGGCGACATAAGGAATGGTACAAGAGAAAACGGCGATACCGATGAAGCCTAAGTTTTTACGGATTTCAGACCAAGGCACGATGAAGCTCAAGCCGATGACGGGAATGACGAAGCCTGCGAAGAAGTGCATCACGCCGGTTTGTCTGCCGATGGCAAGGATATTTTCGGCACTCAGGTTTAATGGTGCAAAACCGAACCAAGTCGGCGTACCGACCGCGCCGAAAGATACCGGCACGGAATTCATAACCAGCGTAAAAATCGCCACTTTCAACGGGTTGAAACCCAGACTCATCAGAATCGGGGCGGCAATCGCAGCAGGTGTACCGAAGCCGGATGCACCCTCAATCATAAAGGCGAACGACCAGCCGATAATCATCAGCTGCGCCACAGGATTCGGGCTGATGGTCGCCAGCCATTTGCGGATAATGTCGATACAGCCGGTGGTTTCCATCATACGGTTGAACATGATCGCACCGAAAATCACGGTAATTGGCGTCAGTGTGGAAACCAGGCCGGACGCTGCGGTTGCGTTGAGCAGCATAGCGTCGTCTTTGAAATAAAACAGCTTGATGGCGTAAATCAGCGCGGCGGTAATCGGCAGCGCAATATAGGAAGGCATACTGTTTTTCTTAACCATCAGCCAAATCAGCAGGATGATGGGAAAAATGCTGAGGAATAGTGCCATGGTGAATCCTTAAATCGGCGTTGTTTATCAATTTTTATCATGATGTCGGATGCGGGAGAGATACCGAACCTTAATCTGAGAGTAATTACCAAATAAATTGGTAATACCAATTCAAAAGAATGCCGCATACTTTACGTAATACGATGTAATCGGTCAAGTGATTTATACGCGAACCGCGCGTTGCAAAATAAGGTTTTCGGCTGAGGGGAAATTAGTTTTTTATTATCAGAATATTGCAAAACGGATAAGCGGGAGAAGGAGAGAAATGTTGGAAATGCTGCAACAGGTAAATTCAAAAAAGGTCGTCTGAAAACAGCTTCTGCTTCGTCGGTATAGTGGATTAACTTTAAATCAGGACAAGGCGACGAAGCCGCAGACAGTACAGATAGTACGGAACCGATTCACTTGGTGCTTCAGCACCTTAGAGAATCGTTCTCTTTGAGCTAAGGCGAGGCAACGCCGTACTGGTTTAAAGTTAATCCACTATATTTATGACTTGATGGAACTTGCTGTATTTGTTTTCAGACGACCTTTAGGCAGCTTTATTGTAAAGGTTCGGCAAACCAGTCTTGCGTGGCGGTATTGGCATCAAAGACTTGTCCCATTAGCGGAGTCAACGGATTGACACCCAAGCTGCGTGCCAGCGGGATGCTTTGAAGCAGGGGTTCGTTCCAAGCGTGCAGTGCCATGGCGTAGGCGCCCCAGTGGATGGGCATGAAGCGTTTGGGGGCAAGCTGCGCGGCATAGCGGGCGGTTTGTTCGGGGAAGAGGTGATTGTTGGGCCAATGTTCGCTGTATTGCCCGTTTTCGATGAATGCGATGTCGAACCCGTTGAATTTTTCGGCGATTTTGTCGAAATGGCTGCCTTGTGCCGAGTCGCCGTGAAAATAGAATTTTTCGCCGCCGTGTTCGATGACGAAGCTGGACCACAGGGCTTGGTTGTGGTCGGTCAGGGTTCGGGATGAATCGTGACGGGCAGGTAGTGCGGTGTAGCGGATGCCGTTGCGTTCGGTACTTTGCCACCAATCGAGTTCGGTAATGCGCTCTTGCGGCACGCCCCATTTTTTCAGCAGTACGCCCATACCGAGTGAGACGACAAAGTGGCTGCTACCTTTTGAATTGAGTGCCTGCACGCTGTCTTTTTCGAGGTGATCATAGTGGCTGTGTGAAATCAGGATGACATCGACAGGCGGCAGTTCGTCGATTTCTGCGGGCGCAGGCTGGAAGCGTTTCATGGTGATGGGGATGGGGGAGACGGAATTGCCGAAAACGGGATCGGTAATGACGGTTTGCCCGCCGATCCGCATCAATAGGGTGGAATGTCCGAACCAGACGAAGCGGCTTTTCCCTTCGGGTGCGGCGAGGAAGGTTTGCCAATCGGGCTTGACGGTAGGCAGAGGTTTGGGCGGGCGCGTTGCCTGCGGGTCGGTCAGGATCTTCCAAAATGCGCCGGTCAGGCCGGTCGGTTTCTGCTGCGGTTCGGGGTTGAAGAAGGTTTGCGTTTTCGGGTCGTAATGGTCGCTTGCGGGGTAAACGGGATGTTGGTCGGGATAGAGCCAGTAGGTGAGCAGGGCGCAGGCAGCGGTCAAGGTAATGAGTTTTTTCTTGTGTTTCATAATTGGTTTTTATGAAGAAGGTCGTCTGAAAATTTTTCAGACGACCTTGGATTCTGTTTGAAAATAGTCTCGGTATCCATCAGATGGCGTGCGAACAGCCGGACACCATTTTTTTGAGGGCTTGCGAGTCGAGGATTTTGATGTGTTTGTGTTCGACCGAAATTAAGCCTTCGTGGTGGAATTTGGAGAGCGTGCGGCTGACGGTTTCGAGTTTCAGCCCCAAATAGCTGCCGATTTCTTCGCGCGACATCCGCAGAATGAAATCGTTGGCGGCAAATCCGCGCGAGTAAAGGCGTTGGGACAGGTTAAGCAAAAACGCCGCCAGACGTTCTTCGGCGCGCATATTGCCTAAAAGCAGCATCACGCCTTGGTCGCGCACGATTTCGCGGCTCATCAATCTGAAAAAATGACTTCTCAGGCTGGGGATGTTGTGTCCCAGCTCTTCGATGTGGGTGAAGGGCAGCTCACACACTTCGCTGTCTTCCAAAGCCACCGCGTCGCAGCTGTGGACATGGGAGCAAATGCCGTCCATGCCGATGAGTTCGCCGGACATAAAAAAGCCGGTAACCTGATCGCGACCGTCCTGGCTGGCAACCGTGGTTTTGAAAAAACCGGCACGGATGGCAAACAGCGACGCGAAAGGCTCACCGGTGCGGAACAGATATTCACCCTTCTTCAAGCGGCGGCTCTGTCGGATGACCGCGTCCAATTGTGCAAACTCATTGGGCAAAAGCCCGACAGGCAGGCAGAGTTCACGCAGCGAACAGGAAGAACACAGGGTTTTCATCTGATGCATAGCATTGTGTGTGGTCATAAAACACCCTTAAAATTAAGGTTTTTATCCTGTCATGATTACGTAAGTTATTGACACATATCAAGACAGGTTTATCATACTGTGGCATTCTACCAAACTATCCGAAAATTGCCTAACATCATTACTCTAATCACGCACACGCCATGAAAGTAATACCGATACAAAATAATCACAATAGAAACAATGACAAGCCTGAGTTCGACCGCGAACTCATCGCCAGCCTTCCTTCCAGCGGTCCGCGCTACACTTCCTACCCGACAGCCGACCGATTCCATGACGGATTTCGCGAAGCCGAATATATCAATGCCTTGAATCAGCGCGGTATGGGGGCTTTGAACAAGCCCCTTTCGCTTTATATCCACATCCCCTTCTGCAACACCATTTGTTACTACTGCGGCTGCAATAAAATCATCACCAAAGACAAAAGCCGCGCCGATGCCTACATCGAATACCTTGAAAAAGAAATGGAGCTGCTCGCCCCGCATCTGGGCGGACGGCATCAGCTCGCGCAACTGCACTTCGGCGGCGGTACGCCGACCTTTCTGAGCGACGACCAAATCGAACGCGTATTCCGCATGATACGCAAACATTTCCAACTTATCCCCGGCGGCGAATACTCCATCGAAATCGACCCGCGCAAAGTCAGCCGCGAAACCGTCCTCATGCTCGGCAAGCTCGGCTTCAACCGCATGAGCGTCGGTATTCAGGACTTTGACCCCAAAGTGCAGGCAGCAGTCAACCGCATCCAAAGCTACGACGAAACCAAAGAAGTCATCGATGCCGCCCGCGAAGCCGGATTCAAATCCGTCAGCGTCGATTTGATTTACGGTCTGCCGCACCAAACCGCCGAAAGCATTAAAACCACCATCGACACTGTCTTGTCGCTCGATCCCGACCGCCTTGCCCTTTATCACTACGCCCACCTGCCGCATATCTTCAAGCCGCAACGCCGCATCGATACCGAAGCCGTTCCCGGCAGCGAAGAAAAACTCGATATGCTGCAATACTGCGTTCAAACCCTGACCGAACGCGGTTACGTCTTCATCGGTATGGACCATTTCGCCAAACCCGATGACGAACTTTCCATCGCCCTCAAAGAAGGCTTCCTCCAGCGCAACTTCCAAGGCTACTCGACCTACGCGGACTGCGATTTGGTTGCCATCGGCGTATCCTCCATCGGCAAGATCGGCAGCACCTACTCCCAAAACGAACGCGACATCGATGCCTACTATGCTGCCCTCGATGCCGGACACCTGCCCATCATGCGCGGCTACCAGCTCAATCAGGACGACCTTTTGCGCCGCAATATCATCCAAGATTTGATGTGCCGCTTCGCCTTGGATTACCGAATCTACGAAAGCGTGTTCGGTATCCCGTTCGACCGCTATTTCAAAGACGAACTTGCCGACTTGGAACAACTCGCCTCCCTCGGACTCGTCCGCCTGAAACCGCACGGGATGACCGTTACCCCCAAAGGCCGCTTCCTGATACGCAACATCGCCATGGTGTTCGACTACCACCTGCGTCATAGGGAAACCAAAGCCCAATATTCGCAAACGGTGTAAAGAGGAATAACAAAGGTCGTCTGAAAATTTTCAGACGACCTTTGTTTTTATTTTCAAGACTTTCGGGTAACATCAAACCATATTTGCCGGTTTGCCGTGATTCAAGTCAATTTGTTCTAGATGCGCCCTATGATTACCGAACAGCAAAACGATATCCTCAGCATCAATCAAGTGCAGCTTCTCCTTGCTGAAAAACGCACGGCGCTTGCTGTCATGCGCACGGGTATTGCTGTTTTTGCGCTGCCGTTGTCTATTTTCAGCGCGCTGATTGCGACATCGAAATGGTATGAAGTTGTCGATGTCTGGCCTTTGCTTGCGTTGGTCAGCCTGATGAACATCAGCTTGATTGTTTTCTCGGTTTATCTGATTACCCGCTCGCTCCGTAGAATGCACCAATACGACCGAATGATTGCCGATATCAAATACAACAATCAGTCTTTGCGTAAACTGCTTGAGTCATAAAATCCAGACGGTTGGGGTAGGGCATAGGTCGTCTGAAAATCAAAATATAGAGGAATTTTAGTTATTTAGTATAGTGGATTAAAATAAAAATGAGACAAGGCGGCAACGCCCGCCGTGTACGGGTAGTACATAAGGGCGTTGGCAACGCCGTATCATTGCAATTTTAATCCACTATAAAACATGGCTCCCCCTCTATTTGAAGCGACACGATACCATCGCAGTATCAGGATATAAAATGAACATTAAACATAAAGAATGGATAAAAATCTTACTCTTCCCTCATTTAATAACGGCCGGTCTCTTAGGTCCGACAATAATTATTTTTTGGTTAGGTGGATTTGTCGGTCTCTACTCTGCTATAAACGTATTCAGTGAATTAGGTCGGCTGAAATATTATATTTATATTGGACTTCCTTTGATTTTTGCGGTGCTTTCACTTGGGTTGTATTGGAAAAATCTGAGGATAGGGAAGATGCTGATTTCTTCTGCGATATATTTATGGTTTCTCTTAGGGTTTTTATGCCTAGGGTGGCAGATATAAACTTATTGAAATGACCAACTCACTTGGATATTGGTAGGAATCCTGCCGGATGCACTGATCGTGTTCAGACGGAAGCGAAAGCAGTCTGCAATTTTGGTTTGTCCGGTCTTTTGTCTCAAACGCTTTAAAAATATGGAACAACCTGATTTTTTTCCCATCCCCAGCCCCTGTATCGGCGTCTGTGAAGCCAATGCCAAAGGCTATTGCAAAGGCTGTCTGCGCAGCCGTGAAGAAAGGCTTTATTGGCAAAAAATGACCGATGATCAAAAGCATCAGGTCATGCGTCTTCTCGGTATGAGGAAAACCAAAATCCGCAACCGCCAGCTCGATGCCATGGCAGCGCCAGAAGTCGGTGTGGAGGCGCAAAGCGGGTTTTTGTTTGAGGATGAGGGATAAGGTGATGAAACATAAAAAGGACGGGTTTGCATTCCGTCCTTTTTTATTTGTCGAAAATATAGTGGATTAACTTTAAACCAGTACGGCGTTGCTTCGTCTTAGCTCAAAGAGAACGGTTCTCTAAGGTGCTGAAGCACCAAGTGAATCGGTTCCGTACTATCTGTACTGTCTGCGGCTTCGTCGCCTTGTCCTGATTTAAATTTAATCCACTATAGTGGCAAATCAAATGATTTGAAGAGAATTGATGAAGACCACGATAATGGCAATCGGAGCGATGTAGCGCAACGCGCCCAGCCATAGATATAGAAGCGTTTTCGGTACGGTACTGCCCATGCCGGCATGGGTCAAAACGGATTGCCTGTCTTGAATCCAGCCGGTAAAGATAGAGATGCTTAATGCGCATAGCGGCATAATGATGGCAGTAATAATGTAGTCCCATAAATCAAAAATAGATTTATTGAAAATAAGCACATCGCTCCATACGCCGAAGGATAGGGCAGAAGGGATGCCGACAATAAAGATGGCAATGCCGATGGCCCAAGTGTGCCGGCTGCGTTTGCGTTCATCTTGGCGGATGGTTGCCGCAATGACGGTTTCCAGCATGGAAAACGCTGAAGTCAGCGTGGCAAAGACAACCAACATCATGAACACGGCAAACAGATAGTTGCCGGACGGAATTTTCATGAATACGGCAGGCAAGACCACGAAAATCAGACCGGGACCTTGGCTGGGCGTGGCGCCCAATGCGAATACCGCCGGAAAGATGACCAGGCCTGCCAGCAGCGATACCAACAGGTTCATCCACATAATGATATTGCCCGAGCGGAACATATCCTGATCTTTACCCAAATACGATGCGTAGGTGATCATTGCCGATACACCGATACTCAACGCAAAGAAAGCCTGACCCAGCGCGGTCAGCATCGTTTCCGATTTGATTTTCGACCAATCCGGTTTCAATAAAAAACTGACGCCTTCCATTGCGCCGGGCAAGGTCAGCGAGCGGATTGCCAAAACGATAAACAAAATAAACAAAGCAGGCATCAGATAGCGGTTTGCTTTTTCAATGCCGTCAGAGATTCCGCCTTTGACTACCCAAATGGTAATCAGCATGAACAGCCCTTGATAAAGAATCGAACTTGTCGGATTGGAAATTGTTTTTTCGAATAGGGCGCCAAAATCAACGTTCGGGGCAATTTCGCCGGTGAAGCTGTGTACGACATAATTCAAAACCCAGCCGCCGACTACGCTGTAAAACGACAATAAAATGAAGCACGCAGCCACACCGATCCTGCCGACCCAAGGCCAAAGCGAGCCGGGACGCAGGGTTTTGAACGAATCGATGGCGTTTTTACCGCCTGTGCGCCCGATATAAAACTCGGCAAGCTGTACCGGCAACGCCACGATAATCGTGAAGATGACAAACAGAAGGACAAAAATTGCCCCGCCGTTCGTACCGGCGGTATAAGGGAATTTCCAAATCGCACCCAAACCGATGGCAGAGCCTGCCGCGGCAAGGACGAAACCGATTTTGGAAGACCAAGAGGATGAATGACTCATAGCGGGATATGTTGAGAAATAAAATTGGCTGAATTGTAACAAAGCGTAGTCGGGGATAATACTGGATGGCGGACGCGGCGGAAAATAACGCATGGATGGTGCGTAGAACGATAAGCTTTTGGCGTGAATTTTTTAAATGGCTATGATTTGAGAAATGATTTAAATTAAAATGTGTAAAAAAAGATATTTTGTGCCAAAAATTGAGAGAGGTCGTCTGAAAACCGGTTCAGACGACCTCTTGTTTGTGCGGACAGCGTGAACATTTCAGCCTGACTTCGGCATACAGTTACATCAGCCTGATATCCTGCGAGGGTGTGGAATTCAGGATCAAACCACACGCCTCCTAAATTTCCATCAGGCCGCTATAAAATTGTCGGTTGCGTTACGGCATCGTAGTGCTGTACGTTTTCCGTATCGGCGGTGTAGCTAAAGCTGCCGACCCCGCTGTTGACCGTTTCAAACCTGCCGGTTTGACCGCTTGCCGACAGTTTGTCCAGCAGGGTTTCTACGGTAAATGTCCCTTCGTCCAATCGGAATTCTCCGACAGAAGCAGTGTTGCTGCCTTTGAGATATTGGTTGTCGATGGTGATTTTGCCGCCTGAGTTGGCAATGGTGATTTCCCAATCGATTGCCCCGCTTGCGTTGGTGCTTGCATTGATATGCAAATCTTTGACGGCGATGCCTTGTCCGAATTGGAGGGCGTTGTTGCCGTGATTGTCGGAAATGGTGTCGTGTCCCTCTCCGAAGCAGAAGACATAGGTATCATTCCCTGCGCCGCCATACAGGATATCGTCATCCAAGCCGCCAAACAGTAGGTCGTCGCCGGAGCCGCCATACAGTACGTCTTTGCCCGACTCGCCATAAAAGACATCGTTGTTTTCGCCGCCGAACAACGTATCATTGCCCGCCCCGCCATTGAGATGGTCGTCTCCGCCGTTGCCGAAAATCACATCGTTTCCCGAATCTCCATTGACGGTATCTCTGCCGTCGTCGCCTCGGACGATATCGTCGCCATCGCCGCCACTGATGAAGTTGGTTCCACCGCTGACGAATACGGTATCGTTGCCGCCGCCGGCATAAATGCTGTCATCGCCGCTTTTGCCGTCAATATGGTCTATGCCGTCTGTGCCTTTGATGCTGTCGTTGCCTGCCGTGCCTGTAATATAGGTCACGCTGACGGATTTGAAGCCGGCGGCTTCGTTGGCGTAATAGTAATTTTGATCGGGAATATTGCTGAGTTCCTGACGGGTAATGGAGGTAACTTTTTCCGGTTGATCAACGGCGGACGGGGCAGAAACCGCCGCATTTCCGATGATGTTGTTGCCGGATAGGGCGATGCCTTTGCCGTTTGAAATCGGCAATGTCTGAGTAATGGCTGTATCGGACAGGTTGTCGGCGATGATGTTGTTTTCGACTTTGACGTTTTTGATTGCGCCATGCTCTTCTTCAAAGTCGATAGAACCTTTTTCGCGTCCGTATGTGTCGGTTCGGGTGCCATTGCCGATTAACAGATTGTCCCGAACCGAAATACCTTTTTTGTTCAGATCAAAATTGTGTCCTTGGAAAACGGTGTTGAGGCGTATGCCCGACCATGCGGCATTGTCGCGAATCAGGTTGCCGGCTACTTCATGTCCGGCGCCGCCGAAGATGCCGATACCTGCCGCGCGCCAGCCGAGTTCAACGGTGTTGTTTAGGAAACGGTTGTTTTCGGCTACTTTGGATTCTGTTTGGTCTGCAATGCTCGACCATGTCGCCAGACCGTCGTCGCCATTGCCTCGGATGTTGGAATTGATGACGGTCGAATGGCTGGTTCCCTGCGCAAAATTAATGCCGTCTGCGAGATTGTTCCGGATGAGGGCGTTGGAGACGGTCAGTCCGTCTGTGTAGTGCAGTGGGTGTTCATTGTCCACTTTGGCGTAATCGCCGGTCCAGATGCCTACTTCAAAATGCTCAATGGCGATGTCGTGGATGGACGAGCCTTTGCCCAAAGTGCCGGAAATGCCTTTGTAGTTGGCTTGTTGGTGGAAACGGGATGCTAAATTTGAATCCATCGACAGATTGCCGAAATCAATATTGTTGCTGCCGTGTTCAAACACGATGCCGCCGCCTTTTTTCACTGTGCCGTTTTCAAAAACGGGCGGTTCCTCGCTCGTGAAATGCAGTTTGGTATGCCACCTGCCGGCACCGCCGATGCTGATTCCTTTAGGGGCATAGATGTGGAGCTGGTGGTCGAAATCAAACTGCCCTTCGGGAATGTAAACGGATTTTCCGGAGGTTTTTGCCGATTCGATTGCCTCCGTCAGGGCTTTCGAATCATCGATTCCGTCGTTTGCTTTTGCGCCGAAATCGGTAATGCTGACGCTGTTTGCAGGCTGTTTGATCGCGGCAGGGGCTTTTTCCAATTCAACGAAGTCGATACCGACCGGGGTGTTGCCTGATTTGTTGACGATGGTCACGGTGTCGCCGCTTTGGATGGATGTATTTTTCAACAGCGTACCCGCTTCGTCGAACTGGAAGCGGGCGACACGGTCGGCAGCAAGCGTATCGTGGATTTTGATGTCTTCGCCTTTGTGGTGCTCATAATTTTCCAAATACTGCCAGTTGTGTTTTGATGATAAATCAAGGTTAGCTACGGGTTTGCCGTTTACTTGGATTTCAACTTTGCCGGTTGCCCCGTCGGGAACGGTATAGCGGAGGGTGGCGGCATCCGCATCCGCCTTTGCTGTAAACGAAACGGCGGCATTGACCGGCAGGTCAACGTAAGACTGTTTGCTGGCTTCGTGGGCAGTGGAGTGTATGGAAGCGGCTTTTTTGACTGTTGCACCTGCTGAGAGTGTACCCTGGTCGGCTTCATAAGTCGTGTATGCGGCTTTGGCACCGTAGCGGGAGGGATCGTAGGTAACAGTTTCTGACATTAATATGTTCCTTTTGAAATGGTCTGTCATTTTGAACGGTAAAACATAATAGGCAATGCAACCGCTGAAAAGTTCTATGTCGATTTAAAAGGAAACGTCGTCTGAAAGTGGGGATCGCTCAGAAGGGTTGTAGATGATGTGTTCTGTTTTTATTCGGGAAACCGTTGCACTTCAAATACGAAGGTACAGGGCTTTCATGACAGCTCGTCTGAATCAAACAGGCTTTTGCATGCATACAGCAGCCCGCCCGCCAATACGGCAAGGCCCACCGCCGCCCAGTACGCATCGGCATAGCCGACCGACTTTGCCAGCCGCAGGGCGGCGAAACCGGCCGCGTAACTGCCGAGCAGAACCACGGAAAATTGCAGGCTGCTGTCGAGTGCGGCGGTGGCGCGGTCGGATTTGTCCATCACCAACGCCAGTATCACTGGCAGCAGCAGCGTGTAGCTCAGGCTCAGGGCGATGATTTGCGCGGGCGGCAGCCAAGGGTGGACGCGGGCGAGCGCGTCGATGGCGGTCATGGATGCCAAAAGCGGCAGTTGCAGCGCGTAGAGCAGGAAAACGAGTTTGCGGCGCGGATAATTGCGCGAAAACCAGCCCGACAGCGGCGTCACAATCAGGCAGGCAACAGGAATACCCACCGCCAGAATCCCGCCCGTCTCCTTCGGGGTGAAGTCCAGATCCGCCAGCTTGGGCACAAAAGTCGCCGCAGCAAACGCATACGGCGCGGCAACGGCAAACAGCAAAACCAGCCACCGCCAGCCCGTTTCAGGCTGCCGCCAAAAGGAGACCAGCCGCGTCGCCAACGCCGTCAAACCGCCTTGCGCCGTCGGACTTTCCGGCTCGCGGTAGCACAAGAGTTGCAGCAACATCAGCAGGCTGAACGCCAGCATAAAGCCCGCCGCTGCCGTCTGTCCATATTCCTGATACAGCCACAACACCAGCGCGCCGCCGATCATCTTGCCACCGCGCGCCGCCATCGTCTGAATCACGCCGCCGAAACCGCGTTCGCGGTGCGGCAGGACGATGCACGACAAGCCCAGCATCGCGCAGCCGTACACCGCCGACATCGCCGAGAGCAGTACGCAGCAGATCAAAAGCAGCGGGAAGTTCTGCGTTATGTCGGTGCAGGCCATCAGCCCGAACACCGCCGAAAGCCCCAGCGTCGCCGCCAGCAGCCAGCCGCGAAACCGCCCGAACCGCCCCGCCGGCCGCCGCTCCATCAGCGTGGCAAACAACACTTTTGCCGCTTCGATACCGCCGATTAAATGTATCCAGCTCAATTGGTTCAGGCTGTAACCGTGGTTTTTCAAAATAGCGACCAGCGCGACCAGATAAAAACCGGTCAGCGTGAATTTGTAGGTGCTGCCGCAGATAAGCAGCAGCCAGTCGCGCGGGGCGGGGGATGTCGGGGTTTGTTGGGACATGGATGGCTCCCTATTGCGAGTGTACGGGAATGATGTGGGTGCGGTAGGTCGTCTGAAAAACGTTTCAGACGACCTACGGCTTTTCTGTTTTACATTTTCAAGCAGTTTTTCAGACGACTTTCGGGGGCTGTCTGAAATGGAAAAAAGCAGCCCCTTTTTATCCTTTCATCACCCGAAACGTCAGATTAATCCGCGGCTTTTGGATGCGGGTGCTTTTCAGGATGGTGTGCAGCCAGTGTTTCTGCGTTTCGCCGTGCATCAAAATGAGCTGTCCGTGTTCCAGCCACATTTCGCGTTTTTCCTTGCTTTCTTTGTGTTTGAAGGCAAATTTGCGCGTTGCGCCGAGGCTGAGGGAGGCGATGGCACTGTCTTTGACTAGCCCTTGCCCTTCGTCGCTGTGCCACGCCATGCCTTCGTTGCCGTTGTTGTAGCGGTTGAGCAGGCAGGAGTTGAAGCGGGTGGGGCAGATGTCGGTGATGGCGGCTTCCACGCGGTTTTTGAGCTCGGGCAAGACGCCGCTCCACGGCAGGGCGATGCGGTTTGCGCCGGAATAACCGTAGTTGTAGGACGTGTCGCCGTACCACGCGACTTCGCGGGCGGTGATGATGTGCTTGCCGTATATCACGGCTTCGTCGTGCCGCCAGGGAATATCGCGCTGCAAAATTTCAAAATAACGGTCGGCTTCGGCGGCGGTGAAAATCCGTCCGAAATCGCTGACGATGCCGTCGTAGGGCAGAAGGTTGACGTGCGGGTTGGCGGTTTTTGGGAAGAGGTCAAGCGTCATCAGTGTCTCCCAATTCTTGCGCCAAAATGGCGATTTTTCGCCCGCGTTGCCAGCGGTAGCCGCCGATGATGCCGCTTTCGCGGATGACGCGGTGGCAGGGGATGAGTAATGCAACGGGATTCTGCCCGATGGCCGTCCCAACGGCTCGCGCGGCGTTGGGTGAGCCTATGCGCTGCGCCACCGTGCCGTAGCTTTGCAGGCTGCCTGCGGGAATATCGAGCAAGGCCTGCCACACTTTGAGCTGGAAGGGTGTGCCTTTGATGTGCAGGGTAACGCGGCCGTGCCGGGTGCGGAAGATGTCAGCGACCTGGCGGTGGAATGCGGTTTCCTGCCCGATGAGGCAGGCGTTCGGATACTCGGTGCGCAATTCGTCCAGGGCAGCGGAGGGGTCGTCTGAAAAACGCATGAAGCAGATGCCTTTGTCTGTTGCTGCTGCCAACAGGTCGCCGAAGGGGCCGGGAATCAGGCTGTAATTGATTTGTAGGCCTGCTCCGCCGTTTTTGTATTCACCCGGGGTCATTTTTTCGATGCCGACAAATAAGTCGTGCAGCCGCCCCGTGCCGCTCAGTCCGCCGCTGTGCGCCGCTTCCGCCACGCTTTCGCTATTTTTCAGGGCGGCCTTGGCGCGGTTGATGCTGATGTGTTGCAGCATTTTTTTCGGGCTGATGCCCGCCCATGCGGAAAATTCACGCTGCAAATGTTCGGGGCTGACATGAACCACTGCCGCCACCTGAGCCAAATCGGGCTGCTCGGCGGCATGGTCGTAAAGGTATTCGATGGCGCGGGCAATACGGAGGAATTGGCGGGTTTGATTTAAGTTCATAAATTATCCTGTCGTTGTATGGGATAGGATAGCCTGAAAGTCGACAAGAAACGACCCGATTATTGATGGAAAGATTGTTTGTCTGTCTGAAATTCATCAATAATCGGGTCGTCTTTATATCGCGGCTTCCTTAAACTTGCATCGTCTTTAACCGCATATGTAAGGAACGTTATGTCAAGCTTATTGAATTTGAACAATAAAACCGCCGCCGTTATCGGCGCGTCGTCGGGTATCGGTCGCGCGGTTGCACTGCTGTTGGCGGAGCACGGCGCAAACGTTGTCTTATGCGCCCGCCGTGCCGACAAACTGGAGGAAACCGCAGCCCTGATTCGCTCGCGCGGCGGACGGGCTGTTGCCGTGGCAGGCGACGCGGCGCTGCCTGAAACGCACGAAGCCGTCGTCCGCGCGGCAGAACGAGAGTTCGGTGGCCTAGATATTGCCGTCAACAATGCAGGCATTATCAGTGCATAC
The DNA here is from genome assembly GCF_000227275.1 of Neisseria sp. GT4A_CT1. Taxonomy (NCBI): domain Bacteria; kingdom Pseudomonadati; phylum Pseudomonadota; class Betaproteobacteria; order Neisseriales; family Neisseriaceae; genus Neisseria; species Neisseria sp. GT4A_CT1. The sequence goes on from NZ_JH164964.1 coordinate 464,111, forward strand.
AAACCTTTGGCCGACATCTCGCCCGACGAATGGCGCGATACGTTGGACGGTAACCTAACCGCTGCCTTTCTGGGCGCGCGCAGCCAAATTCCCGCTATGCTCGCACGCGGCGGTGGATCGATTGTGTTCACATCCAGCTTTGTCGGCACCAGTTGTGCCCTGCCGAACAAAACCGCCTACGGCTGTGCCAAAGCCGCACTTGCTGCTCTGGCAAAAGGCATCACCGCCGATTATGCCGCCCAAGGTATCCGCGCCAATGCCCTGCTTCCCGGCGGTACGGATACGGAAATGATGACTACCGACCCGCAGCAGCGGGCATGGGCGGAAGGGTTGCATGCGGTCAAACGCATCGCCCGACCCGAAGAAATCGCCGCCGCGATTTTGTTCCTCGTCAGCCCGATGGGCAGTTTTGTAACGGGTACGGCGTTGTTTGCGGACGGCGGAAATTCGGCGGTGAAGTAATAGACCGTCTGAAGATTAAACGCTTCGGCTCAAATCTGCCAAAAACGCCTGCCGCTGTTCAGCGGCGGATTTGTCCATATTGCCGAAGTTGAGCCAACGGCGTTTGGCGATACCGATGCCTTTGAGCGTGTGTCCCACCATCGCTTTGCCGATGCCGTTGCCGCCAAACCATTTCAGATACCATGTGGGGGCGGTAGACGTGCTGATGACCAGTGCTTCTTTGATGTGGGATAGGTTGCCTTTCAAGCCTGTGGCAGTCGGGACGTAGGCGAATGTTTTCAGAAAAACTTTGTCTTCAAATCCTTTGACGATGGCGGGCATATCCGCCCACCAGATCGGAAAGATGAAAATCAGGCGGTTGGTGGTTTTCAAGAGTTCCTGATAATGCGAAACCAGCGGGTCAAGGGCTTTGCCTTGGTTGAACAGGGCAAGCTCTTCTTTGGTGTAGGCGGGATTGAAACCGTCTGCGTATAAGTCGATCAGTTGGTATTTTTCGCCTTTTTCGTCCAACAGTTGCTGCACACGCCGCAAAATGCCGTGATTGAAGCTTTGATCGTACGGGTGGGCATAAATGATTGTGGTAAATGACATTTTTGTACTCCTGAAAGTCAGTTGCCGAGTTTTCCCATGCTATCAAAAGAATGTCGGTTTGCTCAAATCCGTATCGGGCAGGCAAGGCTGAATGATATAGTGGATTAACTTTAAACCAGTACGGCGTTGCCTCGCCTTAGCTCAAAGAGAACGATTCTCTAAGGTGCTGAAGCACCAAGTGAATCGGTTCCGTACTATCTGCACTGTCTGCGGCTTCGTCGCCTTGTCCTGATTTAAAGTTAATCCACTATAAAGCCGCTGCCGGAGTATGGATTCTGTTTTCAGACGACCTTCAACGCTTCTTCCGCCCGCAGCAGGGCGGTTTGCTCGTCGGCTTCGACGATGTAGTTCACGCCCAGCGCGGGGGCGAGTTTGGAAGATTGTTCGCGGAAGAATTGCAGTTGCGCCGCGTCGGGTTCGATGAGGAGCATGGCGGCGCAGCGTTCGGCGAGTTGCGGCCGGTGTGCCTTTATCCATTCGATGTAGGTTTTACGGTCGGCAATGCGCTGTTCGTCGCTCACCTGCCGCCGCATGGGGGTGCAGACGGTGGCGAAGCGGCGGTTTTGGTTTAACAGGGTTTCGAATTCGGCCAGCCAGTCGGCGAAGTCGGCGACGTGGGTCAGGTCGGTCAGGTAGATGGTGCCTTCGGGCAGGGTTTTGGCGGGGGTGAAGTAGTGCATGGGGTTCCTTTGGGTGTTTTTGGGGTTGGGCGCAGGTTGGATATTGTTGATGATTAGACTTCTTGTGCCGTCATTCCCGCGCATGCGGGAATCCAGACCCATCCGCACAGAAACTTATCGGATAAAGAAGTGTCTTCGAGTCTCCATTCTGGATTCCCGCCTGCGCGGGGGTAGCGAAGCGGACTTGCGTAAGCTAATGACGATAATCGGTTGTTACGGCCGTTTCAGACGACCTTCGTTATTCCAGTAACCGTAGGTAGGGCATTGATGCCCGATCTACGTTTTTTTCAGACGACCTCCATCATTTCAGCTTCGTCTAAAACTTCCATTCCGCGCTCACGCCCACGCTTCTGGGGCGTTGGTAGAGTGCGTCTTGGCGGTCGGCGCTGGAAATGAATATGGGGCGGCGGCGGTTGAACACGTTGTCGGCGTAGAGCGAGATGCGGCCTTGTTTGAAGTTGTAGGCGGTGTAGAGGTTGACTTGGTTGTATGCGCCGATTTTGCCTGATTCCGCATTGTCGGCGGCGGAGTAGTAACCGCCGTAGAAGCGCACGTCGCCGCCGGCTTCCCAGCCTTTGTCGTTCAGGTATTTCACGCCGATGTTGGCGGTGTATTTTGGCGCGCGGCCGAGTTTGTTGCCTTCGATGCCGCTGTCGGGATAGCTTTTGATTTTGGTGTTGAGCAGCCCCAGTCCGGTGGTGAGTTTCAGGCTGTCGGTCGCCTGCCAGTCGGCGGCGAGTTCTGCGCCGTAGGTGTGGACTTTTTTGGCATTGCGGATGACGACGGAGTTGGTGCCGAGATAGAAGGGGAGCTGCATGTCGCGGTAGTGGTTCAGGAACAGGTTGCCGGAGAGTTGCAGGCGGCGGTCTGCGCTGCGCCAGCGGGTGTACCACTCGTAGTTGTTCACATATTCGGGCTCATAAGTGTAGGTTACGACGGGACGGCCGAAGGTGATGCCCGCGCCGCCGGGGTTGTAGCCGCGTGCAGCTTTGATGCCGCTGACCCATTGGTCGGTGGGTTTGAAGGCGATGTCGATTTTGGGCAGGAAGACGGTCTGGCCTTTGTCTAAATCAAGGTGCAGTGCGCCGCTGCCGCCGCTTCGTTTGTGCGTTTCTTTTTCAAGGCGGGCGGCGGCAGTAATGTCCCATTTTTCGCTGGGGCTGTATGTGGTTTCGGCAAACAGGGCGCGCACGCTGTTGCGGTCGTCAAAGGTATTGCGGCCGCCGACGCTGCGGATGTCCACCCATTCGTCTTGTTTGCTGCGGAAGTAGTGCAGTCCGGCAAGGCCTTTCAGACGGCCTTTGTTTGAAAAATGCAATACCGGCTCCCATTGCAGTTCGCGGCCTTTGAGTTCGGCGGGCACGCCTTGCGGGCTGACGGTCATCGGCAGGTGCAGCCGCTCGTTGTGGTAGCGGCCGTAAACCAGTTTGTTTTCCAGTTTCAGATAGTCGTTAAGCTGCCACGATACGTCCCAGATGCCCGATGTCGAGCCGGTTACGAACACGGGCTTTTCTTTTAAAAAACGGCGGCTGGCGGTGTTGCCCATGATTTCGTTTTGCGGCGCGCGCGAACGGATGTGGTTCAGCGTCAGGCGGCTGTAAAAATCGGGATGGTTTTCGGGCGTGAGCAGGAGTTTGAAGCGCACGTTGGTGTTTTCCACGCGGCGCGGGTTGCCGGTCGGCTCATAGGACACGAACGGCTCGTAACTTTCACGCTGCTGCCGCTCCGCGCTCAATCTGAAGGCAAGGTTGTTTTTCACAATCGGGCCGGACACTACGCCGGCGATGTTGCGCGTTTTCTGGTTGCCCAAACCCAAGCGCAGCGCGCCTTCCCATTCGTCGGTCGGGTCTTTGGAGCGCATCACCACCGCGCCCGCCACCGCGTTCTGCCCGCGCACATGGCTTTGCGGCCCGCGCAAGACTTCCACCTGCTGCATGTCCCACAACGACTGCGTACCAAAGGCGAATTCGTTGTAAGTGGCGGAGCGGCCGTCTATGGACAGGTTCAGGCGCGGCCGCGTGCCCGCGAAAAACGCCACCGCACCGACGGCGGGTCCCGAGCCGTCCACGCCGCGCACGGTCGGCAAATCGTTGCCGCTGCCCAAGTCCACCGTGTTCACGGTTTGTTTGAGCAGGTCGGTTGCGGAAAGGTTGTGGTCGCTGCGGTCGATGTTCGGCGTGGTAAAAACGCGGTTGGACGTGGCGGTTTCAAAGCCGCTGCGGTTGGTGCGTTCGCCGGTTACGACGACTTCTTCCAACTGCACTTGTTCCGCGTCTTGCGCCGCATCGGCGGCATAAATCCATTCGGAGGCAAAGGCGGCGGCAAGCAGCAGCGGCAGGCGGCGGAGGGTAGGTTTCTGCATTTCCTTATCCTTTCAGACGACATACGTCGGAGCGGATTGAACATCAGGCAATCCAACCGCTCCGTCAGTATGCAAATATTTGTTGTTTACACATTTACATAAAACAAACCATTAATGTAAAGTATAAGAAACAAAAAACAGGAATGCAAGTGTTTATCATTCACTTTACTTCCCCCCTTTTACTTAGCAAATCATCTTAAAACAATTCCCTCTCCCGTTCGGCAGGAGAAGGTTGGGGAGGGCGATTCTGCGGCCTTTATGAATTTGGCTTGCTAAGCATCCGACAGCCCTCATCCGTAGGATGGATCGGAGGGACAAGGTTGCCGTTGCGGTAAGAGGTCGTCTGAAACACCGCCCGTATTGCCATTGCCACCGTGAGGAAATATGATAAGTATCCGACTTGCGGATAACTTTAATGAACCTCCTTTATGAACAAAATCAAAACCTTCCTACCGTTATGACTGCCAGCAAACAACAAACCATCGCCGACACCGCCCGCCGCCTGTTCCGCGAACACGGCTTTTCCGCCGTATCCGTGGGTGGAATCTGCGCCGAGGCCGCCGTCAGCCGCGTTACCTTTTACAAATATTACAGCGGTAAAAACGCGCTCTTACAGGAAATCGTTACCGAACAGAAAAACCGCGTCCGTGCCGAATTTGAAAATCTGCTTGCACGGCAATGCAGCCTGCGCGAAGCCGCCGAAGCCGTTTTTGCTCTGCAACGGCGGTCGTTCGACGAGCTTTATTCCGCCGCCTTCCTGCGCGACATCGAAGAGAATACCGATTTGGAACTGGAGCGGTTTTTCCACGAATTGAACGAAGAAAAATACGCCTTTATGCGCGGCTTCTTTCACACCCTGCAACAACGCCGCCTGATTCAGCCCGATTTGCCGGTGGAACTCATCGACCTGTTCATCCGTCAGGCGGATATATTGATGCGCCATCCGCAACTGGCCGCGCTTTATGCCGCTTCGCCGCAAAAGCTGCCGCAGGACGTATTGGGGTTGTTGCTGCACGGCTTGGCGGGAGAAGAGGGAAGGAACGAGGGAGGAGATTGAGTTTTTTGGAGAAGGTGAAAGGGATTCGCTGCATTTCTCATAAAACGTCGTCTGAAAACGAATTTCGATTTTCAGACGACGTTTTGATTAGGTGCACTAGATTGGCACTAGGAGCTGCATGGGTTTGCCCTGATGCAGGCAAATCAGGCAGGGAATGATTTAGCGAATTTGTCGGCGGAACATCTGCAAGCACATGTTGTGGTATTGGACGGAATCGACTATATTAAGACACAAATTGGACACAGTTGCGACATGAAAAAATACCTTGCTTACGCAAGGCATTGATTTGATTGGTGGGTCCGGTGGGGTTCGAACCCACGACCAAGGGATTATGAGACTTAAATACAAAAACTAACCCATTGTTTTTAAATAGAAGTGAAGTCTGCACATACCATCACATACTATTTATTTCAATGTGTTTCAGTCACAAAATGGACACACCCCAAAGAACGAAAATCCAAGCATTCTAACTTTCAGTTTGCTTAGATTTTCGTTTTTTCTTTTCAAAATGGAAATATTGTAGCCAATGAAAATATTCAAATTATTATTCCTATTGATAGTTTTTATAACTAACACAGTTGTAATTGTCATTCAGCATGAAAATATTACCAAACAAGAAAATATGTTGTTACAGCAACAAATGGAAATTCATATGTTAAAGGTTCAGATTAACCTTATGGACCAAGTCATTGTAATGAATAATATGATCATTAACGACAAAGCTATTTCTTCAAAAACAGATAATTAAGATTACTTATAAGAAACTTATGTAATGCTGCCTTAAAAGGCGGCATTTTTATATAGTAGGAGTGTGCAAGATGTCCCTTAATCAGATAATTCGGATTAACAGAACAATCCACAATGAACAGCCCAAAGATTGGAACGGTTCGCATTTTTTAAAATGTACGCATTCATTAAATAGCCGGTCTCGGATTGATTACTTGATGTACTGCAATGTATTGAAAACCATGTCTGACGGTCGTCTGAAGGTGTATGTTTTTGGAACACGGTATCACTCAATTGAGGGCGGTCGTATCCGTTATGTAAATGACTGGCAGGTATCCCCTGCTGAGAAATGGGATGTGAAAAAAATATGAAAAAAATGTTGAAACTAACTGCCTCGCTCTTTGTTATCTGCCATTCATCGGCGTTTGCCGCTGCCCCATACCCGCAATATGAGGCTTTGGTTGAAAAACATTCCGCTGCCCAAAGGCTAGACAAGAATTTGGTTTGGGCAGTTATGGGACGTGAAAGTAGTGGTAACCGTTATGCCCTGTCTAACAAAGATGCGCGAGGCCTTTTGCAGGTTATTCCTGGGACGGCAGCACGGATGGGGGTAAACCCAAAATACCTTTACGATCCGGAACAAAACATCATCGCAGGTACTCGTTACCTGCGTTTTTTATGTAACCATTTTCCTGATAGATCCAGTATTCACGGCTGTAATCTTGACTTAGTGCTTGCCGGCTACAACGCCGGCGAAGGGGCGGTTCGGAAATATGGTGGCATTCCGCCTTATCAGGAAACTCAAAGTTATGTCCGTAACGTCAAAGCGCGTTACGCACGTTTAAGTGGGAAAAATCCTGCTGCAATACAACCTGTTCCGGTAACGGTTGCCAATAAGAAAACTTCGGATTCGCCATACAGAAAGGCAGTATTCTCAGAATCAACCAATTTCTCTGATACACCTGTCCGAATTGAAAGAGGAATTCATCAACAAGTTGTTCTACAAAAACCAGAACCTAAGTCTTGGGATGTTTTCGGTGATTTTTAATACACGACCTTATGGTCGTTTTTTTGTATCCGCCATATTGGCGGTCTTTTTTTTTGGAGCTTCAAAAATGAAATATGTGAGTGAAAACACCCGTCAATGGGTAAAAGCGGTTTTGTTTTGTGCAATGTTGGGGGGTATTCAGACAGCCTTGGCCGCCGGCGGCCTGACAACCGGAGAGAGTGGGGTCAAACAATGGTTTCAAGAGTGGTACAACATTTTGGCGGTATTAGCAGGTGTGGCAATTGTTGTAGTTGCTGTTGGCGGTTATTTCCAAGAAAAAACGATTGGCGACATTATCCGGGTTTGCGGTTGGATTTTTCTGTTCGGATGCGGACCGGCTTTGGCAGCAGGAATTATTAAGCTTGCAAAAAGTGTCACCTTCTAACTGATACAGGGTGAATATGGATGAACGGATTACCTGAAATCGATATTGACACCGAATACAGTTCTTATGAGGGACTGTCCCGTGTCGCCATGCTGGCCGGAGTTCCTATTATTCCGGGCTTTATTATCTTAGTGGTATTTATGGCTATCGCCATGTTCCTTATGCCTGTTTACGAATTGAAGGCTTTCGGGATTTTCCTGCTGGCCCTGCCCTGTATCTATTTCCTGAGGATGCTCATGAAAAGGGATGATCAGGCATTACGTATATTGGGTTTGGAAATTTACTGGTGGTTCGTCCGGAGGAAGTCAAATCTTTTCGGTGACACCCTAACCATTACAGCAACCAAATTTGGAAGAGACCGCGATGATTACATCCGATTTATTAAGGAAGAGACTGAAGAGGCAGCCGCCGCAGCAAAACTTTTTTCCGAAAGTCAGTCGGCACGTTGCTGAGCACATTGTGCATTATGAAAACGGCTACTTGGGCTTTACCGTTAAATTTGACGGTATTCCGTTTGAAGGCGTGAATGACGGGCACTTGATAGCGGCAAACGAAACCCTCAAAAGGGTTTTGAATGCCGCTGGCAAGCAGTACGGCAGCCGGCTTGCCATATGGACGACGCTCCAACGGCAGAAAATTGATTTGAAAAGAAACTATATTTTCAAAAATAACTTCTGCCGACAGTTTGCAGATCACTATATCGAACAATTCAACCAAAAAGACTATTTTGAAAATTTGTTCTACTTATCAGTCGTCTTGAAATACCATGATTTTTCAGATGGGGTTGAAGAAACGGCGGAGTTGTTGGATTTGATCGTAAAAGGATTAAGCATATTTGATCCCGAACCGTTGGGCGTTTATGAAAACGAGAACGGGGTGGTATTTTCAGATGTCTATCAATTCTTTGGAACACTTTGCAATGGGGGATTAAGGGAAAATATTCCCCTAACCCCTTCTGCGGCATATAAAGTCATCCCTACTGCCGACCTGCATTTCGGTACAGATATTCTGGAGATCAGAAGTGCGGAACATCGAAAGTTTGCTACCTGCTATGATTTGAAGGACTTCGGCCGAAGTAAAATTATGACTTTACTGCCGGTCTTGTCACTTCCGTGTGAATTTACGCTGACGCAAAGTTTTATCTATACGGAAAATGCTGATATGCAGTCGGCCATCAACCAACAGCGTAACGCCTTGAAAAGTGCAAAAGACGAAGCGACAGATCAGCAAGACGAACTGACTTTGGGAAAAGGCGAACTGTCTGCGGGGCGCACCATGTTCGGCGATTATTCCGCCTCCCTTGTTGTATATGGTGATACCCCGAAAGCTGCACGTAAAAACGGCTCGACGGCGATGACGGAGTTCCTCAATGCAAACGGATTCCGTTTTGTCCATGCAGCCGGTTCGATGCCCTCAACCTTTTTCAGCCAAATTCCGGGTTACAAACAGCGTCCACGGATGATGCCGAAAACAACCACCAATCTTGCCACCGTATTCGGAATGCACAACTACTCCCAAGGTAAAAGCTGGGGCAATCCGATTGGCGACGGTTCACCGGTGATGCCTCTGAAAACGCTGTCAAACACCCTGTTTAACCTGAACCTGCATTACAGCCGCAAAGACATTAATATGCGCGGCAAACGGATTGCGGGACATACTTTGATTACTGGAGCAACCGGTACGGGTAAAACCGCTCTGGAAACCGCAATTCTGACCTTTATGGCGCGGTTTGATCCTTATCTGTTTGTTCTGGATTTAGATAGGGGGATGGAAATCTTCGTTCGGGCATTAGGCGGAACTTACTACGCGGTCGAAGAAGGCGTTGACAACGGCTTTAACCCGTTCCAACTGCCCGATCAGCCGAAACACCGTAGTTTCCTGTACCGCTTGGTCAAACAATGTGCCGGCGGCGCAGACGCTTCGGAGGAACGGCAAATCAAGTTGGCAGTCGATACACTCTTCGAACTGGAGTTTGACCTGCGTAATTTCAGCACCCTGCTGGACAACTTGCCATACTCTACCGCACCAAACTCTTTGCGTACGCGTCTCTCCAAGTGGTGCCGCAGTGAGGGCGGAGAATTTGCATGGTGCTTGGACAGCCTGTCAAACCGCTTTGATCCGGAAGCGTTTTTCCGTATCGGTCTGGACGTAACCTGTATCTTGAAAGATGATTACGAGCCGACAGGTCCGGTATTGGCTTATCTGCTGTATTTGAAGGAAATAATGGCAGATCGTGTGGCAGATGAAGGCAGTTTGATGGCTTCGGTCATTGCCGAGTTCTGGTATGCCGACCGGTTTGATATTACAGCCGATTTGATGCTTAAAACACTGAAAACCGGCCGTAAGTCAGGTGAGTTTTTGCTTTTGGATTCCCAGTCACCGGAAGATGCCGCCAACTCCCCCAATTTTGCGGCCATCGTACAGCAAACGCCGACCAAAATTTTCCTACCTAACCCTGACGGCAGCAAAGAATCTTACATGAAATGCGGCCTTTCCGATAAAGAATGCGCTGAACTTCTCAAATTACCGGTTGAAAGCCGTATTTTCCTGATTAAGCAAAGTAAGCAGAGTACGTTCGCCACTCTTGATTTACACGACTTTCATGACGAATTGGTCGTACTTTCAGGCACATCAGAAAATGTTGCCCTGATGCACCGCATTATGGAAGAAACTGGCAGCGAAGACCCCGATGTTTGGCTGCCACTTCTTTATCAGGCTGTATCTGGTAAAACATCCACTTAGTTCGAAGGAGAAAAGCCGAACGCAAATATTCACTGAAATATAAACACATAGGCCGTCTGAAACTGCTTTCAGACGGCCTTTTACTTTCCTGCCGTTTACGGACGGCCTCACCCATCCGCCGCACAATGCGGCGTTTCTCATTATTCGTAGGAGATTTCGATGAAACTGTACAAAGTCAATAAAACAGCGGTGGCATTTGCCGTTGGTCTGATGATTGCTACCTCTGCCCCGACGATGGCGGGTGGTATTCCCGTGATAGACCCTGCGCAGCTTGCCCAGTCGATACAACAGGGCATCCAACTGGGGCAACAAATTCAAAACCAGATCAAGCAAATTACCGAATTGAAGAACCAAGTCAAAGCCCTGACCGGCAACCGTAATCTGGGCAATATCCTGAAAACAGACGCACTTGAACAACTGCCTGATGAGTGGAAATCGGTTTATGATGCAGCCATGCAGACGAAAGGTGGGAACTTTAACAATCTATTGAGTTCCAAAGGCTATAATCAAAACGCGGATAATGAGCGTTTGATCAAACATTTTGATCTGACTCTGAAAGCCATCAAGGATTCAGAACTACGCTTTCAAAACATTAAGGCGTTGATGGATAGGGTAAATACTACCCAAGATGCCAAAGCAGCCGCCGACCTGCAAAACCGTATCGCCTTAGAAAACGCCTATATCCAGCAAAACCAAACTCAACTGGATATGATGGAACGGTTTATGGCACTGGATGAGAAAGTCCAAGTAAAAAAACGTGCGGCTCGCAATAGTTGTATTCGTCAAAATCGGATTAACAACTCCAATACGGCTTGTAGTTAACAACTGAAAGGACATCTGAAATGAAACTTCATCTATCGGGGCTGCTTTGTGCGGCATTATTATTATCCGCCTGCGGTCAGTCCGAAGAAGAGAAGTTTTATCAACAGATGAACAAGGATAGGGAATTATCTGAAATCAATAAACAACGTAACAGTTGCATCCGTCAAAATCGGATTAACAATACGAATATTGATTGTGATAAGAAATATCCTCGTCCTGAAAAATAAACACTGATTAACTAGCTAAAACCACCGTTTCGACGGTGGTTTTCTTATTGGAGACGTTTATGTCAACCTTTTTTGCCGACGTGGCCAAAACGCTCGGGGCGGATTTGGGGCAGAACCTGTTAGATAAGACGGGCGACTTTATCGGGCAGGTTACACCGCTATTCGTCGCCTGTTTTTCTTTTTACGTACTGCTTGTCATTTGGGATTATTACAATTCTAGTCTTGATGTTCTGGCCGTGGATTTTCTCAAAAAATGCTGCGGATGGATGTTGATTATCGGGCTCTCGTTGGCTCCGGCGACTTACATGAAATTGGCCCATATCATTTACGGAATGCCAGACGAGATTGCTGGAATCTTTGCCGGCGGCTACAAAGTGGATGCGTCGGCAATGGATGCCAGTTGGAAATTGTTAATGGATTTGCTTGATAAGATATCAGAACTACATGATCAACATCAATGGTATGAGATAGCCGTACATTTCGGACTTGTTATCAAGATAGGTCTAGTTATCACTATTTGTGGAGCATTGGTTGTCGGGCTGTCTTTTGCCTTCTACATGGTCGCTAAAATTTCCTTGGCTTTGGTTCTGATGATCGGACCTGTATTTCTCGGCTGCCTGTTGTTTCCGGCAACGCGGCAGTACGCGATCAATTGGATCGGCCAGTGTTTGAACCATATTCTGACCTGCACGATGTTTGTTCTGTTGGTTAAAATTCAGATGGCGGCATTTGATAAGGCGATTAACATGGCCATGTCTGGCGGTATTGCCGATTACGCTGCCGCCGAAGTACTACCACCGCTGTTTTTGTTACAAACCATCATCTTCCTAGTCGTCGTTTTCAACATTCCGAGTATTGCCTCAGCTTTGACGGGTGGTGCGGCTGTGTCGGGAGCTTCCCGTCATATGATGTCTCTCGCAAGTGGTTTAGGTACGGCAGGCCGTTTAGTAGGTCGAGCCGGGGCTGCCACACTCAATGCGGCCTCCAATCGCCGTAGCGGCGGCGGTGTCTCCCCGGTGTCTAACAAACGCCCATCTTAATTTAATCGATAGGAGTCGAACATGACTGCACGCCTGTCTTGGGTAGCGTATATCCAGTATTTTGTTATAGGCATCCTGCTCTATCTGTTTGTTGTGTCTTCCACCTTTGCCGTTATTTCAGGGATACTCGGATTGGCATTGGGTAAAAGTGCGGCACAAACGGTATTGTACGGTCTGACACTGCTGTATCTGGTCGGGTTCGGTTGGATACTGTTCCGACTCTCCTGTTGCCGTGCCTATATGGATGAGACCGGTGTATGGTATTACAGCGGTCTGTTTCCATGGTCTGAAGGTATTCGCGGCATTCGCTGGGAAAACTTCGATCAGGCGCAGTACCGACAAAGTATTTTCGGCTGGGCTTCTCATAGTTATACCATCTACCTGCTCGACAGATATGGAAGAAGCGTTACGGTCAAAAACCTGCATAACGGCCGCGACTGGAGCGCGTTTGTTAATGACTATGCCTTTGATAACATCAAATAAAGGGAAGGAAATTCCGTTATGAAAATGTTGCTAGGAGTCGGTATCTTGTTCGGTTTGGTATTTATTGCCTATTTGAACCGTCATAACAACATCGGTCCTGCCATTATGATGGCTTTGGTGTTCCCTATCGCATTGGTAGGAATGGTCAGTTCCGACCGCAGAGATTGGTACGACAACTGATTTTATACCTGAGCGTTAAAAGCCCGACAGTATCCACTGTGCGGGCTTTTTTGTACTTTTAAAAAAGGAAACTGATATGAAAGTGATTTTATTGGCTGCACTTGCCGCCGTTCTGGCCGCCTGCTCCTCAGCACCCAAACAACCTTATGGGCAGGCATTTCCGATTAACGTTCAGCAACATACCGGAGCACGATAATGTTTTTCCGTAAAAAAACCAAACAACCGCAGAATGAAGAACAGTTCCAGAAAGAGCAAAAAAAACGCATCGGCAAAGAAGTAGATCAAATGATCCGGATGGCACTGGGATTTGAAAAAACCTTGGTGGATATCGCACAGCAAAATGCAAGCACTTGGAAGCGCGTCGGCATTGGCGGACTAGTTATTGCAGGTTTGTCTGTTGTTGCCGTTACCAGTCTTACGCCCTTAAAAGAGGCCTTTCCCTTTGTTATCGAAGTAGATAAGACCACGGGAGAGACCAATATCGTAACTACTATTAAAAACAAACAGATGACTTACGATGAAGTGATTAACCGGCACTGGCTGCGCCAATATGTCATGTTCCGCGAAGGTTATAACTGGAATACGGTTCAGGCGACCTATGATACGACAAAACTCTTCAATTCTCCCGAAGTTCAAGCCAAATACCGAGCTTTTTACGAAAGTCCAACTGCACCACATAAGGTTTTGAAACAAAATGCCGAAGTGCTTGTAAAGGTGACCAATATCTCGTTTGTAGGCGATATGGCGCAGGTACGATTTGAAAAACGGTTGGTTCCTGTGGGCAATTCCGAAATCAAACCGGCACCGCCGCAAAAAATGATTGCCACTATTGCCTTTGAGTTTAAGACAACTCCAATGACCGAGTCGGTTCGAGATATTAACCCCCTGGGCTTTCAAGTGTTAAGTTACAACGTTACCGAAGAGGTTGCGCAATGATGAAAAAAACCTTGCTGATAACCGGCCTTATGGCCGGTTTGTCTTTTCAGACGGCCTTTGCCGCAGTCAATCCCAACCGCTCACCATATGACAAAAGGATTCAAAGTATCAACCATAATCCCTATGATGTTGTGGTTGTAAGGGCAAAAGTCGGATATGCAACTTTGGTTCAGTTGGAGGAAGGAGAAACGGTTGATGTCGCCAATCCCGTGAATGAAGGTTTGGTAACGGGATATGGTAAGGCCTGGGGGGTGAAGGTTCGCGGAAACAACATTTTTTTCAAACCAACCAAACCCCAACCGTCCACCAACTTATTGATGGTATCCAACAAAAAACGCCGCTATTCGCTTGATTTAAAAATGGCAGATCAAAATCATCCGCCTACGTTTGTATTGGAATTTCTCTATCCGAACGATGTCCGCAAACGGCAACGGGCTGAAATGTCGAAACAGCTTGAAGCTGCTGCCGTTTTACGTGCAAACGAAGCACGTAATCCTAGCGGTGGCGACTATAACCGGAATTATTGGGGGCGCGGCAAAAAATCATTGGCACCGACCGAAATTTACGACGACGGCCGTTTTACCTACTTCCGTTATGACAATGCTAAAGATTTGCCGGCCGTATTCAGGGTAAATGCCGATGGATCTGAAGCTGCCGTAAACAGTCATGTTGAAGGCGATACGTTAATTGTCCATGAAACGGCAGAAAAATTTGTTTTGCGGCTGAATAACGCAGTTCTCGGTATAGAGAACCGCAGTTACAACCCGCAAGGTAAGTTCAATCTGACCGGCAGTACTCAAAGCCGAACCGTCCGTATGAAAAAGGATAAAAAATGAAACAAAACGAAATCAGACCCGATGATGAACAACCGAGCCTGCAAGAACGTATCGGTGACAACAGTATTGAACGCGGCATTCCTACCGACCTGAATGTTAAAAGCAGGAGCACCATGAAAAACATGATGTTCCTGTTTGCTGCATTGGCTGTTGCCGGAGTTTCCGCAGCCGCTCTGTTCAATTATTCCGGAGGTTCCGACGAAGTAGAGAAAAAAACGGAAGAGGAAGTGGTTGACGGTAAGGCAGACAGTAAAAATTTTAAAGCAGAGCAAGATGAAATTTTAGAAATGGCTCCCGATACTCCGCCAGCCGCAGCATCCGAGCCTGCCGCGGCGAGTGAAGCAAGACCTGCATCAAATCCACAGCTTACGGAAACGGACCCTGAAAAGGGCCCTGAAACGGGCGTTACAACAGAAATTCCGCCTGACGAGCGTTTTGATGTGGACCTATCCCCTCAAGGCATGGATGGAGGAACAGTTTCAGGCGCTGCGGCAGCGACACTTACTAACATACGCCCTGATAGTACGGTTGTCGGAGAAACGGATGTAGGTTCGTCAATCTCTTCGGGCAACCCGCTAACCGCAAGACTGAGCCCTGGAAATTATAAGCCTACCGTTGCTGAGAATCGCGGCGACTTAACCTATGTGTTGAATCGCGGTACGGGTATTCCCTGTGTCACTACCACAAAGATTGTCACAACCCATCCCGGTTTAGCCCGTTGCCAAGTGGCACGTGACGTCTATTCGGCCAACGGCAAGACGCTGCTGGTTGAGCGTGGTTCTACCATTATCGGCGAACAGACTTCCGCGCTAACACATGGTCAGGCCCGAGTTTTTGTTTTGTGGAATACATTGGAGACACCGGAAGGCATCCGTGTGGCCCTGGACAGTCCCGGCGGCGATTCGCTCGGCGCATCAGGGCATCCTGCCAAAGTGAATTATCACTTTTGGCAGCGGTTCGGCGGTGCCATCATGATCAGCATGATTGGCGACATAGGCAACGGATTCAGTAACGGACAGAACCGCACGTCGGGTAATAACAACCACATTTCGTATGAAAATACGAGCGATGCTGCACAGGAAATGGCTACCGAAGCCCTGAAGAACAGCATCAACATTCCACCAACCGGATACGTCAATCAAGGCACGGAAATCATGGTCTTTGTTGCCCGTGATGTAGATTTTTCAGGGGTATATGAAAACGTAACCGTCTCCAACCGATATTGACCCGAAGCCGCTCACTTAAAAGGAGCGGCTTGTTCTATAACTGCCACTGGACTGGCAGTTATAGAACAAGCCGTTAATAACAAAGGAATATGTAATGGTTCACGATAATTCTGTTTCGTCACGCAATCTACTGGACAAGTTGAAGCTGACGGAATATCTCAATACCCCTGGAGTAACCGAAGTATTCATAAACCGACCTGGGGAAGTGTTTCTTGAAGATGCCGACGGCTGCCGCCGTATTGAACGACCTGATTTACCCCTGCCCGTATTGGAAAAACTGGCAAATACGCTATGTACTTACAATAAAAAGCATATCTCATACGAATCCCCCATTCATTCGGTAACGCTACCCGACGGTGAGCGCGGCCACATCATGATGTCCCCCAGTTGCGAAAACGGAACGGTTGTTTTTGCTTTCCGCAAACCTTCGAACAGCCGTTTCACAATGTCGGACTATCTCGATACAGGTCGTCTGAATGGTTTTAACGACGTATCGGGGCACGGCGTGGCAGAACGTCGTACAGAGTCGGAAATCGAAATAGAGAGCCGCTGGGTTCGTGACATATCCGACAGGATGAAGTTACCGCCTGACGTCAAATTGACCGACTGGCAGTACAAAATGTTGGAACATAAAGCCAACGGCGAACTGAATGAATTTTTCAGAATTGCGATAGCACAGCGGTTGAATATTTGCATGGTAGGCGGTACGGGGTCGGGAAAGACTACGTTTACCAAAACACTGGCCGACATGATTCCCGCTCATGAACGGCTGGTTACTATTGAAGACACTCACGAACTCGATCTACCTTTACACCCTAACCATGCACATTTGTTTTACAGTGGGCACATCACAGCCAAAATGATTATTGCGGCATGTATGCGGCTTAAACCGGGACGGATTTTTTTGACAGAATTAAGGGGAGATGAGGCTTGGGACTATCTAGCCGCTCTTAATACCGGACACCCGGGAGGACTGACTTCCGTTCATGCAAACAGTGCCCGTGATGTTCACTACCGCATCATGCAGTTGGCCAAAGAATCAGCTACCGGCCAAACTATGGAGCCCGGTTATATTCTTAACACCGTCCGTTCCACTATTGACGTGATCTGTTACTTTGAAAAAACCCGCATGACTGAACTCTACTTCGACCCAGTCGAAAAATACTACGCTATGCAAGGGCGTTTACAGTAATACAAGGTCGTCTGAAAAATTTTCAGACGACCTTTTTATCTTGTGAAAAGAGTTGGATATGTCTGTTTACATAGATGATGAGGGACTTGGGGACTGACATCATCAAATATCATCGTATATGCAATTTTGCCTATAGATGGAGAATCCTATAAAATTGTCGGACATTTAAGAGAGGTTTGAAATGGCTGTTGCCGCAACTGTCGCACTAAGTGCGTTTCAAAGGCTTAAACAAGCACTGGAACAAGAAAATCCGCGCCCGCTGCTGCTTTCCGGAGTGGAACGGGATGCAAAATCTTTGTTTGGCACTCCGGACGCACCTTACGGTTATCTGATATTGGGTATGCTGGATGCAATCAATAACCGTAAGGACGATTTCGAAAAACGCTTTGATGTCATATCCGCATCGGACATTCCGGCTATGGCCAATTTTTTCAGATTGAACGGTTTAAACAGGATGGGATACTTTGAAGAGGCAACCGGATATTTGAAACAAATGTTTGCTGCTTCCGAAAAAACAGATGATCCTTTATTTTTAAAGCCGTTGGCCCATCTTGGAATGTTATATGGTTTTATTGAGCGACCGGGACAGATTATCGAGCGTCTAAACAAGATGAATTCCCTCGAAACAAACCAACAGGACGAGTTGGAGCGGTTGCACCTGCTTTTGAAAAATACAGAAATTGATGAAATCGTCTTGGTCTCTGCGATTCTGGCTGCGAAAAAACGGCTTAAAGAGATAGGGTTTCAGATACCTACCTATTCTTTCGGTTATTCGATTGAATCAGACATATTTATCGAATTGAAAATGCTGTGCTTTGGCAGTGATATTGACCGTATGGCAGAAGCGGATGAAATGTTGTCACGGTTATTGATCGATATGGAAGAGTCGGCAGATGCAAACTTAATTAATTTCAGCATCTCCTGCCGCCCTTATAACCGCAGTTACGGAATAGGTAGTTGAGATATGATTGAGCCTAAGGATTTCATGACCAGTGGCAGATTAATGATTGGAGAATCTGAAATAGGTAACCGGAATGCCGTCAGCCGTATTTATTACAGTGTCTATCATACCGGTCTGATTTTTGCGCGCTCTCACTTGGGATTTACCTATGAAACAGGGAAATCCATGCACAAGCAGCTTATTGATTTTTTCAAATCTTGCGACAGCAAAAACTTGAAACTCATCGGCAGACAAATGGAAAAACTGAGAAATGCCAGAAACGAGGCAGACTACATCCTTACAACATATGTTTCCCCCGAAGATGTCAAATTGGATTTGAGACTGGCATTGCAGACCATTGCCCAAATCGGACAACAGGAAAAGACACAATCTCCGTAATATCATGCAAAACTTAAAGCCGTCCGAAGTTTAGGACGGTTTTTTTATATCCAACAATTTTGAAAAAAGGATTGTAAATGCCGTATGTCAACAAAATCGAAATTATGGGCAACCTAGGGCGTAATCCAGAATTACGGTATATGCCCGACGGTCGGGCGGTTACGAACGTGTCGGTAGCCGTACAAAAAACGTGGAACGACCGTGAGACGCGCGAACAGAAAGAGCGCACCGAATGGTTTTCCGTCATATTGTACGGAGGACAGGCAGAAACCGTATGCAGACTGATGGAAAAAGGTGACTGCCTGCAGGTATGGGGGGAAGTACAGTCTCGGCAGGTTCAGGGGCGAGATGGTTCTGCAAAAACCGTGTTCGAAGTAATTGGCAAAGAAATGCAGATTATACGAACCAGCCCTCGTGAAAAGGTTTCCGGCGGTATTCACGACATGATGAAAACTTCCGTCGGACAGCCGGTTCAGAAATAACGACTGGCACAACCACCTGCCACATACTGAGTTTTCTATGCCCGCCTTTTGGCGGGCTTTATTTTGGAGTATTTGTAATGAGAAAACCCGTAACCGACATTCTGCTATCCCTGCTACTAGCTATTACTACCATATGTGTCGGTCTGTATCTAGGAGCGGTGGTTTATACGAAATGGCTGGGACTTAAAACTACACCGTCGTTATCTTTGCTTTATGCCTATTGGCAGCATTTCGACCGGTTACCGCAAGGCATGGTTTTTCCGCTGAAGGTTTCAACGGCAGTTGCTGCCGCTATCCCTGTTGTCGGACTGATTATGTTACTGGTCTCAGTTCTGAGGGGAAAAAGAAAGGAGTTGCATGGTTCATCAAGGTTTGCGAGCGAGCGCGAAATCAGGAAATCAGGGTTGTTGGACAACCCGTCAGCAAAGAAACGCAAAAAGGGAAAAGATGTGCCGGATCTGATTTTGGGCAAATACAAAGGGAAATATCTGCGTTGGTCAAACGATGGCTTTCTCTACTTGGCTGCCCGTACCCGAAGCGGTAAAGGTATAGGTTTTGTTATACCCAATTGCCTGCACTACCGACACAGTATGGTGGTCAACGACATAAAGAAGGAAAACTTTCTAATTACCGCCGGATTCCGCGCCAAACACGGGCAGAAGGTATTTTTCTTCAATCCGTCAGGAACGATGCCTTACCACACCGAAGAGCCTGACGCGCCGTTGATCAGTCATCGTTGGAATCCGCTGACTTATGTACGCCGCGATCCTGTCTATACCTATAAGGATGCGCTGTCCGTGGCGGCGATTTTTTATCCGCTTAAAAATGACGATAAGGACGGCTCGAATTTTTGGCAAGAAGCTGCACAGAAATTGTTCACAGGACTGTTGCTGTATTTGATTGAAACAGAGAAGGAACGTGATCTCAATCTAATGCAAAATATGACAACAATGACCAATCTTTTCCGACTTACCTCCCCCGCCAACGGTAAGACTTTGAAGGAATGGATAAATGACGAACTGGAATTGCGTGCTATTTCTTCTACGGCAAGTCTTAGTAGAAACTGCGTATTCTTACTGAGGGATTTTCTCCAAAAAGCAGACAAAGAGGCGGCAAGCGTCTTATCAACAATGAATGCACCTTTGTCAATCTTTCTTGAT
This sequence comes from Neisseria sp. GT4A_CT1, assembly GCF_000227275.1. Lineage (NCBI taxonomy): Bacteria > Pseudomonadati > Pseudomonadota > Betaproteobacteria > Neisseriales > Neisseriaceae > Neisseria > Neisseria sp. GT4A_CT1. Next base: position 484,087 of record NZ_JH164964.1, read on the forward strand.
CCTGCGGTAGAGGCTGCTACAAGTGGCGACGATTTCCGCTTAGATAGACTGCGCATGGAACCGACAACCATCTATTTGGGTGTTGCTCCCAACGAGCTGAAAATTTATAGCACGCTGTTGAAACTGTTTTTCAGCCAGTTATGCGATGTCAATGTCCAGCAGGGTCTGCCGTCTGACAACCCCAAATTGAAATACCAGTGTCTGTTGCTATTAGACGAATTTACTGCGCTGGGCAATATCCCTGCCATCGAAAAAGGGGTGGGCTATCTGGCCGGTTACGGTATCCGTCCTATTCTCGTCTTTCAAACTCCTTCGCAGGTGGAAGAAGTATATGGCAGTACGGCACGGCAGACGTTCTTCTCCAATTTTGCCGTCCGTATGATTTTTGCCCCTCGCGAACAAAACGATGCAGAAGAATTGAGTAAGTTGATCGGCTTTTATACCTATAAGGCGAAAGGAACGTCCCGTTCCCGAGGTAAAAGCAGCAGTAGCGGAGTGAGTATCAGCGATCAGAAACGTGCGGTTATGAATCCCGACGAGCTCAAGGTAATGCCGAATTCCGACTGCATCATCAGTATGGCAGGGATGTCTGCTATCTATGCAGAAAAGATTATCTATGATGAAGACCCTGCCCTCAAAGATCGCGCTTTCCTGCCTATCCCACATGTTCCCGAGTTGAATGTACATCTTGAGGCAAAGAAACCGGCTGAGGTTTCTAAACCTGCATATGTTTCGCCGGAGGAGATGGAAAGTTTCAACTGGCGAGACGCGGTTAACGCTGAAGAACTGGCTCGTTCGGTACTGGAAGCGATTATTCCGGCCGGCAGCCCACCGGAATTTGTCGCGCAGATAGTTCCGGTGATTGCCCGCAACTGGGGCGAAGGCAGCCTGTCGGTTATTGCCGAGATTTTAAAAACCTCATCCGGCATCGAAATCAATCCGGAAGATTTGGAAGGGGCCACCTGATTTTTGAGGGGTGTATGTGAAAGCAAACGAAACCGTAAGACCGCTATTTCATAGTGGTCTTTGTTTTTTCATCAAGGAGTAAGAAATGGCAGATTATGACGAAATTCGGGCAGCCTTAAATCATATCGGAGCGGACGACCGAGATATGTGGATACGTATGGGGGCAGCCGTCAAAGACGAAATGGGTGAAGACGGTTTCCACCTGTGGGATGAATGGTCTCAGACAAGCGGCAATTACAACACCCGCGACGCAAAAGCGGCCTGGAAGTCGTTCAAAGCTGGACATATCAGTATCGGTACATTGTTTTATCATGCCCGGCAGAACGGCTGGCGGCCTGAAAAACCCTATGTTCCGCTTTCTGATGCCGAAAAAGCCCGGCGGCAGGCGGAATCCGAAGCAAAACGGCTTGAAGCAGAGCGGTTGCGGCAAGAAGGCTACGAACGTGTGAAGGGGACTGCGCAAAGAATATGGGCGCAGAGTGTGCCCGCCACATTGGCACACCCCTACCTTACTGCCAAAGGCATAACCGATCCCGCCGTAGTTTCAGGTATCCGCCAAAACGAATACAACGACAGCCTGAGACTGCAAATCCCTGTTTTCTACGACGGCCAACTATACAACCTGCAATCTATTGATCCCACCGGTGACAAACGCTTTTTGAAAGACGGTCGAAAAGACGGCGGTTATACGGTGATTGGCGATGCGTCCAAAATTTCAAACGGCGTGGTAATCGCTGAAGGTTTCGCCACCGCCGCCAGTATCCATCAAGCTACTGGACAGCCTGTTATCGTAGCTTTCGATGCTGACAATATGGTCAAGGTGTCCGAAACACTGGCGCGAAATCTACCATCCGACACCAAAGTAACGATTGCGGTCGATAACGATGCGTCGGGAAAAGGTTTGCATTCTGCCCGGCAGGCGGCGGCCTTTTTCGGCGATCGTGCCGTGGCCATCGAACCGGAATTCAGTATGCAGCAGATTCAGAAGTTTCAACAGACGGCGGGAATGGATAAACAAGGCAGACCGAAACTGCCGAGCGACTACAACGACCTGCACCAGTTGGCGGGCATCGAAGCCGTCAGAAAGGCTTTGACAGAAGGTCGGAATCTGGCCGCTCCCGCGTCCGAGCATCGCATACAGCTTGATACAGATATGGAGCAGGCGATTGCCGACGAGATTGCTGAATGGCAGGCACGGCAGCAAGCAGCGGATCGTGGTCATACGGCAGAATCCTCGGACAGGTCGTCTGAAAGCCCTGCATCCGAACAGTCCGGCAAACAGAAGGAAGAAGAGATGATTCAGCAAACCGAAACATTGCAAGCTGTAACCTCAAGTCAGGCAGAAGTCAACGGCATCGAATACGCGGAAAAACGACGTGAGCGGACAACCGAACCTTATCAGCCGATTGATCCCGATCATCCGTACGGCATCGGCCGTACCGGCAGTCATTTCGGCGACGCTCCACCGTTGGAAACAGATGAGCACGGCAAGGCAAAATATTTTTATGAATCCGACTTTGCCAAGTATCAACTCGATGATGCCAGAACGGATATACGTTATGTCCGCACCTCACCCGAAGCCATACAGAAAGACTTGGATGCTGCGGGAGACATCAATTTTTATTACGGTATTACCGAAAGTGGGCGGACGGTCATGTTTACCAAGACTGAACAAGGTTGGCAGTCACCGCAGCCCGGCAACCGTCCCGTCCCAGCTCAAGATAGAGCCGAGCCACCTCCACAACGGGAATCGGATACCGAACCGCTGCGGGCTTTGCAAAATGAGGGTAGAAAAGCCGTTCTCGATCTGAACTACAATATCCCGCCGGACAGTATTGCCCACCGTTATATCGTTTCAGACGGTAAATATATGTCTGCCGAAAACGGCACGACCGTAATGTTTACCGACAAAGGCAACAAATTGAGCACGGCTCGTTCTGATGCGCAAACCGTCAATGATATGTTGGAAGTAGTCAAAGAAAAAGGCTGGGACAACATCAAACTGACGGGCAGCAAAGAATTTAAGCGTGCGATGTTTCTTGCAGCAGAAAGCCGGGGAATCCGTACCGCCGGCTACCGTCCGACCAAAGAAGATTTGGCTTATCTCGACCACCTGCGTGAGGAACGGGCATTGAACGGCGTGGAAGAACGGCACACGCGCGAACCGGTTAAAACCGGTGAAAGCAATTCTCCATCCACTCACCATAACAAAAATCCTGATAGGTCGTCTGAAAAGGCAGTGCCAACCCGCGAACAGTCATCCGTACCTGCCGAAGGCGAGCGTATCGTTACCGTAGGCAGTGCCCCCTATCTTCATAACTCCCAAAATAAGGAAAGCCCGTATATCGTACTGGAACGGGACGGCAAAGAGCGCACGGTATGGGGCGTGGACATTCCCGACGCAATGGAACGCAGCGGCGCGGAAGTTGGTGACCGTATCCGGCTTCATTCGTTAGGCAGGCAGCCGGTAGAGGTGGAAGTACCGATTTACGACAAAGACGGCAAAGTTACCGGTATGGAAACAAAGGCTGCATACCGCAACATGTTTGACATGGAAATCGTACGCGAACAGGAAAAACAGAAAGAAACCTCTGTCCCGCAACCTGACACCGCCACCCTGTCCAAGGCAGACGAAATGCTGGCGCGGAGCAAAACACCTTCCGATGCCACCATCAATACTTCCTATGCCGCCGATACCCAAGCAGGCGTGCCGTTACAGGGGATAGGCCAGGGTGAAATACCTGCCGAAGTAGCGGTACGCGCGGCCAAGATGAAATCTGACGCGCTGGATACCCGGCTGCAATCGTCCAAAGCCGTCTATATGACCAAGGCTGGAAAGCTGTCCAAAGCCAACAAATCCCACCTGCAATTCCACGAACGCAACGTTATGGATGCAATTCGGGGGGTGAAAGGAGATGCTCGAAAACTGGCCTTGGCCAACTATTACGAACATACCGCCGAGAAAATGAAGGGGTCGAAGCTGGATTTACCCAAACCGGTTCAGATACCAAGCCCGCAGCATTCGGTACGGCAACAGAACGACCGGGATCGGCAGCATGAGAAAGAGCAGGAAATGGAACAGAGTCGTTAAGTTTGTCTTTCAACCATACGGTCTGAAACAGCATTGTTTCAGACCGTTTTTTTTTCGGAGTAAAACGATGGCAGATGAACTTCAACAACCGGGCAGCAGAAGGGAAATTGTGAAATCTCAAGACAACATCGAGCGTGTGAGTAATGCCGACATTCCCGAGTTTTTGAAACCGATGATTGAGTCTGGCGAAATTACCCAATGGAGGGAATTCCCAAACCGCTTTTTTGTCAATGGCGTGGATAAAGCAAGAATTATTTGGCACACGGACGAACAGGAGTTCGGTTACGCCTACCTCAACGAACTACCGAAAGAACAGTTTGAGAAATTCCGAGATACCTACAACCATATCCGTACACTGCACAAGGCAGAGAAAGAGCATCTGTACAGTGCACAGGAGGGGGCATTGGAAAAAACAGGCGTTAAGGAAGTGCCCACTATCCGGGACGTGGTACCGTTATCTCCTGAAGAACGGCTACACGCCGCCAAACATCGTTACCTGATGCAGGATACTTTTTTGACGCAACCCGAGAGGCAGAAGCGGCAATTTAAAGAGTATCTGATGGAAAAAGCAATACACGACATGCCGCCCGATATGCAAGTAAAGGCGCGGGCTAATTTTTACGAGTCGCAAATTATTGAAACTGCCAAGGAGCAGGACAAGTTATCGGATAGTCTTGGTTTTGATCCGATACGGTGATTCTCCTTTTTTCTATTGAATTTCACCCTTTAAGGCCGTCTGAACATCAGACGGCCTTATTTTTGAGTAATCGTATGAATAATGAAAATGGCAAAAGCAGCCCGATCAGGGTGTTCGGTCTATCCGAAAGTGAACAGTCATCATTGCGCGCGTTGGCTGTCATGCGATACGGCAAAGATAGTATTTCTCTACTGCTTAAGAAAACAGCACAATCTTTATTAGAACAAGCCGCAGAACCTGAACCAGTTTCACTGCCGCCGCCCAAAAGCAACAAGCGCATTACCGTCCGACTACCGGAAAAAGACCGTGCGTATTTGGAAGAGGCTGCTAAACGGCGTGGCGGCACGATCAACGATGCAATACGCGACATCATACAGACACATATCAGCCGCCATCCCATCCTTTCCGCCGTCGAACTGGACGAATTACACCATTCAAATTACCAACTTTTGAGTATCGGGCGAAATCTTAACCAAATTGCCCACAAACTCAATGCGGGTGAACCTGTCTCTCTGACATCACAATACATCGCCGAACTGCGCGAAATCATCAACAACCACACCGAGCGCGTCGGGCGGGTACTACATACCCAGCGAAGGCGTAAAAAATAAGGAGGCAGACTATGGCGACCAATCCCATAGACGACTGGTTTTTAGGTTATAAAACCCGTGCCGTCAAATCCAAAGACCGGAGCGGCTTGTATTTGGGTAACGGCCGCCGCTCGTCAAAACCGTTGAAATCTGGCAGTGGCCTAACCAACCTTAAGGCCGCCGCTCTCAAGCACCCCGAAGTAATGGTAAAAATACCTCGCCGCCTCAGTAGTAATTCAAAAGGGATTGCCGGAGTACGCGGCCATTTGGACTATGTATCACGCAACGGCAAGATACAGGTTGAAACCAATGACGGCGACCGCTTAAACGGTAAACGGGAAGTACGCGACTTGGTGGAGGACTGGAAACGACTGGGAATTGCCGAACACACCAAGCATAAAGAGGCATTGAACATCGTACTGTCGATGCCGCCAGGTACACCGCCGCAAGCCGTACTGGATGCCGCCCGAAACTTTGCTGCCGAGCAATTTGAGGGACACAAATACGCCTTTGCACTGCATCACGAGTCGGACAAAGAGGGTGAGCCGCCGCATCCACACGTCCACCTGTGCGTACTGGTGCGTAATCAGTTCGGTGATCGGCTCAATCCGCGTAAAAACGACCTGTTCGAATGGCGTGTTCGCTTTGCCGAAAAACTCCGGGAAGAAGGTGTACAGTGCGCCGCCACTAGGCGACAGCATCGAGGAATAACGCAAAAACCGGAAAAAGGCGTCTTTCGTGCCATAAAATCTCGCGGCCAAGTACCGAACCGCTACCGGCAACAGGCTGAAGAACTGATTGAAGCCGTCAAACACAACGAACGACCGACGCATCAGTCTTGGAAGAAAATAATGCACACCCGCGGACTGATAGTAGATGAGTACGGCAAAATAGCCAAAGAGCTGTACAAAATGGGACATAAGACCGAAGCACGTATCATCAGCCGGTTGGCCAAGGAAACCGCCGCTCAGCCGCGTGATACTAAGGCGCAGCAACAGTTTGACGCAGCCGTCAACAATGGCATGACTGCTGAAAAACTGACCCAAAACCTGAAGCATCAACTTGATGAAAGCGAGCAATTCAGCAATCTGGCACGAAAATTGTCGGAAAGCGGACATAAAACGGAAGCGAAGCTTATGCAGGATATTGCCGTTGCGGCAGCTGGTCGATCCATTGTCGGAGAAACATCAGTGGAACGCAGCAATAGCCAATCGGCAGAAAAACCGTCCCCGCATCATGAACACGAGGATGACGGGTTGACACGGTAGTTTTGAAACCGTACATACTACAAACCATATTTGTAGAATCCGTACGGCAACGACAACCCGGCCGCAGCACTGGAAACGGTGCTGCGGCCGGGCTTTTTTGTTTATAGGAAATACCCATCTTACTTGCTATCAATTTACAAAAATGATAGCATTTGACAGTATTCAAACAACCTCGAAAGGAACGGATATGCCTTCCATTACAGTCAGAAACCTATCCGAAGAGACCCATCGAGCCCTTAAAGCACGTGCCTTAGCCGCCGGTCGGAGTACGGAAGCCGAAATACGGCTGATACTGGATCAAGCTGCACGCCCCAAACAACGTGTCCGTCTTGGTTCACTGTTATCCGATATCGGTCGAGAAGCAGGAGGTGTGGATTTGGACATAGAACGGCAAGAGCAAACTGAGGTACGGTTCTAATGATTTTGCTGGATACCAATATCATTTCTGAACCGCTCCGCCCCAAGCCTGATTCTGCCGTCATCGCTTGGTTGGACAGACAACCGGTGGAAACACTATATCTTTCCAGCATTACCGTGGCGGAACTGCGTTTCGGCATCGCCATCCTTCCCGAAGGCGGAAAAAAACGGCTGTTGTTGGAAAAACTGGAAGAAACAGTATTACCTGTATTTTCAGACCGTATTTTGGATTTTGACATCGAAGCTGCCGTTGCTTACGCCGAAGTTCGTGCAACAGCGCGGGCGGCAGGATTCACTGTTGCGGCGGCAGACGGCTATATTGCGGCCATCGCCCGTTACCACCATATGACGGTTGCTACCCGAGATACGACTCCGTTTACCGCAGCCGGATTAAAAGTTATCAACCCGTTTCTAGGTGGTAAATAGGCCATATAAAACAACAATCTCTCTCACAGGTACTATTTTATATAGCTCACAAAAAGATATTGAGGACTGAGAAAAATACATTCATTGTATGATAAAAAAATATCCTTTGCACAAATGTGCAGCCGTTTGCGGCATCAATCAGGTGGACCCAATTTCAGTCCCCACGACAGGAGTAAACAAAGCATGACCAAGGCAGTTCAACCCCCAAAGCGTAGGCGGGGGGTATCCCCGATTTATCTGGATGATGACGACCAGCCTGAGCAATCAAACGTCATTTACATGCGCCGCCGCAAGCGCCGGCGCATTGTCTTTGGCTGGTATGGCGGTAAGTTTTCGCATCTCGATTGGTTGTTGCCCTTGTTGCCCAAGTGCCACCACTACTGCGAGCCGTTCGCGGGGTCTGGTGCCGTTCTAATCAACCGTGAAGCCGCACCAGTTGAGACTTACAACGACATAGACGGCGACGTGGTGAACTTCTTTCGGGTTCTTCGTGACCGTCATGAAGAGCTGATTAGGGCTATTGCCTTGACACCCTTTTCCCGCGAGGAATACTACCGAGCAATCTATGGCAGCACACGTGGCATCAGTGACGTGGAACGGGCCCGACGGTTCTACATCAAGGCCCGCCAGACCCGCACCGGGCTTGCTCAGACTGCTTCTCTTGGCCGTTGGGCGAACTGTAAAGACACGAGCCGAGCGGGCATGTCCGGTGTTGTCTCGCGTTGGCTTGGTGGAGTGGATGCCCTGGACGAAATCGCTCAGCGACTTATCCGGGTGCAGATCGAAAACCGCCCCGCCGTTGATGTAATCCGTTTGTATGACAGTCCCAAGACGCTTTTCTATTGCGATCCGCCCTATCTGCATGCTACACGTGGCGACACTAAGGCTTACGGCTTCGAGATGGACGAGAGTCAACATCGGGAATTTGCCGAAGCGGTCAATGAGTGCAAAGGCATGGTGGCTGTGTCTGGGTATGACCACCCTCTGATGGACGAGCTATTCAAACCGGGACGTTGGTTCAAGACCCAAGGCCCTGACAAGACGATTCACTCGACCAAAGGCAAACGGTCAGAAGTCCTTTGGACGAACTACGATCCCAAAAATCAGAAAGAGCTGTTAGAATGAGGGCCGCTGGCGCATGGAGTATCAATACCACCCAGACGATATGCACATTTTCCTAGCTGTTGCAGCCACAAAAGCAAAAGGAGTTTCGATGACACCAGAAGAAATATTACAAGACATCCAGCAACGGGCAGCCGATACGTTGAATACCTCTGTCGTAACTGACCCGGTAATCCGGGAGCGTGTCGATTACGTCTGCCGCTGCATGAAAAACCGCGCTGGAGTGCGGCTGCTCATGTCATGTTTGTTGGGGCATATGGACAAGCCGACCGTCGATCCGCGCAAGCCCTATACCAAGATTGGGGGGACTGACAGTTTTTCCGGGCGCACATATGACGAACGCTACCTGACCAAGTTCATCAACGAACACCGACTGCCTGTTAATTCGACAACCGCCTTTCTGACCCCAACACTACGCAATATCAACCATGCACTGACCACAGATCGGGAACTTGTCGGCAGCCCGCCTGACCTCTACAAAAAGACGCTTGAGCTTCTGGAAGATGTGGCCTTGAAGCGCATTCCTGCTGACGTGCTGTTTGTGGAAACTGTGCGCGTTTTGATGCTGCTGCGCGATGAGAAGCTGGCCCGTATGGATTCTCTGTTGGATGCCTTGAATCGTACCGAAGGAGCTTTGCCTCTTTCATCGGAGGCCATTGTTACACTAATAGGTCAGCACCTTGCCTGCAAGAACGCCAGCCGCTTGCCGGTGCTGGTTGTTGCAGCCGCCTACGAGGCCGCAGGGGCACGACTATCTGAAAGCATGTTACCCCTGAACTCGCACAATGCCGCCGATCTTCAAACTGGCTCATTGGGTGATGTGGAAATATGTTTGATGGGCGAGGATTTAGTTGTCACCGCCTACGAAATGAAGATGAAGCGTGTCACGCAAGACGACATCGACGCAGCAATAACCAAGATAGCCAGGTCGTCGAACAGGATTCACAACTACCTTTTTGTCACCACGGATGTGATCGACCCACTTGTGGCCGAGTACGCCGCGACGTTCTACGAGAAAACGGATGGAACCGAGATTGCCATTCTCGATTGCATCGGGTTCTTGCGGCATTTCCTGCACCTGTTCCATCGTATCCGGGGGGATTACCTCAACGCCTACCAAACGCTGGTCTTGAATGAGCCGGATTCGGCAGTCAGCCAGACCCTTAAAGAGGCGTTTCTGGCGCTGCGACAGGCCGCAGAAAGCGATGAGTGATTCAGCATGGGGCAGGCACGAATGTAAAATTGGGTCGCTAAGGATGTGGAGTGATACTTATGCCAGTCGTGCACTGAGTCGTAACACGGCTGATTACTGATAAGGCTCCTGCCCGCCGGCTGATTGTGTGTTTTGATCTTCCAGACGTTGATCAAGTTCGATCATCAGCCAAAGCCACCGATACAATAGAACTCCGAGTTCAAACTATCATATCTAGCTTCACCTCGGCTGGGTTTCTGGCTACCCTTACCTATGTGCTACCATTGCTGAAATCCTCTATTCAACTTAGTCAAAATATCGCCCCTAAACATTTCACAGTCATTTGCCTCTACAGGAAGGGCAACTCTTGTCTTTCTTGTTGATTCCATATCAATGCCTTTGATAAACAAAAAAGCCCTGCGGCCATACAG
>NZ_JH164964.1:494582-553823 GCF_000227275.1 Neisseria sp. GT4A_CT1
GATGAGTCAAACTGTTCAAATCATATTGTCTGTTGGCCAAATAGAATGGACAATTTGATTATGGACAATTTAAGTCCTGATTATTTTAAATTAGCCAAATTTTAAAGCATTTATTTGATAGGTAATTAGAGCATACTCAAATTACCCATTTTGTCCCGTATTAGGTATCGCCTACTGAGGCCGACCATGAAAGCAGCGAGAATCTACCAACGAGTCAGCACCGAAGAACAAAATCTCGAGCGACAAAACTCCCAAATTCAACAAGCTAAGGCTGAGGGTTACTACATTGCGGGGGTCTATAAAGAAAAAGCCTCCGGTGTCCGTGCAGATCGACCTGTGCTGAATCAACTGATCGCAGACTTGCAAGAAGGCGATGTGATCATCACCGAACATATCGACCGCATTAGCCGTTTGCCTTTGGCAGAAGCGGAAAAACTGGTCGCCCGCATCCGCGAAAAAGGTGCGTTCCTATCCATTCCCGGCATTATCGACTTGAGCCAAATCCAAACCGATTCGGAAATAGCCAAAATCGTTTTGGACAGCATACAAACCATGCTGCTTAAAATTGCACTACAAACGGCTAGAGACGACTATGAACAACGAAGAAACCGTCAAGCTGCCGGCATTGCTGAGGCAAAAAAACAGGGACTTTACAAAGGCCGTCAGGCAAATATCCAAAAGCATAAACTGATTGTCGGCCTACGCCAAAACCATACCCTTCAAGAAACGGCCGATCTTGCTGGATGCAGCGTATCATTAGTCAAATTGGTAATGCGGCAACACAAAAAAATCTCAAATTTCAAAAGAGGAATGAAAATTGGCTACGTTAATGCAGAAAGACGCTCTAATCGAACGTGTTGCCAGTGTACAGGCACTTATTTCACGCAAAACACCCTATTCTGAGGTGCGCTCTGAAGACCAAATTCGCATTACTGGGCTGCATGGTTTTCTATACGACACCAAACCAGAAAATATCGACTTCAACCAGGTGGCCACGGAATGTAATGCCTTATATCAAAAGTATTCAATTATGCCTAACATCGAATAACTCCGCCTTATTTCAACGACCACCACCCGTGATCGTTGTCTTTTTTATTTTCTCAGTATTGACTTGCCATATACAGTTTCTGATAAAATGATTTTGTTACAAAATCAAATAAAGAAAACATATGGAAGAGTTGCCTAAAAAACGCGGTGGGCGTAGGGAAGGAGCAGGGCGAAAAAGCAAGACCGGCGAAGCGACGACAGTAAAGCGTATTCCTGTTTCGTTAATACCCGCTGTTGATGCCATGATTGCCTCTTCTGCCCTGCCACCGGACAGTCTGATTCCAATAAGTCGGACAAACCTGAAGGTTCCGGTTGCCTTAGAAAAAGTGCCAGCCGGATTTCCGTCACCTGCGGAGCCGTATGTCGCAGACTACCTAGATTTCAATGAGTACCTCATTGCCAACCCATCCGCCACCTTTGCCGCGCGTTCTGGTGGATATTCCATGCTAGATGCTGGGATTAGCAAAGACGATATTATGATTATTGACCGTTCAAAAACTCCGAAACACGGCGATATTGTGATGGCAGATTTAGGCAACGAGTTTACGATCAAACGGCTATACAAAGTTCCGGGTCGTAAGCCTGAGCTGCACTCTGAAAACGCTTCCGGCGAGTACCCTGATTTTGTACCTGATGAAAGCGATACTTGGACAATCGTTGGTGTCGTTACTTTTGTTATTAAAGATGTTCGCCAGGGAAGCTAAGATGTTTGCTCTCATTGATGGGAACAGTTTTTACTGTTCTTGTGAAAGGGTTTTCAGGCCGGAATTGAAAAATATTCCGGTTGTTGTCCTATCGAACAACGACGGCTGCGTGGTTGCACGATCTGCTGAAGCAAAGGGTTTAGGCATTAAGATGGGAGAACCCTATTTCCGTGTGAAACACTTAGTTTTTCAAGGTCGCCTGAAAGCATTTTCCAGCAATTATGAGCTCTATGCTGACCTATCCCGCAGGATGATGGAAACCATCGCCGGTTGTGTACCGGCGGTTGAAGTCTATTCAATTGACGAATGTTTCGCCGAGATGACCGGTATCGAAAATCTCGCCGAACTCGGCTGTCAAATCAGAAATCGCGTATTGCAATGGGTTGGCATCCCAACCTGCGTCGGCATCGCACCGACCAAGACGCTAGCCAAATTTTGCAATTACTTGGCAAAAAAATATCCCTCCCACTTTGGCGGTGTAGTTGTTTGGACTGACTGGACTGAGTCTATACGCATGAGAGCTTTACGAAGTGAAGCCGTAAGTGAAGTATGGGGAGTTGGGAACAGGATAGCTGCAAAATTGGCAGCTCAGGGGATATTTACAGCTTTGGACTTTGTACTTGCTGATACAGCCACCCTACGCCGACGTTATGGCGTAACTATCGAGCGGACACAGAAAGAAATGCAAGGCATAGTTTGTGATGGTTTACATCCCAAGCCAGAACCCAAGCAAAATCTTGTTCGTAGTCGGAGTTTTGGAATACGTATAGACACACTGGAAGCATTACAGGCTGCCGTAACGCATCATATCAGTTCAGGTGCCGAGACGTTGCGTAAAGACAAATTGACCGCCTCATCTGTTTCCGTGTTTCTTCATACAGATTTTTTCAAAGAATCTGAGCCACAATATCACAACAGTCAAACAATAAGCCTAATTGTGCCGACATCCGACACTGTACTGTTAAATCACGCGGCACAAAAAATTCTAGCGACTATCTTCCGCAGTGGCTACCTCTACAAAAAATGCGGAATCGAATTACATGGTTTAAAGCCTGCCGAACAAATACAGGCTGATCTTTGGCAGTCTGTCACTACCAACCCAGTCATGGAGGCATGGGACAAAATTAATCGTCAGTATGGTAAAGGCTGTCTGAAACTTGCATCAGAACTATTGGCAAACAACTGGGAGATGAATAGAGACAGATTGAGTCAGTGCTATACCACACGTTTTACTGATTTGCCCATAGTTTGACAGCGGATCGGTTGCACGATCTCCTCAAAATCTATGAATAACCCATAACCAAAAATAAGATTCTGTATATTTCAGATGAGCTATTATTAGACGTAGTAGATAATGACCCGGTTCTCCTCCATCAAGATTTTAAGTTTCCTCAAAATAATCCCAATTTTTCATAAATAAAAAAGCCCGCCGTAGGGGGCAAGAGAAAAATAGGCGTGGCAATTTTGCAGGCTGCCGAAGGTGCCGGAAAAGTTGCCTAAGTCTGTTTTTCTCTTGGGGGCGTGGGGACGTTTCTGCCGAACCTTGAGAGGCGGTAACGGGGCTGCGGCGGGCATTTTTTTCCGTTAATTTCCCTTCAGCATATATAAGGTCGTCTGAAATCGCCATTTCAGGCGACCTTTATATCTTAGTCATTGTAGATAATTTGCTCTATTATCCACCATGTATGCGGATAATTAGCCTTGAAATATTCAATTTCCCATTGATATTCTTCATCATCAATTCCTGTACCATAGATAAATTTTTATCTGAGCCTATAAAATGTGTTGCCCTATTACAACTTTTTCTAATGCTTGCTTCAATTTCAGAAACATTATCCAACATCAAAAACTTAATTAGGGCTTCGGTATCCAGCCTTTCTTTAAAACAAAACTAACTGTTCTTCCAATGTCAATAAGGGGGCGGTTATCTTCGTTTCGTCATGACTGTGCTGTTTTGCGTCGAAAGCGGCTATTTTGTCTGCTTCAATTTCGGCTTTCATGTAGTCTTCAAAACCGCCACGCAACCAATGTACCGTCCGCCATGCCGTATGAAATTCGTTTTTTAAACTGTCTCCATGTATGATTTTTGCGGGGATACCGTAGAAATGGCATTGCACAAAACACATCCACACACACAAAACATCTATATCCACCGCCACCGCAGCCATATGTAAAGTCGGAACTTTTCCGCTATCGGCGATATGTTCCGCAAAGGCAAGCAGATTCGCACCGCTGCCGCAACATGGCTCAAGCAAGGAAACAAATCTTTGTTTCTCCAGTTTCTCCGCCGTGTCAATTCCTACCAGTCTCGCCATCATCCTTGATACTGACATCGGCGTAAAATACTGGCCGTTACGCTCGTTTGATGCGCCCAAGTCCATATAAAGCTCACCCAAAAAATCTTCGTAGATTCCGACGTTCACCGCACGAAGACAGCCTGAAGTTAATACGCCCAACAGCTCAGGAAAAATTTTAAAAGCTTCTGCTTTATATTGTTGGCGGATAGTGTGGTATCGCTCCTCGCGTATTTCCCAATCATCATCCCGCATATAACTATTAAAAATCGCAAGTGCTGCCAGCTCTACGAAATCACGGAAAACATCAGACGGTTTATACGTCGCACCGAATGAATAAATAAGTTTTTTCAAGTCTTTAACCGTGTTATCCATTTTTTTGCTCCCGAAGGTTTCAGACGACCTTTGCCGCCCGAAACCGTTTAAATGCCATTACCACCAACTGTCATAGAAAACTGCTCGCCCCTCAGCTATCGCTAACCGTGCATTCGCTATAAATTTTTTGGTTTCTGTAATGTCTTCGGGATAGATTTGCGAATCTCCAAAGAAAAAGCCCGGCGTGTATTCTAGTTTTTCATCATTTAAATCAGCTTCTAGCCGTTCCAAATCTTCGAGTTCTAGTCGTACAGTGCAACAATTAAATACATCGGCTTTGCCGCCTTTTTGCCGATATAGTTTTTCCATCCAGCCATGTAGATGGTTAAACTTCCGCCAGTACGCAAATTGATTCAGTTCTGCTTCATCACGTTCATCTTCACTCACATTCACATCGGTTTGACGGTCGCCGACAAACTCGGCATTCATGGTGTAGCCGTACATATCAAGTCCCATTTGATAATCCTTTCATAAATGTTCATTCATAAATAATCAACCATCGGGGGCAGCGGCCGCCGTGTTGTGATGTCGTAAAAAATTTCAAAGCGCAAAAAGTCCAGACTGGCTTTGTGCGGCTTTTATCTTTGTCCGGTGCGCCCTCTGTGGCGTGGTGGAAAAGGTAGAAGCCGTGCAAAGACACTTGTCTTGGTCTGGACTTTTTGCGCTTTGAAATTTAGACATCAACCAACAACACGGCGGCCGCTGCCCCCCGATGGTTGTTTCAAACCTTCAGCCGCTTTGCGGCGTTTCCGCCCTTTTGGGCGGAATTGAAAAAACGCTTTAGGGCGTTTTTTGGCACTCGTTGCCTATCCTGCGTATTGTTTTGATTTGCTGTTTATATGGGATATAGGCGTTACTTTGAGGAAGTGATACGCATGGACTTGGATATGTGTGAATATACTGAAGTATGGAAATGTATTTATTTGATTATTTGACATACTAATTATATAAATAATGATTATTTATAATTTCTTTAGTATTTTTAGGATTAAGAATGTTGATTTTTAGAATAAATATGTATATATTGACACTTATATATGAATATAAGTGAATAGATACGCATATGAGCGATTTAGAAGACTTCGTGAAGAACAATGCTCCGTCAGGCAAAAAATCCAAACTTGATGCCTTTGCCGGAGAGATTTTCACATTAAAAAACTTGGGTTACTCAGAAAAAGATATTCTGAGATTCCTGCTTGAAAAAAAGGGAATGACAGTAAGCCAGCCAACTCTGAACAGGTTTATCCGTAGCCATACTGGTAAAACTGTCGCATCACCCGAGATAAATCATCAATCTATTAATGATTCCGTACAAGTCAAAAACAGACAGGCAAGCACCGTTACTCAGACAGTTCCTGACCAAAAACAAACTAACTCTGAAATATCGGAACGTCCAATCATCGGCAAGTTTGACTTGAACCGTGAAATCAATGTTGAAGAGCTGATGTAGAAAAGCCGTCTGTGCCATTCAGACGGCTTCCAATGTATCAAAATACTATTTGCCTACTGCCTTTGCTCCTTCTTCGGCAATCCCTTCATTCATCTCCTCACCTGCTTCAATTTATCCACAAAACCTGTACATATCCCTCACTCAAAAACACTCAATATCCTGTCAAACGCCAATATCCATCTACATAGATCATAAATTGCACAAAAAACAATCAGGCGGCCGCCTGAAATATTTTTTGATAGTGGTCTGTGATCGTGGTCTTTGTATAAAGGTCGTCCTATGTGGACAAAGTTCTTTGTCCTCAAAAGCCAATGTTCTTTGTTCAATATGTACAAACACAGTATTTTCAATCACTTATTTATAACAAAAAAGCGGATTCTGATAATCTAATTGGTATAAAACCACGAAAGCAGGACATAAAAACAGACCGGCATATCCCACTTTGCGCCGAAAAACAGGCAAAACCGCCTTTCAGACGACCTTTCCGGCTTCAAAGGGCGCAAAAAAAGCTGCCGGAGCAGCGTTTGGGCGTGGCGGTGCCAACAGCCTGATGATTACTGTTTTTTGTTGAAAAATTTTTGGAGGTTTTGACGGGCTGAATTGTCAGGATTCCGCTGTCCGCCTGTATCGGGCGGCGGGTCGGCGGATTGTTTGATTTGCGCTTCGTATTCCGCCTTAGCTTTGCGCGTGGCCGCTTCGGACGTCGGTGGCGCAGGGATGTTGGGGGAACGGTCGGATGGATAGAAGCCTGCCCAGCCGTTCAGAATTGATTTCTGCATCACGGCATCGAGGTCGTAGTTTTTGTTTTTTAGGTCTTTAAGCTGTTTGAGCAGGATTTTTTTCTGCTTGATATTGAGGGGCTTGCCTTTTTCGGCGCGCATTTTGAGGAATTCGTTCCAAAGGTCGAGATTAACCCACTTTTCAAGGCGGAAATTGTCGATGTCGAGATGGTAGCGGCTGTCAAACTGCGGTAATGGCTCGCCTTTAACTAGATAGCACAGTTCCAATAAACGCTCTTTGTTGAGCTGCCAGTGCAATCTGCCGTGTACGCCTGCGCGTCGGCATTGGATCACACCTTTGCCCAATAAAAATTTCCGCGCCTTTTCGTAACCACGTCTCGTCAGCCCAAACTCGTTGAACAACTGGGCGGCTGTCTTGTATATCCAGCCATGACGTTTCGGTTCTTTGTCAATCACATCGCTCCACCAAAACAACCCCGACAGCAATGTTGCCGCCTGAATATTGGATCCGCACAAAAGCCCGAACTCGCGGTAAACCACGAAGTCCGTTGTAATGTGATGGCGGATGTCGGAGATAAGCATGATTATTTTGCGGTTTGCACGCTTTTGTGCAATTTCAAAAGTGCAGTTCCCACCTCAAATGAAATAGCCTTTTTACTTTTGCTATTTTGAGTACGGTAATAGTTATTCTTCACTTGAGAAATAAAACCTTGTGAACATCCACAAATCTCTGCTATTTGTCTTTGGGAATAACCTGCATCTTGAATTTCTTGAATGATTTTTGTCCAATCCATAATGTTCCTTTCCATACAATCCACATTCTAATTAGAAAGCTAATTTAGTTCAATAACCAAACTAATTAAACAAAACCATAGACTGTTTGTTTTAAATAGAGCGCAAAGACTATGGAACACATTGGAGACCGTATCCGTATTGCGAGATTGAACCTAGAGCTCAGTCAGTCTGCGTTAGCGAAAAGAGCAAATGTAAGCCAAGGAACAATTGGTCAATTAGAGAGTGGACGAAATCAAAGTTCAGCTAAGATCGTTGAACTGGCTTCGGCATTGAATGTTTCTCCTGAATGGCTACTTTATGGGAAAAATCCTCCTTCAGTATTCCAAAAGCCGGAAAATATCGAAACTTCAGAATCTTATATTACTTCTGAAATAAGTGCTGTTGCACTCAAAAAGGAATTTTTAAAAGCCCAAGGATTTGATGTTGATTATGTAGATTTCATTAGATGTAAAGATGAAAGTATGTCACCAACAATCAGTATTTTTGATGATGTGGCGTTTTCTCGGCTAGACAAAGTCAAACATGAAAATGGGGTGTTCGTTATAAAACGAAGTTCTGGTTTAATCTTCATTCGAAGAACAATTCTTGATTCAACCCAGAAATGGATATATCGCTGTGACAATTTGGACAAAACACGTTTCTCAGATGTGGATGCAATTGAGTCAGATGAAATTCTTGGTAGAGTTATTTGGCGTGGTGGGCTTAACTCCTTTAATTTATAAGATATAAATAATATGAAATAATGATATAAATTACTATCTAATTCAACTATTTTCAGGTCGCCTAATAATTTAAGGCGACTTTTTTTGTAACGATAAATTACTATTCTAATAAAATTTTACACTAAAATATTAGCAAACTATTTACTTGGTTCAATTAGTTTGCTAATATTTGCGTATCGAAGCTCTTTAACAGTTTGGAACGAAGCAACCGGCCTTCGGAGTTATTTCGGCTTAAAAAGTCCGAAACAACAAACGTAGAAAAGGCGATCGAGCCTTTGGGTAAATCGGATAAACGGTTGCGGGCAGCATCAACCTGCCCAAAAAAAATGCCGCGCATCCGGGTAGCCTGATGAGAGGGTCCGGTAACAGGCGGCAAGTTGGACGTATTTTTTAATCGGGACGTAATCCCGATGCAGCAGCGATAATCTGCGGACAAGCTGCAAAATACATTTTGGTTTTTCTTTTCGCCCGCCGTGAGCGGGTATTTATCGGATAAATCCGATAGGGCATAGGCCCAAATGTTCTGACGGCTCTACCCGTCTTTAAACATGTATCCAAATCCAAGCCCACTTCTTGCACAAGTGGGTTTCCGTTTGGGTTCATCCGAAATAATAATAAAGTTTATTATTTCAGATAGTTTATTATTATAGTTCAAAGGTGAAGTTATGACAAATATGACAAAGGATGAAATTAAAGCCCTGCAAATTAAAGCAGCGGAAATCAGTGATCATTTTGAAAAACGCTCGGCGGTTTATGTGCGCTCGGGACAGGAAATTTTTGAGGCGAACCGTGAGAATCATGATGACGCATTCATCGCATCGTGTGTTGCGAATGACTACTGGTGGAAGTTCGAGTCGTATCTGAAGGGCAGTGATCTTTGGAAAGATGCAGAGTCTGATGATATTGATGATGTGGCGGCGGAGTTTGAGGGTAGGTTTGCGGAATTTTTTCGGGAAGGTTGAGAACGATGCCCGTAAAGATGGGAATGACTTTATTACTTAGTCTGTTTTTTGATGATTATGGTTTTCCTAATCTATGGGCGTGGGTAATCTATTTTATTCTTTGTGGTATAACGGTGGCCTGTTTCTGGATATTCTCTTCGGGTAGAAAAAAAGAAGAAGAGGTATTATTCAAATATACTTCGCTTTCTGCAATTTTCTTGTATTTATGCCTATTTGGCTTAGTTTATTCATTAAACCCATATGGATATATACCTGTTAGTGGTACAAATATCCAAAAGGATAACATAAGAAGATGTACGCTCGGAAAAACCATTACCCTTGAAAACATCGAGGATATTATGTTCGATTGCAAAAAACATGATTTGGAAATGGGACTTAAGTCCATAACAAAATAAGCAAGGTTAATTTCAGGTCGTTAGAAGTTTCAGACGACCATTTCTACCGCCTAGCTACACAAAAGGCGGCGGGCAACTCAGCGGCTCGAGAGAAAGGAAGACTGAGCGGTTCCGATACCGTCCGTGTGTGATGTTGTGTGAACAAGCACTTTGCCCGTGAAACAACGATCAGTAACGGGAGGGTAAAAATCGGCGGTATTGGTATTTATCACACCCTGCCGTTTTGAGCGATGCCCTGATAAGGCTGACTACCGGCAATACGTCGGGGAGCAGGTGGAAGCCCTGCAATTAAATTCTGAGGTCGTCTGAAGAAAGTTTTCAGACGACCTTCAATTTATCTAAAAGCGAAAGGAAGCAACATGAAAAAACTCCGCAAGCCCGTCAAACAGATCGTCATCGGGACATATCAAAGCATGAGAGCCGCTGCACAGCAGGTTGACCTGCTGATGAAGGGCAATGGTGATTTATGTGTGAACATTGTCCAAGAAGGAAGAAAGTTCCAAGTTCGGACGGTCGTATGGCAATGAAAAAACCGCTTTCTTGCGAAAGCGGCTTTCTCGGAGACTTGGGTAATCTCGTAGGGGTACGCAGATTATCCTTTTTTTCGTCTTTTATTTCAATATGGAAAAGGTATTGTATGAAAAAATACTTGGGTTTGTTGACAGCGGCGTTGCTGGGTGCCGCGCCCGCCGTTTATGCGGATGATGTACTGACAGGAGATACGCGATTGGCGTGTGAGGCGATTTTGTGTCTGTCATCAGGCGACCGTCCAAGCGAGTGTACCGCTTCGATTAAACGGTATTTTTCGATTCGGCATAAAAAGTTGGGGGATACCCTCAAAGCACGTCGGAACTTTTTGAAAATGTGTCCGGCAAGTTCGGAAAACGCTGAAATGGCGGGTTTGACAGACGCGATTGCGGAGGGAGCGGGTCGTTGCGACGCGCAGGAGTTGAACCGCATGATGCGCTATAAGAAGCTGGAAAAGGTTTGCGAACATAAGACCAAATACAGCTTGGGACGTAAATATGTTGTCGAGGACAACTGCCAAACGGTCAAGAAAACCTACATTCGCCCAGACAAGCCGGGTTATTGCAAGGCTTATTTCGATCACGGCTGGACGACGGTAGCCGACAAAGTACGCTACGTCGGCGAAGAACGAAATGGCGGACGCTGGGTTGATGTCCGCTAGATTATCTCGGTTGTTATTTCCTCCTGTGTTCGGGCAAGCCCTTTCCTGATGTCCGACACGCTCTTTCCCTGCGGGCAACTCCTGTCCGCAGGGCTTTTTACAGACCAAAGTCCGTTTGAAAAGCGGGTTTTGATGTGTAAAAAATCCAAACGGCCGTAAAAACGGTATTTTTTTATAACGAAACGACAATCAGGAAAGGTTGGAACAAATATGCAAGAAGTAAATTTAATAGTTCAAAGTAAAGGCGGATGTGGCAAAACGTTTTGCTGCGCCTCATACGCGCAATATGTGGCGGCAAGGGCTGCTAATCAGGTAGAAGTACACTGCTACGATACCGATACCAGCAACCGTACGTTGAGCCGGTACAAACCGTTGCACGTCCAAGTAATCAACATCCTGACACGGGATAACAACGTTGATATTCGTAATTTTGACGGACTGGTTGAGCAGTTCTTGGAAAAAGACGGTATAGGCATTGTCGATACCGGTTCCAACACTTTTATTCCACTGATGTCGTATATCGCTGAAAACAACATCGCCGAACTGCTACGGGAATCAGGTGTGCGCCTGATTCTTCATGTGCCGATTGAAGGCGGACAGGCGCAAGTAGACTGCATTGAAAGCTTGGGACGGATTTTGAACGACGTCGATGCTGAAGTAATAGTTTGGCTGAACGAGTTCCACGGCGCAGTGGAGAATGGCGGTAAACCGTTCGAACAGTTCGGTGTTTACCAAAAACACAAAGACCGCATCGTCGGTATTGTGCGCGTGGAAAAACGCAATCCCGACACCTACGGGAAAGACATTGAACAGATGACTAAGCTGCATCTGACCTTTGACGAGGTGGATTCCACGGCAGAAATGACCTTTATGCCTAAACAACGTCTGCGGAATGTGAAGCGCGATATTTTCGCGAAACTGGCAAACCTGCCGGTTGCAGTAAACGCTTTGAATGGTGCGGACGATGGAAAATAAGCCCGCCGAAATTGTCGCTGAAGTCTTCCGGCATTCGGGGACGCGGCTGACGGAAGACGATCCTATCGTCGTTATGTTGATGATGCAGGATCAGTCTTTCCGCCAAGCCTTTGACGCATTTGCGAGGCAGCAAACGGAAGAACGGCTGGTCTTCTTGGAAGAACTTTCCGTCCGTGAAGGCAATATTACCGCTGCCGCCGCCAAGCTGGAAAAGTACCGAGAGCAACTGCTGGCAGAGCTGGCGCAGTATGCCAACGGACAGATTGCCGAGGCAGAACAAAAAATCTATGGTTCGGTATCCCAACGTATCGCCCGTGATACGGAAGAAGCCAACGAACGGCTGGTCAAAAGGCTGGAACGACTGGTCGTCTGTACTATGGCGGCAGCTCTGGCAGTGTTGCTGATAGTGGGATGGGTTATTTGGAGAGGAGGTTGATGTGGATGAGAAAAGTTACAAGACCCTGCTTGCAAAGCCGCCCGAAGGAATTGGCAGTTGGCCGTTGGTTTTAATCATCGAATTTAAAGATGCCGTTTACGAGGCAAACATTGCCCTGAGTCGTTCAAGGTCTGCCAAAGGCTGGCAGCAAACGTTTGCTGAAAAAGCCGAAAAAGTATGCGGTTTTTACCGACTCCAAAACGAAATAGAAAAAAGGAAGCACCAATGCTGATTGACAAGAAAAATCCCGTCAGTACGGTAAAGATACCTTCCATTGTAGTTCCGGCAGAGGAAGATTATCCACATTACCGGCTGATACCGGTGCAGACGGAAGCAGGCAACGATATGTGCCTGCTTTTTTATGTCAATGAAGAATACTATCTGATGCTCGAACCGCGCATCAAACGCTATTTGGCCCTCAGAAAACTGGAACAGTTGACCGAAACTGCGCCGTTTAAAGTTTTCGAAGTGATGCGGGAGGCAGAATGAGCAAAACCTACACCGTGGAAGAGGCAGCAGAATACTGCAAATGCCACGCCGAAACCATCCGACAATACATCCGTAAAGGGATGCTTGAGGCCAGCCGACCTGGCCGCCGTTATTGTATTACCCAAGCCGCACTTGACGTTTTCCTGATGCAAAAAGAAAATGAACAGGTGCAGGCTTCGCTCGAACACAGGAGCAAAGCAAAATGCCGATCTACTTACGAAAAGGCGTGTACTACGTCGATATTAGGACAGAAAGCGGCCGCAGAATTAGACAGTCTGCTGGCACTAAAAACAAGCAGGAAGCGCAAAGGCTGCACAATAAATTGACATACGAGTTATGGCAGCATGAGCATTTTGACGAAAAACCGAAACGGCTGTGGGAGGAGGCCGCAGTCAAATGGATTGAAGAGAATGGCAGCAAGAAAAGCATCGGGAACGATTTGTGCAGATTGCGTGGTCTGCCGGAACTGCGCGGGATTTACCTGCATCATTTGACCCGTGATTTCATCATGGATACCGTCGCAAAAAAGAACTGCTCCGACAGCACGAAAAACCGTTATCTTGCGCTGATTCGCGCCATACTGAATAAAGCCGTCAAGGAATGGGGGTGGTTGGAAAGGGCTCCTCATCTGACGCTTTATCGAGAGCCTAAACGGCGGATCCGCTGGCTGACGAAAGATGAGGCAAATAGATTGATCGCCTCCTTGCCCGACTATATGGCCGAAATGGTCATATTCAGCTTATGCACGGGATTGCGCCAGCGCAATGTTTTGGATTTGGAATGGCGGCAAGTGGATTTGACGGGAAGAACCGCATGGATACATCCTGACGAAAGCAAATCAGGCAAGGCGATAGGTGTTGCCCTGAATGATACGGCCATAGGCGTAATATCAAGGCAGATGGGGAAGCATTCCCGATTTGTCTTTACTTATTCCAATGGACGTAAAGTTCAAAGCATCAGCTCGAGGATTTGGAAAAACGCCTTGGAAAAGGCAGGAATTTCAGATTTCCGCTGGCACGATCTTCGGCACACGTGGGCAAGCTGGCTGGTTCAGTCTGGCGTGCCGTTGTCCGCCTTACAGGAGATGGGTGGTTGGGAAAGCGTTGAGATGGTACGCCGTTACGCACATTTGTCGGCGGAACATCTTCAAGCCCATGCCGAGGTATTGGACGGTATCGGGCTATGTAAAGACACAAATTGGACACAGTGCCGACTCGAAAAAAATGCCCAGCTTACGCAAGTCGTTGATTTGATTGGTGGGTCCGGTGGGGTTCGAACCCACGACCAAGGGATTATGAGTCCCCTGCTCTAACCCCTGAGCTACAGACCCGTTCAAGAGTAGGGGCGTATTGTATCATAAATTATTCCGCTTACAAGGTCGTCTGAAAAAGATAATGTGTCTGCTATTGCCGACCGGCTTTATATTGATCATTTGGGTTGCACTGCCGCAGTAGACTTGTTTTGACTGTGGTTTGCTGCCTTGGGTGGAAAGCGGATTTCGGCGGTCGATAATTTCCTGTCCAATGGGCGGAGTGTAAATGTTTGGAAAAATAAATCTAAAGTTATATTTTGATAGTTTACATTGTTTTGACCTAGCATTTTATTTTCAAAAGGATTTTGAAAATCTGATTCGGCAGACATGGTGGAATAGGGGATTGAATATTGAGAAACAAGGTAGGGCGGTCGGTTATTTTGACTGGTTTGGGGCGGGGTTTTCACTTACAATCAAACAAGGTTTACATATGGCAACACTCCGCCGCTTGATGCCAAGGTTGGTTGCAGACGTTTTTGTTTGATTTCACGGCATTGTGCGGATGTGTTTGTTTAGGCTTTTCGTCCATAAGAAAAACTAAGAAAAACAAGGAAAAACAATGCGCCGCTTACCAATTCTATCCCTCATCCTGCTTCCCGCTGTGTCTCACGCCGCTGATTTTGACGGCGCGACGCTCAGTCTGTTTTGGGGTGCGCCGTTCGCGTTGATTCTTTTGTCTATCGCTTTGGGGCCACTCTTTTTCGCGCATACCTGGCATCACCATTTCGGCAAGATTACAGCGTTTTGGACGCTGCTGTTTTTGGTTCCGTTCGCCGTTGTGTTCGGTTTCGGGGCGGGTGTGCATACGGTTGCCCATGCGCTGGTTGAGGAATATATCCCGTTTATCCTGCTGCTTTTGGCTTTATATACAATTTCGGGCGGGATTTTGGTTTGGGGTAAGCTCAATGGTACGCCTGCGCTGAATACCGGGCTGCTGGCGGCGGGGACGGTGATGGCTTCCTTTATGGGGACGACCGGTGCGGCAATGCTGATGATTCGTCCGCTGCTTAAGGCAAACCATTACCGCAAGAATAAGGTGCATGTCGTTATATTCTTTATTTTTTTGGTGGCAAATATCGGCGGCGGCCTGACGCCGTTGGGCGATCCTCCGCTGTTTTTGGGCTTCTTGAAGGGCGTGGATTTCATGTGGACGGTGAAACACATGTTGATGCCCGTATTGATCAGTACGGTGGTGCTGTTGCTGGTGTTTTACATTATTGACAGCCGTTATCACGCGCGTGAAGCCAATGTGGAACAGATTCGGCAGGAAGAGGAGGCCGATGAAGATTTGCGTATTGCCGGCAAATGGAATTTTCTGCTGCTGGCGGGCGTGGTCGGTGCGGTTTTGCTGTCCGGCTTGTGGAAGCCCGATCATCCGGGGTTTGAGATTTTAGGCAGCCACTATGCGTTGCAAAACTTGGTGCGCGATGTGATTTTGCTGGTGCTGACCGTTGTTTCGTTGCTGATTACGCCCAAACAGGTCAGGGCGGGCAATGAATTCAATTTCGACCCGATTGCCGAAGTGGGCAAACTGTTTTTGGGTATTTTCATTACGATTTCCCCTGTTTTGGCGATTTTGAAGGCAGGCGAGGCGGGTGCGCTGGGTGCGGTGGTGTCGTTGGTGCATGACGCTTCGGGCAATCCGATTAATACGATGTATTTCTGGATGAGCGGTTTGTTGTCCGCATTTTTGGATAATGCGCCGACTTATCTAGTGTTCTTCAATATGGCGGGCGGCGATGCTCAGGCGTTGATGACGGGGCATCTGTTCCATTCGTTGTTGGCGGTATCCATGGGTTCGGTGTTTATGGGCGCGCTCACTTATATCGGCAATGCGCCGAACTTTATGGTTAAAGCGATTGCCGAGCAGCGCGGCGTGCCAATGCCGACTTTCTTCGGTTATATGATGTGGTCGGTGGGGGTGTTGATTCCGCTGTTTATACTGCATACGCTGATCTTCTTCGTTTGGCAGTTGTTCTGATTCCTAAACTTCGAAAGGTCGTCTGAAAACCTGATTCTTATTGATTCGGTTTTCAGACGACCTTTTTGTATTCTGCCAGGGATTAATTTGGGGCATCAATATCTTGTAATTTTATTGGAGGGCTGCTTTGCGTGGGATTCGGGGCAGGAAGCTGGAAAAAATCTGCGTAAATCTGACATAAGGCGGGCTGTTCCTGCTAAAATCAAACGTTTTACAGTTTTCATTTAATTGTTGTTTTCCGTAAGTAAGGCTTTACTTTCAGACGACCTTCCCCATGCTTTGCCATTTCAAACGTCGTCTGAAAAGTTGGAACATTTTATTCTGTTTAACTCATCACAAGTAATGCAAATCTATGATTAAAATCAAAAAAGGCCTAGACCTGCCCATCGCGGGCAGACCGGAGCAAGCCGTTTACGACGGTCCGGCCATTACCGAAGTCGCGTTGCTTGGCGAAGAATATGCCGGTATGCGCCCCTCGATGAAAGTCAAGGAAGGCGATGCCGTCAAAAAAGGCCAAGTGCTGTTTGAAGACAAGAAAAATCCGGGCGTGGTGTTTACTGCGCCGGCTTCCGGCAAAATCGCCGCGATTCACCGCGGCGAAAAGCGCGTGCTTCAGTCGGTCGTGATTGCCGTTGAAGGCGATGACGAAATCGAGTTCGAACGCTACGCGCCCGATGCGTTGGCAAACTTAAGCAGCGAAGAAGTGCGCCGCAATCTGATTCAATCCGGTTTGTGGACTGCGCTGCGTACCCGTCCGTTCAGCAAAATCCCCGCCGTCGATGCCGAGCCGTTCGCCATTTTCGTCAATGCGATGGACACCAATCCGCTGGCGGCAGACCCTGTGGTCGTGATCAAAGAAGCCGCCGAGGATTTCAGACGAGGTTTGCTGGTGTTGAGCCGTCTGACCGAACGCAAAATCCATGTTTGTAAGGCAGCCGGTGCGGACGTGCCTTCTGAAAACGCCGCCAATATTGAAACACACGAATTCGGCGGCCCGCATCCCGCGGGTTTGAGCGGCACGCACATTCATTTCATCGAGCCTGTCGGCGCGAATAAAACCGTTTGGACCATCAACTATCAAGACGTGATTGCGATCGGACGTTTGTTCGTAACAGGTCGTCTGAATACCGAGCGCGTGGTTGCTTTGGGCGGCCCCCAAGTCAACAAACCGCGCCTCTTGCGTACCGTTTTGGGTGCGAAGGTGTCGCAAATTACCGCCGGCGAATTGGTTGATGCGGACAACCGCGTGATTTCCGGTTCGGTATTGAACGGTGCGATTGCACAAGGCGCGCATGATTATTTGGGACGCTACCACAATCAGATTTCCGTTATCGAAGAAGGCCGCAGCAAAGAGCTGTTCGGCTGGGTTGCGCCGCAGCCGGACAAATACTCGATTACGCGTACGACCCTCGGTCATTTCCTGAAAAACAAACTCTTCAAGTTCACAACAGCCGTCAACGGCGGCGACCGCGCCATGGTTCCCATCGGTACTTACGAGCGCGTAATGCCGCTGGACATCCTGCCTACCTTGCTTCTGCGCGATTTAATCGTCGGCGATACCGACAGCGCGCAGGCTTTGGGTTGCTTGGAATTGGACGAAGAAGACCTCGCTTTGTGCAGTTTCGTCTGCCCGGGCAAATACGAATACGGCCCGCTGTTGCGCAAGGTGCTGGAAACCATTGAGAAGGAAGGCTGATTATGGGCTTGAAACATTTTCTGGAAAAAATCGAACCGCACTTCCTGCCGGGCGGCAAACATGAAAAATGGTATGCCCTCTATGAAGCTGCAGCGACGATTTTCTACACATCCGGCGCGGTAACGCGCAAAGCGGCGCACGTCCGCGACGCGCTCGACTCCAAGCGCATGATGATTTTGGTATGGCTGGCTTTGTTCCCCGCCATGTTTTACGGTATGTACAATGTCGGTGCGCAGGCATTCGGTGCGTTAACGCCTGATTTGCTGCAAAAAAGCATCGCCAACGACTGGCATTACGCCCTTGCCAACGCTTTGGGCATCAATATGTCGTCTGAAGCGGGCGTGTTGGGCAAAATGCTGTTCGGCGCGATTTACTTCCTGCCGATTTACGCGACCGTATTTATCGTCGGCGGTTTCTGGGAAGTTTTGTTCGCCACCGTGCGCAAACACGAAATCAACGAAGGTTTCTTCGTGACTTCGATTCTGTTTGCCTTAATCGTTCCGCCTACGCTGCCGCTGTGGCAGGCCGCCTTGGGTATTACCTTCGGCGTGGTGGTTGCGAAAGAGGTGTTCGGCGGTACGGGTAAAAACTTTATGAACCCTGCGCTGGCAGGTCGTGCTTTCTTGTTCTTCGCCTATCCTGCCAATATTACCGGCGACACCGTTTGGACGGCGGTTGACGGCTATTCCGGCGCAACTGCGTTAGCTCAGTGGGCGGCGCACGGTTCAGACGGCCTGCAAAATGCCGTTACCGGTAAATCCATTACTTGGATGGATGCGTTTATCGGCAACCTGCCCGGTTCTATCGGCGAAGTATCCACTTTGGCGCTTTTAATCGGCGGTGCGTTTATCGTGTTTGCCCGCATCGCTTCTTGGCGCATTATTGCCGGTGTGATGATCGGTATGATTGCCATGTCTTCGCTGTTTAACGTCATCGGTTCGGACACCAATCCGATGTTCAGCATGCCTTGGTACTGGCATCTGGTCGTCGGCGGCTTCGCCATCGGTATGCTGTTTATGGCAACCGACCCCGTTTCCGCTTCCTTTACCAATGTCGGCAAATGGTGGTACGGCGCGCTAATCGGCGTGATGTGCGTGTTAATCCGCGTGGTCAATCCGGCTTACCCCGAAGGCATGATGTTGGCGATTCTGTTTGCCAACCTGTTTGCCCCGATTTTCGACTATTTCGTCGCACAAGCGAACATCAAACGCAGAAAGGCGCGCAGCAATGGCTAAGAAATTCGATAAAGACAGCTTCAGCGGCACGCTGATTGTGGTGTTGGCGGTCAGCCTGATTTGCTCGGTCATTGTGGCGGGCGCGGTTGTCGGCTTGAAACCGGTGCAGGAAAAACAAAAGGTTCAGGATAAACAAAGCTACATTCTGAGCGTTGCCGGTTTGCTCGATAAAAATACCGACATCAGCAAAACCTTTGCCGACCGCATCGAACAGCGCGTGGTCGATTTGGCGACCGGCGAATATGTGAAAGACGCGCCGAAAGACTTCAGCGCGCGCGTTGCCGCCAAAGACCCCGCGCAAAGCATCCAAATCAAACCCGAAGACGATTTGGCAGGCATCAAAAGCCGAGCCAAATACACCGAAGTTTATTTGGTAAAAGGCGATGACGGCAAAGTCAGCCAAATCATCCTGCCTATGCACGGCAACGGTTTATGGTCAGTCATGTACGGTTTTGTCGCCATCCAACCCGACGGCAACACCATCAACGGCATCACTTACTACGACCAAGGCGAGACTCCGGGCTTGGGCGGTGAAATCGGCAATCCGTTGTGGCAGCAAAAATTCGTCGGCAAAAAACTCTTTGACGAACAAGGTAAACTTGCCCTGCATGTTTCCAAAGGCGGAAGCTCGGACAAAGAACACGGCGTAGATGCATTGTCCGGCGCATCGCTGACTTCCAAAGGCGTACAAGGTTCGTTTGCCTACTGGTTCGGCGAAAACGGCTATATCCCCTACCTGAACAAATTGAAATCAGCAGGAGCACAATAATGGCTGATATGAAACGCTTGAAACATTTGATGTTTTCACCCTTTATCGACAACAACCCGATTGCCTTGCAGGTTTTGGGTATTTGTTCGGCGCTGGCGGTTACCACCAAACTTCAGACGGCCATTGTGATGGGTATTTCCGTCAGCTTGGTAACCGGTTTTTCCAGCTTCTTCATCTCATTGGTGCGCAACCACATTCCGAACAGCATCCGCATTATCGTGCAGATGGCAATTGTCGCGTCGCTGGTTACGCTGGTTGACCAATTATTGCAGGCCTATGCCTACGAATTGTCCAAACAGCTCTCCGTATTCGTCGGTCTGATTATTACCAACTGTATCGTGATGGGTCGCGCCGAAGCCTTCGCCATGAAAGAGCCGCCGCTGGAAAGCCTGGTGGACGGTATCGGTAACGGCGCAGGTTACGGCATGATGCTGATTATCATCGCAACCATCCGTGAGCTTATCGGCTCAGGCAAGCTCTTGGGCTACACCGTTTTCCAAACCGTGCAGGATGGCGGCTGGTATCAAACCAACGGCCTCTTTCTGCTGGCACCGAGCGCGTTCTTCATTATCGGCTTTTTGATTTGGGGTTTGCGCACATGGAAACCCGAACAGGCGGAGGAATAAAACATGGAACACTATTTAAGCCTTTTTGTGAAATCCGTCTTCATTGAAAACATGGCGCTGTCCTTCTTCTTGGGCATGTGTACTTTTCTGGCGGTATCGAAAAAAGTATCCACCGCATTCGGCTTGGGCGTTGCCGTTACCTTCGTACTCGGCCTGTCCGTCCCAGCCAACCAGCTCGTTTACTCGCTGCTCAAAGACGGCGCGATTGTCGAAGGCGTGGATTTGACCTTCCTGAAATTCATCACCTTCATCGGCGTAATTGCGGCTTTGGTGCAGATTTTGGAAATGTTCTTGGACAAATTCTTCCCCGCCCTCTATAACGCGCTGGGTATTTACCTGCCGCTGATTACCGTAAACTGCGCGATTTTCGGTGCCGTTTCGTTTATGGCGCAACGCGAATACAACTTCGGCGAATCCGTCGTGTACGGCTTCGGCGCGGGCTTGGGCTGGATGTTGGCGATTGTCGCTTTGGCGGGTATTACCGAAAAAATGAAATATTCGGACGCTCCCAAAGGCCTTAAAGGACTGGGCATCACCTTCATCTCCGCCGGCCTGATGGCGATGGCGTTTATGTCGTTTTCCGGCATCCAGTTATAAGAAAGGATTCGGCATGGAAATTATTTTAGGTATCGTGATGTTCACCGTCATCGTCTTGGCTTTGGCACTGATGATTCTGTTTGCCAAATCCAAGCTGGTGAGCGAAGGCGACATCACCATCAAAGTCAATGATGAAAAAGAGCTGACTATGCCCGCCGGCGGCAAACTGCTGGGCGCGCTTGCCAGCCAAGGCATCTTCGTACCCTCCGCCTGCGGTGGCGGCGGTTCGTGCGGACAATGCCGCGTTGTCGTGAAAAGCGGCGGCGGCGACATTCTGCCGACCGAGTTATCTCACATCAGCAAACGCGAAGCACGCGAAGGCTGCCGTCTGTCTTGTCAGGTCAACGTCAAAACCGACATGGACATCGAAGTGCCGGAAGAAGTGTTCGGTGTGAAAAAATGGGAATGCACCGTCATCTCCAACGACAACAAAGCCACGTTCATTAAAGAACTCAAGCTTGCCATTCCCGAAGGCGAAGAAGTTCCCTTCCGCGCCGGCGGCTACATCCAAATCGAAGCCCCGCCGCACACCGTTGCCTACAAAGACTTCGACATTCCTAAGGAATATCACGAAGACTGGGACAAATACAATCTGTGGCAATACGTTTCCAAAGTGGACGAGCCGATTTTGCGTGCCTACTCCATGGCTTCGTATCCAGAAGAAAAAGGCATCATCATGCTGAACGTGCGTATCGCCACGCCGCCTCCGCGCGTACCCGATGCGCCTCCGGGACAAATGTCGTCCTACATTTGGTCGCTTAAACCCGGCGATAAAGTAACCATCTCCGGTCCGTTCGGCGAATTCTTCGCCAAAGACACCGATGCCGAAATGGTATTCATCGGCGGCGGTGCAGGTATGGCGCCTATGCGTTCCCACATTTTCGACCAGTTGAAACGTTTGAACTCCAAACGCAAAATCACCTTCTGGTACGGCGCACGCTCCAAACGCGAAATGTTCTATGTCGAAGACTTCGACCAACTCGCAGCAGAATTCCCGAACTTCACATGGCACGTCGCCCTGTCAGACCCGTTGCCGGAAGACAACTGGGACGGCTACACAGGCTTCATCCACAACGTGGTTTACGAAAACCACC
This sequence comes from Neisseria sp. GT4A_CT1, assembly GCF_000227275.1. Classification (NCBI taxonomy): domain Bacteria; kingdom Pseudomonadati; phylum Pseudomonadota; class Betaproteobacteria; order Neisseriales; family Neisseriaceae; genus Neisseria; species Neisseria sp. GT4A_CT1. The sequence continues at coordinate 516,466 of NZ_JH164964.1, forward strand.
TGAAAAACCACGAAGCACCGGAAGACTGCGAATTCTATATGTGCGGCCCGCCGATCATGAACCAGTCCGTCATCAAAATGCTCAAAGACTTGGGCGTGGAAGATGAAAACATCCTCTTGGATGATTTCGGCGGTTAAATATTCGGCTTCAAATACAAAAGGAAGAAACCTCGGTTTCTTCCTTTTTTGTTGATGCGAATTGAAATAGAAGTAGGGTATTTGCCTGCCGTTATCCCTATTTGTCGAAATAACCGGAATAAGTTGCCTCCTCATCTTATCCGCGATATCGCTCAAATTTCTGCTTCATTTTTGAAGGCATAAGTTATAGTGGATTAACTTTAAACCAGTACGGCGTTGCCTCGCCTTAGCTCAAAGAGAACGATTCTCTAAGGTGCTGAAGCACCAAGTGAATCGGTTCCGTACTATCTGTCCTGTCTGTGGCTTCGTCGCCTTGTCCTGATTTAAAGTTAATCCACTATAACGAATCCAACTTTTCATCAAAGCATAAAAAGGTCGTCTGAAAACGGACTTAGCAGGTTTTGCTAACGTTTTCAGACGACCTTTGTTCAAACGCTCTAGCGTTTATTCAATCCTTTTAGTCGGAAACTGCCATCAGGCTGGCGTTGCCACCGGCGGCTGTGGTGTTGACGCTGCAAGAAATTTCTTCAAACACTTGCAGGATGTCCAAACCTTGTTCGGACGGGAGGATGCGGATGAGTGCGCCGTCGCGGTTTGCCAGTTCTTGCTTGCGGCTGCTGTCCAGCGGGCTTAGGGCGGCGACGTGGTGCACGCCTGTGCTTTCGGGTTTGCTGTTGACTTGCAGCAGGCCTTCGAGGTCGGCGGTGTAGGAGGCAAGCGGGCTGTCGGGTTCGACGACGGTTACGATGCCTGCGGCGGCAAGTTCGGTCAGGGCGCAGAAGGCTTGCAGGAGGCTGCCGCCGTGTACCCAGACGCGTTTGGGCGCACGCCAGCTCATGGCGTTGCGTTCGCCGGTCGGTCCGACCAAGACGGATTCTGCTTGGCGCAGGGTGCGGATGCGGGCGTGTCCCAATGCTGATGCCGCTGCTTTTTTCTCTTCCGCATTAAACGGCAGCTTGTGAATCAGGGCTTCAAGGCATTTGAGCGCGACTTCGTCCGCTTGTCCGATACGGCTCAGCGGCGGGGCAACCCATTCGGGGATGCGGGTCAGTTTTTGCAGATAGAACGAACCGCCTGCTTTCGGACCTGTACCTGACATACCGTGTCCGCCGAACGGTTGTACGCCGACGACGGCGCCGACGATGTTGCGGTTGACGTAAACGTTACCCGCTTCGATGCGTTCGCGGATGCGTTTGACCGTACCTTCGATACGGCTGTGTACGCCGCTGGTGAGCGCGTAGCCTTTGCTGTTGATTTGGTCGATGATTTGGTCAAGTTCGTCGGCACGGTAGCGGACAACGTGCAGGACGGGACCGAAGACTTCGCGGGTAAGTTCGTTCAAATTGTTGAGTTCGAACAAAATCGGCAGCACGAAAGTGGATTTTGCAGGATCAACGTCGGAGGCGGCTTTGACTTCGTGGTAAGACTTGGCAACGCCTTTCATTTTATTGATGTGCGATTGCAGGTTTTGCTGCGCTTCGGCATCGATAACGGGGCCTACGTCGGTGGTGAGCTGAATGGGTTTGCCGACGACCAATTCGTCCATCGCGCCTTTGATGATGGCGAGCATCTTGTCGGCGACATCTTCTTGAACGCAAAGGATACGCAGCGCGGAGCAGCGTTGTCCCGCGCTGTCGAAGGCGGAGTTGAGCACGTCCAAACAAACCTGCTCGGGCAGCGCGGTGGAATCGACAATCATGGCGTTTTGACCGCCGGTTTCGGCAATCAATACGGGGCTGTCGTCGCGTTTGGCAAGGGCTTTGTTAATCAGTTGCGCCACTTCGGTCGAACCGGTGAAAATCACGCCGCCGATACGCGGGTCGCCTGTCAGTGCCGCACCGACATCACCTGCGCCGAGGACAAGTTGCAAGGCAGAAGTCGGGATGCCCGCTTCGTGCATCAGGGAAACGGCGTAGCTGGCAATCAGGCTGGTTTGTTCGGCAGGTTTGGCGATAACGGTGTTGCCGGCTGCCAATGCGGAAACGACTTCGCCGGTAAAGATGGCGAGCGGGAAGTTCCACGGGCTGATGGCGACGATGGCGCCGACGGCTTTGGCATCTTTGGGCAGGGTGTTTTCGGCTTCGCCTGCGTAGTAGCGGCAAAAATCGACGGCTTCGCGCACTTCGGCGACGGCGTTGTTCAACGTTTTACCCGCTTCGCGCACGGCAAGCATCATCAGCGCGGGGGTGTGCTGCTCCAGCAAATCGGCGAAACGGCGCAGGCATTCGGCGCGCTCGGCGGCTGGCGTCGCGCTCCATTCAGGAAACGCGGCAACGGCTGCACCGACGGCTTCTTGGGCAAGCGCGGCATCGGCAAAGCTGACTGTGCCGACGATGTCGTCGTGGTCGGCGGGGTTTTTAATCGGTTGCGCTTCGCCGACATCGCGGGCTTTACCGTTGATAATGGATGCGGCATGGAAGTCTTGCGCGGCGGCGCGGTTGAGTTTTTCTTGAAGCTGTTGCAACACGGTTTCGTTGCTGAAATCGACGCCTTGGGAATTCAGACGACCCCTGCCGTACAAATCGCGCGGCAGCGGCAAGGCGTTGTGCAGGTGGATACCTTGTTCGGCGATGGTGTCGAACGGGCTTCGGATCAGCGTGTCGATGCTGATGTTTTCATCGACGATTTGGTTGACGAACGACGAGTTCGCGCCGTTTTCCAACAGGCGGCGCACCAAGTAGGCGAGCAGGGTTTCGTGTGTACCGACCGGGGCGTACACGCGCACGCGGCGGCCTAAGTTTTGCGGGCCGACCACTTGGTCGTACAAGGTTTCGCCCATACCGTGCAGGCATTGGTGTTCAAAGTCTTTGCCTTTGCCCATTTGGTAAATCGCGCCCAAGGTGTAGGCGTTGTGGGTGGCGAATTGCGGGAACACGGCGTCTTGCGCGTCCAGCAGTTTGCGCGCGCAGGCGAGGTAGGAGATGTCGGTATGGACTTTGCGGGTGTAGGTCGGATAGCCGTCCAAGCCGTCCACTTGCGCCCATTTGATTTCGCTGTCCCAGTACGCGCCTTTAACGAGGCGGATCATCAGTTTTTGATTGTTGCGGCGGGCAAGGTCAATCAGATAGTCGATGACGAAGGGGCAGCGTTTTTGATATGCCTGAACGACAAAGCCGATGCCTTTGTAACCGGCTAAATCGGGGTCGGAAACGAGTGCTTCCATCAAATCCAAAGACAGCTCCAAACGGTTGGCTTCTTCAGCATCGATATTGATACCGATATCGTATTTTTTACCCAAAAGGAACAGCTCTTTCAGACGAGGTAAGAGTTCGCTCATCACGCGTTCGTGTTGGGCGCGCGAGTAGCGCGGATGGATGGCGGAAAGTTTGACGGAAATGCCGTTGCCTTCATAAACACCTTGTCCGGCGGCATCTTTGCCGATGGCGTGAATGGCTTGAACGTAGTCGTTGTAATAGCGGTCGGCATCATCTTGGGTGTAGGCGGCTTCGCCCAACATATCGAAGGAGAAGCGGTAGCCCATTTTTTCGCGCTCTTTGCCGTTTTGCAGCGCTTCTTCAATGGTTTGTCCGGTAACAAACTGCTTGCCCAACAGGCGCATGGCGTAGTTCACGCCTTGGCGGATCAGGGGCGCGCCGCCTTTGCTGACGAGGCGGTTCAGAGCCGAACCCATCTGCTTGTCGCTCGGCGCGGTCAGTTTGCCGGTAATCAGCAAGCCCCATGCGGCGGCGTTAACGAATAGGGACGGGCTGTTGTTCAAATGGCTTTTCCAGTTGCCTTCGGAAATTTTGTCGGCAATCAGGCGGTCGCGCGTCGCATTGTCGGGAATGCGCAGCAAAGCTTCCGCCAGACACATCAGCGCAATGCCTTCTTCGCTGGAGAGCGAGAACTCGTGCATCAGCGCATCCACCCCGCTGGCTTTGGTGCGGCTGGCACGAACCTGCGTAACCAAACGGCGCGCGAGTTCGGACGCCGCCCGACGCTCCTCATCGCTCATCTGGGCGCGTTGCAGCATATCCTGAACGGCTTCGATTTCGTCGCGGCGGTAAGCATCGGTAATCGCTTGGCGCAGTGGCGTTTGTGTCGGAAAAGCAAAGTCAAACATTTTAAGGTTCTCCAAAGTTTTTATGATGATTTTCAGACGACCCCATCCCTTTTCGAGGTCGTCTGAAAAGATTTAAAGCATATAGATAATATCTTAATAAATTTATAAGGGTCGGACAAGCAATTTATCTCAAAAACAGGATTTTTTGCTTTGATAAAAAGCAGATAAAGCTAAAAGACCGCATTATCCGCATGAGCATCAATATAAAAATAAAACCTGCCTTCCCGTATAAAAATTCAGACGACCTACGGTCAACGGCAGGTCGTCTGAAAACACTTATTTCGCCTCGCGGTATTCTGTGTCCGCTTTTTCAAAACGTTCTTGGATTTCACGAGACGGCTCTTTGTCGGTCAGTGAAACCAGAACAGCGATAATCAAGCAGGCGATGAAGCCGGGGACAATTTCGTACATAGTCCAAATACCGGTTTCATGTGCAGCCAAAGCCGGTTTTTTAACCCACTCCGCCCATGCCACCACAGTCAGCGCACCGGCAATCATGCCCGACAAAGCACCGTATGCCGTAATGCGTTTCCACAATACCGACAGAATCACAATCGGACCGAACGCCGCGCCGAAACCTGCCCACGCATAAGATACCAAGCCTAAAACTTTGCTCTTAGGGTCGGACGCAATCAGAATAGAGATAATGGCAATCGCCAATACCATCAGACGGCCCACCCATACCAATTCTGATTGCGGCGCATTTTTACGCAAAAAGCCTTTGTAGAAGTCTTCGGTAATTGCGCTGGAACAAACCAAAAGCTGGCAAGACAAAGTGGACATGACCGCCGCCAAAATCGCGCTCAAAATAATGCCTGCAATCCAAGGGTTGAACAGCAAAGTAGATAGCGCGATGAAGATACGTTCGTGGTTGCCCTTCATTGAAGCGACTTGATCGGGGTTTGCACCAAAATACGCAATGCCAAAATAACCGACCGCTACTGCGCCTGCCAGACACAACACCATCCAAGTCATACCGATGCGGCGTGCGGATACGAGCGATTTCGCGCTCTCAGCCGCCATAAAGCGCGCCAAAATGTGCGGCTGACCGAAATAGCCCAAGCCCCATGCGGCGGTGGAAATAATGCCGATAACGGTCGTACCGGCAAGCAGGCTGTTATATTCCTTGCCTGTACTTGCGGCAACGCTTTGAATCGCGGCAGACATTTGTTCTGCACCGCCCAGACCCAGATACACCATTACTGGCGTCAAAATCAGCGCAAAAATCATCAAAGAAGCTTGTAGCGTATCCGTCCAGCTTACCGCCAAGAATCCGCCCAAGAAGGTATAGGCAATGGTTGCACCCGCGCCCAGCCACATCGCCTGTTTATAAGTCATACCTTCAAACAGACTTTGGAATAAGGTTGCACCTGCCACGATGCCCGAAGCACAATAAATCGTGAAGAAAAACAGAATAATCAGCGCGGAAACCACTTTCATCAAGTGTCCGCCCGCGCCGAAGCGGTGGAAGAAATAATCCGGCAGCGTCAGCGCATTATTGGCATATTCGGTATGCACGCGCAGACGGCCCGCCACCAAAAGCCAGTTGAAATACGCGCCGACGACCAAACCGATGGCAATCCAAGCTTCATTCAGACCACTCAAATAAATCGCACCGGGCAAGCCCATCAAAAGCCAGCCCGACATATCGGACGCGCCCGCCGACATCGCCGTAACGAACGGGCCCAAGCTGCGGCCGCCCAAAATATAATCATCGAAATTGCGCGTGGAGAAATACGCGGCCAGACCAATCAAGAGAACAGCAACCAGATAGATTGCAAAAGTGATATACATGGGATTCATGTACTATTCCTCATCTAAAACTTCAAAATCACGGGCTGATGAAATTGCAGGCAATCCACGCCCAAACATTTTTCTAATTAAAATACAGCGGAAATTTCTATTTTTTGTAGCTTGTTAGAAATAAATCATTTATTAATTCAATTAGATATGTAATTAAAACATATTAAATTGTAAATAATCCGTTTGAGGATACCTGAAAACAGTAGGCTTGCAAAGCTCATGATGACCGTTGCTTGCTGGTTTTACTGAAATATTTTTCAAACCATATTAAAAACATTAGTTTACAAATTATCTTGAAAAATATTGCATTTAAATAGGCTTGAAACTATCTTTCTGAAGCATTTGGAAACGGATGCGGATTGAATGTAATCAGACAACAAGTTGAATATAGTGGATTAACTTTAAATCAGGACAAGGCGAGGCAACGCCATCCTGGTTTAAAGTTAATCCACTATAAATCGGATAGGGTTTAGGAAGTCGATGAGGCAAGGCAAGGGGTCGTCTGAAATTTTCAGACGACCCCTTACTGGTCTGTCGGGCGTGGATAAAGAGCGGAATCGGGTTTGTGCCGGTTGTCGAAAATATAGTGGATTCAATTTAAATCAGGACAAGGCGACGAAGCCGCAGACGGTACAGATAGTACGACAAGGCGGGGTAACGCCGTCCTGGTTTAAAGTTAATCCACTATATTACATTATCTTTATTGGATTTCTCTATATTATTCCGCGTTGTTTCACTATACTTACGCTTTATTTTGATAACAAAGGCTTTTTATGAACCATTTGGGTTTCCCCATTGAAACCGTCGCCGTTTTCGTGATTTTGTCTGTGGGCGCGATTGCCATCGATTTATTCGCCCATAGGGACAACAAACCGATGTCGCTGAAAAGTGCTGTGATATGGTCGCTGTTTTGGGTATTGATATCGATTTTGTTCGGCACATTTTTATGGGTTCATCACGGCAGTGAAGCCGCCAGCCTGTTCTTTACCGGCTATGCTTTGGAAAAAGTATTGTCCGTAGATAATCTGTTTTTAATGATGGCGGTTTTTGCTTGGTTTAAAGTGCCTGAGGGCCTGCGCCACCGCGTTTTGTACTGGGGGATTATCGGCGCGATTATTTTCCGCATGATTTTTGTCGCCATCGGTGCCGGACTGTTGGCATTGGGGCCGATTGTGGAAGTGGTTTTTGCCGTCATTGTCGGCTATACCGCCGTTATGATGCTGCGTCGGGATGAAGAGGAGGGCGAAGAAGATGCCGATTATTCCGAACATTTGGCATATCGTGCAGTCCATCGCTTTTTCCCTGTGTTTCCCCGTCTTTACGGCAGCCATTTTTTCTTAAAAGGCGAGGAGTTGAAAAAAGCGCATGAGCAATATCCCGAGGTGCGGCTTGAGCCGGCGGGTGAAGACCTCAAGCATCCTGAAAATAACCATCCTCAGAAAATGCGTAAAGGGCAGTTGGTCGCAACGCCGCTGTTTTTATGTTTGGCAGTGATTGAGTTGTCGGATGTGATGTTCGCGTTTGACAGCGTACCTGCGGTGATTGCCGTATCTAAAGAACCGTTGATTGTTTACAGTGCCATGATGTTTGCCATTTTGGGTTTGCGTACGCTTTATTTCGTATTGGAAGCGTTGAAGGGCTATTTGGTTCATTTGGAAAAGGCAGTGGTCGTGTTGCTGTTTTTCATTGCTGCCAAGCTGGGATTGTCGGCGAGCAATCATATGTTCCATCACGGCTGGGACATTTCGCCCAATACGTCTTTGCTGGTTGTATTGGTTGTGCTGACCTGCGGGATTGCAGCTTCCTTCATTTTCCCGGACAAGAAAAATAAAGGTAAAGCCGATTCGTGACCCGCTTCGTTCAGTAAAACGGAACAGTAGGATTTGCGACCTCTGAAAAACACTTCAGGCAGCCGGAAAGTCATTTCTCCGGCTGCCTGAAGTGTTTTGATGCTTTTTAAGCTTCCATTCGTTCTGCGCACTTCATTTTCGCATCAATCCAAGCGTCACCGCCGGGCTGTACGATTTTTGAAACCAGTTTATCCAAATCATTCAGATAGTTGGTGGCATTCGGACTGTTAATCACCACCACCACGATCATGGGTTTGTCTCCCAGCCAATATCCGGCGAGGGCGCGTACATCTTTGAGCGTGCCTGTTTTCAGGCGCAGGGCAGGGCCTGCCTGTTTGAGGCGGTATTTCAGCGTGCCGTCTTTGCCGGCAATGGGTAAGGTATCGATGAAGTCTTGTTTGAACGGGCTGAAATAGGCTTTTTCCAGCATTTGCGCCAACATATTGGCGCTGACGCGTTCACGGCGGGATAGGCCCGAACCGTTTTCCAAGACCAAGTTTTCCGTATCCACGCCCGCGGTAGCCAATTCACGCTTTACGGCTGAAGAGGCTTGCTGCAAGGCGGAGTTGCCGGAATGCTCGCCTCCCAATTTCAGGAATACGGAGCGCGCAATCAGATTATTCGAATATTTGTTCATGTCCGTCAAAATGGCAGACATGGGTTTGGATTGGTGTACCGCCAGCGTTTTGGCATGAGGCGGCACGGATGCGGTCCTGATACCGTCGGTAATTTCTCCGCCTGAATAACGCCATTGGTTGATAAAGCTCTTTTGTACAAATTCACGCATGTTCAACATGTTGACGTACATTTCATTGCCCAAACACGATTCCGGAACTTTGCCGGAAACATGCAATACGCCGCCTTTGTAGTTTGCGCGCATATGGTTTTGCAAGGCTTTGCAGGATGCGTTTGATGGTGTGACGTTGATTTTGTTGTCGATTTTAATGTCGGGGAGGGGCGGATTGGTCACAAGATCCACTCCGCCCATGTCATTGCGTTCCAGTTTGACCGATACGACTTTGTAAGCCAGCATATGCGGGTCGGGCGGCGTCATAAATAGAGAACCGACATCGGATTCGAAATCGCTCGGATTTTGAATATCTCCCCATAAATGGCGGTCGAGTACCAAGCCGCCGGTGATTTTGCGTATGCCTTTATCGCGCAATTGCTGCTGCATCCCGACCAAGCCTTCTTGGTCGAAAACAGGGTCTCCGCTGCCGACCCAATAAATATCGCCTTGCAAGGTGTCGCCTTGAATCGTGCCGTCGCTTTTGAATTGGGTTGTCCAGCGGTAATCGCCGCCCAAAGCTTTAAATGCGGCAAACGCTGTAACCAGCTTCATGGTCGATGCGGGGTTGACTGGCACATTCGAACGGTGGTCGACCAAGACGTTTCCACTGTCCAATTCTTGAACATACACGGAAATTTCGTCTTGAGGGATGCGGCCGAAATCGATGGCAAATGCCGGCAAAGAGAGGATGGACAGCCATAAAAGAGCGGCTGTTTGTCTTAACTTCATGATAGTTCTGAAAAACACATAAAGCATAATTATAAAGCAAGGTCGTCTGAAAAACGAGGATGGCTGCCTGACGGATGAAAAAGTTGTTCCTTATGGATAAAATGTGTCGCTATTTCGTTCCGTGCAGACAATCGGCGCTTAGGGCGAACTATGATAAAATCTGTTTTTAAAACAATATAAAAGGAATACATTATGCGACTGCTCCATACGATGTTGCGCGTTGGCAACCTCGAAAAATCTTTGGACTTCTATCAAAATGTTTTAGGTATGTCTTTACTGCGCCGCCACGATTATCCCGAAGGACGGTTTACTTTGGCGTTTGTCGGTTATGGTAATGAGGCCGAAAATACCGTACTGGAATTGACGCACAACTGGGATACGGAAAGCTACGATATCGGCAACGCTTACGGTCATATCGCAGTGGAAGTGGATGATGCGTATGAGGCTTGCGAACGGGTCAGACAAAAAGGCGGCAAAGTTGTGCGCGAGGCAGGACCGATGATGCACGGCACGACCGTTATTGCTTTTGTGGAAGATCCTGACGGTTATAAAATTGAATTTATCCAAAAAAACAGCGGCAATGATTCGGTGAAATACTGATTTTCCAATCGTCTGATAAAAGGTCGTCTGAAAACCCGATTGAAAAGGGTTTTCAGACGACCTTTTTGTTTTAATAGCCTTGATTTATTCCGCAGGCGGCATTTGGGCAACGGTTTCCTGCGCCCATGCCATGGTTTCGGCAAAGGCGGGACGGGCGAGGTGTTTGGCGGCGTAGCGTTGCAGTACATCGGTTTCATCGGCAGGCAATACTTTAAAGTTTTGCGTTAAGAGCAGAATCAGCCCGGAATAGTACAGATCCAGCGCGGTAAAGCTGTTGCCGATAATGTAGTCGCGGTTTTTCAAGTGTTCGCGCAAGGTGTTCCATGCGGTATCAAAATCGCCGTAACCGATTTGGCGGCGGCGCTCGGGCGTATCGACAGGCAGGTTGTGCAGTTTGTTGAAGGCTGCGTATTCGAGGTGCAGCGACAGGCACATCCAGCGGTAGTATTCGCCGCGTTCCAATGTGTCTGCGGCAGGGATGAGGTGTTTGTCGGGGAACTGTTCCGCCAAAAAGGTAATGATGGCGAGTGATTCGGTCAATACGGTATCGCCGAATTTGAGTGAGGGGACTTGGGCTTGGGGATTGATGGCGAGATATTCGGCGGACTGAATCTGTGCGCCGAATTGGATGGGGACGACGGTGTATTCCGCGCCGCATTCTTTCAACATCCATACGACGTATGTGCCGCGTGAAAAGGGATGGGTGTAGAGCGTGATGTCTTGCATGTCTTTTCCTTTTGCGTTGTGAATGTTTTTGGCGAAACCCGCGCAGTAGGTTTCAGACGACCTTTCGGTTCTATAAGTGGATTAACTTTAAACCAGTACGGCGTTGCTTCGCCTTGCCGTACTATCTGTACTGTCTGCGGCTTCGTCGCCTTGTCCTGATTTAAATTTAATCCACTATAATAATCTTGATTTATGACACAGGCGGCATTTGGGCGGCGGTTTCCAGCATCCATGCTGTGGTTTCGGCGAAAGCTGGGCGGGCGAGATGTTTGGCGGCGTAGCGTTGCAATACGTCGGTTTCATCGGCGGGCAACACTTTCCAATTCTGCGTTAAGTGCAGAATCAGCGCGGAGCAGTACAAATCCATCGTGGTAAAGCTGTTGCCGACGATGTAGTCGCGGTTTTTCAAGTGTTCGCGCAATGTGTTCCATGCGGTATCGAAATCGCCGTAACCGATTTGGCGACGGCATTCGGGCGTATCGACAGGCAGGTTGTGCAGTTTATTGAAGGCTGCATATTCGAGGTGCATCAATATGCATATCCAGCGGTAGTATTCGCCGCGCTCCACCGTACCTGCGGCGGGGATGAGGTGTTTGTCGGGGAATTGTTCTGCCAAAAAGGTAATGATGGCGGTCGATTCGGTCAGTACGGCATCACCGAATTTGAGTGCGGGGACTTGCCCTTGGGGATTGATGGCGAGATATTCGGCGGATTTCATTTGCGCGCCGAACTGGACGGGTACGACGGTGTATTCCGCGCCGCATTCTTTCAGCATCCATACGACGTATCTGCCGCGTGAAAAGGGATGGGTGTAGAGCGTGATGTTGTGCATGTTTCTTCCTTTTACACGATGAATGGTTTTGGCAAAACCCACAGCGGGTTTTCAGACGACCTCATCAATAGGCGATGCTTTTTGCCGCTTCGTTCAAACCGTTTTCCAAAGATTCCAGCATGGCGGTATAGCCGTCGCCTTGTTGCGGGGTGGTAACGTCAAACGGTTTGTTGCGTCCGTCTGGCCACAGGGCGTAGCCGCTGACGGTAGTTTGCCCCTGATAGCTGCCTTGGAAGGCTTCAACATAGATTTTCAGGGTTTGGCTGCTTTGGCTGCGTGAGGCGGGAACGAAAGTATGGCGCGGGTTGAGGCGGTTGAGTTTGTTGCTGAAGTTCGCCGCCAACGCGCCGTCGAGCGGTGCCGCCCAAAGGTGGTTCTTCGCCAGATTCACATGATACGCGTCAGTTTGGTAAACGAGGCCGCCGTTGGCGAGCGGTTCGGCAAGGTTGACTTTGACCGCGATTTCGCTGCCTTGCGCCGCCGGCCGGATGTATTGGCTGTCGGGCAGGACGAAATATTGCGGGCTTTGCGCGGTGCCGCAGGCGGCAAGCGTCAGGGCGGCGGCAATCGGGAAGAGGCGCATTATCGGCTTCCTTTCGGGATGGGGTCTTTGCTGCTGCTGTTAAAAATCAGCGCGTTGGGTTTTTCTTTCAAAGTATTAATGACGGGCTGTACGTCTCTGAGGGTTTTGTCCAAACTTTGCAGGGTATTTTGCACGTCGCCGTAGATGGGCGATTGCGGCGATACGCCTTGCAGGGTTTGGCGCAATTCTTTCAGGGTTTGGTTCAGCTCGTTCGGAATGTTTTGCGTTTGCGGTTTGCCGACCAGTTTGTCAATGGAGCTTAGGGCGGCATTGGCGGATTTGAGGGTGGATTTGAGTTCGGCGAGCGAACCGTTCAACCCGGCAACGGTTTTATCCAACGGTAGATTGTTGAATTTCTCCAGTAAATCCGCCACTTTCGCCTGCAAATCGTCCAAACCGCCGCCTTGTGTGGCAATGACGGTATCGCCTGCGTAAACGGTGTGCGGTCGCAGCTTGGGCGAAGACGAAGGCTGGTCGGTCAGTTCGACCATTTTGCTGCCGGTAATCAAGTTGTTGCTGGAAATGGTGGCGGTCAGACCTTTGCCCAAAGCTGCTTGGAATTGTTGTTTCCAATGTTCTTTGCTTTGTTCGTCGGCATTGATTTCCATGCGCGACGGCTCGATGCGGATGCGCACGGGAATCCAGCCGTTTTCAAACAGATGCAGGCTGTCGTTTCGATCGAAATAGGGAACGTCGGAAACCACGCCCACATTCAGTCCTTTATATTCAACGGGCGAGCCTGCGGTCAGACCGCGTACGGATTGTTTGAAAAACGCGGTGTAGTACAGCGAACGGTCATCGGGCAGGTTTGCCACTTCGCTGCGGCTGTCGTAAAGCGTGAAACTGTCTTCACTTTTCACATTTTTGCTGTTTTTGGTTTTCGGCGAATCAAACGAAATTGCGCCGGACAGCAAGGCGGGCAGGGGGGCGGAATTGAGCTTCACTCCGCTGCCTGTGGTTTCGATATTGATGCCGCTCTCCAGCCAAAAGCGGCTTTCCGAATTAATCAATTTATCGTTCGGGCTTTGGATGAATATGGTGTAATGCACGGTTTGGTCGGATGGCTCGAAATGCGCGCTTTCTACCTGTCCGACCATAAAGTTTTCATAAAGTACGGGGCTGCTGACGTTGAGGATTTTGTCGTTTTGACCGACCAGCTTCAGGCGCAGGCCGCTTTGTCCGATGGCGGCAATCGGCGGGATGTCCTGCACTTCAAATACATCCTTCGTTTCATTGCTTTTGCCCGGCGTGAACGCGATATACGAGCCGGACAGGAGCGTGCTCAAACCGGTTACGCCGCTTTGGTCGATGCGTGGTTTCACCACCCAAAACTGCGTATCGCTGCGGATGAGGTCTTTCGCATCGGCGTTAAGCTGGGCGGTGACTTCCACGCCCTTTTGGTCGTCGCGCAGTTTGATGCGGGTAACGTGTCCGACATCGACGTTCAACACTTTAATCACCGTATTGTTGACTTCAATGCCTTCCGCGCTGTCCATCAAAAGCGTGACGACTGGACCTCGGTTGCGGATATCTTTTACCAGTAGCCAGCCGCCCGCAATCAGCGCAATCAGCGGAATCAGCCACACGATAGACGTGAAGACATTGGTTTTTTTGACACGCGCAGGTGCGCGGTGTGTTTGAGAAGAATCGTGTTTTTTCATTGTTTCTGGTTGTCGTCGGAATCGGGGTCGTCTGAAAGCTGCTGGTGCCTGTCCCAAATCAGGCGGGGATCGAAATAATAGGCAGACAGCATGGTCAATACCACCACCAGGCAGAAATAAACCGCCGCCCCGCCGGGGACGACGCGTGCCATGTTGGTGTGGAATGAACTCATCAAAATAATAATCACAAAAATATCAATCATCGACCAGCGGCCGATGGATTCGGTAATCCGGTAAAGCACCGACATTTTCGGTGCGCTCATCGGCGGTTTGAAATAAGCAGATGCAATCAAAACCGCCATCGCGATAATCTTCAATACCGGCACCAAAATACTCGCGCTGAAAATAATCACCGCAATCAGCCTGTCGCCGTCGTTCCACATATACACAATGCCGTTGAAAATCGTATTGACTTCCAGCGCGGTAGGGTTCGACGAAATCATAATCGGCAGAATATTCGCGGGGAAATACAGGATAAACGCCGCAATCAAAAACGCCAGCGAAATGCTCAGGCTTTTCGGGCGGCGGCGGTACAAATCCGCACCGCAAACCTCGCAAGGCTGCTCGTCTTTATCGCGGAAATACAAGCAGCGGCTGCAACAGGTTTTGTCTTCGGATGCCGTTTGCACCGCGTCCCCGCCTGTCAGCCTGTGGATTTTATAATAAACCCAATGCTGAGGAATCGAGACCGAAGTCCGAATCAGCATGACCGACAGCGCAAACATCAAATAAAATGCCGAGCCGAATTCAACCTCCGCCACAGACGAGAGCTTGATATACGCCACCAAAGTGGAAATAAAGAACACATCCACCATAATCGCATGACGCAGCCTGACCAAAACCCGCGTCGCAAACCGCAGCGCAGGATACGCCCGCTCGCGCACCAGCGCGGTATAAACGTACAGGCAGAGCAGCAAAAACAATACCGGCGCGCCGAACGTGAGGACGAACATCACTTCCGCCAGAAAACCGTAATCCTGATAAATCAAAAGCCGCATCATTTCCGGCAGCGACAGGACGGATGTTACGCCGAAGAGTTCCACGCGGATATAAACCATGCTGTACGCAAACGCCATCAAAATCAGCGAAGTCGTCGCGTAAGCCAGCGGCGCAACATAAGGATTGTTTTCCACCTCGACCACTTCATGATTGCACACCGGACAATGCGCTTCCTGCCCCTGCCGCAGGCGCGGAATATCCATGCGGTTGCCGCAGTCCGGGCAATCCACCGTATGCGCCGGCAGCGATGCGTCGGGCAGGTAGGATTTATAACGCCACCAGCGCGTATAGCTAGGAATCGGTTTCATGGAGGAGGGAAGAGGTCAAAGAGGCAGGTATTATAAAGGAAAACATAGGGATAGCCCAAATTGCTTACATATGGGGGAGACAGTGTCTGGAAAATAAATTATGACTATGTGAATAGTATTGTTTACAATCAATTCGGGGTCGTCTGAAACGCTTTCAGACGACCCCTTGCCATATTTGTTGCAAATATGCGAAAACAACAGATTTATGTAAATAATAGCAAGTTAAATTCTTGATGATGTAATAGAAATGATATATATTCCTAAATTGTTTTGTAATATGACAGATTTCATTTGTTCATTTGTAAACGATTCTGTACCTAAATATCTCAAAATCATAAATTTCCATTCCCAAACACAGATTTCCCATCACTTATTTTTTATTGATTCGGGCAGCCTTCATTTGAGGTCGTCTGAAAAACCTGTTGTACAGGTTTCGTCAAAACCGTCAATTAAATTTTGTAGATCATCAAAGGATATTCACATGAGCGAAACACAAGAGCTGACCTTTGCCAAACGGCTGAAAGAGCAAACCGCTACCATTCACGACAGCGTGGACAATTTGGTTATGTCTGTCGAGCCGTTTACCAACAAAGAGAACTACATCAAATTCTTGAAGCTGCAATCCGTGTTCCACAAAGCGGTCGATCATATCTATAAAGACCCTGAGTTGAACAAAGCCATTCCCGAGCTGGAATACATGGCGCGTTACGACGCGGTAACGCAAGACTTGGCGGATTTGGGCGACAAGCCTTACGAATACGGCAAACCGCTGCCGCACGAAACCGGCAATAAAGCCATCGGCTGGCTGTATTGCGCCGAAGGTTCCAATTTGGGCGCTGCATTTTTGTTTAAACACGCGCAAAAGCTGGATTACAACGGCGAACACGGTGCGCGCCACCTCGCTCCCCATCCGAACGGACGCGGCAAACATTGGCGTGCCTTTGTCGAGCATTTGAATGCTTTGGGCTTAAGCCCTGAAGCAGAAGCCGAAGCGATTCAAGGCGCAAAAGATGCGTTTGCGTTCTACAAAGTCGTTCTGCGCGAAACCTTCGGCCTGCCTGAAGGCGCGGAAGCTCCGGAAGGCTTTGTTCCGCACCGCCACTAAATGCAGGTTATTGATAGGTCATCGATATGTTTTCCGGCGCAATATTTTGCGCCGGAAAACAGTTGAAGTCCGAAATATAGTGGATTAAATTTAAATCAGGACAAGGCGACGAAGCCGCAGACAGTACAGATAGTACGGCAAGGCGAGGCAACGCCGTACTGGTTTAAAGTTAATCTACTATATCAACCCCTTACATATGGTATGGGCAAGGAAGGCCGCTTTTATCCGGTTTCCGTTTCCGTATTTAAAAATTTATTGGCCATCCGTTACAGGGATTTATATTCGTCATTGCTTTCAATGGAAATATAAATGATTATCAAAAATTTTCATTGTTGAATTAAGCTGAATATTGGTCAATTTTATTGTTTCTGAGGTTTTGAACCATGAAATCATCACACATACTCCCTATTGCCGCCCTTGTCGGCAGTATTTTCGGCAATCCCGTGTTTGCGGCGGATAATGCTGCGCAATCAACGGCTGCCGAGCCCATGCAAGCCGAACTGAAACAGGTAACGGTAAAAGGACATCGCAACGCGCCCGCCGCCGTGGAACGGGTCAACCTCGGCCGTATCCAACAGGAAATGATACGCGACAACAAAGACTTGGTGCGCTATTCCACCGATGTCGGTCTGAGCGACAGCGGCCGCCATCAAAAAGGCTTTGCCATTCGTGGCGTGGAAGGTAACCGTGTCGGCGTCAGTATTGACGGCGTGAGCCTGCCTGATTCGGAAGAAAACTCACTGTATGCCCGTTACGGCAATTTCAACAGTTCGCGCTTGTCCATCGACCCTGAACTGGTGCGCAACATCGACATCGTGAAAGGGGCGGACTCTTTCAATACCGGCAGCGGCGCCTTGGGCGGCGGTGTGAATTACCAAACCCTGCAAGGACGTGATTTGCTGCTGCCGGAGCGGCAGTTCGGCGTGATGATGAAAAACGGTTACAGCAGCCGCAACCGCGAATGGACGAACACAGTCGGCTTCGGCATGGATAACGGCAGCGTCGATGCAGCCTTGCTGTATTCACAACGGCGCGGCCATGAAACCGAAAGCGCGGGCAACCGCGGCTATGCGGTGGAAGGCAAGGGCAGCGGCACGAATATCCGCGGTTCGGCACGCGGCATTCCTGATCCGTCCAAACACAAATACCACAGCTTCTTGGCCAAAATCGGTTATCAGATTAATGAGAACCACCGTATCGGCGCATCGCTCAACGGCCAGCAGGGGCACAATTACACGGTTGAAGAGTCTTATAACCTGACCGATTCTTCCTGGCGCGAAGCCGACGATGTAAACAAACGGCGCAATGCCAACCTGTTTTACGAATGGACGCCTGATTCAAATTGGTTGTCGTTGTTGAAGGCAGACTTCGATTATCAGAAAACCAAAGTGGCGGCGGTTAACAACAAAGGCTCGTTCCCGATGGATTATTCCACCTGGACGCGCAACTACAATCAGAAGGATTTGGACGAAATATACAACCGCAGCATGGACACCCGCTTCAAACGCATCACCCTGCGTTTGGACAGCCAGCCGCTACAACTGGGCGGGCAGCACCGCCTGTCGTTCAAGGCCTTTGCCAGCCGCCGTGATTTTGAAAATTTAAACCGCGACGATTATTTCTTCAGCGGCCGCATCGTCCGAACCACCAGCACCATCCAGCATCCGGTGAAAACCACCAACTACGGTTTCTCGCTGTCCGACCAAATCCAATGGAACAATGTGTTTTCAAGCCGCGCGGGCATCCGTTACGACCACACCAAAATGACGCCGCAGCAACTGAATGCCGACTGTCATGCCTGCGACAAAACACCGCCCGCACCCAATACTTACAGCGGCTGGAGCGGTTTCGCCGGTTTGGCGGCGCAACTGAATCAGGCTTGGCGTGTCGGTTACGACATCACTTCCGGCTACCGTGTCCCCAATGCGTCCGAAGTGTATTTCACCTACAACCACGGTTCGGGTAATTGGCTGCCCAATCCCAACCTGAAAGCCGAGCGCAGCACCACCCACACCCTCTCCCTGCAAGGACGCGGCGAAAAAGGTACGCTGGATGCCAACCTGTATCAAAGCAACTACCGCAATTTCCTGTCTGAAGAGCAGAAACTGACCGCCAGCGGCGAACCCGGCTGCACCCAGATGGATTATTACTACGGTCTGTGCAGCGCCCCCTACACCGAAAAACTGGATTGGCAGATGCAGAATATCGACAAGGCAAGGGTTCGCGGTCTTGAGCTGACAGGTCGTCTGAATTTGGACAAAGTAGTCTCTTTTGTCCCTGAAGGCTGGAAGCTGTTTGGTTCCGTGGGTTACGCGAAAAGCAAGCTGTCGGGCGACAACAGCCTGCTGTCCACCCAGCCGCTGAAAGTGATTGCCGGTATCGACTATGAAAGTCCGAGCGAAAAATGGGGCGTGTTCTCCCGCCTGACCTATTTGGGCGCGAAAAAGGCGAAAGATGCGCAATACACCGTTTATGAAAACAACGGCTGGGGTACGCCTTTGCAGAAAAAAGTGCAGGATTACCCGTGGCTGAACAAATCGGCTTATGTGTTCGATATGTACGGCTTCTACAAACCGGTGAAAAACCTGACCCTGCGTGCGGGCGTGTACAACCTGTTCAACCGCAAAGACACCACTTGGGATTCCCTGCGCGGTTTGTACAGTTACAGCACCACCAACGGGGTCGACCGCGACGGCAAAGGCTTGGACCGCTACCGCGCGCCCGGCCGCAACTACGCCGTATCGCTGGAATGGAAGTTCTAAGCTAATTTTTGATTGAAGAAACGGAAACAAACCGCCCGAATGTCCTGTTTGGCAGAACATTCGGGCGGTTTTATTATCCGTCTGTTTAAAGTTTGCCGTCTTGTCCCATTCTTATAGTGGATTAACTTTAAGCCAGTACGACGTTGCCTCGCCTTAGCTCAAAGAGAACGATTCTCTAAGGTGCTGAAGCACCAAGTGAATCGGTTCCGTACTATCTGTACTGTCTGCGGCTTCGTCGCCTTGTCCTGATTTAAAGTTAATCCACTATATTTTCCAACTGTTTAATTGGATTGGGTTTCGTTGCGGCTAACTGTTTCCTTCATATTAAACGCGCTAACGTAGTTTGAGGGATGTGTTTGATTACAGGGATCTTCGGAAATACCGGCCGATTTGGTGAGTACTGCAATTTACGCGCCATTTATCGCTGTTTTGCCAATAATAATCTACGATGATGCCTTGATCGTCAGTGTAGAAAATGCGGTCTTGGTCTTGTCCGTAGCAGACGTTGCTATAGTAGTTGGTAATGATGGGCCCATTTTGGCTGCTGCCTTCGTATTCACGTCCAGCGTAGGAATAGTAGGTATAGCGCCAGAGGTAGGCATAGCGGTCGTTTTCCGATTTGACTCCACCTTCTGTGGGTTTGACGCCATAGGATTTGATAACGGCATCGATAGGTTTGCCGACGAAACGTTTCATACGTTTGTCCAAGCTGGCACAGCCGACAGTGAGGCAAACGAGACCGGCAAGGAGGGCTGCACGGCCTATGGAGATTTTGGAGGGCATAATGCGTTTTCCTGTCATTAAAATGAAGGGCGGAATAATAAGAAAGGAATAGGCAATTTGGCAAGAGGCTACCCGAAAAACATAAAACGTTTTTCAGGTAGCCTCTTGGTTGATACACACTTTGCCTTCCTTTAATCATGCGGTGGGATTTCAATGAAGGGGTTGTATGTATTGGGGAAAGGGGATGCAGGATGTTTTCAAAACAGGGGAGGGGTCGTCTGAAAACAGTTGTCCCCATTCTGTTGTAAAAAATTCTTTTTGCATAGTCATTTCATCCCTAATTTGCTTCACTTGTCCGAACTCAATATAAATTCCGCCCTATATCCGCTATAATCGCAAATCGATTATCCAATGTACAAGACAGGAAAATTCATGTCCCAAAGCCGTTTCAACCAAACCGGCCCCAAAATCGGTCTGAGCGTGCGCCTTGCGGAAACGCAGGCGGAAATTGAAGCAGCACAACGCTTGCGTTATCAGGTATTCGCCCAAGAACTGGGTGCAGAAATCGAAAGCGACGACGGTCGCGATGTCGATCCTTACGACGAACATTGCCACCACCTTTTGGCTTTTGACGACGCAACCGGAGAAGTCATCGGCTGCTACCGCCTGATTACCGAAGAAACCGCCAAAAAAGTCGGCGGCTGGTATAGCGAACACGAATTTGACTTGTCCCCTTTGAAAGACATCTTGCCGAAAACCGTCGAACTCGGCCGCGCCTGCACCCATCCCGACTACCGCAACGGCGGTTTGGTCATGCTTTTGTGGTCGGGTTTGGTCAAATTCATGAAAGACGAAAACCTGCGCTTTATGATAGGCTGCGGCAGCATTGATATGCACGACGGCGGCAGCGATGCGGCAGGTCTGTATCATGCCCTGAAATCCAAATACCTCGCGCCTGAAAAATGGTGCGTCAAGCCGCTCAATCCGCTCAAGTGGGACGAAATTACCCCGTCGGACAAACCTGATGTCCCGCCGCTGATTAAAGGCTACCTCAATGCGGGCGCATGGTTCTGCGGCGAGCCTTGCGTCGATGAAGCGTTCAACTGCGCCGACGTGCTCATCATGATGGACATCACCCGCCTGGCAGACCGTTACCTCCAACGTTTCGCCCCTAAACCATAAAGACTAAAAGGTCGTCTGAAAACCTTTTCAGACGACCTCAACTATTGTGAAATCAGCAAATAATTGATTTTTAGCGGTTTCACCCTATACCAAGATTGCACACACCACAACCTTATGATTGCCAAACTACGTTTTACCTTCCGCCTGCTCTGCATCGGCATCTGCCTGCTTTACGGTATGGCGGAAATGTTCTTCCTGTTTCCCTTTTACAGCAAACGGCGCAAACTGCGTGCCATCCAAATCTGGTCGCTGCGCGTTCTCGCTTCATGCGGCATGAAGCTGGAAACCTTCGGCACGCTGCCTCAGGAAGGGCAGGCGCAGTTGTTAATCAGCAACCATATCTCTTGGTTGGACATCATGGCGGTCAACGGCGCATTTCCGGGTCGGTTTGTGGCGAAAGACGATGTCGCCAAATGGCCGGTAGTCGGCTATCTCGCCACGCAGGCGCAGACCGTTTACGTTTCACGCAATAAAGGCACCAAAGGCAATACTGCTAAAATCGCCACCGTAACCGAAGCCCTCAAAAACGGCGATACCGTAACCATTTTCCCGGAAGGGACGAGTACGGAAGGTTATGAAATCCTCCCGTTCAAGCCCAGCTTTTTCCAAACCGCCTACGATGCAGGCGTTCCCATTATCCCCATGCTTTGCCGCTACCCCAATCCCGACGGCACCAGTCCGAACCTTCAGGCGGCTTATGTGGGCGATACCAGCCTGTGGCAATCCATCTGCATGATCATCAGCCAGCCTTCCAGCAAGGTGGAGCTGCATTTTCTGGAGCCGGTTCCTGCCAAAGAAGACCGCTACGAAACGGCGCTGGAAATACACGGCATTTTGAGTCGAGAATTAAAAAAATTGGGCTGACAGGTCCAAACAAACGAAAAGAACTTCAAACCGCTATCCGAACCGTTTCATCAAACCAAACAATAGGAGAAGCCAAATGGAAGAAACATTCGTCCAAACGCTGACCATCGCCGGCTCGGATTCCGGCGGCGGGGCGGGGATACAGGCGGATTTGAAGACGTTTCAGATGCGCGGCGTGTTCGGCACCAGCGTACTGACCGCCGTGACCGCGCAAAATACGCTCGGCGTATCGGCGGTGCATCTGGTTCCGACCGACATCATTGCCGCGCAAATCGAAGCCGTCCGCGCTGATTTTGAAATCCGCGCCTATAAAATCGGGATGCTGGGTACGGCTCAAGTAATTGAATGCGTTGCTGAAAATCTGAAAAAATGCCGTTTCGGCAAGCGCGTTCTCGATCCGGTGATGATTGCCAAAGGCGGTGCGCCGCTGTTGCAGGATTCCGCCGTCGAAGCGATGAAACGGCTGCTGTTGCCCGATACGGACATTCTGACGCCGAACCTGCCCGAAGCGGAGGCCTTGACGGGCGTGCGTATTGAAAGCCGCCAAGATGCGGAACGCGCCGCCAAAATCCTGCAAGATTGCGGCGTGAAAAACGTGGTGATTAAAGGCGGGCATTTGGGCGACAGCCGCAGCGAATACTGCACCGACTGGCTGTTTACGCCGGATGACGTGTTTGAATTTGCCGACCGCCGCTTTCCGACGGCGCATACGCACGGTACGGGCTGCACATTCTCCGCCTGTATCGCCGCCGAGCTGGCAAAAGGTTTCGAAACACTCGAAGCCGTGCAAACCGCCAAGAAATACATTACCGAAGCGATTCGCAACCCTTTGAACATCGGCGCGGGACACGGGCCGGTCAATCATTGGGCTTATCGGGATTGAACAAGGTCGTCTGAAACGGAAATTTCAGACGACCTCTTGCTATATTTATCAGTTAAATTTGTTTACAATATTGGGCAAACCAACTTCAACTTCGCGGAAGAGACATCATGCAAGTTACATCAAAATGGATAGACGGAATGTGCTTTGTCGGCACGACCGAAAACGGACACAGCGTCGTCATGGAAGGCGCGGCGGCGGAAGGGCAGGCGAAACGCGGTCCCAGTCCGATGGAAATGCTGCTTTTGGGTGTGGCGGGCTGTTCCAGCATCGATGTCGTGATGATTGCCGAGAAGCAGCGTCAAAAGGTGGTGGACTGCCAGGCGACGGTTACCGCGAAGCGCGCCGACGATGCCCCGCGCGTGTTCACCGAAATCCACATCCATTTTAAAATCATCGGACACAATTTGACCGAATCCGCCATCGAGCGCGCCGTGCAGATGTCCGCCGAGAAATATTGTTCCGCCTCGATTATGCTGGGCAAGGCAGCGAAAATCACCCACAGTTTTGAAACCGTCGAAGCGGAGTAATTTTTCAGACGACCCCCGTATCCTTGCAGGGGTCGTCTGAAAAGCGTTTATAGGCGGAATATTGTTAAAGCGTGAATAAAGCCCGCCCGACAAAAAAGCAGATATATTCACGCTACACTATGAATATATCTGCTTGCTTATTGTGGATTCTCTCTCTATCAGCCTTCATAACTTGGCCTTGTGAGGATATTGTGCAAGCTTCACTAGAGATTGTCAACAATTTTTAATTATATCTTAATCAGATTTTGTGCTATATCGAAATGGAATCAAGCAAAAAGCGATAAGTGGCGGGTTGCCGCCGCTGAAAAATTTCTGTTATTTCAAACGATATGACACGCCAGACTATGAGGAGAGCTTAAATAATGAATACCGATAACGATACCCTCCATGCGCCTACCCCTTCTTCCATGATGCCCGCAGGCAGGCATGATTCGGAGCTGTTCCGCGTTTACGCCCTGATTTTGGACGGCATCACCGACCATGTCTTGCTGCCTGGCAAAAAACTGACCGAATCCGAGCTGTGCCGCCAGATGGTTTGCTCGCGCAATACCGTGCGTGGCGCGCTGTCCTTGTTGGCACACGACAAAATCGTCGATTTGCAACCCAATCGCGGCGCGTTCGTTCATGTTCCCGATTTGAAGGAAATGCAGGACGTGTTCAACGCGCGTATCGAAATGGAAAGCATGATTTTGAACCTCCTGTCCGATATGCCCGATTTGGAAACCCGCCTCCAGCCGCTCTACGCCATGATCGAGCGTGAAGAACAGGCGTCCGACAGCGGCGACCGCGTGGGTTGGAACCGCCTGTCCAACGCCTTCCATGTCGAACTGGCGCGCCTGATCGACAACAACGTCTTGTTCGACATCATGAACACCCTGTGCGCCCGCTCTTCGCTCATTGTCGCCGTCTTCGATGCGCAGCGTCATGAAAAACGCACCATCAACACCCACACCCATTCCGAACACCGCGAAATCCTCGACCTGCTGGTCAACGGCAAACGCAACCGCGTGGTCAAAGTCATGCGCAAACACTTAAGCGCGTGCGTGGAGCGTTTGGAACGCAAATACGAAGCGGAATAACACGGACACAGCAAAAAGGTCGTCTGAAAACCGGGATTCAGGTTTTCAGACGACCTTTGGTTTTGGGCAAAGCCGAAGCGGCGGCAGCCTTTTCCGATTTTGGGCAAAAGGCGTACAATCCGAATTCAAACGAATTGGAACGAATGGAAACGAATCCAGATGAAACCGAAAATACAAAGACACGAACACATCCTCGCCCTGGTGCGCGAGCAGCATTTCATGACGGTCGAGCAGCTTGCGGAAGCTTTGGACGTGACCCCGCAGACCATACGCCGCGACATACAGGAATTGAGCGAAACGCGGCAGTTGAAGCGTTACCACGGCGGAGCGTCGGTCGGCGATATTTCCAGCGGCGTGGCGCAAGGCAAGCGAAAACACTGCCAAAATGAAAAAAACGCCATCGCCCGCCTGATTGCCGCCCACATTCCCGACAATTCGTCGCTGTTTATCAGCATAGGCACGACGATGGAAGCCGTTGCCGCCGAGTTGGTCAAGCAGCGTAAAAACCTGCGGATTATCACCAACAATATTTACGTCGCCTCCATCACGTCCGCGCGCACCGACTACACCGTCATCATCACTTCCGGCGTCGTGCGCCCCTTGGACGGCGGGATTACGGGCGTGGCGACGGTCGATTTTATCAATCAGTTTAAAGTCGATTATGCCGTCATGAGTACGCACGGCGTGGAAAGCGACGGATCGCTTTTGGACTACGACTATAAAGAAGTCAGCGTCATGCAGGCGATGATGACCAATGCGCGGGTCAGGTATTTGGGCGTGGACCACAGCAAATTCAACAGCAATGCCTTGGTCAGGCTGGGCGACATCGGCTCGTTTGACAAAGTATTTACCGACCGCGCCCCTGAAGCCGCCATGCAGAAGGTTTTGGGCGATGCGGGCGTAGAATGGCTGGTTGCCGAACCCGTGCCGCTTTGATTTCGGGGGTTACAAAAGGTTAATGAAATTCGGGTACAATGGGGAAGCGTTTTCAGATAGCTGCTATTGAATGTGCAGGTCGTCTGAAAACAATCATCCGTATATGAATGTTCTTGGATTCAGAAGAACAGTTTTGAAAAGACATAAAGATGAATTTCCCCCGTATCAGCGAAAGAACATTTGCCGGCCTTTCATTGGCTGGCAGTATCATTATTATCATCACGACTTCGATATGGTTCAGTCAGGCAGACCCCGAACGCTTCGGGATTACATTGATTGCCGGTATGTTGATGCTTGTCTCAGCGAATCTGGTTTATGTCCTGCTTTCCCATCGTTTGCGACCTGCTACTGTGGCGGGCAGCGTGTGGATAACAACCATACTTTGGTTGTTGTTTATGATGGCGGTAGACAGTGCTGACAGTCATAATGACCCTTACTCCCCTAATTACGATCATCACGGATCAGGTTTTTTGTGGCTAGGGTTGCCTGTATTTTATGTTGGTTCTCTGATTGCTTCCATTATCGCCACCGCAGCCCGCCCCAAACTGCTCTCTTTGGAAAAATCCTCGCTTCAAGCATTTTGGGCGTCCATGCGCTGGTCTTTTATCGGCACTACCGGTTTGCTTTGGATTTTCTATCCAATCGCAATTTTGGTTATTTTGGGTATCGTTCTGTTGATTAACCGGCTGGTTGATTTTATCGATTCATCAACCGCATTCAAACGTCCGGAAGACAATACTTCCGACCATTCCAATCTTTCATCCGATTCGTAATTGTCCATACAGAGGTCGTCTGAAACGGTTTTCAGACGACCTCTGTACCTTGTATTGACTGTAAAGCCGTCCTGTTTTCAGGTAAAATCGGCACGACATCATATTTTCAGATAGCTCCCGACCATGCTCAACAAAGACCAATTCGCGGACAACCATTTCATCCGCACCATCATCGAAGAAGACTTAAAAAGCGGCAAACACGAAGCCATCCAAACCCGTTTCCCGCCCGAACCCAACGGCTACCTGCACATCGGCCACGCCAAATCCATCTGCCTGAATTTCGGTTTGGCGTATATTTACGACGGCTTGTGCAACCTGCGTTTCGACGATACCAACCCTGAAAAAGAAAACGACGAATACGTCAACGCCATCAAAGAAGACGTCGAGTGGCTCGGTTTCCATTGGGCGGGCGAGCCGCGTTTCGCTTCCAATTATTTCGACCAGCTTTACGACTACGCCGTCGGTTTAATCAAAGACGGCAAAGCGTATGTCGATGATTTGACGCCCGAAGAAATGCGCGAATACCGCGGCACGCTGACCGAAGCGGGCAAAAACAGCCCTTACCGCGACCGCAGCGTCGAAGAAAACCTCGACCTGTTCACGCGCATGAAAAACGGCGAATTCCCCGACGGCAGCAAAACCCTGCGCCTGAAAATCGACATGGCATCAGGCAACATCAATATGCGCGACCCCGTCATCTACCGTATCCGCCGCGCCCATCACCACAACACCGGCGACAAATGGTGCATCTACCCGATGTACGACTACACGCATTGCATTTCCGATGCCATCGAAGGCATCACACATTCCTTGTGTACGCTCGAATTTGAAGCCCACCGCCCGCTGTACGACTGGGTGTTGGACAACATCCCCGCGCCGCACGCCACCCGTCCGCGCCAATACGAGTTTTCCCGTTTGGAGCTTTTGTATTCCATTACGTCCAAACGCAAGCTGAACCAACTGGTTTCAGACGGCCACGTTACCGGCTGGGACGATCCGCGTATGCCGACGATTTCCGGTATGCGCCGCCGCGGCTACACGCCCGAAGGCCTGCGCCTGTTTGCCAAACGCGCCGGTATTTCCAAATCTGAAAACATCGTCGATATGAGCGTGTTGGAAGGCGCGATTCGCGAAGAGCTGGAAAACTCCGCCCCGCGCCTGATGGCGGTTTTGAACCCGCTCAAAGTGACTCTGACCAACTTTGAAGCCGGCAAAACCCAAAGCCGCCGTGCCGCGTTCCATCCGAACCACGAAGAAATGGGCGATCGCGAAGTGCCTATTTCACAAACCATCTACATCGAAGCCGACGACTTTGCCGAAAATCCGCCCAAAGGCTTCAAACGCCTGACCCCGGGCGGCGAAGTGCGCCTGCGCCACGGCTATGTTATCAAGTGCGACGAAGTCGTAAAAGACGCGGCAGGCAATGTGGTTGAACTCAAATGCAGCATCGACCATGACACCTTGGGCAAAAATCCCGAAGGCAGAAAAGTCAAAGGCGTGATTCACTGGGTTTCCGCAGAACACGCCGCCGAAATCAAAGTCCGCCTGTACGACCGCCTCTTTACCGTCGAGCGTCCCGATGCCGTGCGCGGCGAAGACGGCGAATACCTGCCGTTTACCGATTTCCTCAACCCTGAGTCCGTCAAAGAAATCACCGCCTATGCCGAACCCGCAGCCAAAAACCTGCCCGCCGAAAGCCGTTGGCAGTTTGAGCGTATCGGCTATTTCGTGACCGACCGCAAAGACCACCGCCCTGAGCAGCCTGT
This sequence comes from Neisseria sp. GT4A_CT1, assembly GCF_000227275.1. Taxonomy (NCBI): domain Bacteria; kingdom Pseudomonadati; phylum Pseudomonadota; class Betaproteobacteria; order Neisseriales; family Neisseriaceae; genus Neisseria; species Neisseria sp. GT4A_CT1. The sequence goes on from NZ_JH164964.1 coordinate 544,147, forward strand.
GTTCAACCGCACGGTCACGCTGAAAGACTCTTGGCAGCCCAAGTAATCTGTTGGCAACAGCCATATTGGAAGGTCGTCTGAAAACTTGGAATCGGGTTTTCAGACGACCTTTATTGATAAAGGAATGAGATGGAACGTTATTCTGTACATTTGAAACTGCTGGGGATGGCGGTGTTGTGGGGTGCGTCTTGGCCGATGGGGCGGATGCTGGGGCAGTCGCTGCCGCCGCTGACGGGCGGGGCGGTTCGGTTTGTGCTGGCTTCGGTTTTGTTGTTGGGCTGGTTGTTTGCGCGCAGCAGGTTTGCGACTTTGGCGGCTTTGTCGGCGCGGCAATGGCTGGGCTTGGCGGTAGCTGCTTCCGTCGGGGTGTGCGGCTATGCGGTGTTTTTTATGCTGGGTTTGCAGGCGATGCCGGCGGGAAAGGCAGCGGTGGTTGTGGCGGTGAATCCCGTGCTGACGCTGCTGCTGGCGGCTTGGCTTTTCGGCGAGCGTTTAAACGCGAAGATTTTGGCGGGTATGCTGCTGGCGGTTTTGGGTGCAATAACGGCGGTAACGCAAGGACAGCCTTTGACGGTATTGTCGGGCGGCATCAAGGCGGGGGAGTGGCTGATTTTCGGCTGCGTGGTCTGCTGGGCGGCTTATACTTTAATCGGACGTGCGGTTTTGCGCGGGATAGACGCGCTGACGGTAACGGCGGCAACGTCGTTCATCGGCGCGCTGATGTTGTCGGTGGTGGCGTTGTGGATGGACGGATTGCCTTTTGAGGCAATGGCGGCGATGGATGCACGCGGTTGGACGGCATTGGCGTGGCTGGTCATCGGCGCGACGGTATTGGCCTACGCGTGGTATTTCGAAGGCGTGAAGACTTTGGGTGCAGGCAGCGCGGCAGCGTATATTACGCTCGTACCGATTTTCGGCATGCTCAGCTCGGCGTGGGTTTTGGGCGAACCTTTGCATATTTCGCTGATTGCGGGCTGCGCGGCAGCGGTCGGCGGCATGACGCTGATGCGGTATGGGCAGAAGGTCGTCTGAAAGATTCAAGAGAGGATAAGTTCCTTATCAAACGATGGATGCTCTGTCAGTGTTATAGAAACTCAATCCAGTAGTCTCGGTGTGGTTCGATAATGACCGGTTTGCACCAGAAATATTTGAGGTATCCCAAATTGGCGGGCGTTACGGGGCGGTTGTTCATATTGAATTTTTCAGCGCTTTCCCTAGTCAGGAAACATTTGACGGATACATAATGTTTACCGTCTGATTCTCTTTGAATGCCTTCGAAACCGATTCTGTCTCCCACCTTAAACTCTTTGGCAAGGAGTTGTCCGAGAAAATAAACGGTTTTGTTTTTCATCAACTCGTAGGCTTTCGCATTTTCTATTTCGGCATTTGTTGCTGCAAACATAATGCAAAAGCTGTCGATAAGGTCTTTCAGGGGCTGCAAATCGTCTTTGGAAAAGATAATGTCCGATGTATCAAGTCCGGATATAACAAGGTTTACATAATAGGGTTGCCAGATAACCGCATCAAGAGACATGCCTAAAGGGATGGTTTGCGCTTTGTAGCCGGTGATTTCAAACTTTCTCCTTTCTTTTTCATATGCCTCTGTTGAAGCAAAGACATGAAGGTTCTCCACTTTCCTGAACGGCCTTTTTTTTACGAAAGCAATGACAGGCCTGTCCAGTTGTTCGAATAAATTGAGGTTGTAGTATTCAATAGGGATTTTTTGCATTGAGATCTTTCTTTTCTATGTTTCGTGGTTTTATTCTAACATATCGCTAAAGCGGCTGTTCCGTTTGCGATAACGTTGTCTGTCGGCTTATAAACTTGTTTCAGGACAAGGCAGGGGTCGTCTGAAAAGGCGGCTGTCGTTTTATTTTGCGTCCGATATTTTCATTATCAAGGAAATCATTATGTCCGCTCCGCTCGAAATCGAAACCCACCCTTTTCCCGCATTATTGCCGCCGCAGGCGACGGTAATGATGATGGGGACGTTCCCACCCAAGGAAGACAAACGCGCGATGCAGTTTCATTATCCGAATTTTCAAAACGATATGTGGCGCGTTTATGGGCTGGTGTTTTTTAATGATGCGGCGCATTTCCAGATGCCGTCTGAAAAAGCGTTTGATGCGGAGAAAATCAAGGCGTTTTTGCGCGAACGGGGGATTGCCTCCTGCCCGACCGTGTTGAAGGCGGTGCGGGAACACGGCAATGCGTCCGACAAGTTTTTGCAAGTGGTGGAAACCGTCGATTTGGCGGCGGTGTTGGCACAGATGCCCGACTGCCGCCACATCTGTACTACCGGAGGTAAGGCGACGGAAATCCTGCTCGATATTCAGGGCGGCGGCATCAAAATGCCGAAAACGGGCGAAACCGTGCCGTTTCCGTTTGCCGGGCGGGATTTGACCCTGACCCGCCTGCCATCGACTTCGCGCGCTTATCCTTTGAGTTTGGCGAAAAAGGCGGCGGCATATCGGGCGTTTTTCGAAATGGCGGGTTTGTGTGAAAAACAGTTATAATTGCCGACAATTTTCCCTTTCAGACGACCTTCTTAAAGCGAGGTCGTCTGAAAAAACAGACAAGGAAGAAATCCGATGAAAAACTACCAAGCGCCCGACGAGAAGGGCTTTTTCGGCGAACACGGCGGACTTTATGTCTCCGAAACCCTGATTCCCGCCTTGCAAGAGCTGGCGGATGCCTATAAAGCAGCGAAAAACGACCCGTCGTTTTGGGAAGAGTTCCACCGCGATTTGAAACACTACGTCGGCCGGCCCAGCCCCGTTTACCATGCCGCGCGATTGTCCGAGCATTTGGGCGGCGCGCAAATCTGGTTGAAGCGCGAAGACTTGAACCACACTGGCGCGCACAAGGTAAACAACACCATCGGTCAGGCGCTGCTTGCCCGCCGCATGGGCAAAAAACGCGTCATTGCCGAAACCGGTGCAGGTCAGCACGGCGTGGCTTCCGCCACCGTCGCCGCCCGCTTCGGCATGACTTGCGACGTGTACATGGGCGCGGACGACATCCAGCGTCAAATGCCCAACGTGTTCCGCATGAAATTGTTGGGTGCAAACGTAGTCAGCGTCGATAGCGGCAGCCGCACGCTGAAAGACGCGATGAACGAAGCCATGCGCGAATGGGTTGCCCGCGTGGACGACACGTTCTACATCATCGGTACTGCCGCCGGCCCTGCGCCGTATCCCGAAATGGTGCGCGATTTCCAATGCGTCATCGGCAACGAAGCCAAAGCGCAGATGCAGGAAGCCATCGGCAGACAACCCGACGTCGCCGTTGCCTGCGTCGGCGGCGGCTCGAACGCCATCGGCCTGTTCCACCCGTATATCGGCGAAGAAAACGTGCGCCTCGTCGGCGTGGAAGCCGGCGGTTTGGGCGTGGATACCCCCGACCACGCCGCGCCGATTACCAGCAAAGCCCCCATCGGCGTATTGCACGGCTTCCGCAGCTACCTGATGCAGGACGAAAACGGCCAAGTCTTGGGTACGCACTCCGTTTCCGCAGGTCTCGACTATCCCGGCATCGGCCCGGAACACAGCCACCTGAATGACATCAAGCGCGTCGAATACACCGTCGCCAAAGACGACGAAGCACTCGAAGCCTTTGATTTGTTGTGCCGCTTCGAAGGCATCATCCCCGCACTCGAATCCAGCCACGCCCTTGCATGGGCAGTCGCCAACGCGCCGAAAATGGGCAAAGACCAAGTGATTCTGGTCAACCTGTCCGGCCGCGGCGATAAAGACATCAATACCGTGGCGAAGCTGAAAGGGATTGAGTTGTAGGGATGATGTGAAGGTCGTCTGAAAACAAAAATATGATGATTCTCCCCAATTGTTACAGCTATTTCCGTATGGTATCCGACCACAATTGCGCCGATGAATTGACGCAATTGCTCGGTATCCAGCCGTTTTCTGTTACCCGGTGTGGAGAGACGCATTTAGCTAATGGAATGCTACGCCCACAGCCGGCTGATTGGAGCGCATGGAATGGCTGCCGCCAAGATCAGCCGGTCAATGATGCAGAAGGGCAGTGCCTGCGGATTGTCCGCCAATTACACGGGAACATTGATGCACTTGCCCGATTCCGTCGGCAATACCAAGCAAAATTTTGGTTGGAAATTGTCCCTGAATATGTTGTGGATGCAGAACAAAATCCCTATATAGGATTTAGTCGGGAAATCATGGAATTTTGTTATCTGACGGGTACGGAAATAGACGTCGACGTCTATCATTACTGCAATTTCTGCGACTCTGATGAAGGACAAAACGGTACGCTGCATTAATCTGCCTTCATTGACCTGAATTTGTCTTTTATAGTGGATTAAATTTAAATCAGGACAAGGCGACGAAGCCGCAGACAGTACAAATAGTACGGCAAGGCGAGGCAACGCCGTACTGGTTTAAAGTTAATCCACTATAATGTCTTTGGTTTTGGGATATCGACAGAATATAGGGCGTATTCATGTTCACGCCGTGATTAGCTATCTCACTTGAAATTCTCAAAACAAGCCGTTTGAAAGTCCGCCTTTCAAACGGCGTTATTTTTAGGCTGCCTGAAAATTTTCTACATACTATGCCGGATATGAACCACATCACCGAAAACCGGTTTTCAGACGACCTTTTCCTTATCCGATAGAGACTTTTCAGGTCATCATCTAATCAGAGTGGGTTAAAATAGCGGAATTTGATATAAACCCTTCTCAGAAAATATGTTGCCCGAACACACTTCCTCCCTGCTCGATTTCGACCGCGCCCATCTGCTCCATCCCTATACGTCCATGACCGATCCGTTGCCTGTTTATCCGGTGCGCCGTGCGGAGGGTGTGCATATCGAATTGGCGGACGGTACGCGGCTGATTGACGGGATGTCGTCTTGGTGGTGTGCGATACACGGCTACAATCATCCTGTTTTGAATCAGGCGGTTGAGGCGCAGATTAAGCAAATGTCGCATGTGATGTTCGGCGGTTTGACGCACGGGCCGGCGGTGGAATTGGGCAAGTTGTTGGTCGGGATTTTGCCACAAGGGCTGGACCGTATTTTTTATGCGGACTCGGGTTCGGTTTCGGTGGAAGTTGCGCTGAAGATGGCGGTGCAGTACCAGCAGGCGCGGGGTTTGACCGCGAAGCAGAATATTGCGACGGTGCGGCGCGGGTATCACGGCGATACTTGGAATGCGATGTCCGTCTGCGATCCGGAAACGGGGATGCACCATATTTTCGGCAGCGCTCTGCCGCAGCGTTATTTTGTCGATAATCCGAAAAGCCGTTTCGACGATGAATGGGACGGGGCGGATTTGCAGCCTGTCCGCGCCTTGTTTGAAGCGCATCATGCGGACATTGCCGCCTTTATTTTGGAACCGGTCGTGCAGGGCGCGGGCGGCATGTATTTTTATCATCCGCAGTATCTTCGCGGATTGCGCGATTTGTGCGACGACTTTGATATCGTGTTGATTTTTGACGAAATCGCCACCGGATTCGGGCGCACGGGCAAGATGTTTGCCTGCGAACACGCGGAGGTCGTGCCGGATATTATGTGTATCGGCAAGGCCTTGAGCGGCGGCTATATGACGCTGGCGGCGGCAATCACTTCGCAAAAAGTCACCGAAACGATTTCGCGCGGCGAAGCGGGCGTTTTTATGCACGGCCCGACATTTATGGCGAACCCGCTGGCGTGTGCCGTTGCCTGCGCTTCGGTCAAACTGCTTTTGTCCCAAGATTGGCAGGCGAATATCCGCCGCATCGAAAGCATCCTGAAAGGTCGTCTGAAAACCGCATGGGACATTCGCGGCGTGAAAGACGTGCGCGTTTTGGGTGCCATCGGCGTGATCGAACTGGAAAAAGGCGTCGATATGGCGCGTTTTCAAGCGGACTGCGTGGCGCAGGGCATTTGGGTGCGCCCATTCGGCAGGCTGGTGTACCTCATGCCGCCTTACATCATTTCAGACGACCTCTTGACCGAACTTGCCGACAAAACCATACAAATCTTGAAGGAACACAGCAAATGAAAGGCGTTTACTTCGTCAGCGGCATAGACACGGAGATCGGCAAAACCGTCGCCACCGGCGTGTTGGCAAAACAATTGTTGCAGCAGGGCAAAAGCGTGATCACGCAAAAGCCCGTGCAAACCGGTTGCCAAAACATCGCCGACGACATCGCCGTCCACCGCAACATCATGGGCATACCCATGCAGGAAGCCGACAAACAGCGGCTGACCATGCCCGAAATCTTCAGCTATCCCGCCTCGCCCCACCTCGCCGCCCGTCTGGACGGCAGGGCTTTGGACTTGAACAAAATCCGCACTGCCACGCAGCAACTGGCGGCGCAATACGAAATCGTGTTGGTCGAAGGCGCGGGCGGATTGATGGTTCCGCTGACGGAAAACCTGTTAACCATTGATTATATTCAGCAACAGGCTTATCCCGTTATTCTCGTTACCAGTGGACGGCTCGGCAGCATCAACCACACCCTGCTCAGCTTCGCCGCGCTCAAACAATACGGCATCAGCCTGCACAGCCTGATTTTCAACCACATCCACGACAGCCGCGACGAACACATCGCCCAAGACAGCTCGGCATATCTAAAGGGTCGTCTGAAAACAGATTTTCCCGATGCGGAGTGGATGGAGTTGGATAAGGTGGAGACGGACGAAAGGTCGTCTGAAAACGATTAACACATGAAACACATCAATCTAAATCCCATGAATCCCCCTTTGAATTGGCAAGACAAACTTCCCGACGAACTGCCGCAGGGCTGGAACGAACGCGCCGCCGCTTTGTGCCAAGCGCAATCGCTGACCGCCGCCTTACGCGCCTTGGGCGGCAGCTTTACGGTAAAAGTGCTGTATATGGGCGAACTGGACGGGCTGGGTAATCCGTTTGGCGGAAACTATGCCGAAACCGCCGCCCCGCAATTCGTCCGCGACGTTTTGCTGCATCTGGACGGCGTGCCCGTCGTACAGGCGCGCAGCGCGTGCAGCCTGCAATCCCAAGCCTGGCGCGGCGTGTTGGATTGCGGCACGCAGCCTTTGGGCGAGCGGCTGTTTGACGGCACGCTGCCCTTGAAGCGTTCGGCATTCGAGTTTTGTCTGATGGAAAACGCAGGCGGTCAGGATGATTTCAGACGACCTGTCGCTGCCCGCAGGTCTTATTTTGATTGGGATGGTGAGGTGTTGGAACTGACGGAATATTTTTTGGCGGGGTTGGCGCGGTTTGTGTAGGGCGCAGATATGCCGTTTTTGTATCTTTCTGTAAAAGTTGGGGATAAGGGTCTAAATAAAATAGTAAAATCTAAAAATTGATTTATAATGAACATAATACGCTAAGCAATAATTACAAATTGATTTATTATACCAATAACATATTTTTCACATTCGCATGAAGATAAGACGTGTTCTCCTACATTTTTTCCCGCGCTATGCCGTCGGACGGATGGTCATATACGGCAAATTGATGCGCATCGACAAGCCTATCGGCACGTTGCTGCTGCTTTGGCCGACCTATTGGGCATTATGGGTCGCTTCGGAAGGTATTCCGGAAGCGGATATTTTTTGGGCGTTTACCGCCGGTACGTTCTTTATGCGCAGCGCAGGCTGCGTGATCAACGACTTTGCCGACCGCGATTTTGACGGTTCGGTCGAGCGCACGAAAAACCGCCCCTTTGCCCGCGGGTTGGTTTCCAAAACAGAAGCGATTCTGCTGACCGTCATCCTCTGCCTGCTTGCCGCCCTCTGCATGACGCCGCTGAACCTGTTGACTTGGGTGATGAGCGTTCCTGCGCTGTTTCTGGCGATGACTTACCCCTTTACCAAACGGTTTTTCCCGCTGCCGCAGTTTTATTTGGGGCTGGCGTTTTCTTTCGGGATTCCGATGGCGTTTGCCGCCGTCCGCAGCGGCGTGCCTTCTACGGCATGGCTGATGTTTACCGCTAATGCTTTGTGGACGCTTGCCTACGACACGATTTATGCGATGTCGGACAAGGAAGACGATTTGAAAATCGGGATTAAAACTTCGGCCATCACGTTCGGCGATCACGATATTTCCGCATCCATGCTCTGCCATTTTTGGTTTACCGCGCTGATGGCGGTGTTGGGCGTGAAAATCGGCGCGACATGGCCGTATTGGATTATGCTGCCTGCGGTGGTGTGGCTGCAAATCGGTCAATACCATGCCATCAAAACGCGCGACCGCCAGACTTGTTTTAAAGTGTTTCTGGATAACAACTATATCGGTCTGCTGTGGTTTTTGGGTTTGGCGGGGCATTATTTGTGGGCTTTGGCTGCCACGCGGTTGTAAGGCAATAAAATGGTTAACACGTCGTCTGAAAAGGGTTTCAGACGACGTGTTGCTTTTCGGGGCAGGGCGGATTGATGATATTGGCGGGGTTTTATCTGGTAGCCAAACCTGCTGTAAAACACTTGCCGCCGTTTTCAGACGATCTTGTGTATGAGTTAAGAAATATCAAAGAAGCAGCGTTTCTTGTTAGCAATCTGAGTGTAAATTGCGTGTTCAGGATTGAGGTTTGTACAGACAGTCGGTACAATTCCATTTCATTTTGCCACATCAAAAGAGATTTCTATGAGCCTTATCGGCGAAATTTTGCCTTTGTCCCATATCGTTTTAGACTTGGAAGTCGGCAGCAAAAAACGCTTGTTTGAAGAAGCGGGCCTGCTGCTTGAACATGAAGCAGAATTACCTCACGGCGATGTCTTCGACTGCCTGTTTGCCCGCGAAAAGCTGGGTTCGACCGGCTTGGGGCAGGGCGTCGCCATCCCGCATGGCCGTCATGCCTGCGTGAAAAAAGCCACCGGCGCGTTTATCCGCACGAAAGAACCGGTCGCTTTCGATGCGCCCGACGGCAAACCCGTATCCCTGATTTTCACTTTGTTGGTGCCGGAAAATGCGACCGGCGAGCATTTGGAAGTCTTGTCCAAACTGGCGGGCAGGTTCTCGCAAAAAGCCGTCCGTGAAGCCTTGATGTCCGCAACCTCTGCCGAGGAGGTGCGCAAACTTCTGGCAGAAGAGTAAAGAATGCCCAGTATATCCGTCCGCCGCCTGTTTTCCGATAATCAGCACAAGCTCCAACTTGCTTGGGCGGCAGGCAATTCGGGTGCGGATAACCGCATCGGAGTAGAGGCCGACAAACCCGTTTTGGCGTTGGTCGGCCATTTGAATTTTATCCATCCCAATCAAATCCAAGTCGTCGGTGTTGCCGAAGCCGAATATCTCAAGCGCCTCGAATCGGGCGAGTTGAATTACGATTTCGGTGAACTCTTCGATATCCCCATGTCGCTGGTCATCGTTGCCAACGGTCTGGCGGTTTCGCCCAAATTGCGCGACTACTGCCATAAAAACGACATCCCGCTCTTGACCTCCAAGCTCGAAAGCCCGTATTTGATGGATGTGTTGCGGATTTATCTGCAACGCACGCTGGCGACTTCCATCGTCAAGCACGGCGTATTCCTCGATGTATTTGAAGTTGGCGTGCTGATTACCGGTCATTCCGGCTTGGGTAAAAGCGAGTTGGCGTTGGAATTGATTTCGCGCGGACACAGCCTGATCGCCGATGATGCGGTCGAGCTTTTCCGTACCGGTCCCGAAACGCTCGAAGGCCGCTGCCCGCCGATGTTGCGTGATTTCCTTGAAGTGCGCGGATTGGGCATACTCAACA
>NZ_JH164964.1:554271-573786 GCF_000227275.1 Neisseria sp. GT4A_CT1
ACATTTTTCGGCGAAACCTCCATCCGTCCGAAAAAAATCCTCCAGTTGATTATCAACCTGGTCGCTGCCGACGACGATTACATGAAGCAGCTCGACCGCTTGAGCATACGCACGGAAACCGAGTCCATCCTCAACGTCAACGTCCGTTCCGTCACCCTGCCTGTCGCCGTGGGCCGCAACCTTGCCGTATTGGTTGAAGCGGCGGTGCGCAACTACATCCTCCAGTTGCGCGGCAAAGACAGTACCAAAGAATTCCTCGAACGCCATCAAACACAACTCAAAGAAAACGAACAAAACCATGAAAATCGTCCTGATTAGCGGATTGTCCGGCTCGGGCAAGTCCGTTGCCCTCAAACAGCTTGAAGACCTCGGCTATTTCTGCGTGGACAACCTGCCGCTGGAAATGCTGCCTTCGCTGGTGCTGCACCATATCGAGCGCGCCGATGAAACCAAACTCGGCGTGAGCGTCGATGTCCGCTCCGGCATCAACATTCAGGAAGCGCAGGAGCAAATCCAATACCTGCGCGATGAAGGCCATCAGGTCGAAGTATTGTTTGTGGAGGCAGAAGAAAGCGTGCTGGTGCGCCGTTTTTCCGAAACGCGGCGCGGCCATCCGCTGTCGGGACTGAACCTTACCCTGCTGGAAAGCCTGCAAAAAGAGCGCGAATGGCTGTTCCCGCTCAAAGACATCGCCTACTGCATCGATACATCCAAAATGAACGCGCAGCAACTGCGTTATGCCGTTCAACAATGGCTCAACATCGAGCGCAGGGGGCTTTTGGTTATCCTCGAATCTTTCGGCTTCAAGTATGGCGTGCCGAACAACGCCGATTTCATGTTCGATATGCGCAGCCTGCCCAATCCCTATTACGATCCCGAGCTGCGCCCCTACACCGGCATGGATGCCCCCATTCAAGCGTATCTCGACCAGCAGCCCCTGGCGCAGGAAATGGTGGACGACATCGACCACTTTATGAACCACTGGCTCCCGCGCCTGCAAAAAGAAAGCCGCAGCTACGTTACCATCGCCATCGGCTGTACCGGCGGACAGCACCGTTCCGTCTATGTCGTCGAAAAACTCGCCCAACGCCTGCAAGGACATTACGAACTGCTGGTCCGCCACAGACAGGCGCAAAACCTGTCCGGACGCTGATTCCCCTTTTCAGACGACCTTTTCGATATAAAAGGAGAAAACCATGAAACCCATCATCACCCTCGCACTCGCCTGCACACTCGCCGCCTGCGCCGCCGAAGTCCCCGCCTACCGCTGGCATCGCACCGGCGCAAGCGAATCCGACGTTTCCCGCCAAATCAACATCTGCAAATCACAAGCGCAACACGACGCCAAACACGGACGCGAATCCAAATCCCTTGAACAATGTATGGACGAAGCCGGCTACTACCGCTACGAACACGGCAACCTCTAAACCTTGAGCGCCCCAAACTAAAAGGTCGTCTGAAAAACCGCGAAGGCTTTCAGACGACCTTTGCACAGAAAACGGACAAACCTCAGGTCGTCTGAAAACACCGCCGAACCACTTTTCAGACGACCCCACCGCAAATCAGACAGAAAGAACAAAACATGGCAATCCAATGGTTTCCCGGCCACATGAACAAAGCAAAAAAAGCCATCGCCGAGCGCGCAAAAAGCGTCGACATGGTGATTGAAATGCTGGACGCACGTATGCCCGCCTCCAGCGAAAACCCCCTGCTTGCCCAGCTTTCCAAAGGCAAACCCAAACTCAAAATCCTCAACAAACAAGACCTTGCCGACCCCGAACGCACCAAAATCTGGCTCGAACACTACAACAGCCGCCCCGATACCCGCGCCATCGCCCTCGATTCCTCCGAAACCGGCGTGCACGGCAAAATCACCCAAGCCTGCCGCGCCATGATTCCCCACCGCCAAGGCATAGAAAAACCCCTGCGCGTCCTCATCTGCGGCATCCCCAACGTCGGCAAATCTACCCTCATCAACGGCATGATAGGCAAAAAATCCGCCAAAACCGGCAACGAACCCGGCATCACCAAAGCCGAACAACGCCTTTTCCTCGCCGACGACTTCTGGCTCTACGACACCCCCGGAATGCTGTGGCCGAAAATCATCGTCGAAGAAGGCGGCTACAACCTCGCCGCCGGCGGCGCAGTCGGACGCAACGCGCTGGACGAAGAAGAAGTCGCCCTCGAGCTCCTAGACTACCTCCGCCGCCACTACCTCCCCATGTTGCAAGAACGCTACCAAGCCGACAAAGACCCCAGCAGCCACTGGGACGACAACTCATGGCTCGAGTGGATAGCCAAAAAACGCGGCGCAGTCCTCAGCGGCGGACGGGTCAACTACCAAAAAGCCGCCGAAAACATCCTCACCGACTTCCGCGAAGGCAAAATCGGCAGAATCACCCTCGAAACGCCGAACCAATGGGAAACATGGCTCAAAAAAGCCCGCCAAAAAGAAGCCGAACTCAAAGCCATTCGAGAAGCGAGGAAGGCAGAACGCAAAGGGCAGAAGCCTGCGGACGAGTAGGGCGGTATGGTGGAATGCCAAAAGATGTTTCACTGCCCTCAAAAAGGTCGTCTGAAACCTTAGAATAAAAATTTTCAGACGACCTGTTTGTAAAATTTAAAACCAACATATAAAACTGAAAAGAGTCCTTGTTCAAGGTCGTCTGAAAACATCAAAACAATTAAATTTTAACGTTATGACTGAAAAACTCCCTCCCGACGTGCTGATTGAAGCTGCGCTTTTGACCCAAACCGAACCCCTAAACGAAAAATCCATGCGCGAATTGTGTGTGCCGCCGCTGTCGCAGGACAAATTAATCGACGTGTTGGCGCAGTTGAAAACGCGTTGGCAGGGTAGGGCGTTGCAACTGGTGCATACGCACGAGGGCTGGCGGTTTCAGATTGCTCAGGCGGCATTCGAGCGGCTGGGCAGCCTTCAGGAGCAGCGTGCGCCGCGCTATTCCCGCGCCGTGATGGAAACGCTGGCGATTATTGCCTACCAGCAGCCGGTGACGCGCGGCGATATCGAGGGCATACGCGGCGTGGCGGTATCGCTGAACGTGATGCAGACCTTGCAGGACAGAGGCTGGATTGAAGTGATCGGGCATCGTGATTCGGTCGGGCGGCCTGCATTGTGGGCGACGACGCCGACGTTTTTGAGCGATTTGCGCTTGGACAGTTTGGAAGATTTGCCGCCGCTGACGGAATTGGGCGAATTGGTCTTGCCTGAATTGATCGAAACGCCGCCGACAGGCGAAGAAGAGGAGCAGGAAGAAACGCCGGAGCGGCTGATTAATTAAATCAGGCAGGATTGGCAAAGGTCGTCTGAAAACTGGAAATAGGTTTTCAGACGACCTTTTTTTAAAAAATAATATCATTGTATTCAGTTTGTTAGATATAAAATAAGGAAAACCTTATTCAAACTATAAAAAATCTTAGTTATAATCAGCATATCTAAAGTTAGCCGCCGATGTGCGGTCGATTTACTAAGGAATACTACCATGCTGTTGGCACTTTCCCTGCGCGATTTTGTCATTGTTGAAAACCTCAATCTGGATTTCCAAAGCGGTTTTACCGTCTTGACCGGCGAAACAGGCGCGGGCAAATCGATTACGCTGGACGCAATCGGACTTTTGTTGGGCGATAAGGCCGATTACAGCCAAGTCCGCAGCGGTGCGAAGGAAGCGCAGTTGTCGGCATTGTTCGACATCAGCCTTTTGCCCAATCTCAAAGCCCAATTGCAGGAACAGGGTTTTTTGGACGAAGACGCGGAAGAACTCAGCATCCGCCGCATCATCGATGCCAAAGGGAAAAGCCGCAGCTTCATCAATAATCAGGCAGCCACGCTGGCGCAGCTTAAAGCCGTCGGCGGGCAGCTTATCGACATCCACGGGCAAAACGCCCATCATTCCCTCAATCAAGAATCCGCCCAGCGCGAATTGTTGGACGCATTTGCGGGCAGCAAAGCGCAGGCGGAAACTGTCAGACAGCTTTATCAAAACTGGGTCAATGCGAAAAAAGCCCTCCAAGAGGCGCAGGAACACGCCGAGACCATCATTATCGAGCGTGAGCGTTTGGAATGGCAGTTCAACGAATTGAACCAGTTGGACGTCAAACAAGGCGAATGGGAAGCCCTCAGCCAAAGCCACGACAGTCTTGCCCATTCTGCCGAGCTGTTGCAGGCTGCCGAAGAAGTCGGCGACTACATCGATGGCGACAACGGCATCCAACGTCAAATTTATCAATGCCAAAAGCTGTTGACCAATCTGCAAAACATTGAGCCGCGCTTTGCCGAAAGCCTGAATATGCTGGCGAGCATTGAAGCCGAATTGGGCGAAATCAGTGCCAATATGCGCGACGTCGCAGGCCGAAGCGACATCGATCCCAATGAATTGGCGGCGCAGGAGCAGCGCATGGGCGAGCTGATGGGGATGGCGCGGAAATACCGCATCGAGCCTGAAGCCCTGCCGCAAAAGCTGGCTGAAATTGATGAGCGCCTGCAAAGCCTGCAAGCCGCTGCCGATTTGGAAGCGTTGACGCAAACCGTTGCCCGCAACCTTGCCGAATATCAGGAGGCCGCTCATGTTCTTTCCGCCATGCGCCATCAGGCGGCGGGCAGGTTGGGCGAGGAAACGACCGGACATATGCAGCATCTCGCCATGAAAGGCGCGCGTTTCGACATCGTTCTGCTGCCGTCTTCGCCCACAGCGCACGGTTTGGAGCAGGTACAGTTCCAAGTTGCCGCCAACAAAGGCAATCCGTCCCGTCCGCTGAACAAAGTCGCGTCCGGTGGCGAACTTGCCCGCATCAGCCTTGCCTTGCAGGTGGTTACCAGCCAATACACGCAAGTCCCTACGCTGATTTTTGATGAAGTCGATACCGGTATCGGCGGCGGCGTGGCAGAAATGGTCGGCAAAGCACTGCGTGCTTTGGGTAAAAAACATCAGGTGCTCGCCGTGACCCACCTGCCGCAAGTCGCTTCATGCGGTGAAAACCATTGGCAGGTGCGCAAACACAGCGAAGGCGAACAAACCGTCAGCGAAATCAGTGTGTTGGACCATCAGCAGCGTATCGAAGAAATCGCCCGTATGCTTGGCGGCGAAATCATTACCGACACGACCCGCAGCCACGCGGCAGAGTTAATCAGCCTTGCCGCCGCTTAAACGCAGAATCGGAGAGGTCGTCTGAAAAGGAAGTTTGTGTAACCATTCACAAACCGCTTTTCAGACGACCTCTTTGCCAAACCGCCCGCGCCCTTTCAGACGACCTCAATACAAGGTATGATTACGTCGTTTGTTTATAAGGAAGTTCCCATGAAAGTCCTGTTTATTGCCGATCCGATGGCAAGTTTCAAAACCTACAAAGACACCACCTACGCCATGATGCGCGAAATGGCAAAACGCGGCTGGCAGCTTTTCCATACCTTGAGCGGCGAATTGTCCGTACAGCAAGGATTGGTGACGGCTCAGGCTGCGCTGTTTGAGTTTCTCGGTGCAAAAAGCGACGATGATCATGAGTGGTTTAAAGCGGCAGACAAAGTTCAGACGACCTTGAAAGACTTCGATGCCGTCATTATGCGCACCGACCCGCCGTTCGATATGCAATACCTCTACGCCACCCAATTCCTGACGCTGGCGGAACAGCAGGGCGCCAAAGTCTTCAACAGCGGACAGGCCATGCGCGATTTCAACGAAAAACTGGCGATTTTGAATTTCAGCCAGTTCACCGCGCCTACGCTGGTTACGACCCGTTCCGCCGATGTCCGCGCATTTTTGAAAGAACACGGCGACATCATCATCAAACCGCTGGACGGCATGGGCGGCATGGGCATTTTCCGCCTGACCGAAAAAGATCCCAACATCGGCAGCATCCTCGAAACCCTGATGCAGCTTGATTCCCGCACCATCATGGCGCAACGCTACATCCCCGAAATTGTCTACGGCGACAAACGCATCCTGATTATCGGCGGCGAAGTCGTCCCCTATGCTTTGGCGCGTATTCCGCAAAACGGCGAGACACGCGGCAATCTTGCGGCAGGCGGACGCGGCGTGGCGCAGGAATTGAGCGAACGCGATCGAGAAATCGCCGAGACTCTCGCCCCCGAACTCAAACGCCGCGGCATCTTGCTGGCAGGTTTGGACGTCATCGGCCGCAACCTGACCGAAGTCAACGTGACCAGCCCGACCGGTTTCCAAGAAATCATGAAACAAAAAAACTTCGACGTCGCCGCGATGTTTGCCGACGCTGTCGAAGCTTGGTCCAAACAATAATACCGAAAGGTCGTCTGAAACCCGAATCCGTTTTAGTAAAACTCGCTTTGCTCGTTTTAGCGAAACCCGCTGCGCTCGTTTTGGCGAAACTCGCTTCGCTCGTTTTCAGACGACCCCTTTTTACAAATATAAATATTGATACAAACATTACTTATGAAACCATCTTCTTACGCTGCCGATAAAAAAGGTAAAAGCGGTATCAAACGCATCATCAACGCATTCGGCTATTCCAAAGACGGGCTTGCCGCCGCCTACCGCTATGAAAGCGCGTTCCGCCAAGTATTGTGGCTGAACCTGATTTTGATTGTCTTGACCTTCATCCTCAATTTCGACTCCGCGACCAAAATGCTGCTGATTATTGCGTCGTTTGTTTCGCTGATCACCGAATTGTTCAACACCGCCGTCGAAGCCGCCGTCGACCACACTTCCACCGAAAAACACGAATTGGCAAAACGCGCCAAAGATGCCGGCTCCGCCGCGCAATTGCTCGCTTTGACGATGCTGGGCATCGTGTGGGCGATCGCATTATGGCGCGGGTATGTTTAAATTTACTTCGAGATGATTTATACTTCCTAAGTATTAATTCTCATGAATTAATTTGAATCATTTTGTTTAATCTGAGTCAAAGCATTCAGACGACCATTGCATGTAGGATGAGAACAGTATTACCGACATGCAATGTCGCGCGGAAAGCTTTTGCCGCAACAAAACCACCCATTTCATCATAAAGGAGCAATACATGAAAAAATTATTGGCAACCCTGATCGCAGCAGGTTTGGTATCCACCGCTTCCGCAGCCGGTGTTCACGTTGAAGACGGTTGGGCGCGTGCCACCGTCGAAGGTATGAAAATGGGCGGCGCGTTCATGAAGATCCACAACGATGAAGCCAAACAAGACTTCTTGGTCGGCGGCAGCAGCCCGGTAGCCGATCGCGTTGAAGTGCATACCCATGTCAACGACAACGGCGTGATGCGCATGCGCGAAGTCAAAGGTGGTGTTCCGCTGGCGGCAAAAGGCGTAACCGAGCTGAAACCGGGCAGCTACCACGTTATGTTCATGGGTCTGAAAAAACCGCTGAAAGAAGGCGAAAAAGTACCGGTTACCCTGAAATTCAAAAATGCCAAACCTCAAACCGTACAACTGGAAGTGAAAACCGCGCCGCAATCCGGCATGGATCACGGTCATGGTCATGACCACGGTGGCGCGCATCAGCACTAATCGTTCATCGTTTGAACTCAAAAGGTCGTCTGAATATTTTCAGACGACCTTTTTGTTTGGATTAAATTTGAGTCGGTGCAATATTTTTAGATTGAAATCAAGATGTTTTGTTTGAATATTCAGTCAAGCGGTAATCACTGCATTCGGTAATCTGCGCCAAATTTGGTCCGGCAGGAGATGGGGTGGGGAAGGCAGGTTTTGCGGTATTTATAGTGGATTAACTTTAAACCAGTACGACATTGCCTCGCCTTGCCGTACTATCTGTACTGTCTGCGGCTTCGTCGCCTTGTCCTGATTCAAATTTAATCCACTATATCTGAGTTCACGATAGTCCTGTTTCTTGCCTTCCATCAAAATCAAAAGGTCGTCTGAAAACTTGCCACGCTCGTTTTCAGACGACCTTCTTCATTCAAGCCGGCGATTAATCAAACAATTCCTGCTGCGCCTGTTCTTTGGTCACGCGCACGTCGGTTTCGCCGTCGGCAAAAGTGATGTGCAGTTTCTGCCCTTGCTTTAAAACATCGGCGTTGCGGATGACTTGTCCGCGTGTGTTTTTGACGACGGAGAAGCCGCGCTCTAAAATCTGCTGCGGCGATACGGCTTCGAGCAGGGCGGTTTGGGCGGTCAGGCTTTGGCGGCGGCGGGCAAGCAGTTGGCGGAAGGCGTGCGACAAGGTCGTCTGAAAGCGGTCGATGTCTTGCCGGTAAACGGAAATATCGGGGCGGCAATGTTTCAGGGCTTGGGTTTGGCGTTCGAAACGGGCGGTGTGGGCGCGGACATTTTGCGTCATTGAGTAGGACAGGGTTTGCGCCAGTTTGTGGATATAGGTGCGCTGCTCGTCGAGTTTTTGGCGCGGGTGGCGGATTTGCCGCGCGAGCCAGTCAAGTTTTTGGCTGGCATCGAAATAGCGTTGTTCCAAAACGGTTTTCAGACGACCTTTGGCCTGGGCGAGGCGGTGTAACGATTCTTGGCGGTTGGGGCTGACCAGTTCCGCCGCGCCGGTCGGCGTGGGTGCGCGCACGTCGGAAACGAAATCGGCAAGCGTGAAATCGGTTTCGTGTCCCACGCCGCTGACGATGGGAATCGCGCAGGCTTCGATGGCGTGCACGACCGGCTCTTCGTTAAACGCCCATAAGTCTTCAATGCTGCCACCGCCGCGACAGACAATCAACACATCGCATTCGGCGCGTTGCGATGCGGTTTTAATCGCTTGGGCAATCTGAAACTCGCTGCCCGAGCCTTGAACGGCGGTTGGATAAACGATGACGGGAATTTCGGGCGCGCGGCGTTTCAAGGTGGTAACGACATCGCGCAATGCCGCCGCCGCCAGACTGGTTACGATGCCGATACATTGCGCTCGGGCGGGCAAAGGTTTCTTGCGTTCCGCCGCAAACGCGCCTTCCGCCTGCAACTGCGCCTTCAGCCGCTCGTAGGCTTCGTAAAGTTGTCCCAAGCCTTTTAGCCGCACCTCGTTCACGGTAATCTGAAATTCGCCCCGCGCCTCGTAAATACTGATTTTGCCCGCCACTTCGATATGGTCGCCTTCTTTCAAAGGTTTCGCCAAACGCGCCGCCGCACCTTTAAACATCGCGCAACGCACCTGAGCGCGGCTGTCTTTGAGCGAGAAATAATAATGTCCGCTGGCGGCACGGGTCAGGTTGGACACTTCGCCCGCAATCCACAAACCGGCAAGATGGTCTTCCAGCAAGGCTTTGGCGAGGGCGTTGAGTTCGGATACGGAAATGGAGGAGGGCGCGAAGAGTTCGGACATTGGGAGGGCGGGAAGAAAGGGGAAAGGTTGGATTATAAGGGGTTTCAGACGAGGTTTGTATGGGAAAGGTCGTCTGAAAACCTCAAATCCGAGTTTTCAGACGACCTCTTTTATGGGCATTTCAAATTAAGCCAAATTTTCCAGCATCCATTTGACGTAGCGCTCGACGCCTGCTTTGACATCCAAAAATTCTTCCTTGTATCCGGCTTCGCGCAGTTTGGCAATGTCGGCTTGGGTGAAGCTTTGGTATTTGCCTTTGAGCGCGTCGGGGAAGGGGACGTAGCGGATAAGTTCTTCTTCTATCAGCTCTTTTAAGCTCAATTCAGGTTTGCCTTCAGCGGCACGGCAGGCGTTGACGGTGGCGGCGGCGAGTTCGTTGAACTGTTGGCTGCGGCCGGTGCCGAGGTTGTAGATGCCGGAGAGTTCGGGGTGGTCGAAGAAGTAGAGGTTGACTTTGGCGACGTCTTCGACGCTGACGAAGTCGCGGGTTTGTTCGCCGTTGCCGTAGCCGTCGTTGGCTCCGAACAGGTTGACGTAACCGTGTTCGCGGTATTGGTTGAAATGGTGGAAGGCGACGGATGCCATGCGGCCTTTGTGTTGTTCGTGTTGTCCGTAAACGTTGAAGTAGCGGAAGCCGACGACTTGGGCGGTCAGGCCTTCTTTCATGCGGCGGCGCAATACTTGGTCAAACAGGAATTTGGAGTAGCCGTACACGTTGAGCGGTTTTTCAAGTTCGCGCTCTTCGCGGAAGATTTCGCCTTTGCCGTACACGGCGGCACTGGAGGCGTAGAGGAAGGGGATGCGTTCATCCTGACACCAGTCCAAAAGGTCGAGCGTGTACTGGTAGTTGTTGTCCATCATGTAGAGGCCGTCGTGGTTCATGGTGTCGGAACATGCGCCTTGGTGGAAGACGGCTTCGATGTTTTCGTAAGGCAGAAGATGGCCGCGCACTTGGCGGATGAATTCGTGTTTGTCGAGGTAGTGGGCGATTTCGCACTCGGCAAGGTTTTTGAATTTTTCGCCACGAGTCAGGTTGTCGACGGCGACGATGTCGGTAATGCCGCGTTGGTTGAGGGCTTTGACGATATTGCTGCCGATAAAGCCGGCCGCGCCTGTTACGATGATGGTCATATTGGGTTTCCTTTGATTTTTGGTTTTAGCGAAACTCGTTGCACTCGTTTCAGACGACCTTGGAAAGACGGGGTCGTCTGAAAAAGAAATTACTGCTCTTCCAATGCTTTATTCAACTCTGCAAACGAGCAAACCGCCGTGCCGAGTTTGGCGACGACGACGCCGGCGGCGGTATTGGCGAGGTGCATGGCTTCGGGCATGGTGTAGCCTGCCGCCAGCCCCAAACCCACTCCGGCAATGACGGTGTCGCCTGCGCCGGATACGTCGTAAACTTCCTGGGCGCGGGTGGGCTGGTAAATGGGTTCGCCTTCGCTGAACAGGGTCATGCCCTCTTCGCTTCGGGTCAGTAAAACGGCGGTCAGGTCGAGGTGGCGGCGCAGGTTTTGCGCTTTTTCGGTCAGCTCGCTTTCGTTTTTCCAACTGCCGACCACTTCTTTCAATTCGGCGCGGTTGGGCGTAATCAGCGTGGCGCCTGCGTATTTTTCGTAATCGTCGCCTTTGGGGTCGATTAATACGGTTTTACCGGCATGTTTCGCCCAATCTATCATATCGGAGATGTGCGACAGGCCGCCTTTGCCGTAGTCTGAAAAAATGATTGCGTCGTATTCGGGCAATACTTCACGGTATTTCTGCTTGATTTGCTCCAACACTTCGCGGTTGGGATGTTCTTCAAAATCAAGGCGGATAAGCTGCTGGTTGCGGGCGACGACGCGCAGTTTGACGGTGGTGGCGATTTGTTTGTCGCGCATCAGATAGGAGGCGACGCCGTCCTGCGCCATCAGCGCGTCGAGTGCGTTGGCGGCTTCGTCGTCGCCAGTTACCGACAACAGCCCTGCTTTGCCGCCCAGCGAAGCGATGTTGCGCGCAACATTCGCCGCACCGCCCGCCCGTTGGTCGATACGTCCGATTTTCGCTACCGGCACGGGCGCTTCGGGCGAAATACGGGACACGTCGCCAAACCAATAGCGGTCGAGCATCACGTCGCCGACAACAAGGACTTTGGCTTGCGCGAAACGGGATTTGAGGGTTTCTTGTTGGAACTTGGTAACCATACTGGCTCCGTTGTTAAAATTTTCTGCAAAACTGCGTATTCGGATTATCCGTCCGAAAGTCTGAAAATATCTTGAGGTTCATATACCTGCACTGAATGTTCAGGCGGTCTCAAAGCCACCTTCAGCATGGCTTTTGCCAATGTCTCAACGGCAAGCGGGCGTTGGTTTTTCAACAGACCGATGCGGTTGAGTCCGTACAAAATCCGTTTGGTAACTTTTTCGCCCAAGCGGTCGCTATTCGGACGAATCAGCAATGGCGGACGGAAAATGATGAGGTGCGGAAAGTTCAAAGCAATTAATGCCTGCTCCAATTCGCCTTTCAT
The DNA here is from genome assembly GCF_000227275.1 of Neisseria sp. GT4A_CT1. Lineage (NCBI taxonomy): Bacteria > Pseudomonadati > Pseudomonadota > Betaproteobacteria > Neisseriales > Neisseriaceae > Neisseria > Neisseria sp. GT4A_CT1. The sequence continues at coordinate 566,040 of NZ_JH164964.1, forward strand.
CCTTGGATAAAACAGGCGTGAAGCGGCATTTGCGCCGGAAGCGGAAACCAAAACCAAGGTTTTTACGCCGTTTTTTCGTGCAGCTTTGGCAAACTCAAGATTCGCTTCGTAATCGACAGCCCATTGCGCCTCTTTGCTGCCTGCCGCTTTCAAAGTCGTGCCCAAGCAGGCAAACAACACATCTCCCTGCACTTCATCACGCCATGTTTCAATCTGGGCAAAGTCAATCTGATGAGCGCACAGCTTGGGATGGGAAAAATCGGGATTTCTGCGTCCGAAGCAGTCTATACGCTCGATTTCCGAATGTGCTGTCAGCAAGGGCAACAGGGATTTGCCTGTTGCGCCGGTTGCCCCGATGACGATGGCTCTCATATTTCAGACGACCTTAAGCGTTCGCCACGCGGTTCACTTCGCGCAATACGGCTACCGGATCGGCGGCTTGGGTAACGGGGCGGCCCATCACCAGATAAGTTGAACCTGCCGCCAATGCCTCGGCGGGCGTCATGATGCGGCGTTGGTCGTCGTTGTTGCCGGCAACGTCCAAACGGATGCCGGGCGTTACCAAGACAAAATCCTGTCCCAATTCGCGGCGCAGCGGTGCGGCTTCCTGGGCGGAACAGACCACGCCGTCTAAGCCCGAACTTTGCGCCAGTTTCGCCAAACGGATGACTTGCTCTTCAGGGGCGATGTTCAAACCGATTTCTGCCAAATCGCTTTGTTCCATGCTGGTTAACACGGTTACGCCGATTAAGAGCGGCTTCGTGCCGTATCCGGCAACGGCTTCGGCGGCGGCTTCCATCATGCGGCGGCCGCCCGATGCGTGCATATCGACCATCCACACGCCCATGTCGGCGGCGACTTTGCACGCCTGCGCGACGGTGTGGGGAATGTCGTGATATTTCAAATCGAGAAAAAGTTTGAAACCCTGATGAATCAGGCTTTCCGCCAAACTGCGCCCCGTGGCGGTAAACAGCTCTTTGCCGATTTTGATTTGGCACAACGTCGGATCAAGGTTGCGGACGAATCCGAGCGTGTCTTTTTCGTTGGCAAAATCAAGGGCAACGATGACGGGGGTGCGTTGTTGCGGAGTTTGGAAGTCGGTGATTAAAGGATTCATGGTGTTTTCGTTTCGGGTTTTCAGACGACCTTTATCGTCTTTTTCGCAGTATAGTGTATTAACTTTAAACCAGTACGGCGTTGCCTCGCCTTGCCGTACTATCTGTACTGTCTGCGGCTTCGTCGCCTTGTCCTGATTTTTGTTAATCCACTATAACAACGTAAATTCAAACCGTAGGTCGGGCATTGATGTCCGACCTACGCGGACTCAAGCCTCCGACAAACTGTTTCGGATAAATTTGAACCGGCACATCAGCCGTCATTCCCGCGCAGGCGGGAATCCATTGATAAAACTCAGTTCATCAGATTTAAACAGCGATTGCCCAAATTCAGAAATGGATTCCCGCCTGCGCGGGAATGACGCCGAATGATTATTTTTCGGTTGCAACACGCTGTTTGTCAAAAACAGGTCGTCTGAAAACCTGACTTTCTGTTTTGTTTTCAGACGACCTTTTCGATTTATTTGCCCAATGCGCCCAATATTTCGGCTTTCACGGCTTCTACCGGCTGAGTACCGTCAACCTTGATGTATTTCGGCGCATGTTCGCCTTCCAGCTTGCTGTAAAAATCGACCAGCACTTCGGTTTGCTCGTGGTAAACGGCAAGGCGTTTTTTGACGGTTTCTTCTTTGTCGTCGTCGCGCTGAATCAAATCTTCGCCGGTTACGTCGTCTTTGCCTTCGACTTTGGGCGGATTGTAGGTAACGTGGTAGGTGCGGCCGGAAGCCAAGTGAACGCGGCGGCCGCTCATGCGGTCGACAATCACGCTGTCAGGTACGTCGATTTCAACCACGGCGTCCAAATCCACGCCTGCTTCAACCATCGCTTCGGCTTGTGCCAGCGTGCGCGGGAAACCGTCAAACAGGAAACCGTTTTTGCAGTCGTCTTGCGCGATGCGTTCTTTCACCATGCCGATGATGATGTCGTCGCGCACTAAGCCGCCTTCGTCAATGATTTTTTTCGCTTCCCAACCCAGCGGCGTGCCTGCTTTAATCGCAGCGCGGAGCATATCGCCGGTGGAAATTTGCGGAATGCCGAACGCAGCGGTGATGAATTGAGCCTGAGTGCCTTTGCCCGCGCCCGGCGCGCCTAACAATAATACTTTCATGGTTGTTCCTTCTTGTTAAATGATATGGATTTGAAACGTGATTCAAATGATTTTACACGGCTTGCGTTTATCGTTCAAAACTTCAGACGACCTGTTACTCACCGAAATGTTTCCATACGTCATCGCGCATTTCGGCAAACCATGTGTCTTCGGGAAAACGCTCCAATGCGTCTTTCAAAGTGGAAAGCAGGTTTTGCGATAAAGTCTTTGCCAAATACTCTTCCTCGTTGGCTTCCGCCGCCTTGTCCGCCTGCTGCGCCAAACCGAGCGCGCGCGTCTGATGTCCGTGAGCCAGATAGTTGAGCGCAATCACCTTTTGCGCCCAAAGCTGCGGAATCTCGGGGCTGTCTTGCAGCAAAACCGACAAAATCGACACGGCAACCGTCAGCCTGCCGCCGTTCAAACGCAAATCCAGCGAACGGTTGGGCGGCAGCGTGCTGAGCGTTTCCGCCATACGGAACCAAAACTCGCCGCTGGCTTCGTCCGGCGCGGCGGCTTTCAACATTTCATAGTTAAACTCTTGGTCGTCGTTTTGAACCAGCAGGGTAACATCGGCAAGCAGTTTTTGCTCTTCGCGGCTCAAATGGCGTAAATCGGTCATATAAGGGCTTTCTGTCGGTGTTTTGGGTAGAACGGATTATCGGGTTGTTTTTTATTTCAGGTTCACTGCTTAGCTTTTTTCAAATTAACTATTTCCTTTTCTAAATCGACTATTTCTTTTTGTAATTGAACTATTTTTTGGCTTAGTTTCTGTATTTTGTCTTGTGATTTATTTTGTATTTTTTTCATTTCTTTTGATAATTCATTTTCTTCTATTTTAATTGTCTTTAATGAATATTTATCTTCATAACGATAAAATTCTGGCATACTATCTTTATATTTATTACTTTCTTTTAGAACTTTATATATAAAGCTTGCAATTTTTAAAATATGCTTTTCAGCATTCTTCTGTTCTTGCTTAAAATCATATGCTTCTACATCAGGTTTTTTATCAGGAAAAAAACCGCAACCACGGCCAAAAGTGATTGCCTTAATATTTATTGGAAAAATGAAAGGTTCAAGCTTTTTCCCTTCTTCCAAAGGAATACCATCTTTATGAAAAATTGCCCTATGCTCTTTCTCATATGCCCAAGCTTTGCTTTTACGACACATTATATTTTCTAACTTATTATTATTTAATTCTTCTTTTAATTGTGCACCATTATTAAATTGTTTTTTTGGCTTATATTCTACTTTCTTAACATATATATCTTCAAACTCCTTATCAATTGTAAAGTCAATTCTTATACCTTTTGAGCTATTGGCATAATGAGCCCACATCAACTCTTCTCCATAAGTACCTATAATTTTACTAGAAGAAAAACAACAAATAACGTTTTCTTGTTTTTCATTATAGATTTTATCCGTTAAGGTTTTGCTAATGGATTTATCAACTAAATAAACACACTCATCGACATCATTAAACTTTTTATAATTCTGCGCAAAGAGTTCTGAATTTTCAAAAATACTTTTTGTATGTTTATTTTTCTTCCAAAAATTTTCAAAATTATCATCATCTTTTCCATAATTTAAGTCCCTAAATTTAGAATATTCATTAATTTTCATTGTTCTTCCTATTTTTATTTTCAAATTTTTTGAATGATTGAACTCGTTTTCCATAGTCCGTGGCGAGAGCTGAGCCCTCGCCACGGTTACCTTCTTCCAAAGAAAGAGGGAGGTTGAATTATTGAAACTTGCCAGTTTTCAGACGACCTCGAACGCAGCCCTGACCCTGTCCAAATCCTCTTGAGTATCCACACCGGCGGCGGGGGCTTCTTTGGCGGTTTCGACGGCAATCGGGTAGCCGTGCCACAGGACGCGCAGTTGTTCCAGCGATTCAATGGTTTCCAGCGGCGAGACGCTCATTTCGGCGTAGCGTTGCAGGAAGCCGGCGCGGTAGGCGTAGATGCCGATATGGCGCAGGACGGCGGTTTCGGTGGGCAATTCGCGTTTTTCGGCGCGCATGGCATCGCGCGGATAGGGAATCGGGGCGCGGCTGAAGTAGATGGCGTTGCGGTTTTTGTCGAGGACGACTTTGACGACGTTGGGATTCATAAATTCGTCGAAATCGTGCAATTCGTGCGCCGCGGTCGCCATCTGCACGTTGTTTTCCACTAAAACTTCGGCGGTGCGGTCGATGAGTTCGGGGGCAATCAGCGGCTCGTCGCCCTGTACGTTGACGACCACCAGATGTTGCGGCAGTTTCAGCGCGGCGGCGGCTTCGGCAAGGCGCGTCGTGCCGCTTTCGTGCCGGTTTGAAGTCATGACGACTTCGACGCCGTGCGCCTGACAGGCCGTCTGAATATCGGGATGGTCGGTGGCAACGACGACGCGCGCTGCTTTGCTTTTTGCCGCCTGTTCGGCAACGCGCACGACCATCGGTTTGCCGTGGATGTCCGCCAAGGCTTTTCCGGGCAGGCGCGATGAATCCAGCCGCGCCGGAATCAATACGACAAATTCGGTCATGCTTTGAGTTCCTCTTCGCTCAACGCTCGCGCTTCGTTTTCCAGCATATAGGGAATGCCGTCTTTAATCGGATAGGCAAGCTTCGCCTGACGGCTCCACAATTCCTGTTTGTCCTGATGATATTCCAGCCTGCCTTTGGTAACGGGGCAGACGAGGATGTCTAAGAATTTTTTTTCCATGGGGTTTCTTTCGGGTTTGATGGTTTTAGCGAAGCTCGCTTCGCTCGTTTTGGCGAAACTCGCTTCGCTCGTTTTCAGACGACCTCAAGCGGCATTATTTTTTCCGTGCCGGTTTGTTCGGCTGTTTGGCGCAGGTTTGGGCAGGATTTTTGCCGTTGCACATGATTTGGCGGATTTCGCGCCTCAGGTTTGCGCTTTCGTTGGATTGGGTGTATTTGCCGGCAAGGATGTTCATCATCGGTTTCATCGTTGCCTCAAGATAGCGCGGCGTTTTATCCATTATCGATTGGCCTACTGCCGTGCTGTAAAAGCCAATCAATGCGTTGACTTCTTCTTGCGTATAAACCGTCTTCATGCCGTCTAAAGCCGCTTTACGCAACTGGGCACGTACTTGCGGCGTATTGATTTCGGCAATCGACCGGGTTGCATACTTTTTCAAGACTGCTTCCAACTGCGGACGTTTGTCTTCCGGCGCATCTTTCAAAAATTTCTGTACATTCGGATCGGAAAGCACAATGCCTTCCATGCTTTGGAAAGACTGTTCCAACAAGGCATCCATCTTCTGCACTTCAAACAGACGCTCCAGCGACGCGTCGCTGGGTGTAGCGGCAAATGCGTTGGCACACAATGCCAGCGCGGCGAAGGGCAATAACAAGGTTTTCAGTTTCATCTTTTTCTCCTGTTTAAGGTTTAGGGGGTACATTCTTCAGACAATATTTTTTTAATTTCGTTTTCAAATTCAATTAGGTAGTGTTCGCTAATTGTTTCTATTTCTTTCATATCCGCTTCGCTTGCCCCTATATTGGCGAGTTTTTTTATGAATACCGAATTTTTCTCCACGATAGATTGTCCTACGGGAGTCTCGTAAAACGCAATCATGGCATCAATCTCTTGTTGAGTGAACTCGTCCTTGGCAACTTTTTTTATTTCTTTCATTAATTTGTTTCTAAGTTGCGGTGTGAAATAAGCTTTAAACACTTTGTTCATATAACGGTCTGACGCGGCTTGTAATTGCGGCTGCAGTTCCGGTGGATATGAGGAGATGATCGGTTGCATGAGCTGTCGGTTTTGTGCTTCCGCCATGTTGGTCAAATTTTTGAGAAAGTCGCGTTCGATATGCTGGACTTCCATCCATCTATTTAAAGACTTATCGCTTGGGGGCGCGGCTGTTGCGGCGGAACAGGCGGCAATGGCAACGAAAGTGAGCAGCAGTTTCTTCAGGTTCATAAATTTCCTTATTATTCAAGACAAACAGCAACAAAGAATCAATTGATTTCAGACGACCTGTCGCGAATCTTTCAGCTGTTCCGACACAAACGCCGCCAAATCAGGTTCGATTATCGCATAAACGGGCAATACCCATACATGGTTCAGATTGAGGCCGTCTGAAAACTTGACCGCATCCTTTTCCGTAATAATCACCGCGTCCGCATTGGGCAAGTCTGCCGCGGCGATGTCGGCATGGTCGGGCAGCGCGACGGTTTGGTTCAACGTGATGCCCATGTTCCGCAGCGAATCGAAAAAACGCTCCGGCTTAGCGATGCCCGCCACGGCGGCGACGGTTTGATTTTTCAGACGGCCTGTGTCCAGTATTTCAGACGGCTTGTTCAAACGGTAAATTTGTCCCGTTTCGATGCGGCTGTGAAACATATTTTTAGACGGCGCAAATGACGCATCCGCCTTGCCTCCGCTAACAACGACTGCATCCACCGAATCCAGACGCGACAAAGGTTCGCGCAAACTGCCGTTGGGCAGCAAATCCAAATCCGTCCGCCCCGTATCCGCCGCCGGAAACACCGCGATTTCCACATCCCGCCGCAGGGCGTAATGCTGCAAGCCGTCGTCCGCCACAATCAGCCCGATGTCGGGGTGCGCCGCCAGCAACGCCCTGCCTGCCTCCGCACGGCTGCTGCCCACCGCCGTCGGCGCGCCGGTTTTACGGAACAGCAGCAAAGGCTCGTCGCCCGCATCTTCCGCACGGCTCGCGGCATTCAATACATGAACCGCCTTACTTTTGCGCCCGTAGCCCCTACTGATGATGCCGACCTTGATGCCTTTTTCCTGCAAGCCCGACACCAGCGCGGCGACAATCGGCGTTTTCCCCGTCCCGCCCGCGTGGATATTGCCGACCACGACCACAGGCACAGGCAGCTTTTCGCTTTTCAGACGACCTGAAACGAAATCATCGCGCCGTTTTGCCGCAATTTTGGCAAACAGCTTGGATAAGGGTTTGAGCAGGAGAGATAAAAACGGATTGGGGCGTTGCCAATGGCGTTCGATGATTTGATGGAGTTTGGGCATTCAGACGACCTTGTAGCTGCGTTTCTTTGTAGTACACCATTTTAGCGGATAAGTCGTTCAGGCTAGGGTTTCGATGCGGTTGTCGGGCATGACCAGCCAGACTTTTGCCTGTTTGGCGCGCGCGGCGGTACGGATGGCGGCTTCGTCCATGATGGAGAACGCGGTGGAGAAGGCATCGGCAACGGCGGCAGTCGGCGCCATGACGCTGACGCTGCGGTAGCGCGGGGTAGCAGTACCGGTGCGCGGGTCGAAGAGGTGGGTGAACTTGCCGGCTTCGTCCATCACGGTACCGTAGCCGCCTGAGGTGGCGAAGGCTTGGTTTTGTATGGGGATGGTCAGGAGGGTGGCTTCTTCGTTTTGGGGATTGCGGATGCCGACGTTCCATGTGCGTTGGTTGTCGGTGTCGAAGCCGCGGATTTCGCCCATATCGACGAGGGCTTGGTGGATGCCGTGTTGTTGCAGCAGGGCGGTGATTTTGTCGGTAATGTAGCCTTGGGCGATGCCGTTGAGGGATAAGCCCATGCCTTTTTGTTCGAAGA
>NZ_JH164964.1:573970-577861 GCF_000227275.1 Neisseria sp. GT4A_CT1
GCGGGTTGCGGCGGAAATGGTCTGCATAAAGGTTCCACAGCACTTGGACGGTGGGGTCGAACGCACCGTCGGTCAGGGCATGGATGTCGCGGCAGATGCTCAACAGGGCGAGGAAATCGGGCGGCGGGTTGTTCAGACGACCTTCTTTGTTCAGTCGGTTGATCAGGCTGTCTTCGCGGTAGAGGCTGAAGATTTTTTCGAGGCGGGCGACTTCTGCGAGGACTTTGTTGACGAGGATTTCGGCTTCTTTGCGGTCAACGCCGAAGAGGCGGAGCTCGGCGCCGGAACCCAGCGCGATGCCTTTCCAAATGACGGGCTCGCCGGTAGTTGGTAACGGGGCAGGGCGGTTGCGGTTCAGGAGGAAGGGCGCGGCTGCTCCGGCGGCAGTCAGGGCGGCGATGGCGAAAAAACGGCGGCGGGTGAGCGGGGTGTTCATGGGTTGGAATGGGTCGTCTGAAAAGGGGCGGGGTGTTGGAGGACTGCGTGGAATCGGTTTATCCGGGCTTGCGTTTGAGTGGGAAGGCTTTTTAGGAGCGCCGTCATTTCCACACAGGATTTTTATGGTTACGGAAAGGACGGCGGGCGACGGCTGAGGCTTGATTTATAGTGGATTAACTTTAAACCGGTACGGCGTTGCCTCGCCTTAGCTCAAAGAGAACGATTCTCTAAGGTGCTGAAGCACCAAGTGAATCGGTTCCGTACTATCTGTACTGTCTGCGGCTTCGTCGCCTTGTCCTGATTTAAATTTAATCCACTATATGTCTTGGCAGAACTTGTTTTCCCGCCATCAAGCCTGCCTTCACGCTTTGGCACCAAGCATCAACCGCCCCATCAGTCGCCCATTGCCGCCAGTAGCTCTGCCTGATGTTCGGCAATCAGAGCGTTGGTGATTTCTTCCAAGTCGCCGTCCATAACAAAATCCAGCTTGTGCAGGGTAAGGTTGATGCGGTGGTCGGTCACGCGGCCTTGGGGGTAGTTGTAGGTGCGGATGCGTTCGCTACGGTCGCCGCTGCCGATGAGGGATTTGCGTTCGGCGGCTTCTTTGGCTTGGGCTTCGCGTTTTTGCGCGTCGTTCAGGCGGGCGGCGAGGACTTTCATCGCCTGCGCTTTGTTGGAGTGTTGGCTGCGGCCGTCTTGGCATTCGACCACCATGCCGGTGGGCAGGTGGGTGATGCGGACGGCGGAGTCGGTTTTGTTGATGTGCTGACCACCCGCGCCGGATGCGCGGAAGGTGTCGATGCGCAGGTCGGCGGGGTTCAACTCGATGTCTTCGAGTTCGTCCGCTTCCGGCATGACGGCGACGGTGCAGGCGGAAGTGTGGATACGGCCTTGGCTTTCGGTGGCGGGAACGCGTTGCACGCGGTGGCCGCCCGATTCGAATTTCAGACGACTGTATGCACCCAAACCGACAATGCGGGCGATGACTTCTTTATAGCCGCCCAGTTCGCTTTCGTTGGCGGAAACGATTTCGACCTGCCAGCGGTTGCGTTCGGCGTAGCGGCTGTACATGCGCAGCAAATCGCCTGCAAACAGCGCGGCTTCGTCGCCGCCCGTTCCGGCACGCACTTCGATGAAGATATTTTTGTCGTCGTCGGCATCTTTGGGCAGCAGCAGTTTTTGCAGTTCGGTATCGAGCGTGTCGATTTTGGCTTTCGCCGCTTCGATTTCTTCGGCGGCAAAGTCTTTCATTTCGGGATCGGACAGCATTTCTTCGGCATCCGCCAAGTCGCTTTGCGCCTGCTGATAGTTTTGGAACACTTCGACCACGGGCGTCAATTCGGCGTGTTCGCGCGTGAGCTTGCGGTAGTTGTCCATATCGGACGTGGCTTCGGGCTGTCCGAGGAGGTGGGTGACTTCTTCCAGTCGGTCGCTGAGTTGTTGTAGTTTTTCTAAGATAGACGGCTTCATAATTCTTCCATAACAAATGCCGCCGGGAGTCGTCCGCGACGGCGCGAGGAGGCGTTATTATAATGGGTTTGGTTGGAAATTCAAAAGGATATGGCGGGGTTTCTGATGGGCTGCGGCGATGTCGGTTTGCTTTGCGTTATCGGTTTGACGTTCATCCCTTCGATTGAACATTTTGCCATACATAACAAAAGGTCGTCTGAAAACCAAAATCCGGTTTTCAGACGACCTTTGTTTTGATTGGGCTTACTTAGGTGCAGCCAAGATGCCTGTCAGGTTCAGCAGGAACAAAACCGTAAACCCGGTCAGGTAAATCAAGCCGAGGATGGCGAGAAGGTCCATACCTGCCGTCAGCTTGTGGCGTTTGTCGCCTTTGACGAGGCGGTAGTTCAACCAAGCGAACACGGGGGCAGAAACGAAGGCGGTAATCATGGCAAATTTGAGCAGCTCCGCCATTGCGCTGTTGAACCAGAAAATCACTGCCAAGCCCGTACCTGCGACCCAAACGTTCCAGGCAAAGAGTTCGACGTTGCCCGTTTTGTCTTTGCCGCGCAGCAGGCGCACCGGCTCGGCAATCGCGCGCGCGTAGCCGTCCACTACGGTAATCGTTGTGCCGTACATACATGCGAAGGCGATGAATGCGACCATCGGACGTGACCAGTCGCCGATGGTGACGGCGTACATATTAATCAGTTGACCAACGTATTTGCCGCCCGCCATTTGCACTGCCTCACCGTTGCCGTACTGCACATACGCGCCCAAGGCGAGGAAGACGACCGCCAACACTGCGCTGGTGATATAGCCGACGTTGAAGTCGAAAATACCGTCGCGGTAGCTGGAAGGATTGATGCGTTGTTTTTCCGTTACCCACAAAGAGTTGATAGCTGAAATTTCAATCGGCGCAGGCATCCAGCCCATCAGCGCGATGAGGAAGCCCAAGCCTGCCAGTGTCCATGGGGTAGGCTCGATAAAGTCGGGTTTCATTTGCATGCCGCGCGACATGGCGATGGCAGCGGCGGCGACTGTGGCAATTGTCAGACTAACGATGATGATTTTGGAAACGTTGTCCAAGGCTTTGTAGCGTCCGCTTGCCAAGATAATCAGGCAGGAAGCCATAATCAGCGCGGAGATTGCGCCGACATTCAGCGTCAGCGAGGGAATCGCCATTTTGACGATGGCGGCGGTCACGATGGCGACCGCACCCGCGTTAATCGTTGCCGAGATAACGCACAAAATCAGGAATACCCACAAATAAACGCGGCTTTTCTCCGCATAGCCTTCAATCAGGCTTTTGCCCGTATCCAGCGTGTAATGCGCGCTGAAACGGAAAAACGGATATTTGAAGAGGTTGGTCAAAATGATAATCAACGCAAGCTGCCAGCCGTAAAGCGCGCCCGCCTGCGTCGAGGCAATCAGGTGCGAACCGCCGACCGCTGCCGAAGCCATCATGATTCCGGGCCCCAGCGCATTGATTTTGCTTTTCCAAGTCGAAGCGTGTGTATGTTGTTCAGACATCTATTCTCTCCGTCTTTTTCAGACGACCTTCACAAAAAAAGGCATATTTTAACGTAAATCAAAATCCCGAATGATGAATATTGGAAAACATTATGCTGAATTTTGGATAAAAAATACTAATCAAATAAAAAAATAGGATATTCAGGAAATTTTATGCCTAAAAACCTTTTTCAGACGACCTTGTATCGCTTTTTATTCCTGTTTGTCCGTGTTAAAAGGGAGGTGTTGGAAAATGGGCGGAAGCCGATGACAAGCGCGCCATAGCGGTTTTGTTAGCGTTTCACTATAATATTCAACCTGTTCTACGCTAGGGTGGGCAGGCGGTTCGGTCTATATAGTGGATTAAATTTAAATCAGGACAAGGCGACGAAGCCGCAGACAGTACAGATAGTACGGAACCGATTCACTTGGTGCTTCAGCACCTTAGAGAATCGTTCTCTTTGAGCTAAGGCGAGGCAACGCCGTACTTGG
>NZ_JH164964.1:578245-579740 GCF_000227275.1 Neisseria sp. GT4A_CT1
AAAGTTATCCACTATATTGTGTAAAAAATGGAAGCAAGGCTGCATTTGGGCTGATTCAACGTTTTATCCAAACCGGATTGGCTGAGGGTCGAACGCTATGCCATCCTGAAATTTAAGGAAAAATATCATGAAAAAAATCGAAGCTGTGATTAAGCCGTTTAAATTGGACGATGTCCGTGAAGCTCTGACAGAAATCGGGATAAGCGGCATGACGGTCAGCGAGGTTAAAGGTTTCGGCCGTCAGAAAGGGCATACCGAAATTTACCGCGGCGCGGAGTATGCGGTTGATTTTCTGCCCAAAGTCAAGGTCGAGCTGGTGTTGGCAGATGAAGATGTGGAACGCGCCATCGATATCATTGTAGAGACTGCGCGGTCGGGAAAAATTGGCGACGGCAAGATTTTTGTGCTGCCGGTTGAAGAAGTGATTCGGATACGGACGGGCGAACGCGCGGAAGCGGCGATTTAATCTTATCGTTGCCGCGATTGGCTGATATAGTGGATTAACTTTAAATCAGGACAAGGCGACGAAGCCGCAGACAGTACAGATAGTACGGAACCGATTCACTTGATGCTTCAGCACCTTAGAGAATCGTTCTCTTTGAGCTAAGGCGAGGCAACGCCGTACTGGTTTAAAGTTAATCCACTATACAAATAAGGTCGTCTGAAATCCTGCATTGTCGGGTTTCAGACGACCTTGTTTTCGTTTCTATCGGGTTTAGATTTTGGTGAAGATGACTTCGTTTTCAAAACGCGATTTGGGCAGCGCGGCGTTGAAATCGTCTGCGGCACGGTAGCCGAAGGAGACGACGGCGACGGCTTTGTAGCCTTTTTCCGTCAAACCGAATTCCTCATTCAAAACCTGCAAATCGACGCCTTCCATCGGCACGGCGTCGATGCCTGCTGCGGCAGCGGCGAATAGGGTGAAGCCCATGTTGAGATAGACTTGTTTGGCAAGCCATTGCTCTTCATCTTGGAATTGGTTGCGGTGGATGCCCAAGAACAGGCGGCGGGTGGAATCGCCTGCCTGCTTGGCTTCTTCCGTGGCGAAACGTCCGTCTTTGTCCTCTTGCGCCAATACGGCGGCGACATAATCATCGTCGGCGCAAACGCGGGCGGCGAAAACGACGACATGGGACGCATGAGTGATTTTCGGGGTGTTATAAGGGAGTTTTTCGGTGGATTTGGCAATGCGCGCTTTGCCCGCCTCGTCATCGGCGATGATGAATTGCCATGGCTGCATATTGACGCTGGAGGGGCTGTTGCGCAGGGCGGCTTCGATATGGGCGAAGTCTTCGGCAGCGATTTTTTTGGACGGGTCGAAAGACTTGGTGCTGTATCGTTGGCGGACGATTTCTGTGATGTTCATGAGGTGTTTCCTGTTTTTAGGATGGAAACGGGGATTATAGAGGGGTCATCTGAAAGGGGCAATGCAGGAAATTGGTGAGGATTTCGGTATAAAGGTCGGTAAAACGCAAACGCTGGCGTATGAAAAAGA
>NZ_JH164965.1:0-26800 GCF_000227275.1 Neisseria sp. GT4A_CT1
GAGCGGGTGTTGCGCCTCAGTGTTGGTACGGTTTGGTCTTTGTCCTTTTCGGTCTGTTTTTGGCTGAGGGCTTTTAACTCCTTTAGGTAGGCGACCTTTGCGCGCATATAGCACAACTCTTCGATAAGCTCTGCCTGTGTTTTTTCGTGGTCGGGTTTATCTGCGATGAAGGGGTTTTTGCGGTGTTGGGGCATGGTTTTGGATTGGGGATGTTCGAGTGCGCCGATACCGCCTTCTTGATAGGCGCGTATCCATCGTCTCAGGTGGGTTCGGGAAATGCCGTAGTGGTCTGCGGTACGTTGTTGGCTGCGTATATGCAGGTAGTGGAGTACGGCTTGGTATTTGAAGTGTAATGTATATTTGCTCATAAAAAAACTGCACCTTGTGAGTTGGAGGGGATGTCCAACTTTTGGGGTGCAGTTCACGTTTCAGACGACCTTATATATTTCGCTTCCGTTAAGGGAGCGTAAAACACATTTAGAACCCCTTGACAAATTCGATTAACCGACATTTGAGAGGGGTCTAAAATGTTTTTACAGCAACAGATTGAGTTTCAGCAGCAAGCGGACGCGAAGCGTGCCGCGCTTCCTTGTCTAAATAGTAACAACTGCATTGACGTAAAAAATACCAATGTAATCAAGGAAAAGCAAAAACCCGCAAACATAGAAAAATACCTGCCGAACACAGCAAAACCCGAATTCAACGAATTTTCCACTTCACACAAGAAATCCGCCGCCGCCCTAGAGATGAATGTACGCCAGTTCATCGAAGTCTTCGGAATTGAAAAGGTCGGATTCCTTACCCTCACATTTGCCGACGACGTACAAGACGTCAAAGAGGCAAGCCGCCGCTTTCACAGCCTGCGCACAAACTTTCTTAAAAAGCATTTCGAACACTATGTCTGTGTATACGAGCGCATGAAAAGCGGTCGTATTCACTTCCATCTTATCGTCAACACCCGCGAAGACATCCGCCGCGGTCTGAATTTCCAACAAATTCAAGCTCGTAACTATACAAGTGCAAATAAAAATCTGCGTCAGCTTTGGCAAGTCCTCCGTGAAAACATGGAAAAGTACGGATTCGGACGATCCGAACTGCTGCCCGTCAAAACCAACAGCAAAGGACTTGCCCGCTACGTCGGCAAATACATCGCCAAACACATTGATAGCCGTCTGCCTGAAGACAAAGGCTACCGCCTTATTCGTACAACCATAGACAAAAAACAGTTGTGGAAGATAGCGAACAGCAATTTTTCGTTTGTATCCGCAGGTTCGCGCCAGTGGCGCGAGAAGCTGCAAAAGTGGGTTATCTGCATTGAACCCCTTTTACAGGCGCATGCCGAGCTTTTCTACGAAAGAAAGCCTAAAAAGATTACAGAGGACAATTACAACGCCGTCCTATCAGCCCTTTTAAGCCCGAAATGGGCGTTTTATAACCGAGAAACCATCATCAATATGTAGCGAAACCCGTAACCGTTGATTTTGGTTCGGGGGCGGGATGGGCGCGAAACCGCACTTGCGAAGCAAGGCGAACGGCGCAAGCCGTGTGTGAGCGCCCCTCCCGTCCCGCCCCCGAACCGTTGAATACCAGCAACCCCGACCTTAAAGAAAGGAAAAACATCATGTCTCAAGAAACCGAACGCAAACAAGGTATTTTCGTCATTGCCGCATTTGACCGCATGTTCACACGCGAACGCAAAAACCAAGACGGCACATTCAGCAAAACCCACTATGTCGGTCTGATTATCCGTTCAGACACAGAAACCCGCCTTTGCGAAGTTCGCACAAAACATCCCGAAAAGTACGAGCAGTACAAACCGCAGCAAATCGTCTCCATGCAAGTGTTTCCCCGTGCATTTAAAGACAAAATCTACTATTCGGACGAAGCATAAACCAGTTTCAGGGGTTCGGCGGTGTCCCCTGAATTGACCCCGAAACACCGCCACAACTACTTTTTATCAACATTTCGTAAAGGAAAACAAAATGAACCTGAAACAAAAACTGCAATACGCCGTCGCCGGTGCTTCCGTTGCCATCATGTCTTTGCCTGCAATGGCAGAAGACATCGCATTGGTAACAGCCGCCAAAGCTGAATTGGCAAGCGCGAAAGACGGCGTTTCGTCTATTGGCGCGGTTGTGATCGGTGTTGCTGCTGCAATGGTCGTTGTTGGTCTGATTATCAAAGCAGTACGCAAAGGCGGTTAATAGCAATGGGTTATCAAGTCGGCCGTGTCTGCCATTTCACACACGAAGCAGCGACAAACGACGTGATGACCCATGTAGTGCCGACAATAGACAAAGACGGGGTGCTGCATCACCCCGTTTTTAACGGCTCTACATGGCAGTATAACGAACAGCAAGTCAAACTGACCTTTCCCGATTGCGACCCGATGGAATATCAGAAGTTGGGCAAAGAGATAGGTCTGATGTGCGTTTCAATCGTCGCCACGGTATTTGTCGTCAACCTAATCTACAAATTCATATTATCCACGAGAGAAAAGAGTAATGAAGAATGATACCCGAAGCAATGTTCATCATCGGCATACTGCCTTATGCCTTGCTCTGTCTGCTGCTTTATTCGCTGCTCCTGTAAGTGCAGAAGTAGGACTGCCCCCGCCGGCACAACATCAGGGGGCGGGCTTTCCGTCTGAGCAAGCCTTGAGACAAAAAGGCTACGACCCGAAAACGGGCGTATGGAGCGTGCAAAGTCAAAACAACGGCAGACCGACCGTAACCAAGTCGGGCGATTCAATTAAAGGTAGTCAGTCGAAAACCATAACCGCAACGGGCAATTATGGAGAAAAAGCAACGATTCGGACGACACAGACGCAAAGTGTAAATATTCCAAAAGTAGAAAAGATTGCTGGTGGCACGCTAGCAGGTTTAACTGCCGCAGGTGGTGCGATTGGTTCAGATTTTGCTGCAAGAGCTTATAAACAAGCTCAGAATGGTGACTGGAGTGGCGCAGCTAGAGAAGGATTTGGAGCAGTTTTGGAAGGGTTGTCTAAACTTGATTTTACGGGTTTTGGTAGTGGAGTAAATCAGTTTTTTGATAAAACAGGTATAAGACCTAACTCTTCGTCAGGGCAACTCGCACAAGCAGCACAACAGGCAGCAACTGCCCAAGCCCAAGCCGAACAAAGCGGTCAATTAGGCGAAGCAATCGCCGCAGCAGCCGCTAAAAAGGCAGCCGAAGGCGCAGCCAAAGCAGCAAAGCAGGCGGAAGGATGGACGACATCAGGAAAAATGCTTGCCGAAGCCTCAAAGAACAAAGACGGTAGCTATTCGCAGCTTTATTTAAGACGTGTCGATATTGGTTCAGGTTCTAATGTTAGACCAAGACCTAATATAGAAGGCTATGCTTGGGTAATAGATAGATACAATGGTTCTTATAATTGGGGATATTGTCAGGGTGGGGCTTGTAAAGGGTGGTATAAAGGCAGTCTCCCTGAAGGTTATGACAAAGTTGCAGGATACGTCTATACACCAATCACAAACGACGCCCAGCTACAAGATGCTCGAGCAAAAGTAACCTCTCAAACGCCTGCGGAGCAGCAAAAAATCATTAAAGAAATGACGCTCAATCAAAAGGACATCAAAGACATATTAGAGCGTATGTTGAATAACCAACAGACCAATCATGCCGAACTGATGAATCAGTTGTCCAAAATTGGCGATTCCGTTGAAAAATCGACGGTTTCAAATGAATTTACCCCGATGACCGCCGATTCAGCACCCTACACCCCGCAGGGCAGCAATACACCTCAACAAACACGATTCATGATAAATAGAGACGGTTCGATTACGACAACCATTATTCCGCGTCCTGATCTGAAACCAAATTCCACGCTTGCACCGACACGCAGCGAAATCATACCGACACCGAATAAAGGACAGAACACACCGACAACACCCAATAGTCCGAATACGCCTATAACGCCCGACAGTCCGAATGCACCGACGACGCCGAACAGTCCGAATACGCCGAATCAGCCGAACAGTCCGACAGGGCAGCAAAATCAAAATCAAGAGAATCAGCAGCAGAATTTTTGTCAGCAAAACCCGAATGCTGCGCAATGTATGCCGGGTGGCGATGCGAGCTATGAAGACATCGTCTTGCCTGAAAACACAATAGATTTAGATTTTAGACCTGAAAACGTCTTCCAAACCGAAGGCGTTTGCCCGCAACCGAAAAGCGTGGATTTAGGCGCATTTGGGCAGGTCGAATTCAGCTATCAGCCGCTTTGCGACTTTGCCGCAAAATTGCGACCCGTCCTAATCATGATGACCATTCTAACCTGTGCATGGTTCGTCTATGGCGCATTGGAGGAGCTATGAACTGGGGCAGTTTGATAACAGCAGTATTAATGTCTGTGGCGGGCAGAATATTGACCGCCATAGGGCTTTCTTTCGTAACAGTGGCGGGATTTCGCCAGTTGCAATCCTATTTCATCCAGCAGGTTCAAAGCCATATTGGCGGTTTCCCTGAAGACGCTCTGCAAATCGTCTACATCATGGGTTTCGGCGTCATGCTGAATTGGATATTCGGCGCATTCACATTTATAGCAACGATAAAGGGCTTTAAGAAACTGTCCACTATCGTCAAAAGCGAGGGATAAAAAATGCTTTACCTATATACAGGCGTTCCCGGTGCGGGAAAAACATTGTATGCGGTTTCAAACCTTGTCAAACGCAAAGACTTTAAAGACCGTCCCATCTTCGTGGACGGAATCAAAGACCTAGACCACGACAAAATAAACTACTTCGATATACCAGAAGGCGAAAGCATTCAGACATGGTCGAAGTGGGCGCCGCCGGGCGCGATTATCGTTGTTGACGAATGCCAACGCATATTCCGCCCACGTCCAAGCGGCTCGAAAGTACCCGACTACGTCGCCGAACTCGAAACACACCGACACCGTGGTCTTGATTTCATCCTGATAACCCAACATCCCCGCCTGATAGACGTCCATTTGCGCGGACTGATAGAACATCACACGCATTTAGGGAAGACCAATCTAGGGCTTCGTCGTAAGATGGAATGGACGACAGGCGGCGCAAAAGACCCTGAAAGCAGGGCAAACATCAGGGAAGCCCTAATCAGCGTGTACAGGCTTGATAAAAGCGTGTATGGGTTGTACAAGTCCGCCGAAGTACACACCAAAATCAGGACGAAAAAAAGCAAACTTTTAATGCTGTTCCCGCTCGCCCTATGCCTCGTCGGTTATGGCGTTTGGTCGTTTACTGGATTTTGGGGCAAGTTCTCGGGCGAAGAAGAACGAGCGAAGACGGCACAGGCACACGTTGCCGCGCCAGCGGCAAGCCCCGAAGCGCAGGCGGCAGCCGCTCCCGCGGCGGACGACGGCGCAGCGGGGCGGTACGCAGCCGCAAAAGTGCAAACGCCGTCAGAACCGCCAAAGCCCCATCTGACTGAAGAAGACTATCAGCCCCGTATCGCCGAACGTCCCGAAACCGCCCCGATATACGACGGCATGAACAAAGCCGTCAAAGTCATGCCGTGGCCTGCCGCCTGTATCAAAGCAGAGAACCGCTGCACCTGCTATACCGACCAAGGCACGAAGATTAAAGACATCGGCAAACAAACCTGCTTGAACTACGTCAAAGACGGATTACCATTTAACCCCTACAAAACGCAGACGGCAGAAGCCGCAAAACCGTTGCAGACCGCATACACGCCTGACGCACCGCAGGTCTTGACAATGGGCGGTGCCAGCCCGCAAAATTTGATGTATGACGGATACAACGATAAAGCCCTGACGAATGTGGGCGGAAAGGTAAATTGATGAATGCGGGATTGGCGTTTTTTTTAGGGATATGGGCGGCAACGACTTATGAGCGCAAAGGCTGGCGCGGATTTTTAAAATATTTTGTTCTACCGATGTTTTTAGTATCATTGATAGGCGCAGCAGCAACCGTATATTTAGCCCAATCGCACACCTAGCCACAAGTCAAGGGGAGGGCGTCCAGAAAGATTTGTAAAGACGGCTTTATCGTCTTTATAAATCTTTTTGGATACCCCTTGACGCTAACCCACCCAAAGACGCTACCCGCAAGGGGTGGGGTGTGTTTTTTACCCCACCCCCTGCCACGTGGCGAACGTCGCCGAAGGCAAAAAGAGTCCCAAGCCCTGAGCGGGAAACCCTCCCTTTCAGGGGTTCGGATTCATGACCCGAACCGCAGCCCGCGACTTCCGAAGCACGACCAAAGCCACAGCTTGGGAAAAAGATAGAAGCGCGGGCTTTCGTACATACTCAGTTTGAACACTATACAAGGCTGCGAGCCTGAATAAATAAGGCAAAACAATGTACTACCTAGGGATAGACGTATCAAAGAAAACCATAGACTGCTGTCTGATTTCAGACAGCATTTTTTATGAACGGAGGTTTGACAACACAGAGGACGGATTCAGACGTTTGGACGACTGGATACAGGAGTACACCGCAGAAGCGGTGCATTGCTGTTGTGAAGCGACAGGAATCTACCATGAAGCCATAGCCGCCCACTTAAGACAGAAAAACATTGTAAGCATAGTCAATCCAAGCAAGATAAAAGGCTTCAGAGAAGCCGAACAGACACGAACTAAGACCGACCGACAGGACGCGAGGCTGATAGCCGAATACTGCCGACGAATGCAGCCACAAGCATGGCAGCCGCCGACAGAAGAGCAAGAATTCCTCCAAGCCATCACAGACTATATAGCCCGCCTTAAGCAGCAGAGAGCCGCAGAGCAGACCAAACACCAAACCGCACCCGATACTATCCGCCATCACATACAGACCACCATAGACCATCTGAACAGGCTTATAGCAACCGTACAAAACGAACTCAAAGACTTCTACCGCCAAAACCCCGCTTACAACGAAAAAAAGAACCGCCTAAAAACCATAGACGGTATAGGAGAATCCGCCGCTTCCGCCCTGCTCGCCAAACTCACACGCTACGACTTTGCCAATCAAAACCAATTTGCCGCATACCTCGGTTTAGATCCAAAAATCAAAGATTCGGGAACAAGCGTCAAAGGAAAGCCCAGAATATCCAAACAGGGGCAAAAGAACGCCCGCAAAGCCCTGTATATGCCCGCACTTGTAGCCTACCGTATGAACGCATTTCCAGCCTTTACAGCCCGTCTCAAAGCGAGGGGGAAGCCCCCGAAGCTGATAATAGTCGCCATCATGCGCAAAATGGCGGTTATTGCCTACCAACTGTATAAAACAGGTAAAGATTACGACCGTTCCCGATACCGAAATTAGACAGCGGCATGAAAAAACGCCCCGAAAAATCGGGGCGCAGACCTTGTGTATCTTTAAGATATGTAAATGTTGTTGACGGTGGAATACACTATCTTTTTCATAAGTCGGCTTTCCTTAAATTTTTAAGGGGTGAAAAATAGGCATTTTCTATTTCAAATTATTATCAATTTTCAAAACGACAATATCGTTTTTTAAAAAATGAATTCGCTTTTACTTCATATCCTTAACAGAATTAATCCAAGAAGGCTTGACCTAATGATTTAATATGGCTATGGTTAAATAAAAAATAACAATAATCTACATACGCACCGCAATGTTTTTTCCCCTCCTCCTCACAGAAAGGATATTGCAATGCCCTGCTTGACCCGTACGTTGCCTCGTCTGACTGTTTTCCTGCTGTCCACCTTCGCAGCATTCTCCGCCGCCGCACACGGAAACCACACCCATTGGGGTTACACCGGACACGACTCCCCCGAAAGCTGGGGCAATCTGTCTGAAGAGTTCCGTTTGTGTTCCACAGGCAAAAACCAATCCCCCGTCAACATCACCGAAACCGTCTCCGGCAAACTGCCTGCCATCAAAGTCAATTACAAACCGAGCACGGTTAACGTGGAAAACAACGGCCATACCATCCAGGTCAACTACCCCGAAGGCGGCAACACCCTGACCGTGAACGGCCGCACCTACACCCTGAAACAATTCCATTTCCACGTCCCCAGTGAAAACCAAATCAAAGGCCGCACCTTCCCGATGGAAGCCCACTTCGTCCACCTAGACGAAAACAAACAGCCTTTGGTATTGGCAGTATTGTACGAAGCCGGCAAAACCAACGACCGCCTCGCGCCTATATGGAACGTGATGCCGATGAAAGAAGGAAAGGTAAACCTCGACAAAGCCTTCGACGCCGGCACCCTGCTGCCGAAACGGCTGAATTACTACCGCTTTGCCGGTTCGCTGACCACACCACCATGCAGCGAAGGCGTATCGTGGCTGGTATTGAAAACCTACGATCACATCGATCAGGCGCAGGCAGAAAAATTCACCCGCGCCATCGGCTCGCACAACAGCCGCCCCGTCCAGCCGCTTAACGCGCGCGTTGTCATTGAATAAACGGTAAAGCCGTAAATGAAAAGGTCGTCTGAAAACCAAATTTAGGTTTCAGACGACCTTTTTACATGATGGTCTAAGGTTTCAGAACACCGAGTCCGGCGTATATCCGAAGGAAGAATCGCAATGCAGCATCAATCATCAGGATGAAACCTTGCTGCTTCGCGTTCTTTCATAGCAGTTTCCTTATCCTTCAATTTTGCCCCCAAACCCAAGCGTTTTTCATATTCCGATTGCGGCGTGCCGTCCTCCTGCATACCAAATGCGCTGGCATTTACCCAAAGCGCAAGGACGGCAACTACGAAAGCAAAAAATCCTACGATATACCAAAACATTTCTTTTCCTATCATGGGTCAACAAACGGGAAGAAGACAGATTTCCCGTTTGACCGGCAGCTTGCTGCGGTTTGTGAAGGCAAAAATGTATCACAAATCCGGTCCGGTATAAATTGCCGATTTGCCCTGCGATACTTCGTGCAAACCTTATCTCAATCTAATGCTTTTACCAATCAGACGGTTATACAAACAAAAGCCGGTCTTTCCGCTCAAAGGTCGTCTGAAAACCCATATCTGCATTTCAGACGACCTAACGTCGGCATTTGAAATCCTAACGGAACAAATCCAATGCCTTGACGAACACCATCACCACGCCGTAAGCCAGCGGGACGCCGACCAACGTCCAACGCCACCAAACCGAAAAACCGCCTGCCGCAACTTTTTCCTGCAGCAAGTAGGCATCAGAAACGGCGGTTTCATCATCGGGATTGCCGCTGTGTGCCGCTGTTTTGATGTCGGTTTCATGGTGTTTTTCATGAACCGATCTGACGGCAAGGTTGCACAGCAATCCGACAATCAACAATCCCGCCATGATGTACATGGTAACGCCGTATGCCTGCGCAGCGGGAACACCGCTGTCGATTTGGCTTTGGCGGATGTAGTTCACCAAAACCGGACCGATCACGGCAGCAGTTGACCACGCCAGCAAAATACGTCCGTGAATCGCGCCGACCTGATAAGTACCGAACAAGTCTTTCAAATAAGCCGGAATCGCGGCAAAACCGCCGCCATACATGGAAATGATGACGCAGAATCCAATAATAAACAAAGCCTTGTTTCCACTTTCGCCAATGGACGGAACGGCAAAATACAGCAGCGAACCGAGTACGAAAAAGATGGTGTAGGTATTTTTACGTCCGAGTTTGTCGGAAACGCTGGACCATAAAAACCGCCCGCCCATATTGAACAGGCTCAAAAGGCTGACGAAACCTGCCGCCGCCCCAGCGCCGATTGCCGCTTGTTTGCCGACCGACGCCTCTGAAAACAGCTCCTGAATCATGACCGAAGCCTGCCCCAAAACGCCGATACCAGCAGTCACGTTCAGGCACAACACCCAAAACAACAGCCAAAATTGCGGCGTTTTCATCGCTTGGGAAACATTGACATGATTGCTGCTGACCAGCTTGTTTTTCACTTTCGGCGCGACATAGCCTTCAGGTTTCCAACCCTCCGCCGGCACGCGGATGGTGAATGCGCCGAACATCATCAACACAAGGTAAAACAGCCCCAGAACGACAAAAGTCGGTGCGACGCCGACCGACACGTCGTCTGAAAACGCATTCATCAACGATACGGACAACGGCGAGGCAAGCATCGCACCGCCACCGAACCCCATAATCGCCAAACCCGTCGCCATGCCCGGCTTGTCCGGAAACCACTTCATCAAAGTGGACACCGGGCCGATATAGCCCAGTCCCAAGCCGATGCCGCCGATCACGCCGTTGCCCAAATACAGAAGAAACAGATTATGCGTAGTGACGCCGAGTGCCGACACAAAAAATCCCAAGCTAAAACAGCACGCTGCGACAAACATCGCCTTGCGCGGTCCGACACGCTCCATCCAAGTGCCGAACAAAGCAGCAGACGCGCCCAACATAGCCAGCGCGATACTGAAAATCCAGCCCACAGTCGTCAGCTTCCAATCTCCGGCAGCCGATTCGGTAATGCCGATAAGCTTGGTCAGCGGCGCGTTAAACACGGAATACGCATAAATCTGCCCGATGGCAAGATGCACCGCCAAAGCGGCAGGCGGCACCAGCCAACGGTTGAAACCCGGCTTGGCAATCGTCGCCTCACGGTCTAAAAATTTCATAAAAGCCTCTTGATGTCGAATGAAAAACAGCGTTCTCCGCGAGGAAAACGCCTTAAATTGTTGACAATATTGTACCACGCTTCCGCATGGGCTTTACTCCGCTTAACATGAGTTTTTTGAGTAAGAAAGAGAAAAATCATTCATAAATGACGATATTTGAAGATGGTTTGATAATATCCGTATCTCAGATAAAAGGTCGTCTGAAAATTGGTTTTCAGACGACCTAAAGAGTTTGAAAATGTATTCAAGCCTTATTACTTCTCAATATATTTTTCTATATCTCTACATTGTTCTTGCGTGCAGGAAACTGAAAAAAAGCACTTTTCCACTTGTGGTACTTTGTGCAGAAAAGATGCTCTTTTCGTAATGAAATTTTATTTTATCCAATGGAATCAGCCCCTTTCCATTTTCTTTTCCGCAAAGCAGTTTATATTGCAGATTGGTTTTGCTTATATCGATATTTCCGCACACTTTTGTAGTATTGTTTTTAGATATGGATATTTTTAACCATTCATATTGCGAGTCGTAATAATAGTTTGAAATATAAGGCAAACTAGATGATGATACTGCTAGAGATATAACATAGTTAAAAAAAGTTTCCATAACTTACTCACTGTTTGTTTTTTTTTAATTTCAAGTAGAGGGCGATTTTGGAGTATAGCCTTATATTCCCTCTTCCCATGAAATAGAAAATTTAGAAATTTTTACCCCATTCAAATCAAATGAAAAGACGATAGAAACGCCACCTTCGGTTTTTATTTCACACTCATGTTCCCACTCGTCTCTAGATACAAACTGCCATCCAATATCAGTAAGAAACAAATATTTTATCAATTTCTCAATAGTTAATTTTCTATTAATTTTATATTGCTTTGCAATGGTAACGCCTTTAAAACAAGGGTCTATTGACAATGAATAAACGATATCATCCGTAATACCAACTTCCAATCCTTTCCAAAAAACGGAAAAACCACCTTCTACGTTACCTTCGTCGTATAACCATTTAGTCAGCTTTTTAAACCGTTTATGTTTGTGAAAGTCACTATACGACATACCAACAAATAAACCTTTAAATCTACCCGTTTTTAAGAAAGATGTTATATCCATCATCATGACCTTATGACCTCATTACGGTCTATAACTTGAAATATCAATTCCCCATGTACTACCGACCTTTTACTGTTCACCAAATTTTATTGCTGGATTTCAAATATCGGTTGTCGTCAAAAGTATTAATCCATTGCGGTCTGAGTGCGATAAAAATGGCGGTAGTGATGCCACTGAGAAAAGCTTCCGCCCAGGCGATCAGGATGAAAATAGGAAAGGCGGTGGTCCAAAGTACGGGGGTTGGGAAGGCATGGCTGATATCCAAAACGCTGACCAGTACCAGTCCGGTTAGCATCATGCCTACGGCGGACGCAATGAAGCCGTTGACAAAAATGAAGATAAAAATATTCGCGGGAAGACGGTTGACCAAGCGGCAAGAGAGCTGATTAACAATGAGCGGCGGTAAGAGCAAGGCGAGGGCGTTGACGGGATAGGCGTATCCGTCGCCGCCGTTGAACAATAAAAGATAAGGAAGAAGCAAAACCGAACCCAGCCATAATGCAGCGGGTGCGCCAATCATCAGGGCAACCAAATTCATGGCAAGCAGGTGGTAGCTCATTTGCGCGAGCTGCCCTTCGTCAGTCATTGCATTCAGGCACCATGCGGTCGTCAGTATCAGGGCGGAGAGGATGGAGGCGGAATGGTGCTTCTGCATGGATTGCCATGCCGGACGCGCGCAAGCGAGAAGCAGAATGGACAACAGCAGCCAAGCGGCGATTAAAATCGAACTGGAAAACCATGCGGCTTGAAAATTCATACGAAACCAGACCGAGGGTAAATATTCAGACGACCTGCATTATACCCCGCAGACGAAATTCGCTGCGGACTTGTTTTGTTTAGTGCTGAAACACGCTAAAATAACGACCTTTGCCGTTTATTTCAAGGGAAACAGCGAATGTTTTGGACAGTGCTGATTATCATTTTATTGTGTGCCATTTGCGGCGTATTTTGGCTGCACAGAAAACAAGAACGTGAATGGCAGCACGAATTGGCGCGCTTAGAGCGCGGCATGCAAGAGGGCAAATATATTCCTAACGGTCAGGATGCTGATTCTCCACATCAATTTTCAGAAGATGCCAAAGCGGCATACGGAAAAACCATCGCACGCCTGCGCCTGATGGCGGCGCGTTACACTCCGCAGCAGGAGCAATTATCCGAGCAACCGGCAAACACTGAAAACGAAGAATCTGAAACCGGTATGGAAGACATAGCGGATTTCTTCGAAAGCCAAGAAGCAAAACACGAATATCATCAAGATGCCGATATTGAAAGGTCGTCTGAAAATCCGTCGGCAGAACAAGTCCCCCAAGCCGAGCCGCCTCAACAACACGCAGCCGAAAGGAAAGATACGCCGTATATCGTTCCTTTTGTCGAAACCGAAGAGCCTGAATATATTCCCCGTATCGTTAAAGACGAAGGCTTTGAAGAAATCACTTTGGAAGAGGCAACCCGTTCGCTCAATGAAGCGGCGTTACAGGAATGGGAAGAGCAGCAGACCGTCAGCCATCCTGCAGGCGACCGGAATAACGATGACGGGGAAATCCAACCCATCCGCGCATCGGTAACACCGATGAAAGGTTTGCAGATTATCGATTTCAACGATCCCGTACTGCGCCGGACCCGCGAGCGCGTCATGGCGGGCGTCAATGGCATCCAAATCCCCAAAGCCAGTGCTCCGCATATCGAAACCGTGCAAACCGCATTGCGCACAGCCGAGCGCGAAGCCATTTTGCCTGTCGTTGACAATCTGGATAGCCGTGCAGAGATTGATGTGACGGATATTCGGAACACATTGGCTCGAAGTACGGCAGCACGCCAGCGCCTTGCCGCCGCTGTTGCGCCTGTGCGCGATTTCCAGCCGCAAATCATTCAAAACGACGAAATTTTGGCAAACCTGATTCCTGCAAGCCGCCGACGGACGGTTCGCCATGCTGAAGCGGCGGCGGAAAAACTGGCGCGCAAGCAGCAATCTGCTGCCGCGCAGGTGAAATTGTCGGAAGAAGCCGATCAGCGGCCTGAGCAAACGGTTGAGCGTTCCGTCACACGCAAACCGCTGTTCCCGCCTAAAACGCTTCGCACCGAACCTGTCGCTCCGTCAAAAGAAAAAGCAGTCTATATTTCAAGACAGCCCGCACCTACCGCAACCGTAGTCGAGCCGCCCGAAGTACCGACCGTTACTCCGACGCCAATCGATATCCCGACGCCGCCAAGCTTTACGCCGCCAGCTGTTGCACCTGAAATCGTCGATCCTCCGGTAGCGCGCCCCGCTTGGGAAATCCCTGCTTTCCATTCTGAAGTCAATGCGCATGTCAGCGATAATCCTGTCCGCTCGATTCATGATTACTTAATCAGTGAATCCGAAACGGAGGATGAAGTCGCAGGCGGAAATGTACAGA
Organism: Neisseria sp. GT4A_CT1; assembly: GCF_000227275.1. Classification (NCBI taxonomy): domain Bacteria; kingdom Pseudomonadati; phylum Pseudomonadota; class Betaproteobacteria; order Neisseriales; family Neisseriaceae; genus Neisseria; species Neisseria sp. GT4A_CT1. The sequence goes on from NZ_JH164965.1 coordinate 14,029, forward strand.
GAAATGCTGAAACCGAATCCGCCCATACGGAAGATACGGAAATTTCTGCCTTTGAACATCATCAGCCGATACATCATGCCGATCTTGCGACGGGTTATGCCGCCGATGATGCTGATGCAGATTCAGAAGAAGAGACCGGGGCGTTTTACAAGTTTTCAGACGACCTGAAGTACCCATTACCAACCACAGACTTGCTCCTTCCGCCCCAATTCGACCCGGCTGCCACGCAGACCGAAGAAGAATTGTTAAACAACAGCATCACTATCGAGGAAAAGCTGGCGGAATTTAAGGTTAAAGTCAAAGTCGTGGATTCCTATTCCGGTCCGGTGATTACGCGTTACGAAATCGAACCTGATGTCGGCGTGCGCGGCAATTCGGTCATAAACCTTGAAAAAGACCTCGCCCGCTCGCTCGGTGTTGCCTCTATCCGCGTCGTCGAAACCATACCCGGCAAAACCTGCATGGGCTTGGAGCTGCCGAACCCGAAACGCCAAATGATACGCCTGAGCGAAATCTTCAATTCGCCCGCGTTTGCCGAATCCAAATCCAAGCTGACGCTCGCGCTCGGTCAGGACATTACCGGTCAGCCCGTCGTTACCGACTTGGGCAAAGCACCGCATTTGCTGGTTGCCGGTACGACCGGTTCGGGCAAATCGGTCGGCGTTAACGCCATGATCCTGTCCATGCTTTTCAAGGCGACGCCTGAAGACGTGCGCATGATTATGATTGACCCGAAAATGCTGGAATTGAGCATTTACGAAGGCATTCCGCACCTGCTCGCGCCTGTCGTTACCGATATGAAGCTGGCGGCCAATGCGCTCAACTGGTGCGTCAACGAAATGGAAAAACGCTATCGTTTGATGAGCCATGTGGGCGTTCGCAACCTTGCGGGCTTCAATCAAAAAATCATGGAAGCTGCCGCACAAGGCATGAAAATTGCCAACCCGTTCAGCCTGACGCCCGACGATCCCGAACCTTTGGAAAAACTGCCGTTTATCGTAGTCGTGGTTGACGAGTTCGCCGATTTGATGATGACCGCAGGCAAGAAAATCGAAGAACTGATTGCCCGCCTTGCCCAAAAAGCCCGCGCAGCAGGCATCCATTTAATCCTTGCCACGCAACGCCCCAGCGTCGATGTCATCACAGGTCTGATTAAAGCCAACATCCCGACACGCATCGCTTTCCAAGTGTCCAGCAAAATCGACAGCCGTACGATTCTTGACCAAATGGGCGCGGAAAACCTGCTCGGACAAGGCGATATGCTGTTCCTGCCGCCCGGTACAGGCTATCCGCAACGTGTTCACGGCGCATTCGCTTCAGACGACGAAGTACACCGCGTAGTCGAATATCTGAAACAATTCGGCGAGCCCGATTACATCGACGATATTCTGATGAGCGGCACAACCGACGATCTGCCGGGCATCAGCCGCAGCAGCGACAGCGAAGTCGATCCGATGTATGACGAAGCAGTCTCTGTCGTTCTGAAAACGCGCAAAGCCAGCATTTCCGGCATCCAGCGTCAATTACGCATCGGCTACAACCGCGCCGCCCGCCTGATTGACCAAATGGAAGCAGACGGTATCGTTTCGCCTGCTGAAACCAACGGCAACCGTACCGTTTTGGCGCAAAGCAGCGAACATTTGGACTAAAGCCACACCAAAGTAGGAGAAAAGCCGATTGCCGTTGCAGTTTCCCCTGATTTTGGTACAATACCGCCATTCATTCTTACACAGACAAGCCGCCGAGATTTAGGCGGCTTGTATTTTTATTTTCATTTTGCGGATTATATTTACCGCATTTTTTACTAGGCAAAAGCAGTCCAAACGCTTTTGCGGAGATGACAAACCATGCAAAAAATTCCATTGACCGTACGCGGCGCAGAATTGCTCAAACAAGAATTGCAACGCCTCAAAAGCGTCGCCCGTCCCGAAATCATCGAAGCCATCGCCGAAGCCCGTTCGCACGGTGACTTGTCCGAAAACGCAGAATACGAAGCCGCCAAAGAAAAACAAGGCTTTATCGAAGGACGAATTTCCGAGTTGGAACACAAATTGTCCATGGCGCACATCATCAATCCCGCTGAAATCCACGCAGAAGGCAAAATCGTCTTCGGCACGACCGTAACGCTGGAAGATTTGGAAACCGAAGAACACGTTACCTATCAAATCGTCGGGGAAGACGAAGCAGACATCAAAGAAGGCAAAATCTACGTCGGCTCCCCCATTGCCCGCGCCCTAATCGGCAAAGAGGAAGGCGATGTCGCCGAAGTACAAGCCCCCGGCGGCGTACGCGAATACGACATTATTTCGGTTCAATATATCTGATTGCCACGAATTGCCTTGATATAAAGAGAACAGAGGTCGTCTGAAAACCAAGAAAAATGGTTTTCAGACGACCCTTCTTACAGTATTCTCCTTGAACTAAGCCATACAAGCAAAAACAGCCGATACTTTCCCGTATCGGCTGTTTCGTTTACTGCTTCATTCATATCAAACTAATTGGTGTTTAGGCAGCTCTTTCAAAGTCAGCGGCTTGATGTACCAAATATCGCGGCAGTAGTCGGCGATGGATCGGTCGGACGAGAAGAAGCCCATATTGGCGATGTTGATCAATGCGGATTTTCGCCATGCGGCAACATTGCGGTAGTGTTCGTCCGCTTTGTATTGCGTGTCGATGTAGCTGCGGAAATCCGCCATCAGTTGATAGAAATCGCCGTAAGGTTGCAGGACGTCATTGTAGCGGTTCGGCTCTTCGGGGGAGAATGTGCCGCTGCTGATTTGGTTGACGACGCGGCGCAGGTCATGATCGCGTTCGATGTAGCCTAGCGGGTCGTAACCGTTGCGGCGAAGTTCTTCCACCTGCTCGACGGTGTTGCCGAAGATAAAGCAGTTGTCCGCGCCGACTTTTTCCAGAATTTCAACGTTCGCGCCGTCCAGCGTACCCATACAGAGCGCACCGTTGAGGGCGAATTTCATGTTGCTGGTACCCGATGCCTCTGTGCCTGCCAATGAGATTTGTTCGTGCAAATCGGCGGCGGGGATGATGATTTGGGCGAGGCTGACGCTGTAATTCGGGATATAGACGACTTTAATCAGGTCGCGGATGCGTTCGTCGTTGTTGATGGTTTTCGCTACGTCGTTAATCAGGCGGATGATTTTTTTCGCCATGTAGTAGGCGGATGCGGCTTTACCGGCAAAGATGAAGACGCGCGGCTGCCAGTCGAAATCCGGGTTTTCCAGGATTTTGTTGTAGCGGTCGACGATGTGCATCACGTTCAACGCCTGGCGCTTGTATTCGTGGATGCGTTTGATTTGGATGTCAAACAGCGCGTCCGTGTTAACCTTGATGCCCAATTCGGTTTCGATGTATTTGGCGAGGCGTTCTTTGGCGGCTTTTTTCACTGCGCCGAATTCTGCCTGCACGCTTGCATCGTCAACTTTTTCGTTGAGCTTGGTCAGATTGTCCAAATGCAGGCGCCAGTCTTGTTCGCCCAAGTGTTTGTCGAGGAAACGGGTCAATTCGGGGTTGGCGATGTTGATCCAGCGGCGCGGGGTTACGCCGTTGGTTACGTTGGTAAAGCGTTCGGGGAACACTTTGGCAAAGTCGGCGAAGATGGAAGTGATCATCAGGTCGGAGTGGATTTTCGCCACGCCGTTGACTTTGTGCGAACCGATGACTGCCAGCCATGCCATGCGGACACGGCGGCCGTTGTTCTCATCGATGATGGACACGCGGCGGACGAAGTCGTCGTCGAAGTTGCCGATGGCGCGCAGGGCGTTCAGGAAGTAGGCGTTGATTTCAAAGATGATGTCCAAATGGCGCGGCAGCAGGCGGCCCATCAAATCGACCGGCCAAGTTTCCAAGGCTTCGCTCATCAGGGTGTGGTTGGTGTAAGAGAAAATTTTGCAGCACATATTCCATGCTTCGGTCCACACGATGCCTTCTTCGTCAATCAGGATGCGCATCAGCTCGGGAATCGCCAGCACGGGGTGGGTATCGTTCAGGTGAATGGCGACTTTGTCGGCAAGGTTTTTGATGCTGGGGAAACGGCATTTGTGGCGCGCCACGATGTCTTGTACGGATGCGGAAACCAGGAAATATTCCTGTTTCAGGCGCAGTTCGCGGCCGCTGTCGGTGGAGTCGTTCGGATAGAGGACGCGCGAGATGTTTTCATCGCTGTTTTGCGCGCGGACGGCGGAAGCGTAATCGCCGCGGTTGAAATCTGCCAAGTCGAAGCGGCTACCGGCGTGAGCCGTCCACAGGCGCAACGGATTGGCGACGTCGCCGCCGTAGCCGGGGATGATTTCATCGTATGCCATCGCGGAAATTTCTTCGCTCGGATGCCATTCTTTTTTGTCACCCATATTGATGACCTGTCCGCCGAAGCTGACGGCGTATTGTTTGTTCGGGCGGCCGATTTGCCATGCCAAATCTTGGTCGAGCCACAAATCGGGTTTTTCGACCTGCTGGCCGTCCACGATTTCTTGTTTGAACATACCGTATTGATAGCGGATGCCGTAGCCCATGGCGGGAATGCGCAAGGTGGCGAGCGAGTCGAGGAAGCAGGCGGCCAGGCGGCCCAAACCGCCGTTGCCCAAGCCGGGGTCTTGTTCTTGTTCGCAGATGTCGGCGAACTCTTTACCCAGTTGTTTGAACGCCTCTTCAAATTCGGCATACACGCCTTCGTTAATCAAAGCGTTGACGAAGGCGCGTCCCAACAGGAATTCCATGGAAAGGTAGTAAACCATGCGTTTGCCGTTGTCGATGTGGGCGCGGCGTGTTTGCAGGAAGTCTTCGGCAATCAGGTCGCGCGCGGCGAGCATGGCGGCGTTGAGCCATTGGTGTTCGGTCGCCTCTTTCGGATCGACGCCCAAAATGAAAATCAATTTATAGACGATGGACTTGCGGATGGTTTCGGCATCCGGTTTCGGCATGACATAATCAAAACCTGAAATGGGTTGTTTTTTCTTAGCCATGATAGCCTTTCTCTGTTGGGGATAGGATGATGAAGCGGGGGAATTTGTATCTTTTGGCAGTCTGAGGTCGTCTGAAAAGCCGTATGCCTTTATGTTCCGTTAAGCAAGTCAATCAGGTAAATTTATTACTCATCTTCAGCATTATAACTGAGGCAGTGTAAATAATAGGGTTTCTTTTAAAAACATCCTATTAATGACATATGTCATATATTCGGCGATGTATTTTTACGCTGCAAAATCCAAATACCCATATGTTCGACTGTCAGCTTGCCGTCTGCATTGTAATTAAACTTCTCGGATGGTACGCAAGAAATCTGCCAACTTCCTTGAGGCAGGTTAAATATTTGTTGACTACGCTTGGCATTGATCAACAGCAGCCATTCATCGTCCAAAACAATCTGCATGGCTTTTGCGCCGCGGTTGTGCCAACAAAGCTCGCTCATCGGTTCGCCTTGGATATTGAGCCAGCGGACGCGCTCTTGTTTCCACCAGACATCATCGCCCAATAATTTGATTTCTTGACGCAGGCGGATTAAATCGCGCGTATAGCCTTGCAACGCTTCGTCCGCCTGCTGCCAATCCAGCCAAGTAATCGGGTTGTCCTGACAATAGCTGTTGTTGTTGCCCTGTTGGCTGTTGCCGAACTCGTCGCCCGCCAGCAGCATGGGCGTGCCGTTGGCAAGGAACAGCGAGGCAAGCAAGGCTTTGACGGTGTAGGAGCGGTCTTCCAAAATCGCCGCATCTTGGGTTTCGCCCTCGATGCCGTGGTTGTAGCTGATGTTTTCGTTATGTCCGTCGCGGTTGTCTTCGCCGTTGGCATGGTTGTGTTTTTCGTTGTAGCTGACCAAATCGCGCAGCGTAAAACCATCGTGTGCGGTGATGAAATTGATGCTGGCGGAAGGATGACGGCCGCTGTGGTTGAAAATATCAGACGACCCCGCCAGACGTTCGGCAAACGCACCCAAATTGCCGCTTTCCCACACCCAAAACGCGCGCATATCGTCGCGGAAACGTCCGTTCCACTCGGCAAAAGGCTGCGGGAAATTGCCCAAGTGATAGCCGCCTTCGCCGATGTCCCACGCTTCGACAATCAGTTTGCAGCGTGCCAACACGGGGTCTTGGTACACCACCTGAAAAAAACGTCCGTAAGCCTGAAAATCGGGTTCCCGCCCCAATACCGTTCCCAAGTCGAAACGGAAACCGTCCACATGAAACGTTTCCGCCCAATAGCGCAGGCTGTCCGCCGCCCAGCGGGTTACGTCGCGGCGGACGATGTTCAACGTATTGCCGCAGCCCGACCAGTTTTCATAGCTGCCGTCGGGCTTCAGCCAATACCACAAAGCATTGTCTATGCCGCGCTGGCAAAGCATCGGGCCTTTTTCATCCTGCTCGGCGGTATGGTTGTACACGACATCCAATATCACTTCCAAGCCCGCCTGGTGCAAGGCTTTGACCGCCTGCTTCAACTCTTCCGCCGCGCGTTCGGCATCGGCGGCATAAGACGGCTCGACGGCAAAATGGGAATAGGTGTTGTAGCCCCAATAATTGCTCAAGCCCATTTTTTGCAGGTGGTATTCGTCCAAATGCTGGTGTACCGGCAGCAGCTCAACGGCGGTAACGCCCAAAGTTTTCAAATAATCAATCACGCGCGGATCGGTCAGGGCGTGATACGTTCCCGGTGTTCCAAATCGGGAAACTGCTTGGTAAACCCTTTCACATGGGCTTCATACACTACCGTCCTGCCCCACGGATGGTTCGGACGGCGCTCGTCGCCCCAATCGAAATCATCGTCGCCCACCACCACGCTTTTGGGTGCCACCGCCGCATTGTTCCGTCCGTCTTCCGGACGAAACCACGCCATTTCCTCATCATCCCGATAACTCGGTTTGCCGTCGATTTTTTTGGAATACGGGTCAATCAACAATTTGTTTGGATTGAAACACGAGCCGCCCGGCGCATCAGCGCGTCCGTAAACACGAAAACCATACTGCTGCCCTGCCCCGACCTCCGGCACAAAGCCGTAAAAAACCGACCCGCGCCGCGAAGGCATTTCCAAACGGGTTTCCTTTCCCTTGTCAAAGAGGCACAGCTCGACTTTTTCGGCATGGATGGAAAACAGCGCAAAATTCGCCCCTTCCTCAGTCAGCGACACGCCCATCGGATAAGGCGCACCTTCTTCAATGCGCCATGTTTTGGTTTTCATTTTGTTTGTCCTGATTTGATGGAAACGCGTCGGGCTGCGCTTCCGGATAGTTGTTCTTTTTATAGTGGTGATGCTTGAAGGGAAAGAGGTCGTCTGAAAAGCAAAATCCCGTTTTCAGACGACCTCTTTTAGCCATAAACCTTTGTTTTAACTTGAGGCCGTCCGAATTTGAGCGCTATTAATTCGGCAACCTCACCGCCAACTCGGCAGGCCAAGCCGCCTTAGCGTCGGTTTTTACAAAACCATTGCCCGTCAGCCCGCCTTTCAGCAGACGGTTGTATTTCACCGCCGTTTCGCGCGGCACTTGCAATTTCACTTTAAACATCAGTTTCGCGCGTTCATCAACCGTTTCCACCGACTTGGGCGTAAATTGCGCGTCCGTCGCGATAAATTTGATTTTGGCGGGGAACACCGCATCAATGCCGTCCAAACGGATACGCGCCTCATCATTGACTTTCAGACGACTTATGCTGTCGGTCGGCAGAAAAATATTCATCGAAACATCGGCAGGATCAAGCAGGCTGACCACTTTCGAACCCGCCGCGACCACGTTGCCCGCTTCCGCAATGGTGTATTCCACCCTGCCCGCTATCGGCGCTCGGATATTCATATCATCGTTGGCGGATGTGGCCGATTTGACTGCCGCCCTCGCCTGTTCGACACCGGCGCGCGCTTCCGCTTGCGCGGCGGCACTTTGCGCTACCGTCGCCTGCGCTTCGTCCCGTGCCGCTTCGGCTGCTTTGACTGCTGCAACAGCGCGCTCATAATCTGCCTGACGCTTGGTGACTTCCGATTGCGACACCAGCTGGTCGGCAAGCAATTTACGCGCATTGTCCAGCTCCATTTTCGCCACTCGCAGCTGCTGCCTGTTCGCGTCCACATTCGCCTGCGCGCGCGCAACCGTCTGTTTCATCTGCGCTTCGGCAGCTTTGGCGCGACCGACCGCCTCTTCTTGCCGCAATTCCGCCGCCCGCGCTTCTTCCAAACGGCTGTTGCTGGTTTCAGACGACAGTTCCGCCAGAATATCGCCCTCTTTCACATCTGCGCCCTCTTCCACCAATACCGCCTTCACCCGCCCCGGATACAGGCTGGCGACATCGATGCGGTTCAGCTCCAACCGCCCGTTGGATTGCGCAATCCATCCAGGCAAGGTTTCTTTTTGGTTTTGAAGGACATACCACGCACCGCCCGCAACCAGCGCAACGGCAAGAGAAGCAATAACAGCTTTTTTCATGTTGCTTTACACCTTAATCATCAAAACGGGCGCGCCTTAAGGCGGTATTGCGGAAACAGCGCGGCAAACGCCCAATCTATCCTTTGGTGGATGGACGAATCGGTCAGCAAATCCTCATGCCGCCCGTTCATCTCATCGGTCAGTATCCCCAACATACGGTAGCGCGTGTTCATAATCATCGGCGAGATAACCGCGCCATTAAGGAACTCAAACTGATTCAACAATTCCAATTCCGACACACCCTCCCTACCGTTGCACTTCTTGATATGCCGGATCATCCCGTAGGCAAGCATCTTATGCTGCTTTTTCAACGCTTTGGTAATCAAATCCACGCCTTCTTCGCTGTCCAGCAGCATCCTGTGTATCCACGCCAAATGTTCGCGTATCGTTACCGCCAGCCGCCAGACAATCTGATACAGCCGCTCCGTATCTTCGATATTTTGGGCAAAATCGAACGACACCCGCCCCAAAGCCCGATTGCTGTACTCAATCAACATCGCCTTCACAAATTCGTCTTTGTCGGCAAACATCCTGTTGAACGTTTCCAAATTCGAATTCAAATGCTCCGCGATCGCATGCTCGGACAGCCGCTTGTAGCCGCATCTGGGATAAAAATGAATGCCTGCGGAAATAAATTGCGCACTGGTTACACCGTTCATTATCTTCACCTCATCTGCCTGTATTGTTGTCATAGGACAAATATCCAAGACTCAAATGAAACAAAAATCTTCTGGAATATCAGACCGCCTTCAGACGCTACTGTTGCAAACCAACGCCCCATCCCAAGCCGAGCCGATACAAATGCCAACCAACCGTTATTTTATAGTGGATTAAATTTAAATCAGGACAAGGCGACGAAGCCGCAGACAGTACAGATAGTACGGAACTGATTCACTTGGTGCTTCAGCACCTTAGAGAATCGTTCTCTTTGAGCTAAGGCGAGGCAACGCCGTACTGGTTTAAAGTTAATCCACTATATCAAGCACGCAAAACGCCCCGACTCAATCATCCGGTCTGTTTTTTTATTTCACTATATAACAAACCGCCCTCGCCTTCAATGCAAGCCATCTTCCAATTATCATTAAAATCCGATAGTTAAATTTGTTTTACGAGGATATGGGTCGTCTGAAAAAACGGTTTCAGACGATTTGAAGAAAGCATCAATATAAACCAATACCCTTAAAACCCTGCATCGTTGAACTGCAAGCCTGACGGTTTGCCGCCATTCTTGCCTGAGTAACAACGGCTGAGCAAACATAAATGAAAATATAGTGGACTAAATTTAAACCAGTACGGCGTTGCCTCGCCTTAGCTCAAAGAGAACGATTCTCTAAGGTGCTGAAGCACCAAGTGAATCAGTTCCGTACTATCTGTACTGTCTGCAGCTTTGTCGCCTTGTCCTAATTTAAATTTAATCCACTATATCAGGACGAAACCTTATTCGTTCCCCCCAAAAAATTTCAGACGACCCCTTCATCTCAAAAGGTCGTCTGAAACAGGCAAAGCGGTTGGTTTGAACCTGTCTTTCTGCGTTCAAAAACAAGTTCAGCCCAAACTTACGCTTCGCCTTCTGCCTGATCGGCTGAGTCCGTTGCACTCGGCTGGGCGGCTTTGTAGAGGTAAACCGTTGCCAGCGGCGGTACTTTGACGGCGAGCGAGTTGGGTTTGCCGTGCGACCAGATTTCTTCGGTTTGCAGGGTTTGTCCGGCGGATACGCCGCTGCCGTTGTAACCGGGGTCGTCTGAATTGAGGATTTCGCGGTATTCGCCGGCTTCGTTCACGCCGAAGCGGTAGCTGTCGTGGACGACGGGCGTGAAGTTGCTGATGACGATGACGCGGTTGCCTTCGCGGTCGCGGCGTTCGAAGACGAAGACGGAATTGTTGCCGTCGTCGGCGACCAGCCATTCGAAGCCTTCCGGCCATTGGTCGAGCTGGTAAAGCGGCGCGGTGTCTTTATAGACGCGGTTCAAATCGCGCACGAAGTTTTGTACGCCTTTGTGCCAGCCGCTTTCTTGGTCGAGCAGGAACCAATCCAGTCCTTCGTTGTAGTTCCACTCTCTGCCTTGCGCGAACTCGTTGCCCATAAACAGGAGTTTTTTGCCGGGGAAACCGTACATGAAGCCGTAGTAGGCGCGCAGGTTGGCGAATTGCTGCCAGCAGTCGCCGGGCATCCGTCCGAGCAGCGAGCGTTTGCCGTGTACGACTTCGTCGTGCGAGAGCGGCAGGACGAAGTTTTCGCTGTATTGGTACATCATGCCGAAGGTCATTTTGTTGTGGTGGTATTTGCGGTTGATGGGGTCTTCCATCATGTAGCGCAAGGTGTCGTTCATCCAGCCCATGTTCCATTTGTAACTGAAGTTCAAGCCTTCCTGACGGGTTACGTTGGCGAACGAGGTGGATTCTTCGGCGATTTCGGTGGCGGAGGGGACAACCTCTTTCAGCATGGTGTTGGTATCGCGCAGGAAGGCGATGGCCTCGAGGTTTTCATGGCCGCCGTATTGGTTGGGTATCCATTCGCCGTCTTTGCGCGAGTAGTTGCGGTAAATCATGGAGGCGACGGCGTCCACGCGGATACCGTCGAAACCGAAACGCTCTATCCAATACAGGGCATTACCTTGCAGGAAGTTTTTGACTTCGTTTCTGCCGAAGTTGTAAATCAGGGTGTTCCAGTCTTGGTGGTAGCCTTCGCGCGGGTCGGCGTGTTCGTACAGCGCGGTGCCGTCAAACTTGGCAAGCCCGTGGTCGTCGGTCGGGAAGTGTCCGACCACCCAGTCGAGGATGACGCCGATGCCTTCGTCGTGGGCGGCTTTAATCAGGGCGCGCAATTCGTCGGGCGAACCGAAACGGCTGGTCGGCGCATACAATCCAGTCGCCTGATAGCCCCACGAGCCGTCAAACGGGTATTCGGAAACGGGCAGGAATTCGATATGGGTGAAGCCCATGTCTTTGACGTATGTGACCAATTCTTTGGCGAGCTGTTCGTAAGTCAGCCAGAAGTTGTTTTCAGGATTGCGTTTCCACGAACCCAAATGCACTTCATAAATGCTGATAGGTGCGTCAATGGCGTTGGCACGGGCGCGGAAGTCGGGTGTATCCACTTTTTCCGGCAAACCGCGCACGACAGACGCCGTATTCGGACGCAACTCTGCGCCGAAGGCATACGGGTCGGTTTTTTGCCGAACATTGCCGTTGGCATCGCGGATTTCAAATTTGTAGAGGGCGTTGAGCTTGACGGCGGGGATGAAGATGTCCCAAATGCCGTTGTCGCGGTGGAAACGCATGACGTGGCGGCGACCGTCCCAGTTGTTGAATTCGCCGATGACGGACACGCGCTGCGCGTTCGGCGCCCATACGGCAAAGCTCACACCTTTCACGCCGTCCACTTCGGCAAAATGCGCGCCTAAAGTTTCATAAGGACGCAGGTGTTTGCCTTCCGCCAGCAACCAAGAATCCATGTCTTTCAGGGCGGAGCCGAAGCGGTATGGGTCTTCTTCGCGCACAGGCTCGGCATCTTCTGCATAACGGACGTTCAACGTATAATCGGGCGCACCTTCGGGCAACACGGCAACAAAGAATCCGCGTTCATCGACTTTTTCAGACGACGTAATCACCTCGCCGCTTTCACGGTTGACAATATCCACGCCCCAAGCGTTCGGAATCAGGGTTCGCACGACCTCGTCGCCTTCGGCAAGGCGGTGTCGTCCCAAATAGGCGAACAAATCGCTGTGGGTGGCAAGAAACAGGCTTTCGACCGTGTCGCGTTCGACTTGGTCAAGCTCGTGATAAGGCTTCATCCGGCTGTTTTTCTTCATGCGTACCTCTCCAATCATGGCAAGTTGGCCGCCCATCAGGCGGTTGTGGGGAAAATCTTCAAGCGCGACGGGCATTTTGCGCGCCCAGTTGGGATAACCCTCGGAAACGCCCGGCACATTCAGGTTGTCGCTCATGCCCAGCAGGTTTTCCAGCTGCACCGCATACAGTTTGCTGCGGCTCATGGCGGCATACCGGTGCAAGGCGGTTAACAGTGTTTCGTCGATTTCAGACGACATCTCGGCGTCGGGAGGCAGGCAGCCTGTGTGTTTCAACTTATCGAACAAATCCGCCTTGTCGTGTTCGCGCGCTTCCAAGGTCGTCTGAAAAGTTTCCGCATCGGGAATCGTACCCAAGCGGAACATCAAATCCAAATCCTTGCCCGTCCAATAGCCTGCCAAGGGCGCGACATCGTGCGTACTGACCACCGTAATCGCCTGTTCGGGATATTCTTCGGGCCATTCAAAGCCGTGCCAGCCTTTGCTGAAATACACGACCTTATAAGAAAACACCTGATAACGGTTCAGCAAATACCGCGCTTGGTCGGGT
>NZ_JH164965.1:27123-72969 GCF_000227275.1 Neisseria sp. GT4A_CT1
GATAACGACGCATTGGTTCCGCCGGCTTTCCTAAAGACTAGGATAGCGAACATCACATCTGCGTCATAATGCACATACGCGCCAAAGTCCGCCGTCTTGCCCGCAACCCACCACAGACGGCACAAAGCCATCACATGATCGATGCGCAAGATGCCGTAAAGCCGCATATTTTCACGCAACAATCGGACAAACTTCTCATAACCCGTGTGCTTCAACATCATCGGATTGAGCGGCGGCAAATCCCAGTTTTGCCCCGTCGGGCTGAATGGATCGGGCGGCGCGCCGACCGCCATATCCATACAATAATCGGCGCGGTTGAGCCAAGTATCCGCGCTGCCGCGTGCTACGCCGACCGCCAAATCGCCGTAAATCCCCAGCTTCACGCTGCGCGCCGCAGCCGCCTCGTTCACTTCGCGCAACTGCTCCGCGCAAAGCCATTGCAGCCACATATAAAAACGGATTTCGCGGCGATGACCCTGTGCAAATCTTTGAACTGCCTCGCCATGCGGATCATGAAACTCCGCCGGCCAAGACAGCCAACCCACTTCGCCGGAGCGGTTGTAATACTGATCCAACGCCTCAAACAAACCGAAGCCTTCCAAAGCCCAGCCGCGTTCTTCGACAAAGGCGTCAAATGCCGCCCGCTCTTGTTCGGCGGCTTCGCATCCGTCGTTTTCAAACGCGTCAAACGCCCTCTGCAAAGCATCGCGCTTGAACGCCCAAACCGCCGTATAAGCGACGGTTTCCGTAATCCGCAACGCCGCAATGCGCTGGCAGATATTCGGCTGCTTGAGCCAGTTTTTCAGCTTTTCGTTGTAGGAGAATGCGCCAACCTTTTCCACATCCAGATAAATCGGATTGAGCCATTCGCGCGAAGACGGGCTGTACGGGCTGGCAAAAGCAGGCTTGGCGCTGAAAAGCGCATGCAGCGGATTGATGCCGACGAAATCCAGTTGCTTATCCGCCGCAAACGCCATCAAATTCAGTAAATCGGTAAAATCCCCAATACCCCAGTTCCGTTGCGAACGCAGGCTGTACAAATGCGTCGTCAGCCCGTTCATGCGCAAACCGTGTTCCAGCATTTTCGGCTGATAAACCGACTGCGGCGCAACCACCAGCCGCACCTTGCGAACGCTGCCTTCCACTTCCGCAGACAAAGTGTAATAGCCGCAAGCCAAAGCCGGCAGCGCAACCCAAAGCACGCCGTCTTCGCCATGGTTCAACGGCAAAACCTGCCGTCCGCCCGCTTCGTCTCCCAAGCAAATTTCAGCCGCGCCATGAAACTCAGCAGGCAGTCGCAAAGATTCCCGACCGTTTTCATGCGCGACCAAAGTATCCGCATAAAGGTCGTCTGAAAAACCGTCCTGCTGCAAAGCCTTAATAATCCCTTCCAAAACCTCGGGCTTGGCCGCATGATAAATTCCACCGATGTCGTGGAAACCCAAATCAATACCCAAGCCTGCAGCCTGCTCTTCCAAATGTTCGCTCATGACACAATTCGCCTATTTACAATAAACCGAATCTTAATATAAATAAGATTGAATGTTTCCCATAATTCAGAGAAAACAACCCTTCAGACCAGAATTTCCCTGCTTAGTTTGACTTATCCCAAAATTTTGATTGATGACTCTAAAGACATGCTGACAAAACGGCGAGAAAATTTCTATTATCATAATATTCTAAATAGTAGACATCTTTTTCGTTGTTTCTTCAGCAAACCTAAGTATTTCTCATTTAATCTCTGAAATTCGTTTTTCGTAAGATTTAAATAAGTTTTCCAAGTAATAATTTATCGAGGAACTTCCATAAAACCCAATATTGTCATACAGTTTCATTGTAAAAAACGATTTGATTTGTTTCTTCCATATATGAAATAAATTCCAAAACATTCGTTAACATACTTTTTTGAATTACGACAAAAGTTTTAACTTGTAAATTCCATAAGATTAAAATAATATACAGAAAATTTTTCACCAGCCCTTCTTTTCATCTGAGATTATTACCTATGTTAAAACAAGCTATTTTACTGACTGCTCTGATTGGTGCGCTTACCGGCTGTACTTACGGCCATATGCACTACTCACCATCCTATGAACAAGAAGCCACCATGCGTGCCGACTCCCGTCGCGTTCAAGCTGACGAACGTGCAGAGCGTGCAGAGCGCCGCCGCGAGCGCCGTCAAGAAATGATGGATGAAGCCGACGCTATCAACCGCGCCAACCGCAACAACCGCATCTACATCCTTCACTGATCACCGGTCCTTACGGATTATTGGATTCCTAATACTTATATTTCAAACAGGTAATACTTATATTTCAAACAGGTAACATCATGAAAAATAAAATCGCAGCCCTGCTCCTGACTTCTTTCGTTATCACCGGTTGCTCTGCGCCCGGAGGCTCCGTAGGCGATTTGGCTATCGGTAGCGATTCCGCAGCCATCAAAGCAGGCCGCAACCGCGAATCTGCACAACTCTCCCGTGCCGAGCTGGAACAACACCGCCGTCAACGTACCAATGTTTCAGAAGAGCTGGCATTGGAACGTGAAAAACGCCAAGACAAACGTGACCAAGTCAACGGCGCAATGGGTACAGCAGCCAATGCAGTCGGCTTGATTGGTGGTATCGCAGGTACTGCTGCTCTGATCAGAGCTTGGTTCTAATTTAGCAGGTATTCGTAAAAACGACCGGTACGGCGTATCGGTCGTTTTTATTATTCTCAGCTTCAAACTCGTTCATCCCGAATAAAGTCATAGACAAAACCCCAAAGGTAGTCTGAAACTTGAAACCCAAGTTTCAGACTACCTTTATCTATTCAATACCATCAAGCCGCTTTACGATGGTAATGCCGTAGCGCATGTTCTTTGCGCCGTCCGCTCGAGAAGGCAGATACGCGTTTCAAGTAGCCGATGACGCGGGTGCCGTAGTCGATGTCGTGCGAACCGCAGGCGGAACAGGCGTGCAGGGTGCGTTTGTCGATATGGCCGCATTCGTTGCAGATGGTGATGCGCACGTTCACGCAGAAGTAGTTGCAGCCGGTTTGCGCGGCGATGTCCAAGAGTGAACGGTAGCCGGATTCGGGCAGGGCTTCGTCAAGGTTCAGGTGCAGCGCGGAGCCGCCGTCGAGCCAGTCCACCAGTTCTTTGCCGTGCAGCAGGAATTTGTCGAGCGCGTTGATTTCTTCGTCTTCGACGACGTAGAAATAGGAGTTGTAGCATTCGCGGCTGACTTGGTAGCCGTCGGCTTTGTCCCATTTGGCGTTTTTCACGCCGAGGTTTTCGGCGGGGACAAACTCGGTGTTGAACTTCACGCCGTAGTGTTTGCTGGCGGCTTGGTTGGCTTCGAATATGGTTTTCAGACGACCTTGGACGAAGTTGATATAGTCGTCGTTGTAGCCGACCTTGATACCTTGTGATTCGGCGGCTTCCGCCATGCCGTTGATGCCGATGGTGAGGAACTGTTTGTCCAGCGTGATGAAGCCTGCATCGTAAACGGGCAGCATTCCGGCGGCTTGGTATTCTTCCATCAGTTTGCGGTAGGCGTATTGGTATTTGTGGATTTTAGCGACTTCGGCGGCAAGGTCGCGTCCGTCTTGTTCCAGCCGGTTCATATTGATGGTGATGACGTTGATGGAACCGGTCGCCACGCCGCCCGCGCCGAGGGTGTAACTGAAGGTGCGGTCTTCAATGGCGTTGCGCAGGCGGCAGCAGGAAGCCAACGAGTCGGGATTGTCGGAAAGATAAACGAAGAAGGAATTGCCTTCCGCCAACTCTTTCGCCATCTCGTCGGCGAACATGGTGTCTTTGCATTTACCACCGTCGGTCAGCATCGCAGCGGTCACAACGGGGAAAGTCAAAACGGCTTTGGTGCGCTCCTGATTGAACCATTTGAGGAAGAAGTTTTGCAGCTTCGCTACGCTCGCCCACACCGGTTTGCTGAAATCGGGAAAGACGAAATCGCCGAACATCGCATCAAAATAGTATTGATCGTAAACGGAAATATTCCAGAATACGCTCTGATAACCGCGCGCAGCAGCGGGCTGGTTGATGCTGTACACCACCTGCTGCATATGGTTGGCGATTTCTTTGCCGTGGGTTTCCAAATAATCGTCGCCGTAGTCTTTGCGGGCGAAATAGTCGAAATAAGTTAGAAACTCCACCGTCGCCACCGCGCCGGCAAACTGCGCGCTGATGGCAAACACCAGGTTGATAAACGAACCGCAAAACGAAGCCAGATGCTGCGGCGCCTTAGATTCGCCGCCAAGTTTGCTTAACCCGTCGAGCAGGAAAGGATACAGCGTAACCGACACACAATAAGGCTTGAGGCTGGTTTCGTCGTGCACATAAATCTCATGCGCCTCAATCTGGCGGATGTATTCGTCGGCAACGGATTGGTCGAAAATTTCGGCGATTTTGCGCGACACTTGGGCACGGTTAATCTGCACGAAAAAGTCTTTCATGATTTCCGCTTCCATCGTAGCGATGTTTTTCTGGGTAACGTTGGCATTGGCGTCCATTTTCGAGCCGTCTGCCGCGTTTTGCGCGCTGATGTAGTCGTGCATGAATTGCAGTTTGCCGTTTAACTGTTCGGGATGCAGCCGAATCATGTTAAGTCCTCCTGTGTGGGTTGGATAAAAAGCCTCAGGCCGTCTGAAAAGCGGCCGCCTGCGGCTGAGTCGTAATCGGGATGATTTTGGGCGCGGATTTGTCTTTGACAAACAAGAGGTTCAACACCTCGCCCGTGCGCAAATCGATAAACTTCTGATTGGTTGTCGGACTATCCAAGCCGCCCAGCTCCATCTGCCAACGGCCGGTTTTCAGATACGTCAGATAAGGCAGGATGCCGTCTGAAACCGCCTCCAGCTCCTCACGCTCCAAACCGGTGTACAAACAGGCTTTCAAACCCGCCTGCGTCACGATGCCCAACATTTTCTGCAAAACTTCCGGCTGCCATTCCCCGCCCATAAACAACACGCAGCTAATCAGCCCACGATAGCGTTTCAGACGGCCTTTCAAATAATCCTCGGTCAATTCCGTGCCGATACCCTCTTTCCACGCATCGGCGCTATGGCAGCCTTTGCAGCGCAGCGGGCAACCGGAAAACAGAAACGCCAGCGACACTTCGCCCGGCACTTCCTGCCATACGATTTGCTCGATTGTGAATTTCAATGCCGCCATGACTTGCTACTCATAAATACAATATATGGTGCGAATTAAATCACAAGAACACAAGATATGGTATTTTTATTTAACAATGCAACAAACCGATATGATAGTTTTTAATAATTCACTATATTAAAAATCCAAATCAAAAAGCAGTTTAAAAAAAAGCCGTACTCGAGAAACACGCTTCGCATTTCCCAATATGGCTGTTACGCCATCACGCTTTTTTAAAATTTATAGTGGATTAACTTTAAACCAGTACGGCGTTGCCTCGCCTTGCCGTACTATCTGTACTGTCTGCGGCTTCGTCGCCTTGTCCTGATTTAAATTTAATCCACTATACATCCTTTATCTTACAGTGCGACCTTGCCCGGATAGCAAAAACCCAAAACGATAAGCAAACTCCGTAATAACAAAAGCCATTAAAAATCCATTCCCTCCAATGACCAAAGGTCGTCTGAAAATACCCTTACCAGCTTTTCAGACGACCTCCCGCAATCTGAAACCCAAGCGAAAAGTGTTACAATAGCCGTTTTATTTTAGCCGCTTAAGACAGTCCGACCATGTGTAACCACCATCATCAAAACGACAGCAAAACTCCCCACTCAGAAGCCCGCGACAACGACACCATCCGCATCCGCGGCGCGCGCACGCATAATTTGAAAAACGTCGATTTGGACATTCCGCGCCACAAGCTGGTGGTGGTAACGGGGCTGTCGGGCAGCGGCAAGTCGTCGCTGGCGTTTGACACGTTGTATGCCGAAGGGCAGCGGCGTTATGTCGAGAGCCTGTCCGCCTATGCGCGGCAGTTTTTGCAGATGATGGACAAACCCGATGTTGATTTGATCGAAGGCCTGTCGCCCGCGATTTCCATCGAGCAGAAATCCACCAGCCACAACCCGCGTTCCACCGTCGGCACGGTAACGGAAATCCATGATTACCTGCGCCTTTTGTACGCCCGCGTCGGTACGCCGTATTGCCCCGAACACAAGCTGCCGCTGTCGAGCCAGACCGTATCGCAGATGGTTGATGCCGTGTTGAAGCTGCCGGAAGACACGCGCGTGATGATTCTGGCGCCGGCGGTGCGAGAGCGTAAGGGCGAATTTGTCGATTTCTTTGCCGACTTGCAGGCGCAGGGTTTTGCGCGCGTGCGCGTGGACGGTGAGGTCTATCAGCTTGACGAAGTGCCGAAGCTGGAAAAAAACATCAAGCACAATATCGACGTGGTCATCGACCGCGTGAAAGTGAAGGCGGACATCAAGCAGCGGCTGGCGGAAAGCTTTGAAACCGCGCTGCGCCACGGCAACGAGCGCGCGCTGGCGATGGAAATGGACAGCGGCGAAGAACATTGGTTTTCCGCGCGTTTCGCCTGCCCCGTGTGTTCGTACAGCCTGCCCGAATTAGAGCCGCGCCTCTTTTCGTTCAATAATCCGATGGGTTCCTGCCCGACTTGCGACGGCTTGGGCAACACCAATTTCTTCGACCCCGAAAAAGTGGTCGCCCATCCCGAATTGTCGTTGGCAACAGGCGCGATTGACGGTTGGGACAAACGCAACCAGTTCTATTTCCAAATGATTCAGTCGCTGGCGCGGCACTACGGTTTCGATGTGCAGGCTGCTTGGGAAACGCTACCTGAAAAAGTCAAAAAAGTCGTGTTGCACGGCTCGGGCAAAGAAGTCATTGATTTCACTTACCTATCCGAACGCGGTACTACGTTCAACCGCAGCCACGCCTTCGAAGGCATCATTCCCAATCTCGAACGCCGCTACCGCGAAACCGACAGCGAAACCGTGCGCGAAAAACTGCGCGAATACCAAAACCACCGCGCCTGCCCAAGCTGCGGCGGCGCACGTTTGCGCAAAGAAGCACGCTACGTTTACGTCAGCGGCGAACCGCTGCACGAAGTTTCCGCCTGGCCGCTGACCAAAACCCACCAATTTTTCGAAACGCTGGATTTGGACGGCAACAAAAAACAAATCGCCGAAAAAATCCTCAAAGAAATCACCGAGCGGCTCGGCTTCCTGATTAACGTCGGGCTGGATTACCTCAATCTCTCCCGCTCCGCCGAAACCCTCTCCGGCGGCGAAGCCCAGCGCATCCGCCTTGCCAGCCAAATCGGCAGCGGCCTGACCGGCGTGATGTACGTTTTGGACGAACCCTCCATCGGCCTGCACCAGCGCGACAACGACCGCCTGCTCGCCACCCTCAAACGCCTGCGCGATTTGGGCAACAGCGTGATTGTGGTCGAACACGACGAAGACGCCATCCGCGAAGCCGATTTCGTCGTCGATATGGGCCCCGGCGCGGGCGAACACGGCGGCAACGTACTGATTGCCGATACCCCCGAAAACGTCGCCAAATGCGAAAAATCCGTTACCGGACAATACCTCAGCGGCAAAAAATCCATTGCCGTGCCGTCTGAACGCACGCCCGTCAATCCCGACCGAATGCTCGTCCTCAAAGGCGCGCGCGGCAACAACCTCAAAAACGTTACCCTCGAATTGCCGCTCGGTTTGATTACCTGCATCACCGGCGTATCCGGCAGCGGCAAATCCACCCTGATTAACGACACCCTCGCCAAAATCACCGCCCGCGAACTCAACCGCGCCCAAGAAGAACCCGCCCCATACGACGACATCCACGGCCTCGAACACCTCGACAAAGTCATCAACGTCGACCAATCCCCCATCGGCCGCACCCCGCGCTCCAACCCCGCCACCTACACCGGCCTGTTCACCCCCATCCGCGAACTCTTCTCCGGCGTACCCCTCTCGCGCGAACGCGGCTACAACGTCGGCAGATTCTCCTTCAACGTCAAAGGCGGCCGCTGCGAAGCCTGCCAAGGCGACGGCGTGATCAAAGTCGAAATGCACTTCCTGCCCGACGTATACGTCCCCTGCGAAGTCTGCCACGGCAAACGCTACAACCGCGAAACCCTCGAAATCCAATACAAAGGCAAAAACATCAGCCAAGTTCTCGACATGACCGTCGAAGAAGCCCGCGAATTTTTCGACGCCGTCCCCACCGTATCGCGCAAACTGCAAACCCTGATGGACGTAGGCCTGGGCTATATCCGCCTCGGCCAATCCGCCACCACCCTCTCCGGCGGCGAAGCACAGCGCGTCAAACTCGCTCTCGAACTCTCCAAACGCGACACCGGCAGAACGCTCTACATCCTCGACGAACCCACCACCGGCCTGCACTTCGCCGATATTGCACTACTGCTGGAAGTGATAGGTCGTCTGAAAGGCAAAGGCAACTCGATTGTGATTATCGAGCATAATCTTGACGTGATTAAAACTGCGGACTGGATTGTGGATTTGGGGCCAGAAGGCGGTGATGGCGGTGGTAAAATTATCGCTTCAGGTAGCCCCGAACAGGTGGCGAAGGTTAAGGGGAGTTATACTGGGAAGTATCTTAAAACAATTTTATAAGGATCACGTCATGGATGCGTCTGAGAGAAATTTTTCCAAAAAAGAAGTTAATCGAAGCGGTCATTTCCTAGCCTCTAATAGCATTGATTCAACTGATGAATTAACTTTAGAAAAACATTTAGAAATTTTTAACTACTGGAGAGGAATTCATTCTTATGTTATGAATATTATTTATATGAACTTAAAACGTAGAATATATAATAACCCAGAATTAAAGGATATTAGAAATGCTATTATTGCACAAAGACTTAAGCGAACTCCTTCTATATTAAGTAAATTAAACCGTTTCGAGAAAATGCAACTATCAAGAATGCAGGATATTGCAGGCGTTCGAATTATTGTAAAAAAAATTTCTGATATTTATAAAATTAGAGATAATATTAATAAAAAGTTTCCACATAAAATATGCTCAGAAAAAAATTATGTTAACAACCCTAAACCAGATGGATATAGATGTCTACATATCATTTTTGAAATAAAAGGTATTACTAAACAAAAATATAACGGTTTAAATGTAGAATTACAAATTCGTACTGAATTACAGCACCAGTGGGCAACAGCTGTAGAAATTATTGGTTTATATAAGAACACATCATATAAATCAGGATTAGGCGATGAGGAAACAAGAGAATTTTTGTGTATTTGCAGTAATTTGTTTGCTCGAGCAGAAAACACTCCAATTGATAAACGCTATCATGGAAAAACTGAAGATGAACTATGTTTGATGTTGAAAAAACTAAATGAAAGATTAAATATATTAGATTATCTTCGTGGACTGATTGTTGCTGTAAATCGACAAGATCAAATTTCTAGAAAAAGAAACAGTAAAACCTGCTTAATACTCTTAAAATTAGATGAAAAAGTTCTTAGCTTAAAAAACTTTACCAATGAGGAAGATACACAAATAGCATATACGGAATTAGAAAAGGAAATTACTAAAGAGAAGAAAAATTGGGATGTCGTTCTAATTTCTGTTAATGATATGAAAAAATTGAAGAATGCATATCCAAACTATTATTTAGATTCTAGAAGATTTGTTCAAACAGTTCAATCTTTTATTGATAGGGTAAGTAACCATAGCAAGCCGTAGCCTGCATATCCAACCGACCGCGTGCGTGACTACGCCACACACCCTACCGATGAATCACTCGGAACTTCAAAACCAACGTGTAGGGTGTGTGCGGTACGCACGCACGCGGTTGCTTGATTAACGATTTGCCGTTTCAACTTTTAACTTCGTTGAAGCTAGCGCTTTCAGACGGCCTCCAATGTCGTCTGAAAACATCAGCTTCAACAAAGTTAAAACCTTAAACAACAAACCGTTCCTTCTCCAACGTTCAAACCAAAAACAAAAATCCTATGGCGCGTTATCGCAGAAACTTCATTGCCGGCGGCACATTCTTTTTCACCGTCAAACTCGCCGACCCAAAATCGCGCCTGCTTGTCGAACATATCGGCTTCGCGTGCGGCTTATATGGATGTGCAAAAACAATATCCCTTTGAAACCGTTGCCGTATGCGTGCTGCCGAACCATATTCACGCCATTTGGACGCTGCCGCCCGACGATGCGGATTATTCCCTGCGCTGGCGGCTGATTAAAACCAAATTCTCCGCACATTTTCCTCATGCCGAAAACCTGTCCGCCAGCAAACAGCGGCGGAACGAACGCGGTATTTGGCAACGGCGTTTTTACGAACACACCGTTCGCGACGAAACGGATTTGCAACGTTGCGCAGACTATATCCATTTCAATCCCGTCAAACATGGATTGTGCGGCAATGTCCGCGATTGGGCGTTTTCGTCGTTTCACCGTTATGTGCGGGACGTTCTTTAACATATCCACTACTACCAGCACTTAAATTACAAGATACGCTTTCACGAGCTATATTTACATCATCTAAGTTCCCGGGTTTCGTCAAAACCCTACACCTCCGTCCGTCCCAATGCGTCGGTAACGACGGTATGGTCTTTGCGGTAGTCAAACGTCCATTCTTCGCCGAGGTTGTTGCTGCTTTTGAGCACTTTACCGTCGGTGTCATAACGGTCGTATTCGTAGCGGGATACCAGTCCGTCGGGCTGGTTGTGTTCGACCATGATGTGGTTGCGGTAGGCGAAACCGCGCAGTTTTTTGCCGTCGCGTCCGTAAACGGCGGTCAAATCGCCGTAGCCGTCGTAGTCGTAGCGCAAAAAGGGTACTGAGACCGTCTAATAAACCGAAAAAACCACGTGCGTACTTGAGGCACGCACCCTACCTGTGAATTTGGAAATTTATGCAGGCTACGGATTGCTTTATTTTATTTAAAGGATACAATAGAAGTAATTTTATTAATAAATTTTTTAGCTAAATCTTCATTTTCTTTTTTGAAAAATCGAATATCTAAGCCGTCATCTACATCACTAACTAAAATAAATTCTTCTTTCATAAATAAAAAATACCACATATCAGCATTAGGACTTATAATCACTTCTTGTAATTCAATATCCATTACCTTTATTAATTCATTGATTTCACTACTATCAAAAGAAAAATCTAATGGAAGAGACCATAGGGATTTATTAATTTTTAATGCTTCCATAATTATACCCCTAACTCTGCAAGTAATTTGGCACAATCGACACCATCCAGCAACTTTTTATTTACTGATTCTCTAGATTTTCTTGATGATTCTATAATATCTTCATAAATATCTTCATAAATTGCATTGCCTTCCAATCCCTTTTCTTCTTCGCAACTAATTGTTTAAAGGTTAGCATTGGAAAGGAATTTCATTTTGAAATTAATTATATGCGCTTTAATATACAACACATACAACCATTGATTTGAAGATTTATTTAGGTCACGATTTGCTATGTATTACTTTCTCCCACGCATTATCAAATTCTCCTTTTGAAATTTCAACTGCCCAAAATTGCTTATCTTTATTAATTTCTTCTATTTTTGGTATTGGCAATTCTCCTAAAAAACATGATTCTGTTTCCTTTTCTTGGGAAGCATATAAGTGGTTGCCAGATTTAAAAAATTCTATTTTTCTTACCTCATATCTATTTCCATCCAATTCACTATAAATTATAGATGGGTCATCATTGTTATCATGAAACCATAACGTTCTCATATAAAACATTTTAATTCCTTCCGTATCCAATAATTCTTCCACTTATATCCAATGGTCGATTGTTTGGAATTACAAAAACATTTTTCCTACCTTCTACAACATTTAAACCTCTCGTATCAATAGCAACAAATCTCTCAAATCTATTCCCTTGGAATGGCATACCAACAAAAGAACGAGATAAACTAGCATTAGTGCTTGTCCCAGGTAAAATATTTGAGAGATACTGTCCATCTCCATATCTAGCATCTTTAGGATTATTAGCTTTAAGAGAAGGAAGAATTTGATTACTCTCTAAGATTCCAGATAATCCTTTTTCACTTGTATAATGAAAATATGTTGAATTTCGAGATAACTCAGTTGCATCCTTAGGGTTATAACCCAAATTTCTAAAATGCTTATATCTGCGGTATCGTTCTGGGCAGGCTTTCAATCCTAACCAATCAACCCATCTAAATGTATTTACTGCAAATAAGTAAAGATTATTTCCCCCTTCTAACCCAATCGGGTCCTGACTGATAAACCTACCGGTTTCAGGTTCGTAATAGCGGAAATAGTTATAGTGCAACCCCGTTTCCCTATCGTAATACTGGTTCTGTAATCTGAACGGCTGATGCGCGTTCCGATAGACGCATTCGTCCTTTTTCAGACGACCCCAGGCGGTGTATTCGCCGTACCATAAGAGATTGCCGTGGATGTCGGTCATCTCGCGCGGGATGCCGATTTGGTCGTTGTGGAAATAGGCGAGGTATTGTTTGCCGTCTTTGGCGTTGTCAAAGACTTGCGCCAGCGGTTCGTAGCTGTCTTGGTCGGTGTAGATATAGGTGTAGCTGCCTTTGTAGGTGTACTCCTGAAGTAATCGCGTGCCGTCCCAGACGAAGTGGGTGCGTTTCGGGTCGGTACTCGTCCAGGCGAGTTTGTCTTGGCGTTCTTTGGAAAGCCTTCTGCCGAACGGGTCGTAGGCGTATGTCCAGATCTCGGTGTTGCCGGCGGGCTTTTTGATTTCGGCGCGGACGAGTTGGTTTTCTAAATCGTATTGGTAATATTGGTTTTCGCCATTAGGCAGCTGGCGGTAGATCAGGTTGCCCAAGGCGTCGTAGGTGTATTCGATGCCGTTGTATTCTTTGAGGCGGTTGCCGCTGACCGGGTTAGGGTTGGCAGGTGATTTCAGACGACCTTGAGTTTTGGGGTCGTCTGAAATCGGAGCGGTCGTTTTGCCCTCTCCCACGGGAGAGGGAGCAGATGTCGGGATGTCGAGGATGTTGTGGGCGGGGTCGAAGGCGAAGGTTTCGCTGCGGCCGGTTTGGCTGTTGCGGGCTTCTTGAATGCGTCCGATTTTGTCGTAAACGTAATTGAGGACACCGCTTCTTTGGTCGACACTTTGAATCAGGTTGCCGGCTTTGTCGTAGGCGTAGCGGCGGTTAAGTACGGTGCAACAAAGGTCGTCTGAAAGTTGATTTCAGACGACCTCTATGTTAACTGCTAATAGATTGTTAAAGAACAAATGGTTCAGACGACCTCAAAGAAGATGGTGAGGTCGTCTGAAAAACAGAAACCGCGTGCGTGCTTACCGCACACACCCTACGTCAGGACTGAAGGTTTTGTCCGGACTACGGCTTGCTATGATTCACTAATAGTATCTATCCATTTATTTTCCAATAACCATTTTTCAATATCATATAAGAAATTAGGGTTAATTTTTTTAAGTATAGGAAATTGTCTTTCTTTTTTCTTCATGGTTTCAAAAAAATATCGATAAAACTCCTTACCTAGTATCTTTCTTTGTGCATCTATATCTTTTTTAATGGGTATAAAATCTTCTTCATAAACAACAATGTCAAATCCAAGGGCATTATAATTTTCTTCTTTTGAATATCGAGACTTAGATTTCCAGCCACTATCTTTTTCTAAACACCTGAAACATAATACTAAATCAAAAGGAAATTCAGTATATTTTTTCAGAATAGGCTGTAAGCCATTCTCTATTTCACTATCCAATATACTAACTTTACTCCATTTTGGAGAGTCACTCGTAGTTCGTATTTCCATATCCATCTCCTTATCTTAAAAAAATAAAACTAATGCTTACATTTATTTCCCGCTGGTAATTTACCCCTTCTCTTAATATATTTAATAATTTTCAACCTTTCCCAACGTTGCATAGCTTTCTTAGGTCCCTTCATAACTCTTATATATTTTAAATTATTTCTATCTAACCATTTTTGAGAATACCGACGCTGAACACCTTTTACAATATTTTTTGTTTCCCCAATTTTCCAAATATCTCCTTTTTTCAACCATACCTTACCCACAGGCTTACGTTTACCCCATTCCATTACAGGGTAAAAACCATCTTTTCTTGCAACAAGATAATAAAGTTCTTTAAGTCCTAAAGGATCAATCCAACTTTGTGTATTGGGGGAAAATTGATAGAAATTTTCTCCTCCTACCAAACCTATCACGTCTTGGCTTACAAAACGTCCTGTGTCTGAATCGTAATAGCGGAAATAGTTATAGTGGAGTCCTGTTTCAGAATCATAATACTGGTTCTGGAGTCGGAACGGCTGATGCGCGTTCTCGTAAACCCGCTCATCCTTTTTCAGACGACCCCAGGCGGTGTATTCGCCGTACCATAAGAGATTGCCGTGGATATCGGTCATCTCGCGCGGAATGCCGACTTGGTCGTTGTGGAAATAGCTGAGGTATTGTTTGCCGTCTTTGGCGTTGTCAAAGACTTGCGCCAGCGGTTCGTAGCTGTCTTGGTCGGTGTAAATATAGGTGTAGCTGCCTTTGTAGGTGTACTCCTGCAATAGGCGGCTACCATCCCAGACGAAGTGGGTGCGTTTCGGCTCGGTGCTCGTCCAGGCGAGTTTGTCTTGACGCTCTTTGGAAAGGCGTCGTCCGAACGGGTCATAGGCGTAGCGTCGGTTAAGTACGGTACAATAAAAGTCATCTGAAAGTTGGTTTCAGACGACTTCTATGTTAACTGCTAATGAGATTGTTAAAGAACAAATGTTTCAGACGACCTCAAAGAAGGTTTTGAGGTCGTCTGAAAATATCAAATCTTACTTTTTGGCTTTTTTCTTAGGATTTAATTCTTCTTTACGTTGCTTATAAAATTGCCAATATTTTTTGTCTTCCGTAGAGAAAGGTGTGTAACGTAACTCTTTGTAGGCAAGATCAAAATATTTATAAGCATTTTCCATATCACCTAGTTCGTAATAGATAATACCTGCCCATAGAAATGTGCTGCCATCAGGAACTGTTTTTCGCGCCTCTAATGCAATATTTATCCATTCAAGTGCCTTAGAATAATCCTTTAACTCTTTAAATCTGCCAGAAATTTCAGAACATAACCCACTAGTTGGGGTTACGAATTGAGTAGCAGGTTTTGGAATTAAATCCCAAGCCTTCATTAACCCATCAATCCTTTCCTGAAGAGTTTTAGCCTGTCTCGACTCACACATAATATTATTAATTTTACTATTTAACTCAGGATTAATATCAGATAAATACATAGTTTTCCTTTCATTCATAACTCTTCATTAACAACCTTTAGGTAATTTTCCATTTTTAGGCTTGCGGGGTTTCTTATAACGTTCTTTGCTCTTTGCTCCACGGGAACAGTTGCCTGGCCCATATTCCAATCGATAATTATTGGGATCAAGCATCCATTTCCGTACTGCCTGAGACTTGGCTCCATGATAACGACCACAACGATTCCAATAAGAAACAGCATCTTCAGGATTATGTCCCATATGTGCATTTCTTAAAGAGTATTTTTTACCATCTACATCTTTGAAGACTGCACCCTCAGGAATCTGTGAGGTACGTCTAAGTTTACTGATTTCCTCGGATGTAATACCTTCAATTTCTCCATTAGCTAACATACGTTGCATTACAGCCCGTCCTGTCTTAGATACCTTGGATGGTGTCCTACCAACATAGGCATTCCTTCTCCATAAACCTAATGGGTCGTACCATTCCTGTGCATTCAGCGCAAACTGATATAAATTATCTCCACCAATTAATTTAATCGGGTCCTGATTCACAAACCGCCCGACCTCAGGCTCATAATACCGCTTCAGGTTGTAATGCAGTCCGGTCTCTTCATCGAAGTATTGGTTTTGCAATCTAAACGGCTGGTGCGCGTTCTTGTAAACCCGCTCGTCCTTTTTCAGACGACCCCAGGCGGTGTATTCGCCGTACCACAACAGATTGCCGTGGATGTCGGTCATCTCGCGCGGGATGCCGACTTGGTCGGTGTGGAAATAGGCGAGGTATTGTTTGCCGTCTTTGGCGTTGTCAAAGACTTGCGCCAGCGGTTCGTAGCTGTCTGGGTCGGTGTAGATATAGGTATAGCTGCCTTTGTAGGTGTACTCCTGCAATAGGCGGCTGCCGTCCCAGACGAAGTGGGTGCGTTTCGGTTCGGTGCTCGTCCAGGCGAGTTTGTCTTGGCGTTCTTTGGAAAGGCGTCGTCCGAACGGGTCGTAGGCGTAGGTCCAGATTTCGGTATTGCCTGCGGGCTTTTTGATTTCGGCGCGGACGAGCTGGTTTTCTAAATCGTATTGGTAATATTGGTTTTCGCCATTGGGCAGCTGGCGGTAAATCAGGTTGCCCAATGCGTCGTAGGTGTATTCGATGCCGTTGTATTCTTTGAGGCGGTTGCCGCTGATAAGGTTGGGGTTGGCAGGTGATTTCAGACGACCTTGAGTTTTGGGGTCGTCTGAAATCGGAGCGGTCGTTTTGCCCTCTCCCACGGGAGAGGGAGCAGATGTCGGGATGTCGAGGATGTTGTGGGCGGGGTCGAAGGCGAAGGTTTCGCTGCGGCCGGTTTGGCTGTTGCGGGCTTCCTGAATGCGTCCGATTTTGTCGTAGATGTAATTGAGGACGCCGCTTCTTTGGTCGGCACTTTGGATCAGGTTGCCGGCTTTGTCGTAGACATAGCGGCGGTTGACGGCGCCGCCGGCCAGCGGGTTTTGTTTGCTGCGGGGTGTTTGTGTGCCGCTCCAGACGGTACGCTGGCTTTTCAGACGACCCATGGGGTCGTAGTCGTACAGGCTGCTGATGCTGCCCTGCGTCCTTTGGATTTCTCGGTGCAGTTTGTCGCGTTCGATGTCGCTGACGACTTCGCCGTCGAGGCTGATTTGGTGCAGGTGTCCGCTGCCGTAGTACAGGTAATCGATATGGCGGCCGTCGGGCAGGATGGTGCGGATGCGGTTGCCTAACGGGTCGTATTGATAGCCTACGGTGGCGCTTTGGCCGTTATGGACGGTGGTTTCGCCGATGAGGCGGTCGAGTTCGTCGTAGGCGAGTTCGACGCTGCTGTGTTGGTTGCGGGCTTTGGTCAGGTTGCCGGTAATCGGGTCGTAGTCGAAACGGGTGCGGCTGATGCCTTCGTCTTTGCTTTGTCCGTTGCGGCTGGAGACTTTGCGGCTTTGTTTTTCGATCAGTTGGCCGAGGATGTTGCGTTTGAAATGGTGGATGTGCCAAGTTTCGGGACGCTCTTTCAGACGACCTTCATTATTGCTTTGGCCGTATTCGGTCTGTTGGACCAGTTGTCCGGCGGCATCGTAGCCGTAGGCGGTGATTTTGCCGTCCCAGCCGGTTTCTTGGATCAGGTTGTCGGTCGGGTCGTAATCGAAACGGTAGGTTTCGCCGTTTTCATTGGTGAGGACGGTCAGACGGCGGGCTTTGTCGTAGGCGTAGGCGAAGGTATGGCCCAGCGCGTTGGTGCGTTTGAGCGGCAGTCCGTCCACCGCGAGTTCGTAGGCGGTTTTGGCACCGAGTCCGTCGATATGGGCGG
This sequence comes from Neisseria sp. GT4A_CT1, assembly GCF_000227275.1. Lineage (NCBI taxonomy): Bacteria > Pseudomonadati > Pseudomonadota > Betaproteobacteria > Neisseriales > Neisseriaceae > Neisseria > Neisseria sp. GT4A_CT1. Next base: position 44,634 of record NZ_JH164965.1, read on the forward strand.
TCAGACGGTTGAGGCGGTCGTATTCGAAGGTTTCGTGACTGCCGTCGGGATAGTCGGTACGGACGGGGTTGCCCGCTGCGTCGTAATGGTGGCGGGTGGTATGGCCCAGCGCATCGGTAACGGTTTCGAGATCGCCGTATTCGGTGTAACCGAAACGGGTGGTTTCGCCGGTACAGTCGGTAAAGCTGACGAGCTGGTCGAGGGTGTCGTAGTGTAGGTGTCGGGTTTTGCCTAAGGCATCGGTGATGGTTTCGGGCAGCCATCGGGCGTTGTAGCCGTAACTTGTGGTGTAACCGGCGGGGTCGGTGATGCTGACGAGGTTGCCGCGTTCGTCGTAATCGTAGGCGGTAATCCTGCCTGCGGGATCGTTGACGGCAACCGGCAGGTTGAGGGTTTCGTGGTAGTCGATTTGGGTGCTGCTGCCGTCCGGCGCGGTGATGGCAATGACGTTGCCTTCGGTATCGTAAAGATAGCGGGTTTCGCGTCCGAGGGGATCGCGTTCTACGGTAATGCGGCCGTAGCTGTCGCGTTCGCTGTCGCTGCGTTGTCCGTCGGCATCGATGCGGTAGACGAGTTCGCGGTTTTCGTCGAAACCGTACACTTCCGTCCGTCCCAATGCGTCGGTAACGACGGTATGGTCTTTGCGGTAGTCGAACGTCCATTCTTCGCCGAGGTTGTTGCTGCTCTTGAGCACTTTGCCGTCGGTGTCGTAACGGTCGTATTCGTAGCGGGACACCAGTCCGTCGGGCTGGCTGTGTTCAACCATGATGTGGTTGCGGTAGGCGAAACCGCGCAGTTTTTTGCCGTCGCGTCCGTAAACGGCGGTCAAATCGCCGTAGCCGTCGTAGTCGTAGCGTACCAGTTCCTTGCCGTTGAAGGTGACGGAAGTGAGGCGGTTGACGTAGAAACGTTCGTCTTCGGAAACGAAGACGTCCCGTTCTCCGGCAGGATCGAAGTCGGGATCGTTGTCATTCAGACGGATGGAGGAGAATACGGGTTGGAAGTGTCGGCCGCTGCCGTCGTAAATGCTGTGCGGCAGCCCGTTGTCGTCGTAGCAGAGGCGGATATGGCGGCCGTTGCGGTCGAGTTGGGCGACCAGTTGGAAAATGCCGCAACCGGAATCGACTTCGGCAAACAGCAGCCGTGCGCCGCCGTCGGGGGAGGCGATTTGGTAGAGGTCGTCTGAAATCTGTGAAAAGAAGATTTGTTCGTAAGGATCGAAATAGGCGTCATCCAGACCGTAGGGATCTTCTTCGGCGGAAGCAGGTCTTGGTGCGGCCTCTTCCTCATATAGATCGTCTTCATCTTCGTCGGCTGCGGAATAAGGCTCGTCCGCTTCGTCGCTGATATCCGGCAACGAAATTTCCCTGCCCTGCTCATCAATATAAAGGAAACCGTCGGCTGTTCGGACAAGACGCATGGAGAACGGCAGCGACCAACCCTGTCCCAGCCAGCCGTTGCCTATTTGGTCGGAATAGTAGCTGCGCTGCCAAACAAGGGGAAGCGGGGAATCAAAGGCAAAGTCGGTCTCGGTATCGTCAAATAGGACTTTGATACCGAGCACTGCGTTTACGGGGTTACCGATAGCAGCAGCTACCTTACAAGGAATACAGTGGCCATGACCCGAGGTAACTACCCCGCCATCGAAGCCCATGCCCATGCCGCCGCTAAAACCACTGACCATTTTACGGGAAGGCGGCTTGGGGCCCGGCTGACCGGGTATCATGGACGCAAGGGAAACCAGTTCGGATATAGCATCAACTGCATCGGCTGCAGCAGAATCAGGCGCAACTATGGAAAGGGCAGTGGAAGCAACATCGGCAACCATCTCTATCACATCCACTGGTCCGGCTGCATTGGTCAGCGGCTCAGGTGGATTGGCAGAGCCTTGAGACACCATGGCTGGTGCTTCAGGTTTGGGGATGAGAATACCGAAAGTATTACCGAAAGAGGCCATGGGTTTACTCCCTCCGTCGAGATTCTATTGATATTGAAATGGAAAACCTAAGTTGCTTACAGATTTACAAGTTTGGATCAAAATCGCTTTTGAATATATAGTGGATTAAATTTAAATCAGGACAAGGCGGCGAAGCCGCAGACAGTACAGATAGTACGGAACCGATTCACTTGGTGCTTCAGCACCTTAGAGAATCGTTCTCTTTGAGCTAAGGCGAGGCAACGCCGTAATGGTTTAAATTTAATCCACTATATTTTGAAAATAGCATGACACAACGCGAAGATTATAACAAACAACAAACTGCAAATAAATTGTAAAGTAAGACACTAAAATAATAAAAAATGTTCCACAAATACTTCTTTATCATACAAATATTACTTTAGTTATTCTTTTAATAAGGAAAAAATATATTAATACATAAACCAAAATTATGGTAAAGTATATATACAGTGGCTATGGCAGATATAACTCATAGCCAAAGCATAATCGATACCTTAAGTAACTTTATCATCCGTTAATTTTACATTATGTGATTGTTATTTATGCAGCAAAGCGAAATCTACTTTTTCGGAAAACTAAATCAGTCTCGTGATTTTATTGTTTCTGAAAATCTCCAATCTAATGATAAAAACTTTTGGGATGGATGGTTTGATCGTTGCAACAACCAAGACAAACTCATTCCGTTTACCCGAAAGGCGCTTTCTGTATCGCGGATTTGGCTGTTTTGCATTAAACCGCCTGATAGCATTACCTATATTGGGCTAACGGCACTCAGTTCAGACCAAACAGGTCGGCAATATCCTTTTTTACTGTTCCAAAAACCTTATTCCCTTCCAGAACAGTTAAAATCCATTAATTTTTTCTCTCAAAACATAGATTTTTTTAACCAAACATTAATAAATGGTAAATGTATTATAACAAATTGTTTAGGTACACTTTATAAGTCTGACCATCCGTTACCCGAGCCTTTCCTTAATTTTTTATCTAAATCAGATAACATTGGCAGCTTTTGGCTGGACTGCGAAAGCGGTTACCATATAGAAAGAGACGGGGAGCCCACCTGCTCCCTGTTCAATAAAATATTTGGATTATAAATAGATGAATACATTTCCCTTATGGGCAGAACCTATTTCCGCCGATACCCCTGAAGGGGTAAACATTGAATACGACAGCCGCTTTTTAGAGCTTCAAAGCGCTGCCGAAGGGAAACCGGAAAGGCAATATGGCGACACCATCATCCCTGCTGAAGAGCCTGATTGGGCAACAGTAGAGAAGCTGTGCAATCAATTGCTGGCTGAATCGAAAGACCTTCATGTTTTGTCCTATTACACACAGGCGCTCACTGCAAAACATGGCCTGGTTGGCTTTTGCGCCGGTTGTGAAGCCATCAAAACCAATGTGGATTTGTATTGGAAATCCCTATATCCGAAGCTCGAAGATGAAGACGGCGAACCCGACCCGTTTTATCGAATCAATGCACTAAGTGCATTCACTACGCATGACGGCATCGCCAAAGAAGTATTTTCAGCCAAATTATTAGTAAACGGGCTGACCCAACAGCCTATTACCGTTAAAGAAGCAGTTTCTGTCTTGCAAGGCAATGACCCGCAAAGCTATCCGGGCGGCAAAGAACGTTTGATGCTCGATATCAGGGTAAGTGCCGATACCGGCAAACCGGAATTGATTGCCTTAATCCAGGCATTAGACCATCTGAAAGATATTCAAAATACTTTCTCGACCCAGCTGCACGACGAACACTCACTCAATTTTGAAGTGATTCAAAAACCGCTTACCCTGATCCACAAAGCCATCAATTACAACGATGGAAGTACCCCGCAGCTGCAACAGGCTGAACAAACAGAACAACCCGCTGAAACACCCGTTTCGACTGTTGCTCAAGAGCAATCGACCCTTCAAGAAGCGGATGCATGGCGTCGTCTGAATATCAAAAATCGGGCTGATGTCGATTTGGCTTTGGAAAAAATCTGCATTTACTTTGAAACGCTGGAACCCAGCCACCCTGCCCCGTTATTTATCCGCAGGGTACAGCGGCAAATGAATATGAACTTCTACGACATCATGAAAGATATCAGTCCTGAAAGCATTGCCAATCTGGAAGTTTTGATCGGGAAGCAGGACGAAGAAACGGGAACTTCCAACGAATAAGCTAGTCTATCCGCAATATTTAAAGTTCGTTTAAATAAACAACTTTTATCATTTAAAGGTCATTGAATATGTCACGAAACAAATCATCCGGACAAAAATTTATTGCCCGCAACCGGGCGCCTCGCGTACAGATTGAGTACGATGTAGAACTTTACGGTTCTGAGAAAAAAATTGAGCTTCCATTCGTTATGGGTGTGATGGCAGATTTGGTCGGGAAACCCGTAGAGCCGCTACCTGAATTGGCCGAACGTAAATTTTTGGAAATTGATGTAGATAATTTCGATGAACGCATGAAAGCCCTCAAACCGCGTGTCGCATTTAATGTCAAAAACACGCTTACCGGGGAAGGCAACTTGAATGTAGAGCTTGAATTGGAAAGCATGGATGATTTCTCTCCGGCAGCAATAGCCAAAAAAGTAGGTCCTTTAAACGAACTCCTACAAGCGCGTACAGAACTTGCCAATCTGCTTTCATATATGGATGGTAAGAGCGGTGCTGAAGAATTAATCGGAAAAGTCTTGGGAGACAGTGAGCTGCTGAAAAGCCTTGCAGCCGCACCTAAAGCAACAACCAAAGACGAGCAGTAATTTCAGATGAAATCAATAAAGTGAGCGTGAATCATGACTGAAAAGCAATTAGACATCCAAGGGGACAGCGGCGCGAAAAGTGTGTTTGCCGCAAATGAATTTGAACAGCTGCTGCAAAAAGAATTCAAACCCAAAACTGAAGAAGCCAAAAGTGCTGTCAATAATGCCGTAGCGACACTGGCACAGCAAGCTTTGCAAAACGCCATTACTATTTCAGACGACACTTATCAAACCATCGAAGCGATTATTGCAGAGATCGACAGAAAACTTTCCGAACAGATCAATTTGATTTTGCATCATGAAGATTTCCAAAAGCTGGAAGGCGAATGGCGCGGCCTGCATCATTTGGTTACCAATACCGAAACCGATACTTTGTTGAAAATCAAAGTATTGCCCATCTCCAAAAAAGAAGTTGCCCGCAACTTAAAACGCTTCAAAGGTACCGCTTGGGATCAAAGCCCCCTATTCAAACGCATTTATGAAGAAGAATACGGCCAGTTTGGTGGCGAGCCTTTCGGCTGTTTGATTGGCGACTACTATTTTGATCACTCTGCACCCGATGTGGAAATGCTCAATAGTCTTGAAAAAATTGCTGCCGCTGCACACTGTCCGTTCATCGCCGGCGCATCCCCCAAACTGATGCAGATGGAATCTTGGCAAGAGTTGGCCAATCCTCGTGATTTGAGCAAAATTTTCCAAAATGCCGAATATGCCCCATGGCGCAGCCTGCGTGATTCCGAAGATTCGCGTTATATCGGTTTGGCTCTGCCACGTTTCTTATCCCGTCTGCCTTACGGTGCCACAACGAACCCTGTCGATGAGTTTGATTTCGAAGAAGAAACTGAAGGCGCGGATCACAATAAATACACATGGGCCAATGCGGCTTATGCAATGGCGGTAAATATTAACCGTTCATTTAAATATTATGGTTGGTGTACCTCTATCCGTGGCGTTGAGTCCGGCGGTATCGTTGAAAACCTTCCCTGCCACACATTCCCGACGGATGACGGTGGTGTGGATATGAAATGTCCAACCGAAATCGCCATCAGTGACCGTCGCGAGGCCGAATTGGCAGCGCTGGGCTTCATGCCGTTGATTCACCGTAAAAATACTGACTTGGCCGCGTTTATTGGTGCTCAATCGCTGCATAAACCGTCTGAATATTATGATCCGGATGCTACCGCCAACGCCCGTTTGTCTGCGCGTCTGCCTTACCTGTTTGCGTGCTGTCGTTTCGCGCACTATCTGAAATGTATCGTACGCGACAAAGTCGGTTCGTTCCGCGAGCGTGAAGACATGGAACGTTGGCTAAACGAATGGATTATGAATTATGTAGATGGAGACCCGATTAACTCCACTCAAGAAACAAAAGCCCGTAAACCGTTGGCCGCTGCTGAAGTGGTTGTGGAAGAAGTTGAAGACAATCCCGGATATTACACTTCCAAATTCTTCCTGCGCCCGCACTACCAACTCGAAGGCCTTACCGTTTCATTGCGCTTAGTTTCCAAACTGCCTTCGGCTAAACAGGAATAGTCGGGTTTGGTTTATTTAGGTGGGCATGCTCATGCCCTGTTGTTAAATCCCTTAATTTTTTTAACCTTTTAACAAGGAGAGTAAAAACATGGCTATTGATATGTTCATGAAAGTTGAAGGTGTTAACGGCGAATCAAAAGATTCCAACCACAAAGACTGGACCAACATCGAAAGTTTTGACTGGGGTGCCGAGCAACCCGGTTCGATGACCAGCGGTGGTGGCGGTGGTGCCGGTAAAGTCAATTTCAATGACTTGACCGTAGTTGCCGCTATTGATAAAGCCGCTCCGACCATTCTGAAAAACTGTGCTACCGGCCAACACTTGAGCAAAGTAGAAATTTCCGTATGCAAAGCCGGTGGCGAACAGATCGAATATTCGCGCACTACTTTGGAAGATGTCTTGGTAACCGGCGTGAAATTCATCGGTGTACAAGACAACGATGCGCTGAAAATGCGTTATTCATTCCAAGCTGCCAAAGTGAAAAACCAATATTGGGAACAAACCGATAAAGGTTCTAAAGGCGCTGAAGTTCAAATGGCCTTCAACATCAAAGAAAACAAATCCGCATAACCACTATGCGCATTTAACTGCAGAAGCCTGGCTTAAAAGGCGTTTTAAGTCAGGCTTTATTACAATAAATTTACTTTTCAGACGACCTCTGTCTTCCTGAAAAGTTAATCGGGTTTCGACTATTACACACTTTATACAAATAAATAAGGAGTTGCTGGGATGGATTTGAAGACTAAATTAACGGACATGATTGAGCTTGTACGTTCAAATCCTGACAATCAGGAACATCGTTTGGCATTGATTCAATACCTCTGTCTGAGTGCCAAATGGGAACAGGCTTTAAAGCAAATCGGGCAATACCAAAAACTGTTTCCCGATACTCAAAAGCCTCTGATGCTCTACCTTATTGAAAACATTTCTGCCGAAATGCGTCGTCAAGCAGTCTTGGAAACACAGCAAAAACCCAAAACTCTGGAACAGCACGCAAGCAAACTCGATATTCTTCAAAAACAACTCTCTTTAGTTGCTCATGTTGCAGAGAAAAAAAGCTCTGCCCTCACTGCCGACTACGAAGCCTTATCCGACTGTATCGACGGTACACCGGCGCACATCACTTATCTTCTGGCAGATAAATCGGTTGCCGAAACCGACAGCAACTGGATTATGGATGGCGACGTACGTACTGCTTTTGTTTATGAATTCTTCTATCAAGGCCACTACTATTGGCAAACTTGGGACTCTCTTAAAAGTATAGCTTTCAAAGCACCAAGCTCGTTGCTCGACATCATCTGGAGGTCGTCTGAAATCAAATTTACCGACGGCGAATGTATCCAATGTACCAGTCCCGCTCGCTATGCCGTTTTGCCGGATGCAGAAACCGAATGGTCGGATATGTTGATGAACTGCTCGCAAACAGACTGGATAGAAGTAGCCGAACAGCTCTTTACAGGCATGGGTCAAAAAACCCTGTATACCGACAGCCATGATTTTGGTCTCTTGGATATTCGCAATATTAAATTCGGACAACAGCGTTAAACCTTATCCATCCTCCGACTATCGCAATCAATCATGTCGCAATTCAGAAACCAACTGCTGCCTTCTTTGTTTGACAGACTGACAGATGAAGAGCCGCGCAAAAAAAAAGAGGCACGCCCCGATCAGGTCATCAATCTTGACCAATATCGGCAGGCAGTGCTGCGCGATATTCTTTACCTGCTGAATACCTGCAACATGCAAGCAGAGACCATGGAGAAAAATCTGCCTGTTAACGTGCGCTCGTCCACACTCAATTACGGCATTCCGCCCCTGTCGGGAGTGAATTTCTCCGACATAGAATGGCAGGATGTAGAACAAAACATCAAACAGGCCATCATCGATTTCGAACCACGCCTTGAAAGCAAAACCCTGCAAGTTATCGTAAATACCGTAGACGATGATGACGATGCTTTACACAACAAACTTATTATTGAAGTCAAAGGTTACCTAAAACTCAATCCTTATCCCAAAGAGTTCCTGCTGAGAACCAGTATGGATGTCGAGACCGGGTTGTTTGACTTGTTAGATGGGGGAAATAGGTCTTGAATAACAAATTATTGTCTTACTACAATAAAGAACTGACCTTCCTGAAGGAAATGGGCAGGGAATTTGCACAGCAATATCCCAAAATCGCCTCCCGATTGGCACTGGATACAACCGACATCCCCGACCCTTATGTCGAAAGGTTATTGGAAGGTGTAAGCTTTCTCACTGCACGCACCCAACTCAAGCTGGATGCGGAATATCCCCGTTTCGTACAAAGAATCTTGGAAGTCGTTTACCCTGACTTCATCAATCAGAAACCGGCAGCAGCTATTGTCAATTTGGAACCTACCGGTCAATACAACGCCGACGTAATCAATCTACTGGAACGTGGCAGAGTATTGCGCTCATTACCCATCGACGAATTCAAAGTAAGTTGCCCGTTTTCCGTAACCAAAACCACTGAAATCCTACCTTTACGCATAGAAAAAGCCAAATATACCGATTCGCTCGGCTATTTACCAAGTATGCTTCCCGCGCTCAAGGCATCTGCCGGGAAAAAAGTGCAATCTGCCTTGCGTTTGGACTTCTCACTCAGCGTACCTGGCGCATGTTCGGAAATGTTGCCGGATGAATTGTCTGTGTTTTTAGGTACGGAACTTTCTAAATCATCTGCACTGCTGTTTTTACTGGCCTCCGAATGCGTGGGCGTCGTTTGCCACAGTTATGAGAACCCCAAACAATGGTATTACCCGTTGTCCTCCAAACCGGAACATCGGGGATTTCGGGAAGATGAAGCCTTATCGTTTAATTTGGATAAATCCGTCAGTGCATTCCGGATTATGCAGGAATACGCGCGCCTGCCGGAAAAATTCCTGTTTGTCGCTCAAAAAGATATCAAACAGGCTGTCCGTCAGGCTGAGAATGACGGACATTTGCCCAAATTACCCGAACATTTGGAAGAAATCGTAAACGATAAGGGTGTCAATAAAAAAATCATTACCTATCGCAAACGTTATTTCAGTCTTTCATTTTTATTCAGCAACAAAATACCTGAATTGACAGAATTGATTGGTGTAGAGGATTTTTCCGTCAATGCGGTGCCTGTGGTAAACCTTTTCAGAAAAAAAAGCTCCCGCTTCCCTGTAAATATCCAAGACCAGGAACACCACGTCATCATCGACCGTACACAACCTTTAAATTATGAAATCTACGCCATCGAACAAGTAAAAGGTTTTGACACCAACAACCGTCAAACCGTTGCATTTTCACCGATGTACAAAGCGCCGGATATGGGGCTCTTCCCCGAAGCCCAAACTCAGCATGCTTATTTTTCAGCACGGCGTGCAGACAGAGTCCCATCGGAAAATTCTGTCAAAAACGGCTTCCGTTCTTCCTACTTGGGCAGTGAAGTATTTTTGTCTCTTGCCGACAATCGGGATTACGCTTTCAATTCCGGCATACAGCATCTTTCCGTAGATGCCTGGTGTACCAGCAGGGATTTACCGCTGATGATGCCGCGTGACGGAGAGTCCGATTTCCTGATTGAGGGTTTCCTGCCGGTTAACTCTATTAAGCTGATTTCTAAATTGACACGTCCTCAAGCGGCTGTGAGTGAGGATCGGACACTTTGGTCGTTTTTAAACCAATTAAGTTTAAACTATCTGTCATTGTTAAACATCGACCAAGAAGATGCACCCGTCACCTTAAAAGAGCTTTTAATGGTGTTTGTTTCTTCTGAAAATGATTTGCTGAAAAAACAGATTGAGTCGATCACACGCATTGAGACCTCCATTGTGAACAAGGTAGTCCGTCATTACGGAGTTGCAGCACCTGTTCGAGGCATCAAAATCACGGTTACGCTGGATGAAGCGCAATTGGGCGGTATCCATCCCTTCCTGTTTGGCTCAGTTTTGAACCATTACTTCCAACGTTTGGTGTCGATTAACTCATTCATACAGCTTCAAATTGACACGCTCCAACAAGGACATATGGCTACTTGGCCGAATGCTGTTGGAGAGAGGGTAATCGTATGAGTCCGGTTAACGCTCAAACAGATTTTGGCGACGCATTGGACGATACATGGGATGAAAAACTGACGGGCTTTTTAAACAAAGTTGCCTCTCAGCCCTATAAATACGATTATTTTTCACTCTTGCGCCAGCTTGAGTCTGTCAAATTTGTCACCGGCGGGAAATTATTGGGTAAGGCCGTCAGCCCGAAAATGGAAAAAATAAGGATTCGCCAAGAGCCATCGCTTATTTTTGCTCCCCGCAACATCCAATCGGTTGCCTTATCGCCACGTTATGTGGAAATTTCCATTAATGGATTCGGTTTGTTTGGCCCATCCGGCCCCCTGCCCCTGCATTTGACCGAATATGCCTATGAGCGTCAACACCAACACGGCGACCGGACATGGACCGGTTTTGCCAATATGTTGCAAAACCGTCTGGCTGTCTTGTTCTATCGGGCATGGGCCAACGCTCAGAGCATCATTTCTTTAGATAAAAATGCTGAAGACCGTTTTGGGAAATATATCGCCAGCTTTAATGGGCTGGATACACCGGCCATACATAACAAAGGCTTAATCCACGAATTTGCCAAGCGTTATTTTGCCGGCCTACTGATGAAGCAAAGTCGTTCGGCAGCCAATCTTCAGCAATTACTCAACCGTTATTTCAAAGTCCCCGTTACCATTCAAACCAATGTTGGGTATTGGGTTGAGGTTGCGGAAGAAAAAACGCAAATCGGCATCATGGGTAACTATACGCTGGGAGATGGCCTGCTGCTGGGCGACAAGCTTTACAATGTTCAAAGCAAATTCCGCATTATCATCGGTCCGCTTACCCTACCCGCTTACCGATCATTCTTCAAAGACGGTATCAATACCGCCCGCCTACGGGAGTGGGTAAGGCTGTTTGCCGCAGATGAATATGAATGGGATATACAGCCTGTTTTAATGCAAAAAGAAGTACCGCTCATGGACTTAGGCGGACAAACACAACTCGGCTTAACAACTTGGCTGGGGAATGTTTCCCGTGATGCCGAAGATTTGATCGTCAGCAACCATTAAACAGCTTTTTCAGACGACCCCTTTGTTGAGAAAAGCTTCTTTCAAACTATTTTTAGACATACTTGGAATAACTTAATTAAGGACACATCATGTCAAACATCAGCCGCAGCGTATTATTTGGCAAGTTGAATACCACCTTGTATAAAACTCTGGAAAATGCCTACACCTTCTGCCGTCTTCGTGAAAACAGCTACGTTGAGTTGGTTCACTGGCTTCATTCACTGCTGCAAACCGAGAAAACCGATATCTTCTGCCTGATCAACAGTTTTAATTTAGACGAAGCCAGAGTCCGTAAAGATGTATTGACAGCGGTTGAAAAACTTCCTGCCGGTTCTACTGCCGTTATCGATTTTTCCGAACATATCCAAACCCTTGTCGAGCAAACTTGGACATACAGCTCGCTCAAATTCGGTACCGACAAAATCCGTACTGCTCATATTTTCTACACCATGCTTGAAAATAAGACTTTGCAGAGCATTTTGGCCAATATTTCATCCGAGTTCCTCAAAATCAAACCTGAAACATTGGCGAACAATATCATCGCTATTACTGCAAACTCTGAAGAAAATCTTGAAGTTACCCAAAATGCCTTATCTTCTGAGCCTAACGCTACCCACAAAGAAAGTGCCTTGGCCAAATACGGCAGCAATCTCACTGAAAAAGCCAAAAATGGCGAAATAGATCCCTTGACAGGTCGCGATGCCGAAATCAGGCAAATGATTGACATCCTGATGCGCCGCCGTCAAAACAATCCGATTCTCACAGGTGAGGCCGGTGTCGGTAAGACAGCCGTCGTCGAAGCATTGGCATTGCGTCTGGCGGCCGGAGATGTTCCGCCCGGATTGAAAGACGTTCAATTAATTCTGTTGGATATCGGTTTGCTCAAGGCCGGTGCCAGCGTCAGCGGAGAATTTGAATCACGACTCAGAGCGGTTATGGACGAAGTGGAATCCAGCCCGACCCCCATTGTGCTCTTTATCGACGAAATCCATACCTTGATTGGTGCAGGTGGGGCAGCCGGTACGGGCGATGCAGCCAACCTGCTCAAACCTGCGCTCGCCCGAGGCAAACTGCGTACCATCGGCGCGACAACATGGGCAGAGTACAAAAAATACTTTGAGAAAGACCCTGCCCTGACCCGCCGTTTCCAAGTGGTGCAAGTGGATGAGCCCGACGAAAACAAAGCCATCAACATGCTTAGGGCACTGAATGCTTCTTTGGAAAAACACCATAACGTAATTATTCTCGATGAAGCAATTCAGGCAGCAGTGAAACTTTCCCACCGCTACATCCCTGCACGCCAACTTCCTGATAAAGCTGTCGGCTTGATTGATACCGCTTGCGCACGAGTTGCAGTTAGCCAGCATGCTGTCCCCGGCAGTATTGAATTTTTGCGGAAGAAATCCGAGGCATTAAAACTTGAACAAGCAAATTTGGAACGTGAGAAAAAACTCAGTTTCGATTCTGAAACACGGATAACCAATATCGGCAAAGAATTAGCTGAAGTCGAAGGTCGTCTGAAAAAATTAGAAGACAAATGGAAATCTGAAGCAGACTTGGTTACTGAGCTGTTAGAAGTACGTGAACAAATCATGCAAGCGGAAGAAGGAACAGCTGAGAAAGAAACCAAGCAGCTGCATACCCGCCAAAAAGAGTTGGTTAACAAACTGAAAAAACTGCAAGGCATCCAACCGCTGGTTATGCCCTTAGTGGACAGCCGCACCGTTGCCGACGTTGTAGCTGACTGGACAGGTATTCCCGTCGGCAAAATGATGAAAGATGAAGTTGAGGCGGTCTTGCAACTTGCCGATACTTTAAACAAACGCATCATTGGCCAACGTCACGGCTTGGATGCAATCGCCCGTCGTATCCAAACATCACGTGCGAATCTGGATAACCCCAACAAACCTATCGGTGTTTTCATGTTGGCAGGCCCTTCAGGCGTGGGTAAAACCGAAACAGCATTGGCTCTAGCCGATACATTGTACGGCGGTGAACAAAACGTAATTACCATCAATATGAGTGAATATCAGGAAGCTCATACCGTATCCACCCTGAAAGGCGCGCCTCCGGGCTATGTCGGTTATGGTGAAGGCGGTGTACTGACCGAAGCCGTTCGACGCAAACCTTATAGCGTCATCTTGCTTGATGAAGTAGAAAAAGCACATCCGGATGTGCATGAAATCTTTTTCCAAGTATTCGACAAAGGCTGGATGGAAGATGGTGAAGGCCGTTATATCGATTTCAAAAATACCATCATTATCCTGACTACTAATGTAGGTACGGATTTGATTATGGATATGTGTGATGACCCTGAAATGCTGCCTACTCCGGAAGGTTTAAACAAAGCCTTGCGTGCTCCTATGCTGAAAACTTTCCCTGCCGCGCTACTAGGCCGCATGCAAGTGATTCCCTACTATCCGTTATCTGACGATATGCTCTCAAAAATTGTGGAATTGCAATTAGGCCGTATCGTAGACCGAATTAAAGATAACCACGGTATCGACCTTCACTACACGCCTGAAGTACTCAAGCTGATTACTTCGCGCTGCACAGAAGTTGAGTCAGGTGGCCGCATGATTGATGCGATTCTGACCAATACAGTTTTACCGCAAATCAGTCGTGAACTGCTTACTTGTGCAACTCAAGGCAAACAAGTTTTAAGTGTAAATATTGATGCAAGTAACCATGACTTTACTTATCAATATAAATATAAACCTCGCAAGAAAAATACTTTATAATTTTAGAAAATATTAAAAAAATTTAGTCTTTCTAATTAATTATAACGAACCTATTTATTTCTCCAGTAGTCATATATTGCATGACTGATTGAAGTATTTGTTGTCAGACGTAATCAATACTGATGGACTTGAAGGCAATTTAAGATGCATAAACAACTAATAAAATATATATCATTCTTAATGATATCCTTAATGGTAAGCTCATGTGCTTCCGACCATAAACCGCCTAAAGAATCTGATGAGAGCGGAGAAAAAATTGATGTACAAATCATAGTTTCCCCTGATGCGAATCCTAATATAGTTGGCCAACCTTCTCCCATCAGATTGGATTTATATCAGTTGTCTTCTGACGGGGAGTTCAAAAAATCAAACTATTTTGAACTTACCAACAACGCCAAAGAAAATTTAGGTGAGAAGTTAATCCAGCAAAACCAATTCATGCTGCATCCTGATACAGTTACCATATTGCCGATTAAAATGGATTCCCACCTGAAATATCTGGGTGTAGTCGCAAGTTATCGAGATTTGGATAACAGTCAATGGCAATTGGTATTATTGAAGCAGAAGAAAAAATGGTATCAGTTTGGCAAACATTATTTCTATGTAAATGTCGGCAAAAATAAATTAACCCAGTTATCAAAGTCAGAAATGAAGGACTTGTTGAAAGAATATAAAGAACGGCACCCTGACGATAAAAAAATTAAAGAAAATGGAAAAACTCGTAAATACGGCAATGACCTTAGCAAAGGCGTTTTCCGTGAAGAAAAATAATAACTAAAAGATTAAGGATAAAAGGCATGGCAATAGAAGCAAAAGTAGTTTGGTCGGAGGGTATCTTTATTACCCCTCAACATTTCCAACAATTTGAACGTTACCTTGAATCCGGTCTACGCCAATTAGCCGTTTCTCAAGAGGGTCATTTTTGGGGATTCTCTTCGCTGGTATTAAATTCAGACGGCCTCAAACGGGGGGTAATCGGTATTAATGAAGCAGAAGGTGTTTTTCCTGATGGTTCTGTATTTTTATTCTCTCAAAAACAGCTTGAGAATTTGAGTTTAAAAGTTCCTGCAAATATTAAAGACACCAAAATCTGCCTTGCCGTTACCCTGCCTTCTTCTGTAAATAATGAGATTTATTTCCCAGATCAGGACTCTTCAGACTCATGTCGCTACAAAGCTTTTAATAAAACTCTAGCAGACACTACAAATACTGAATTAGATGGTCGCCAAGTAACACTGGCAGATCTTAATCCGATGTTGGTTTTAGAAAACGACTTAACCAGCGGACAAACTGCCCTGCCCATTGCGCTTATCCGATCCAGCTCTGCAGACTTTGAAATTATTTTAGATGAATCATATATCCCGCCTTGCCTCGGAAGCCAAAAACAACCACACCTGAAAGCTTATATTTCAGAAATTTATGGTTTATTGATGCAAAAAAGCAATAGTCTGGCCAATGCAGTGAACGATCCTAATACCGGCGGCTCTGTTGAAGTTATGGATTTCATGATGCTTCAAACCATTAATCGTTATTTGGCATATTTGCATCATGAAAATGAAGGGGCACGACAAACGCACCCTGAACAATTATTCATTAATTTATCCAAACTATGTGCTGATTTAATGACCTTCCTGCCTTCTCGCAAAGTAGGCGATATCCCTGTCTATGAGCATAATGACCTAGCCTCATGCTTTGGCAAATTATTTTTCAATCTGCGTAAATCGTTATCCATCGTTCTTGAACAACGCGCGATTAGGATTCCGCTGGATATGCGTGATGAAGCCACTCGCGTTGCTCAAACACCAGATCAAAGCCTATTGGATAAAGCCTCATTTGTCCTTGCTATCAAAGCCGATATGCCGAACGAAGCATTGCGCCAAAAAATTCCGAGCGTAGTAAAAATAGGTACTGTGGAGAAAGTAAAAGAATTGGTTGCTTACCACCTACCTGGAATCAGGGTTCATGCTTTGTCTGTAGCACCCCGAGAATTGCCATACCATAGCGGTTATGTCTATTTTGAATTGGACAAAAAGCACGAGCTGTGGGACATGTTTGACACTTCATCAGGCATGGCCTTCCATTTAGCCGGTAATTTTCCGAATTTAGATGTTGAATTTTGGGCAATCAAGTCTTTAAGTTAATTTGGTTCAATTTGGAATTTCATTATGGATAACCAGAATAATGCTGCTCACAGCACCACAAATATTTATAACCCATTGATTGAGGCGGCCAAACCGGTTTTTATCTTAGTCAATGCGATGCAGCAGACTACCAGTCAATTGTCTACGGACAGTTTGATCAACAAATTTTCTCTCTTAATCAATAATTTTGAAGAAAATGCTGAAAAAAATGGAGCAAGATACGACGCTATCCAAGCTGCAAAATACTGTCTATGTACATTCGTAGATGAATTGGCTGTTCGTGCAGGCTGGGCAGATGAAACCTGGTCAAAAAACAGTCTGTTGGTATCTTTTTATGACGAAACATGGGGCGGGGAACGTTTTTTTGAGATTATTCAAAATTTGAAACAGGATCCGGATAAGAATATTGATTTATTAGAGTTTATGTACTTGTGTTTGCAGTTTGGCTACAAAGGCAAATATCAAGTGTTAAATAGCGGCGAACTCGAAATCGACAAAATCAAAAGAGATTTGCTCGCTTTAATTCATAGTAAACGACCGGATCAAACTGCCGATCTTTTCAAACACAATCCAATAATCACAAATACTATCCAACGAAAACAAAGGCTTTCTATTCCTTTATGGGTTGTAGGTGTTTTAGGGGCAGTCGTCTTGGGGGTGGGCTATTTTGCAATGCAATGGTCTTTAGGTGATGACTTTGATGTTGCCAGTACAAAAGTTAACAATCTCAAACTCCCTTCTGTTACGGCTAAACAGCAAGAAACACAAAGTACTGTCCGACTACGTCCTTTATTGGAAAATGAAATTGCTAGAAAGCTAGTCTCTGTAGAAGACTTTCAAGATAGAAGTACAGTCACTATTTTGGGTGACGGTCTCTTTGAGTCTGGTTCTGCACAAATTCAAGACCAATATTACCCTGTATTGGCAAGAGTCAGCCAAGCTTTGGATAGCGTAGAAGGGCAAATCGTAGTGACCGGATATACTGACAATCAGCCCATTCAGAGCTTGAACTTCCCATCTAACTGGCATCTCTCTCAAGCTCGTGCAGATGCAGTAAAAGAAATTTTATTGAATTACATCAAAAATGGCGGAGCTCGTATTCGTTCAGAGGGACGTGGTTCGACCGATCCTGTTGCTCCAAATGATACTTTGGAAAATAGAGCCAAAAACCGAAGGGTTGAAATTACCCTATTCACAACTGGAACCGGCCCCAAACTGGGTAGTGAAGTAGAAGTAAAAACCAATACTTCCACTACTCAGCCAAGCAGTGATGTAAGTACACATCAATAATCTGAAATTGGATTGATACGGAAAAACAAATATGAAAAAAATTCTTTATTTTCTAGGCTCCCGTTCTTTATGGGTAATGCTGGGTATCGCCGGTCTGATTATATTGGTATGGTTTATCGGCCCACTGATTTCCATAGGTGAAATCCGTCCTTTAGCAAACAAGACTATTCGCCTTGCCGTGTGTGCAGCCATTATCGGCATTTGGTTGGCTAAAGCCATATTTCGCCAATATCGTGAATCACGTCGAAACGCTGCCTTACTGAAGGAAATTCGTGCAGCACAAGAACCCATTTTAAAAAATGCAAGCGATGTCAGCTCAATGAGTCGTCATTTTGCCGAAATGGATAAAGTACTGAAAAACGCAAAATTTTCCAGATCTAAAAATAGTTTATTGGCAAGATTGGAAGAGGGGCAATATCTTTATCAAATGCCGTGGTACGTTGTTTTAGGTGCTGCCGGTTCTGGTAAAACAACAGCATTAAAACGCTCTGGTCTCAACTTCCCTCTAGAAAGCACTTTAGGAACATCTGTAAGCGGCTTGGCAGGGACGCGCGATTGCGATTGGTTTTTATCCGATGAAATCGTACTTCTCGATACTGCAGGCAGATTGTCTTTACATGACAACCACAGCAATAAGGACTCCAGCGACTGGGAAGAATTTGTATCCCTACTGAAGCGCTACCGTCCCAAACAACCTATCAACGGTGTAGTAGTTACCGTAGGAGTGGATGACCTTTTAGGCGGTAAAACCAATATTACCGAAATTTCTGCAGAACTTCGCAAAAGAATCCACGAAATGCATACCAAATTAGGTATACATTTCCCTGTTTATCTTATGATAACCAAACTGGATTTGCTGCATGGTTTTGACAAATTCTTCGATCATCTGACGGAAGAACAAAGAAACCAATATTTGGGTATTTCTCTTTCTGATACCGAAGGAATGGAAACTCCAATTGCCACTGCTTCCAATGCTTTATCGGAAGTTGTTGATAAATTGCGCTCTTCTATGTTGGGCACCATCCATCAATTGGAATCTTCTGAAGATAAAGCAGCGGCTTTTGCTTTCCCTGAAGAATTTGAACGTCTTAATCAGGCGGTACTTTCTCTATTTAAAGAATTATCTAAATCTTCAAAATTTGAGCAACCTATCTCGTGGAGAGGTGTTTATTTCTCAAGCGGTACCCAAACGGGACAACATTTCAATCCCATATTGGATGGCTTGCAAAACGATTTCCAATTATCGAAAAAATACTTGGATTCGGATCGAACCAAAACTCAAAACAACGAGCGAAGCTTTTTCCTGCACAGGCTGTTCTCTGACGTCATCCTTAGTGAAGCAAACCTGGCGGGAGAAAATAAATCTTGGTTTGTCAAAAAACAAATGCTCTATTGGTTAGGCATTGGAGCTATTGTCACCATAGTCGCTGCCTGCTTAGCCATGATGCTGAACAGTTATTCGAATAATCGCTCATATCTTGAGCAGGTTGGCGATAAAGCAACCAAACTGGGTCAAGAGGCGAAAAAATACACTGAAGCTCCCGACCTACTTAAAGCAGTAACATTTGCAGAACATGTCAAAGATACAACCAGCAGTAGAGAAATTCCCGATCTGTCCTCCCCTCCCCTCAGCTATCGTATGGGCCTTTATCAAGGCGGGCAAATGGAAGACGTTGGGGAATCTGCCTACCGAAGAATCCTTCAAGACAATGTGATGCCGTTAATCAGTTTCAAATTAGATGAGCTTCTGCGTACAACCAGCGGCTCAGACGGCATCAATGGTTACAATGCTTTAAAAGCTTATCTAATGATGTACGACAAAGAGCATTTTGATGCCGCTTTTATGCAAAACTGGCTGATGACTAATTTGTCTAAAGCAGAATCTTCAGGCATGAGTGAGCAACAGAAAAAATCTCTTGAGAAAGCTTTAAACCAAATACTTTCCAAACAAAGCATTACTCCCAGCGTACCCTATGATGAAGAATTGGTAGAACGCCGCAGGCAGGAAATTGCACAAAGAGATATTGCCACTATGGTACTGGAAGATACCATCAACACAGTTGCTCTCTCAGGCAAAGAAGGAATCACACCTGTTTCTTTTTCAAGCATGGGCGGCGTACAAAGTCACTTATTGTTTCGTCGCAAAACCGGCGGAGCTTTAAAAGAACCGATTAACTTCATTTATACCAAAGAGGCTTACATTACCAAAGTCTTGCCTACTATGGTCAAGTCGGCAGAACAGTTTTTTAATGAAGACAACTGGGTATTGGGTAGTTATGCATCACAAAGCCAAAGCAAAGCTTCTGTTCTTTCAGATGCTCAAAAGCTTTATTTCGGCAATTACATCAAGGCATGGAATAACTATTTGTCTGATTTGTCATTGGTTACGCCCAAGTCATCTCGAGAAAGTATTCAGATTGCCAAGCTTTTATCAGAGAAAAATTCTCCTTTAGTTAATATTATCAAAGGTATCAGCGACAATACGACGCTTACCATTGATAAAAAGATAACGGATAAAGCAGACAGTAAAATTGCCGACTGGTTAAATAGAGCAGGACTGTCAAAGCTCCTAGATGCTGAAGGAGAGGCAAATGTAAAAAATGAATTGTCTGCTTTAAAACTGGCCACTCCCGTTGATGATGCTTTTGCGGATTTCCATAGTTTAACTGAAACCACAAATGATCAACCTCCGGCAATTAACAGCGTTACTGAAGCCATTAATGATTTGTACGTTTATTTGGTTGCCGTTAATGTCGCAGTCGAAAAAGGGGTAGATTTGCCTCCTGATGATCCGTTTGTGAAATACAAAGCTGAAGTAAACCGTCTTCCTATGCCCTTCCGCCCAATGTTAGACAGCTTTTCTGAGATTATTTTGAAAAACACCGACAAAATTGTTGATGAAAAGCTCATGTCCACCTTGGAAAAACAGTTGGCAACCGTAACAAACAGTTGCCAAGAAATACACGAACAGGGTTACCCTTTTGACAGAGGTTCTGAAAACAATGTTGCCTTAGAAAGCTTCACCAACATATTTGGTCCAAACGGCATGTACAGCAAGTTTACCAATTTATCAGGTGAAGCCGCCGTATTGGCACGTTCAGAAAAACTGGAAACTTTGACTGCTAAAAACAGCGCATTTAAAGACCGTTTTTCCAGGCTGAACGACATAGCGGCAATCCGACAAGGATATTTTGACAAAGGCTCGGAAACACCCACTTTTGACTTTACAGTCAAAGTCTTGATTCTTGACTCCAGCTTGGAAAGTGTGAATGTTTCTTATGCAGGGAAAAGCTATGTATACAGTCACGGTCCAGTCAATCCTGCAACCTTTACTTGGCCTTCAAAAGAAGAAAACGCCTTGGCAAAAATAGATATTTCCTCTCCTCAAATCAATAGTGCGGGTATCAGTTCAACCGGGCCGTGGTCAATATTCCGCCTGATTGAAAAAGGGAAAATCATTCGCCAGACAGGAAACACTACCGTTGTCGAATACAACATCCAAGGCAAAAACGTTGTACTTGAATTTACTACTTCCACAGCCTTCAATCCCTTTAATTTAAACAAATTAAGGAATTTTCAGTGCGTTTAATGGTCATAATGAGAATGTAAGCAGGTCGTCTGAAACCACTCATTCCAACATGCTTCTGCCGCAACCCTATGCATGATTGAAAATAGAAAAACCGACACTCAAGCGAAATTGGTTTTTAATGTCAACAAGGAATTTCCCGAAATGAATAGAACAGTCGTTGCTCATACACCTTTGGGATCACAACTTTTATTCAAAAAAATGCTTGGAACAGAATTTGTTTCCAACCTTTTTGAATTTAATATTACTTTGGTTTCCAAAGATTCCAATTTGCAAGGCAAGGATATTATTGGTCAGCCTATAACATTGGAAATTGACACAGAAGCAGGCAGCCCGCGCTATCTGAACGGTTTGGTTACCGACTTCGGTTACATTGGCGAAGATGAAGACGAAGAAGACTATCATGCCTACACCTGTACAGCCCGTCCGTTTATGTGGTATCTCACCCAAAATACGGACAGCAGGGTATTTGTCGACAAGTCCGTTCTGGATATTGCCAATGAAGTCTTGTCGCCGTTCGGCTTCCCCTTCCAGGTAAAATGCCAAAAAGGCTATCGTACCAGAGGATTTTGTGTCCAATATCAGGAAAACAGTTTTAATTTCCTAAACCGCCTGTTTGAACAGGAAGGCATCTACTATTATTTTACCCACAGCAACGGTTCGCACGAGCTGGTTATCTCTGATGATGTCGGTACTCTAGAAGCCATTCCTTCTCCCAACATTCCTTACCATTCCAAAAATACTGCGCCCGGCGCACCCAACATCGCCTATATCGATGTATGGGAAGAACGGGATGCCTTGAAATCCAGTCAGTTCGTGACTCAAGAATACAACTATAAAAACGCCAAAGTCCAAATGAAATCTTCTGATTCGGTTCACGATTTCAGTTCTGTTCCTATGGAACATTATGATTTTTATACCGGCTTTAGCGATGTATCCGAAGCACAAAATTACAGTCAGGTGCGCAGTGAAGATCTGAAAAGCCAAACCAAGATCATTACCGGTTCGGGTACTGCCTTGACGGTAGCTCCGGGTTATACGTTTACCCTGAGCAAACACCCGCATTCCTCATCCAATACCGAATACACCATTCTGAAAGCAGATTATGATTTTGAAGAAGCCGGCTATACTACCGGCGACCGTATCGGCAAATTCAGAATTTCGTTCCGCGTATTGCCCAAATCCTACCCATACCGCCCTCCCCTCAAAACGCCGAAACCCAAAGTATTGGGTACACAGGCTGCTACGGTAACAGGTCCTGCCGGAGAAGAGGTTTATACCAACGAGTATGGCGATATTAAAGTCCAATTCCATTGGGATCGCTACGGCAAAATGGATGAAAACAGCTCCAACTGGGTTCGGGTAACGCAAGGTTCTGCCGGAGCGGGATACGGCTCTATCAACACACCGCGTATCGGTGAAGAAGTGCTGGTTGACTTCATCAACGGCGATGCCGACCGGCCGATTGTATTGGGTCGTCTGTACAACAGCGCAATGTCGCCGCCATGGGGCTTTCCTGCCGCGGCCAAGCAGTCCGGTATCAAAAGCAAGAGTTTCAATTCGCCATTGTCCAACTTCAACGAATTGATGTTCAACGATACTGCCGGTTCCGAGATGGTCAATTTCCAAGCGCAAAAAGACCTGACCTCCCTGGTTAAAAATAACGAAACCCGTAACGTCAACAACGACCGCACCACCACGATCGGTAACAACGAAACGGTTACGGTAGTAGGCGATCGGGCGAAAACCGTCCAAAAAAACGAAACGGCTTCGATTACCCAAAACCGCACAAAATCGGTGGGTCAAAACGAGACCTCCAGCATTACCCAAAACCAAAGCATTAGTGTGGGTGACAACCAAAGTACCAGCGTAGGTAAAGACCAAAGCGTCAATGTGGGTAAAAACCGCAGCCGTTCTGTTGGCTTGAACGAAAAAGTAGGCATAGGTCAGAGCCAAGCGCTGACTGTCGGACAAGACCAGAACGTTGCTGTCGGCAAAAACCAAGCGCTGACCGTCGGCGCCAACCGCAACAAGACCGTTGTTGCCAACGAAGTCAGCAGTATCGGCGGCAACAAACAGGAAACCGTCAGCCTGAACGGTATGAACAATGTCGGCATCGGACAGATGACCAACATCGGTGCTGGCTATATGCTGAACGTCGGGGCAGGCTGGATGACCAATGTCGTCGGCGCAGAAATGCATAGCGTCGGCTTGGTGATGGGTCTCAACGCCGGTATGAACATCGGCCTCAACGCAGGTCGAAACATCACCCTGTCCGCAGGCAAGAAAATTACCATACAAGTCGGTAGTTCCATGATTTTGATTGATAAAAACAAAATCAGCATCGTCAGCAAAACGATCAAGATCGTCGGCACCAAAGTAGTGGACATCGACGGCAAAAAAGTCGATATCAACTAGAGAAGATACGCCATGTTTGAGTTGCAGAACTTTACCTGCTTTCATACGCAGCAGTTTAAAAACATCGACCAAACAGATCGAGCTTATGATGTAGTCGTCGCCAAAGTCAGCTACGAGTTTGAAATTGACCCGGAAACAGGAAAAACGGAGCTTGCGTTTGCCCGTAAGCAAACGCCGCTCACGTTTGCCGATACCTATTACGGCGATCCTTCGCAAACCTCGACTCAGTTTGAAAGCGACTTCAGCCTCTACAAACCCAAAACCGACTTGGTCGTCAATGCCACCGCCTATGCACCCGACGATGTCCCCTCTCGGCAATTTACCGTATCTGTAAATATCGGCGATTACCAAAAAAGCCTGGCGCTTACCGGGGAACGTTACTGGGTGCGGGAGGCGGCAGGATGGTCTTTGAGCGAACCCGACCCCATCCTTTCCCTGCCTATCCGCTATGAGTTTGCCTTTGGCGGCAGTGCAGTCGAAGACGACCACACAGGCTATCAACAGAACGCCATCGGTATCGGCTACTATCCGAAGGCCGAACTCAAAAAAAACGGGTTCAAGCGGACGCTGAAAGCGCATCAAATCTACGACCCCGCACACCCCGTGCGAGATCCGTCCGATAAGGCCGCGCCCGAAGGCTTCGGCTTTATGCCCCGTTATTTCGCACTGCGAGCCAAACATACCGGCACTGCCGATGCGCAATGGATAGCCAATCGTGCCCCACTACTGCCTGAAGATTTTTCTATGGCTTATTGGAACGGCGCCCATCCCTCGCTGCAACTTCCCCATCTGAAACCCAACCATATTTACGAACTGACTTTTACCGGCATGGTGCATTCCTTCCAAGCACCCAACCAACGATTTACCGTTGATTTGCCGGTAGAAACCGTGTTCGTCCACGCCCATACGGCAACCAACTCGTCATTGTGCAAAGATATGGTATTGGACACCATCCTCGTCGATGTAGAACAACGCCGCATTGATTGCAGCTACCGCACATCTTTTCCGGAGGAACTGGAAATTGCGGCATGCCAGCTCAGATTTATCGCCCGACACGAACGGGCAGACCAAATCGCGGCCGCTCAAGCCTGTCGGGATTCGCAGGATGAATTTATCCCAATCCCGCCATCTTTGGCAGCACACGTATAAACCACACATAGGTCGTCTGAAACTCTAAGTCCTCATTCATCCCCCTTTCAGACGACCCCATCCCCAACAGGAGCAAGCCGCCATGGCATTCAATAAAATCGCCCGTAAAGACAGCGACTTCTATGTAATCTGTACCCTCCCCGATTTCTGCTGGGCGCCACCTCCTGCACCTCCTGTCACACCGCCCATCCCCTTCCCGCTCTTCGCCGACTTGGGCAACGCCCAAACCGTTGCCAAAGACGTCCGACTCAACCGCAAGCCCGCCTTCGTCTTTAAGGCCAGTAAAACCAACCGCACTACCGGCGACGAACCCGCCCTTCCGGGCCGCAAGGGTGTGCTTTCACGCACCGCCACCAAACCCGCATGGCCGATGATGCACTCCTCTTCGGTTAAAATCCGCAAGCGCCACATCATACGCGCCGGCGATATGTTCCACATGAACAACAAGTTCAAGAAGAAACTGCCGCCCAAACCCTGTATTTCCTGTAAAAATGCTGCTGGTGCCGGCCGCCCGGTCAATCCGATTCACGGGTTGAAGTTTTTGGAGAATGAAACCGACTTTGCCTTTGAAGGCATCCTGCCGCTGGTCTGGAGCCGCAGCTATTATTCCGACCAAGACGGTATCGGCTGGCTCGGCGAGGGCTGGAGCGTACCGGGCTGCCAACGCATCATCCGCGATGCGGCCGGATTGGCCTATATCGACGATCAGGGCCGTCTGTTCCCTTTGCCGGAAGTGGATGAAGATGATGAAGAACCGGTCTTGTTCGAGAGCGAACAGATTTGGTTCAGCAAGAATCCGGACGGGCATTATGTCATCGCTTCGCTGGACGGTTCGATAGCGCTGCGTTTTGCGCCTTTGGTGGTGGCGGAAGACGGTTCGGACGAAGATTCCACCCTCTTCCCGCTGGTGGCGGTAGAAGACGCCAACGGCAACCATCAGCGTTTCGTCTATCATCCGCTGACCGGTCTGCCGCAATACGTCATCGACGGCAACGGCCGGGTGTTCTCGCTGAACTTCGGCAATGTGGCGGATGAACAGTCGCCCAAAATGCGGCTGCTGTCGGTGTCGCTGCTGGAGGGTTTGCCCGTCTTCGGCGAAACGGTCCGGGTCGGCAGCCCGCTGGTCCGCTACGAATACAACGGCAGCGGCGACCTGCTGCGCGTCATCGGCCGCGACGGCAACGTCAAACGCAGCTTCGGCTATAAAAACAACCTGATGGTGTCGCACACGGATGCGGCCGGATTGGTATCGGAATACGAATACGACCATTACACCCCGACCGGCAAGGTGTTGCGCAACTGGACTTCTTTGGGCGAGGAATGGCGCTTTATCTATCACGACGGTTATACCGAGGTAACCGACGTGTTGGGCCGTACCGAGCAATATCATTACGACTACAACAACGAGCTGACCAAACGGGTGTTTGCCGACGGCAGCGCCGTGTTGATGGAACGCGACGGTTTGGGCCGTCTGCTCAGCCACACCGATGCGATGGGGCGCGTTACCCGCTATCAGTACAGCAACGAGGGGCAGGTTGAGGCCATCGTCCGCCCCGACGGCGCCATCCTGCATTTCGACTATGACGACTGCTACCGCCTGATCCGTAAAAGCGATGCGGAAGGCCGTTATGACGGCTATACCTACGACGAAGTGGGCAACCTGCTGACCCATACCGACCCGCTGAAACATACCACCCGTTTCGAATACGCCGACAACGGCCTGTTGCTGTCGGTGACCGATCCGAACGGCAGCAGTACCGCCTATCACTATAATGAAAACCGCCAGCCCGACCTCATTACCGACTGCTCCGGTTACGAAACCAAACTGGCCTACACCCCCGAAGGACAGCTGGCGCGCATTACCGATGCGCTGGGACAGCACACCGAATACCATTACGACGCCAACCAAAACCTCACCCTCGCCCTCTATCCCGACGGCAGCAAAGAGACCTTCGGCTACGATGCCGCAGGTCGTCTGAAAACCCATACCGACGGCGAAGGCCATACCACTTCCTACGAATACGGCCAGGACGGTCTGCCGACCCGACGTACCAATGCGCTGGGCCATACCTTCGGCTACCATTACGACAAAGCCCGCCGCTTAATCGGCCTCACCAATGAAAACGGCGCGCGCTACCGTTTTGCCTACGACGTCCTCGACCGTCTGATTGCCGAAAGCGGTTTCGACCATAAGCTCACCGGCTACCGCTACAACGCCGGTAACGAGCTGGTCGAGCAGCGCGAATTCGGCGACGACGCCTCCCTTGCCGCCAAACTGATGGCGCAACTGGGCGGACAGCCCGTCCCCAAAAAAGACCTATCCCCGCTTTCAGACGACCTCGACAGCCAAACCCCGCTGCGGATGACCGAGTTCAAACGCGATATATTGGGACGCCTAATCCACACCCTCGCCCGCGACAACGACAAGGTTCAGGAAACCGTTTACGGCTACGACCCGGACGGCAACCTCGTCCGCGCCGCCAACTGCCACAGCATCACCTGCTTCGACTACAACGAAAACGGCCAACTCATCGCCCAGCACCAATGGAAAGTGCCGACTAAGGAAGAGAACGCCCGAAACGGCCTGCCCGAAACCGACTGGCGCGATGCGCAGTACGACATGCTGTACCTGCCCGTTACCGAAACCGTCCGCTACCACTACGACTTCAACGGCAACCGCACCGCCACCGTCCTGCCCGACGGCAGACAGATCAACTACCTGTACTACGGCAGCGGCCACCTGCACCAAATCAGCCTCGACGACGAAGTCGTTACCGACATCGAACGCGACAAACTGCACCGCGAAATCTACCGTACACAGGGTAAGCTCGCCAGCCGTTACGAACTTGACCCCTTAGGTCGTCTGAAAAAACAAATCGCCACCCTCAATGATTTGACCGAAGGCAGCAAAGGCAAAACCAAAGCAGCGGCGGGCTATGGCCAAACCGCCGTCAAACGCAGCTACGGCTACGACCGCACCGGCAACCTGACCCACAGTACCGACCAACGGACGGGCACGACCCGGTTCGAGTACGACAAACTGGGCCGGATTACCCAAGCGGGCAATGAACTGTTCGCCTTCGACCCCGCGCACAATATCCTCGACATCTCGACGGAAAAGGTCAAACCATACCCTACCCCCTCTCCCGTGGGAGAGGGTCGGGGAGAGGGCAAAACGACCGCGCCGCTTTCAGACAACCGCTCCGTCATCACCGACAACCGCCTGAAAACCTACAACGGCACGACCTATTACTACGACGAGCTCGGCAACCTCATCCACCGCGAACTCGCCGACGGCGAAGTGCAGAACTATTTCTACGACCTGTACGACCAACTGGTTAAAGCCGAAATCTTCAAAAAAGACGGTACGAAAGAAACTTGGTCCTACACCTACGATGCCTTGGGCAGAAGGATAGGCAAAGGTCGTCTGAAAAACGAAGAAGTTTCGGAAACGTCATTCCCGCATGATTTAAGCGGGAACGACCTTGAAAACCAAACCCGCTTCGTTTGGGACGGCAGCCACCTCTTGCAAGAAATCCACTCGGACGGCAGATATACCTATATCTATACCGATCAAGATTCCTACGAGCCTTTAGCCCAAGTCCGCGATTGGACAACTGAAGACGGCGAAAGCCGACAACAAACCCGCTATTTCCACTGCGACCA
>NZ_JH164965.1:73678-76585 GCF_000227275.1 Neisseria sp. GT4A_CT1
GGTTAGGTTGAGTCCTTCCAAACATCAAGGTCGTCTGAAATCAATTTTCAGACGACCTTGCCTATGTCCCACCCTTACTCTGCTTCGACTACAACGAAAACGGCCAACTCATCGCCCAGCACCAATGGAAGGTGCCGAACAAAGAAGAGAACGCCCGAAACGGTTTGCCCGAAACCGACTGGCGCGATGCGCAGTACGACATGCTGTACCTGCCCGTTACCGAAACCGTCCGCTACCACTACGATTTCAACGGCAACCGCACCGCCACCGTCCTGCCCGACGGCAGACAAATCAACTACCTGTATTACGGCAGCGGCCACCTGCACCAAATCAGCCTCGACGACGAAGTCATCACCGACATCGAACGCGACAAGCTGCACCGCGAAATCTACCGCACACAGGGTAAACTCGCCAGCCGTTACGAACTTGACCCCTTAGGTCGTCTGAAACGGCAAATCGCCACCCTCAACGACCTGACGGAAACCGGCAAAGGCAAAACCAAAGTAGCGGCGGGTTATGGCCAAACCGCCGTCAAACGCAGCTACGGCTACGACCGCACCGGCAACCTGACCCACAGTACCGACCAGCGGACGGGCACGACCAAGTTCGAGTACGACAAACTGGGCAGGATTACCCAAGCGGGCAACGAACTGTTCGCCTTCGACCCCGCGCACAATATCCTTTCAGACGACCTCAATACCATCACCGACAACCGCCTGAAAACCTACAACGGCACGACCTATTACTACGACGAGCTCGGCAACCTGATCCACCGCGAGCTGGCCGACGGCGAAGTGCAGAACTATTTCTACGACCTGCATGACCAACTGGTCAAAGCGGAAATCTTCAAAAAAGACGGCACGAAAGAAACTTGGTCCTACACCTACGACGCCTTGGGCAGAAGGATAGGCAAAGGTCGTCTGAAAACCAGTCAGAAAGTTTCAGAAACGTCATTCCCGCATGATTTAAGCGGGAACGACCTCGAAAACCAAACCCGTTTCGTTTGGGACGGCAGCCATTTACTGCAAGAAATCCACCCGGACGGCAGGTATACCTATATCTACGCCGATCAAAATTCCTACGAGCCTTTAGCACAAGTCCGTGACTGGACAACCGTAGAAGACGAAAACCGACAACAAACCCGCTACTTCCACTGCGACCAAATCGGCATCCCAAGAGAGATGACCGATAAGGACGGCAACCTCTTGTGGTTCGGCAACTACACCGGCTGGGGTCGTCTGAAAGAGGAAACCAAGGTAACGGATAGCGCATACCAACCCTTCCGCCTGCAAAACCAGTATGCCGACCGTGAGACGGGGTTACATTACAACTTCTTCAGGTATTATGAGCCTGATGCTGGGCGGTTTGTGAATCAGGATCCGATTGGGTTGTGGGGTGGAGATAATCTTTATCGGTTTTCGTCTAATATTCAGATTTGGATTGATCCCTTAGGGTTAGCATGTATACCCAATCCAAATAGAAAAAATGATGAGGATCTTGCAAGAAGAATTGATAAATTGTCTGATAATTTGACAGAAAAAAATAGAGATGGTTTCACTACGTTAGCCTTGGCAAGGGTAACACTTGCTGATGGAACCTCTCAAATATGGATTGCTCAAGCAGGCTCTTCTCTGTCATCAAAGCCTTCTAGAAGGCAACAAAGTCTTGCTGGTGCAGATGAAATAATACAAAATTTACATCCAGCAGGAAGAAGCAGGAAAGATGGCAACCACTTAAATGATGCTGAACGTCAACTTATACGAGAAGCGAAAAAAAGAGGAGCTAAAATTAAATCTCTTGGAGCTACAAAACCAATGTGTGGCAGATGCGAGAAAGGAGCGAGAAGAGCAGGGATACTGAGGCGTATCATAACCCCAATTAAGAGTAGACACTGTTAGTATTTAATATTTTTAAATTTATTTAAAATTAAAGGAGTCCAATATGAAGCCGATGGAATTGGATGAAATGCCAAATGATATTTTTATTCAGGATATAAAAGAGTTAACAGAGAGTTTTTCAATAGATTTTCCTAATGTGTTTAGACAACTTTTGACAGAGTTAAATGTATCAAAAGATAATTTATTTATCACGGATTTTATTGAAAATCAGAAGATTGCCAACTCATATACAGGATATGTTTTTGACAAAACCCACAAAAAAATGTATGACTATACAATCAAAAATAAGAAACTTAGTTTTTTTGAAGTCGATATAAAAAAACTAACTACTAAGGACACGGATAGCATCCGAGTGTTGGATGAACTTTAAAATGCAAGCTATATTTGCATAAAGTGTCAGTGACTATAGGTTGGGTCAAGACCCAACAGCCTAATAAGGTCGTGTGAAAATTTTCAGACGACCTTTCCTGTTCTTACCTGCTTCGACTACAACGAAAGCGACCAACTCATCGCCCAGCACCAATGGAAGGTGCCGTCCAAAGAAGAGAATGCCCGAAACGGTTTGCCCGAAACCGACTGGCGCGATGCGCAGTACGACATGCTGTACCTGCCCGTTACCGAAACCGTCCGCTACCACTACGACTTCAACGGCAACCGCACCGCCACCGTCCTGCCCGACGGCAGACAGATCAATTACCTGTATTACGGCAGCGGCCACCTGCACCAAATCAGCCTCGACGACGAAGTCATCACCGACATCGAACGCGATCAGCTGCACCGCGAAATCTACCGCACACAGGGTAAGCTCGCCAGCCGCTACGAACTTGACCCTTTAGGTCGTCTGAAACGGCAAATCGCCACCCTCAACGACCTGACCGAAGGCGGAAAAGGCAAAACCAAAGTAGCGGCGGGTTATGGCCAAACCGCCGTCAAACGCAGCTACGGCTACGACCGTACCGGCAACCTGACCCACAGCACCGACCAGCGGACGGGCACGACCAAGTTCGAG
>NZ_JH164965.1:77073-110950 GCF_000227275.1 Neisseria sp. GT4A_CT1
AGCGTAGCCAAATTTTTTATTGGGCCGAATTTGTGTTTACCTAACAATTTTTTAATACCAAATTATGATACTTTTTTGTTCTTTGATTTTGGGCTTGTAATGGAGTCAGAGTTTCTTGAATATTTTTCTGACTTGTTAGATTTAGGTGGC
This sequence comes from Neisseria sp. GT4A_CT1, assembly GCF_000227275.1. Classification (NCBI taxonomy): domain Bacteria; kingdom Pseudomonadati; phylum Pseudomonadota; class Betaproteobacteria; order Neisseriales; family Neisseriaceae; genus Neisseria; species Neisseria sp. GT4A_CT1. Next base: position 77,224 of record NZ_JH164965.1, read on the forward strand.
TTTAATAAACAAGTTAATGTTTTTGATTATGATTTTAATATTATTGTAGAGAACTGGATTCTTAAGCATGATAATTTATTAAAATATATAAAAAGAATAATAGGTTATGTGGATGATAATGATGATAATGATGATAATGGAATTATTATGGCAGATACTGATTTAAATTGGGTTGCAGTTCAGGATATACCTGTTAATTGGGGTGTTTTTGCATTTCAAAGTTCAAAAAAGAATCTATAAGGTTATTCAATATGATGGATCGAGATTAGTTCGTAGACATTGAAAGATTTAAGGCTATGGATAAATTATTAATAAGAGAGTTTGGAGAGGAATTTATAAATGTTTTATTAAGCAATTACGGTAATATTCGTAGCAAGCCGTAGCCTGCGTAGGCAGCTTGTATCCGGTACGCACGCAGTTTCTGCCTTTCAGACGACCTCGATTCTTTTTCGAGGTCGTCTGAAATATTTATTTCGTAACAATCTAAGCCAAAATCGCCTACAAATACGGCCAGGACGGTCTGCCGACCCGGCGTACCAATGCGCTGGGCCATACCTTCGGTTACCATTACGACAAAGCCCGCCGCCTGGTCGGCCTCACCAATGAAAACGGTGCGCGCTACCGCTTTGCCTACGACGTCCTCGACCGCCTGATTGCCGAAAGCGGTTTCGACCATAAACTGACCGGCTACCGCTACAACGCCGGCAACGAACTGGTCGAGCAGCGCGAATTCGGCGACGACGCCTCCCTCGCCGCCAAACTGTTGGTGCAACTAAGAAATTTTGCAGTTCGTGATCAAGAAGTTCTCATCAAAGGCGCAATTCCAGCAGAAGCAATACTTGGCTTTGTATAACTTAGAAGGTATTTACCATGAAAGAATTATTAGAAAAACTTGAAAATAATAGTTTTATTGATAAGGTCAGAATGAATCTTGAATTCAACGTAAAGGGCTATCAAGAATTATTAAAAATTTTGAATGAAATTAAGCATTATATTTATAATCATAATCTCATTGAAAAAAGACTAGCGTCAAATTTATATGAAATACCAAAATTAACACATATCTGGTATCTCAATTTAAAAGATGATCCAAATAAAAATGAATCTTCTATTGTTAATCAACTTGAAGATGCATGGATAGAGTTAGATTCAATAATTGGAGAAGAAATTCTTGGCCAAGGACAATAAATCCATCTTAACAAACATAGATAGTAGTTCAAACTCGACGGACAGTAGTCATAGATTAGGATTAGATTGAGCCCCACCAAAAATCAAGGTCGTCTGAAATCAATTTTCAGACTACCTTGCCTATGTCCCACCCTTACCCTGCTTCAACTACAACGGAAACGGCCAACTCATCGCCCAGCACCAATGGAAAGTGCCGTCCAAAGAAGAGAGCGCCCGAAACGGCCTGCCCGAAACCGACTGGCGCGATGCGCAGTACGACATGCTGTACCTGCCCGTTACCGAAACCGTCCGCTACCACTACGATTTCAACGGCAACCTGACCCACAGCACCGACCAGCGGACGGGCACGGCCAAGTTCGAGTACGACAGACTGGGCAGGATTACCAAATGGAGATAAATTTGGCATTAGGCACTCGTCAAGACATGGTGAAACACTGGATTTCAATGTCAAAAGACTTCCACGAGATTTTAAAATCCATCAAAAATGATATAACACTAGGATATTTTTATTATGCATAAGCTTAGAAAACATATGTATATTGATAAAAAGTTAAAAGCCAAAGGATACCGCGATTTAAATGATTATATTGATAAAAGGAGTAACGAAATATTAGATGATGAAGTTTGGCTATGGAGAACCAAGGCCGGCATACAAGATGATTTTCCTGAATTATCAAATTGCGAGATTATTGAAATATTAAAGGATGTAATGGCTAACATCGTAAAAAAGGGAGGAGTTATTTGTGATTATTCCAATGGAAAAGCATCACATATAATAAAAATATATGATGACTTATCCTCTCCATTACTAATATCGGATATCGTTAATTTCTTGCTTCTCAATCCTGACTATGGAAGTGATGGAAATGGTATTTGGTATGAATAACAAACCTTGAGTGAATCCCCCCCTTCCTAGCAAACCGTAGCCCATATGTAGGCTGCGTGTCCCAAGGTTCACACGCGGTTTCTTACTCCAAAGTATTTATAAAGTGTAAAAAATATAAAGCGTAGCAAGATAATAGGAAACAGAAAAAAGGCGCTAGAAATTCTGATAGTTCTAAAAATGAGAAACATGGAGATGGTGTAGATCATTTAAAGCAGCTGAAAAACGGATTAAGGAATTACAAGAGCATATTAAACCTAGAATGCCTAAAAAAGAGAGGCTTAGTTTAGAGAAAAAATAAGTAATATTAAGAAAACTGTGGAACGAAAAGCAAAAGGTGTAGAACGTAGCAAAGGATCAAAACGATGAAATTAAACCTATCTCCGTTTAAATCTGTAGGTCTATTTAAGTTTGGAGAAAATATTGATAAATATATTTCTATCCTACAATTCTTTAAATACAGCCCGCCGGATGAATTTGGAGTATGTGAGTATAAATCTCAAGATGGTAGTTTTTTTATTACTGTGAGAGAAAATAAAATTGATTCTATATTTTGCTATAAAGAACTATTTTACAAAGATACTAATTTAATTGGATTAACTATTGATCAGTTTAAAATAATTACTGAGAGCAATTTTATAGGTAAAATAGATGAGTTAGATTTTGAAGATGATGGCATCCCACAATTTGTTTATGAATTTGAAACAATAGGATTGCAAGTTTGGGAGAAAAATAGCAGGATTGTTACTATTATAGCAAGTCCATATATAGAAGATGATTAGCCTGCGTAGATTATGTCAAGTTCCGACAAAACACATCAAGGCCGTCTGAAATCAATTTTCAGATAACCTCTCCTTATAATTTTCATCCAAAAAATACCGGAAGAGGTGTCGATGGGAAAGTCGATCAGCCATCAGCAATGGTTTTCCGCAATGGGGTAAGACAGCGAATTAAATTTAAATTTACAAAATAGCAAGGAGTATTTTTATGAATTTAAGATTTACAATTACAATTTTTGGTAATAATTTTAATCCTAGTAAAATAGTTAATAAACTTGATACTTCTCTTGAAGTTACTAGCTATTTTGATACTGGAGAAAAAGATGAAATTGGTAAAATAAATGATTATGACTGTCTGGAATTAAACCACAAAAATGAATTTTCAAAAGAATATTGGGATAGTGAATATGAACAGGAATTCGTAGATTTTTTTAGAAAAAATTATCAATTATTAAGATTAAATAATGCTGACGATTTTAGAATTTTTATTGAAGCTTTCTATTTAGATCAATGCAATTTTGAAATTTTCAATAATGAATTATTGGCAGAGTTAACAAAATATAAAGTTAGCCTACCAATAAGTGTTTATTATTATAATAATGATTGATATCATATTTTGTAACATATGTATTGAAACGCTTAGGTTTGGTCAATACCCAACAATCCAGAAAGGTCGTCTGAAAAAATCCAAATTCATCTTTCAGACGACCCTATCCCACAAGAGGAAATATTTATGAAAAACATAAATGATATTTTTGTTGGGCAGAATTTTTCTTTACCCAACAATTTTTTAATACCAAATTATGATACTTTTTTGTTCTTTGATTTTGGGCTTGGAACACAGTCAGCGTTTATTAAGGATTTTTCTGACTTATTAGATTTAGGTGGCTTTAATAAACAAGTTAATGTTTTTGATTATGATTTTAATATTATTTTAGAGAACTGGATTCTTAAACATGATGACTCATTAGAATACGTAAAAAGAATAGTAAGCTATATAAATGATAATGGTGATAACGGAGTTATTATGGCAGATACTGATTTAAATTGGGTTGCGGTTCAGGATATACCTCTTAATTGGGGTATTTTTGCATTTCAAAGTTTAAAAAAGAATCTATAAGATTATTCCATATGATGGACCGAGATTGGTTTGTAGACATTGAAAGATTTAAGACTATGGAGAAGGTATTAATAAGAGAGTTTGGAGAGGAGTTTATAAATGTCTTATTAAGCAATTACGGTAATATTCGCAGGGATGGGTAACCGCCAAGTAAGCGTAAATATTGTCGCTTGAGTTAATCTCGAAAGTTGCAAATATTGATTTAAGCTGTAGGTTAGATCGAGTACTCTCATCTTAATGGAAATTTGGCATGATAAATTTCCCTTTAGGGATTCGGAACATTGGAAAAAGGAGTTGTGCCGCTTTATGAATTTTTATAATACGGTAAAGCCACAGAAGAGCTTGCACCTTTTGAGGTCTTACAGGCTTATTTTCTCAACCTGTTGTGTAAACAACGTTGTGTTTCCTTATAAAATAATATGTTGAAATTATTTATCTCATCATTTTTAAACCTATTATTTATTTTGTACTTAACCAGAGAACTGAAAGGACTTATTAGCTTCATTCTAAACATTTGTAATGGAAATATAAGCAATTATATTTTAGGAATAGTAGAGATTTTATTCTATTCCTTTTTAAGTTTAAGTATTATTTTTTTATCAAAAAACTTAGCATCATTGATAGCAAAAAGTCAAACTATTCAATTATTATTATTAGTTATAATTTGCTTGTTTTTAGATATAATAGCGTGCTTATTTATGTTTAGAATCTTCTTTATAACCTAATAGTGGCCGTAGATTGGGTCGAGACCCAATAAACACCAAGGTCGTCTGAAATAAATTGCCTGACGACCTTTCCCCATTTCTCCTCCTACTTCAACTACAACGAAAACAATCAAATCACCCGTTATCACCGACACCGAACGAGATAAACTGCATCGCTAAATCTATCGTATTCAAACTAAACTCGTCAGCCACTTGATTCTTTAGGTTGAATTATCCCCTCCCCTGAGCAAGGCAGCAAAGGTCATCTGAAAGAGGAAACCAAGGTAACGGATATCACTTATCAACCCTTCCGCCTGCAAAACCAGTATGCCGACCGTGAATCAGGGCTATATTACAACTTCTTCAGGTATTACGAACCTGATGCAGACCAGTTTGGGGTCAGTATCCGATTGGGTTATTTTGGGATATTAATTTTATGCTTTTGAACCGGATACTACGAAATAGATAGATACATTAGATTGGTTTAGATATTATGGGAATTGATGTGGACCAGACTGGACAAAGGGGGAAGAACAATACAGTAAGCTTCGAGAAAATAATGGATATTATGTCGAACCAATGGGAGTATTAGATATAGATTGTAGACAACATGATATTTGCTATGTTAAATGTAGGGAACAATTCTCATATTCAGAATTAGAAAAATATAACTGTATGGTAAGGTGCGATGACACTCTTATGAATACATCTAAAAATATCCAACATATCCTAATTCTTCATCCTGATTTTTCTATAAAGCGTTGGGACCTGAACTTGCCAAAATCCACTATCTATCAATAAAACCATTAAAAAACATCTACAAACCATAGGTGATTTTATGAAAATCTGTAAATATTTTTTATTATATTTATTTATATATATAATCTTATTTATAATAAACCCTTGGATTTTAGAATTAATTAATATTACCATAACACTTCCATGGTCCATTATTGAAGAAGATATTATTACTTATTTTGGACTAAACCTGAATCCTACTGTTGATAATATCTTTTATCGAAGAATAATACACTTTACTTACGTATCAATTAGCCTTTTTATAAATATATTTATTTTATATAATTTTATCTGCAAATTTAAGAAACTTTTTAAAACACCCAAAGAAAATAAATGAATCAGATAAATTATATTATATAAAAGATAATAGAAGATGATGAAAACAAAAATGGAATTGGATTCCTACAATTAAAATTAATGAATTGTATTTTGATAAAATTTATACTGATTATAAGAAAATATTAGATGGGTTAAATGCAAATATTTTTTCAGAAAATGAAGATATTTATAACTCTTTTATTTTTAAAGAAAATGGAATTAACTCATTAATTTACTTTAAAAAAAAATGGCCAATTTGCAGGAATGGAACTAAAAAATAATCTTTTTTATAAAGATATAAATTTAATTGACAAGGATATTGAAGAAATAAAAAAATTTTTGGTTATGATTCTTTAGTTTTAGATAAATATGATAATGTAGATTGTGATGATATTAGAGCGATATTTTGGTTTGAAAATAACAAAGTCGAATCAGTTACAGTATATTAATAAATAATGAGAAATATAAATATAGGGTAATTAGTGGTCCGTATGTCCTCAATCCCGACGTAGAGTGTGTGCTGTACGCGCAGATGCGTTTTCTGCTTTTCAGACAACCTCGAAGCCCAAACTCCACTGGGATTACTGAATTCAAACGCGATATATTGGAACGCTTAATCCCCCCCCTAGCCCGCGATGGCGGCGACAAGGTTCAGAAAACCGTTTACTGATACGACTTGAAGGCAACCTCGTCCGAGCCGCCAACAGCCAAAGCATCACCTGATTCAACTACAACGAAAACGGCTGACTCATCGTCCAACACCAATGGAAGTGTCGAGCAAGGAAGAGATCACTCGAAACGGATTGCCCGAAACCGACTGGCGCGATTTATAGTGACAACGATGTCATCGCTAACATCGAACGCGATAATGGGCTCTTTCTTATAATGCTGCCCCTAAAAATAAAATGTTAAGGATGGTTCTATGTGTAATGACGATTATCATACTGATGATTTTTTACAAGCTAGTTATTTTCTTAAACATGAAGATTATCAAAAAGCTTTTTATTTTTTGAAGAAAGGAGCCTTGCAAGGAGATGTTAATTGTTATAATAATTTAGCAGTTTTATATGATATTGGATATGGGATTGAAAAAAATCCACTTTTGGCGCTTAAATGGTATAGAAAAAGTTGGCAATATGAAGGGAAAAGTGGTGGGGTATGTTCTAATATTGCATCACTTTATGTCGGTTTAGGTAATATAAGGCAGGCTAAATTTTGGTGGAATAAAGCAATATTAGAATTAAATGATGGAGATGCAGCTCTTGATTATGCAAAATTCTTAATTAATAGGAAAAACAAGAGGGATTATCATAAGATAATAGAATTACTTAAGTTTGCTATCAAGAGCGATTATATTACTGAAATCTCCAAGGAAGAAGCTGGTCAATTATTGAAAAATCTAGAAAGTACATAAAGTTATGTAAACCATATTAAAGATCAAACCGTATAGTGAGGTCGTCTGAAATTAATTTCAGACGACCTTTTATTTAGATTCAGGCTTGTGATTTAAGCCACTTGGGTCTGATGCTCATCGCCGTTGCGTTCGCGGATTTTACCCAAACGGTAAACGGTTTCGCCTTGTTCGGTTAAGAATGCCTGCACCGCATCAGCATCTTCTTTGGCAATCACGACCACCATGCCGATGCCGCAGTTGAAGGTGCGGTACATTTCTTGCGTTTCCACATTGCCTGCCTGTTGCAGCCATTGGAACAGCTTGGGCAATTCCCATGCTTTGGCGTCGATTTGGGCGACGGTGTTTTCCGGCAGGATGCGCGGCACGTTTTCGGTAATGCCGCCGCCGGTAATGTGTGCCATGCCTTTAATGGTGAATTTTTCCAAAGCGGCGAGGATGGGTTTCACATACAGGCGGGTTGGGGCGATGATGGTTTCGCGCAAGGTTTTGCCGTTGTCAAACTCGGCGTCCAAATCGGGATTGTCGCGGGCGATGATTTTGCGGACGAGGGAATAGCCGTTGGAATGGGCGCCGTTGGAAGCTAGGCCCAACACGATGTCGCCCGCTTTGATGCTGCGGCCGTTGATGACGCGCTCTTTTTCGACCACGCCGACGGCGAAGCCTGCCAAGTCGTATTCGCCTTCGGGGTACATGCCGGGCATTTCGGCGGTTTCGCCGCCGATGAGGGCGCAGCCGGATTCTTCGCATCCTTGGGCGATGCCTTTAATCACGTCGGTAGCGCGGGCGACGTCGAGTTTGCCGCAGGCGAAATAGTCAAGGAAAAACAAAGGCTCAGCACCTTGAACCAAAATATCGTTGACGCTCATGGCGACGAGGTCGATACCGACGGTGTCGTGTTTGTCCCAGTCGAAGGCGAGCTTGAGCTTGGTGCCCACGCCGTCGGTGCCGCTGACGAGGACGGGATTTTTGTATTTTTTGCTGATTTCGACCAATGCGCCGAAGCCGCCCAAATCACCCAACACTTCGGGACGCATGGTGCGTTTGGCAAAAGGTTTGATGTTTTCGACCAGTTGATCGCCTGCGTCAATGTCAACGCCTGCGTCGCGGTAGCTCAGTGAAGTGCTCATGAATGGGTTCCTTATCGTGATTGGGACGGAAAAACGATGGGGCGTATTTTACCTTATTTTGCAGGCGCGGGCTTGGATTTTTCGGTGATTTTGTAAACAATCTGAGGTTTCAGACGACCCCGTTTATTCTGTTATACTGGACGGTCAGGGGTCGTCTGAAAACGATTGCGGCGGCTCCCGCTGAAACACACATGGAAAGGCTTTATGTATCAGAAAAAAACGCGCGGCATGAAGCCGTGGATCATTATGGGCTGCGTGATTGCAGCTTTTGTCTGGCTGCTGTACGCGCTGGGCGACATCCTGACGCCGTTTATTGTGGCGGCAGTGTTGGCTTATGTGTTGAATCCGCTGGTGGAATGGTTGCAGAAGAAAAAGATTAAACGCGGCCCCGCGTCCATGATGGTGATGGTATTCGCTTTGCTGTTGCTGCTGTCGCTGATGCTGATCATCGTGCCTATGCTGATCAACCAGTTCAACAATATGGTTAGCCGCATTCCCCAAATCGTCGATTTTACGCAAAACAGGCTGCTGCCTTGGCTGAACCATGTGGCGGGCAATTATGTACATATCGATCAGGCTTCGGTGGTCAAATGGTTGCAGTCGCATACGGGCGAATTGAGCAACACGCTCAAAGCTTGGATGCCGACGCTGATGCGCCAAAGCGGCAACGTCATCAGCGGCATGAGCAACCTGATCCTGCTGCCGCTCTTGCTGTATTATTTCCTTTTGGACTGGAAACGCTGGTCTTATGGCATCAGCGCGTTGGTACCGCGTCGCTTTATCGACACTTATACGCGCATCACAAGCAATATGGATGAAGTTTTGGGCGAATTCCTGCGCGGACAGTTGATGGTGATGCTGATTATGGGGCTGGTGTACGGGGTCGGGTTGATGTTGGTCGGACTCGATTCGGGCTTCGCCATCGGTATGATTGCCGGTATTTTGGTGTTTATCCCGTATTTGGGCGCATTTACCGGACTTTTGCTGGCAACCGTCGCCGCTTTGCTGCAATTTAGCACATGGCACGGTCTGATTATGGTGTGGGTTGTGTTCGGTATCGGACAATTCCTCGAGAGCTTTATCGTTACCCCGAAAATCGTCGGCGACCGCATCGGCCTGTCGCCTTTCTGGGTGATTTTCTCGTTGATGGCGTTCGGACAACTGATGGGCTTCGTCGGCATGCTCGCCGGCCTGCCGCTTGCCGCCGTAACCTTAGTCCTGCTGCGCGAAGGTGTGAATGCTTATTTCCACAGCCGTTTTTACAAACACAAATAAAAGGGCAAAAAGGTCGTCTGAAAACGGATATGAGGTTTCAGACGACCTTCTAGCCTTTCTTCGACAGCCATGTTGAACAATTTTGCACTTTGGTTTATATCCGGTTTTCTGTCGATGTTGCTATGGGAAGTGCTTCCCGTAGACGACGGATACAGCTTCCGGAAAAAATGAAGGTGTTAATCCTGTTTTCCATTTTCATGGCTGTTTTGCAAACCTTTTTCTTTCCGACACACACTCCCTGAAATCATTTAAACAAAGGACCATATGTTAGCCATCATCGGCGGCAGCAGCCTGACCAAGCTGCCAGAACTGAGCATCACCGACCGCAAAATCGTCCGCACCCCCTACGGACTGACCAGCAGCCCCGTCTTAAGCGGCAAACTGGGCAGTCAGGACATTTTCTTCCTCGCGCGGCACGGCTTCGGCCATACCGTCGCACCGCACGAAATCAACTATCGCGCCAACATCTGGGCGTTGCATTCCATAGGTGCGGAATACATCGTCGCCGTTTCCTCCGTCATCAGCATCAACGACCGCTTTGAAAACGGCGCACTCGTCCTGCCCGACGACTTGATCGACTACACCTACGGCCGCAAGGACACCTTTTTTGAAGGACAGGAAGAACCGGTCGTACACACCGATTTTCTCGAACCCTACTCCGCCGGGCTGCGCGAAAAAATTGCCGAACACGCGCAACAGCACCAAATGCCCTTATACACCCAAGCCGTTTACGGCTGCCTGCAAGGCCCGCGCTGGCCGACCCGCGCCGAAATCCAACGTTACCGCCGCGACGGCGTGGACGTATTGGGCATGACCGGAATGCCCGAAGCCTTTCTCGCACGCGAACTGGGCATCCAATACGCCCACTTCTGCGGCATCACCGACATCCGCTGCCTCAGCGACGGAGCGGACGGGACGGAATGCGGCTTGGAAACTGAGCTTGCCATCGGCAAAATCCGTCGTTTGCTTGCGGGTTTGTAAAGGGTGAATGTTTCCCTCTTGATTCTTTAAACCATGCAAAAAGGTCGTCTGAAAATTTTCAGACGACCTCATCACTAAGATAAATACGGCAGAAACAATTTGACATTCAAACCAACACTTCAGTCCTGCAACAAACTAATAAGACAAAACCGTTTGCAATCCGTCGATTCATGATTCCGGCTTATCCGCAGCCGGTTTTTTCTTACGCGAGCGACGGCGTTTGCGATTCGGCTTGCCATCCGCGCCATCGCCTTGCCCGTGTTGCCGACGCTGTTGTGTGACAAGCGTCATTTCCACGCGGGCTTCCGCATCTGTATGTTGGAACTTCGTCCACCATTCGACCAAATCCCGCTCCACTTCGCCGACCTCTCCGCGCAACACAAGGAAATCGTAAGCCGCACGGAAACGCGCTTGCGCCAGCATTTTGTGCGGACGCGCGCCGCGTGTGTAGTCGAATTGCGGCTGAAGCTGCCAAATTTCCCTCATGGTCGCGGCAAAACGCTGCGGCACACCCCAGCCTTTTTCCACCGTCTCGCGCATGGTGTTCATTGCTTCGGATAAAGCATGCGCAGGTTTTTGACCGCGTTTGATGTTGTCCTGCCAATGACGGTTCAAAACCGGCCACAATACAGCAGCAAGAACAAAGCCCACTGATACGGATTTGTCTGCGCGCAAACGTTCGTCCGTATTTTTCAAGGCGAGAGAGATAATGCGGTTTTCAGGTTTTGTGGCCGATTTGAGCGCAGTCAGAAGCGGATGGACGTCGTCTGAAACGCCTAGGGAATTCAATCGTTTCAGACACTCTCTGGCATAACCGGAAAACAGCAGTTTCATGATTTCGTCAAACAGGCGCGCTACGGGTTCGTGTTTCAGACGACCTGCCTGTTCCGGAATCGGTGCAGCGGTGTTTTCTTCCACGTCAAACCCAAGTTTGCCCGACAACCGCACTGCCCTCAGGATGCGGACAGGGTCTTCCTGATAACGCTCCGCCGCATTGCCGATCATCACCAGCTTGCGGTCGGCAATATCGCCGACACCGTGGTGAAAATCGATGATTTCTTCTTTAATCGGGTCGTAATAAAGCGCGTTGCAGGTGAAATCACGGCGCATGGCATCTTCTTCCATGCTGCCGTAAGTGTTGTCCTTCATAATCCTGCCGTGCGCATTCTGCTGCACTTTACCGCCACCCCTAAAGGTCGTGACCTCTATGGTTTCCGGCCCGACCATGACGTGTACGATTTGAAAGCGTCTGCCGATGATGCGGCTTCTGCGGAAAATCTTATGAACCTGCTCTGGCGTCGCATCGGTGGCGATATCGAAGTCTTTAGGCTCGACACCCAGCAACAGGTCGCGAACCGCCCCGCCGACAACATAAGCCTGAAAACCTTCGTCATGCAGACGGCGGACTACCTTTTCCGCCGCAAAACTCAACATATCCGCGCTGATGTAGTGCCTGTCGAAAGGAAGGATTTCCTTCGCCACAGGCACTTGCTTCGGCTGCTTTCCGGGTAAAACTTTATGCAACCATTTTTTCAACATAAAACTCTTTCCAAAATAAAAAGAGGTCGTCTGAAACCGGCGGCGAAGCCTTTGCGCAATATTCTGCCGGGAATACGGGCAAAATATTATGCAAAGGCTTCAGACGACCTACCGTATCGCATTAAAAAATAAGGCGGCATTATACCCGAAACACCATAAACCCTGAAAATATAGTGGATTAACTTTAAACCAGTACGGCGTTGCCTCGCCTTAGCTCAAAGAGAACGATTCTCTAAGGTGCTGAAGCACCAAGTGAATCGGTTCCGTACTATCTGTACTGTCTGCGGCTTCGTCGCCTTGTCCTGATTTAGTTAATCCACTATATAGTCGAATATCTAAAAACCGTAACGGCGTTATCAGTTATAATAAAAGGCTGACACAAACCTGCACGGAACCGTATCATGTATCACTACAAATCCGAAGCCACCCAATTCCTCGACAAACTCATCGAAGACAATCCGCAGCTGGAAACACAACGCCTTGAAAACCGCCATCTGCTGTGGGATGTCGAGCTGGACCCTCAAGAACAAAAAGAATTCGAAGCCGCCAAAGTCGCCAAAAAACCTTATACCTACTACCAAGACTGACGGCCATACGGCATGACCACCCAGACACACAATATCGACCCGGCGCTGCAAGACTACCTCAACAGCATCGGCGAAAAAGAGCATCCCGTACTGACCTCCCTGCGTTCGCGCACGCAATCCCACCGTTTAGGGAAAATGGCGATTGCCCGCGAACAGGCAGCCTTGCTGACTTGGCTCGCGCGCCTGCTCCAAGCCGAAAACTATCTGGAAATCGGCGTGTTTACCGGTTACAGCAGCACCGCAGTCGCCCTAGTCCTGCCCGAACATGGCAAAATTACCGCCTGCGACATCAACGTCACCTTTACCGATATCGCCCGCGAAACCTGGCAGGCAGCGCAAGTCGCCCATAAAATCACCCTCCACCTCCAGCCCGCCCTGCTGACCCTAGACGACTTGATAAGTCAAGGCGAATCAGGCAGCTACGACTTGGCGCTGATCGATGCCGACAAACCGCCCACCCCGCAATATTTCGAACGCTGCCTGCAACTGGTTCGCAGCGGCGGCGTTATCGCCATCGACAATGTCCTACTGAACGGGCGCGTTATGGGTGAAGCAGAACGCGATGCCCCGCCCAGCCTAAACATACTCCAGTCCTTCAACCGCAACCTGCCCGACGATTCCCGCATCGTACCCATTACCCTGCCCGTCGGCGACGGTCTGACTTTGCTGCTTAAAAAATAAAATGAACAAAACCCTTCCCATCCTGTTTGCCGGCATCCTCCTGCTCAACGCCTGCGCCTCTACCGCCCCCAAACCCAAATCCGGCGATACCTTCATGCTGCCCGATATTCCCACCGCCGCAGCCGAATCCTCTGCCATTCCCTATCCCGATTTGAACACGATGACTCAAATCGAACGCTTGGGTATGCAGGTCGAACGTTTGGAGCGCGAAATGGAAAACACCAACCAGCGCCTGCAACAACTCGAAAAACAAAACAAAACCCCGCGCCACGCCCATAGAAAAGTACCCGCCCAGCGTTTAGACGACCAAAAGCTCAAAAGCACCTATCTGGCAAACGGCGGCACCGCGCCTTCTGAGGCCGACTCTGCCGACCAAAACGAAACTCGCCTCTACAACCAAGCCCTCAAATACTATCAGCGCAACAATTACGCCGCAGCGGCCGCAGTCTTAAAAGGAGCAGACGGCGGCAACGGCAGCGAAAGCGCCCGACGCAATATGTATCTACTGCTGCAAAGCCAACAGCGTATGGGCAACTGCGAATCCGTCATCGAAATCGGCGGCCGCTTCGCCAACCGTTTCCGCAACAGCCCGCAAGCCCCCGACGCGCTCTTCAGCATCGGGCAATGCCAATACAAGCTGCAACAGAAAGACATCGCCCGCAACACCTGGCGCAAACTGATACAGAGCTACCCCGGCAGCGCCGCCGCCAAACGCGCCGCCGTCAGCATCAAGCAACGATAACTTTTCAGACGACCTCCCATATTCAAAGGTCGTCTGAAATCATTCATTGAATAACGTTTTATACACTAGGAGCAAATATGGTCAAAATCGGCATCATCATGGGCAGCAACAGCGACTGGCCCGTCATGCAGCAGGCAGCGCAGTTTCTCAAAGAGTTCGGCGTCGAATACGAAGCCCGCGTCGTGTCCGCACACCGCACCCCCGATTTAATGTTCGAATACGCCGAAACCGCCCGCGAACGCGGCATCAAAGCCATCATCGCGGGCGCAGGCGGCGCGGCGCACCTGCCCGGCATGGTTGCCGCCAAAACCACCGTCCCCGTATTGGGCGTACCCGTACCCAGCAAATACCTGCGCGGCGAAGACTCCCTGCTCTCCATCGTGCAAATGCCCAAAGGCGTTCCCGTCGCCACTTTCGCCATCGGCGAAGCAGGAGCCGCCAACGCCGCCCTGTTCGCCATCTCTCTGCTTGCCAACGAAAACCCCGAGCTGGCGCAAAAACTTGCCGACTTCCGCGCCAAGCAGGAGCAAACCGTTTTAGACATGGAACTGCCTGAGGCATAACCATCGAATTCATCTGAAAGGTCGTCTGAAAATGGTGCAAACAAAATATTTGATTTCGTTTACCCCATTTTCAGACGACCTTTTTTTTAATCACTCAACCCTCTGAACAACAATGAACAAAACTTTTGCAGCCATTCTACTCGCCGCCCTACTCTGCGCCTGTCAAAGCCCGAGCAAACCAACCCAAGCGACTGAAGCAATATCCACCCGACAAGCACAAGACACAACGGGCAACCTGATTATTTTCTACGATAAAGACATAGGCTCAGGTCCATTGATGAAGGCAGTGAACGATTCCGGCGCGAGCTTGGTTTACGAATACAAAAAACTGCACGGAATTGCCATTCGTCCATCAGCCAAAACCAATATTCAAGATGCCATTGCTTATTTCCAAAAGGTAAACGGCGTATTGTCAGTCGAACAAGACCGACTGATGAAACTTCAATAAGAGTCAGCACTTAAATCAGCACACCTTTTGGAAGCCGATTATGTTTGAAGCTTTTATGATAGACTGATTTTTTAGTTTACAATGTATACTACCTATTGCCTTCCTTTCAGGCAGGAATACGTTATAAAAAATACACAGAAAAAATAAAACGAATGGGAACATGATGGCAAACCGTATTTTCAGTATAAAATTCATAAAACCAATTAATTACCTCATTTTATTGCTACTTATTTCGTTTTCATTTCTCCTTAATACCGATGAATTTTACATCATAGACTATATAACTGATGGGGATGTCTATAATTTATCCAATTTACAAGGTGAAATAAACGACAACCCCATGATTATTAAATTATTTTTAATAATAAACAATATTTCTATTCTATTCTTTCTATTAGGAAGAAAGTTTATTGGCATTTTCTGTTTCATCCTTACAGCGTATTTTTTTGTCCATTTAATAGGCGACCTAGATTTATTGTTTCATATCATTTGCTCAAGTATAAAACTTAAAAATTTATGGCTGACTTTAATACTCGTTTTGTATTTTTTACTGTGCTTGATTAACCTTTTTCCCCTGTTCAGTTCTGTGAAAAAATAAAAAAAGGTCGTCTGAAAACCCAAAATCCGGTTTTCAGACGACCTCTTTGCTTTTTAAATTCAAATCAAACCATTTAAGCTCAAATCGTACCGCTGCCTTGCGCTTTCGGTTTGGCGGTACCGAATTCCAGTTTGCTCAAGGCGGAGAGGTAGGCTTTGGCGGTGGCGACCAAAACGTCGGTATCCGCGCCCTGACCGTTGACGACGCGGTTGCCTCGCGCCAGACGGACGCTGGTTTCGCCTTGGCTTTCCGTGCCTTGCGTTACGGCGTTGACGGAATAAATCTGTAAAGTCGCGCCGCTTTGCGCTACGCTCTCAATCGCTTTGAAAATCGCATCGACAGGGCCGGAACCTGTGGCGGATGCGCGTTTTTCTTCGCCTTTGATGCTGAACACGATGTCGGCACACGGCTCTTCGCCGGTTTCGGTGCTGATTTTTTGGGAGATGAATTTGTAGCTTTCGGCGTTCATGCTGCCCATTTCGTCGGACACCAGCGCGTGCAGGTCTTCATCGAAGATTTCGCGTTTTTTGTCGGCGAGTTCTTTAAAGCGGGCAAACGCGGCGTTCAGCGCCTCTTCGCTTTCCAACTCGATGCCCAAATCCGCCAGTTTGCTGCGGAACGCGCTGCGACCGGACAATTTGCCCAAGGTCAGACGGTTGGTTGACCAGCCGACCGATTCGGCAGTCATGATTTCATAGGTTTCGGGGTGTTTCAACACGCCGTCCTGATGGATGCCTGATTCGTGTGCAAAGGCGTTTGCGCCGACCACCGCCTTATTGGGCTGAATCGGATAGCCGGTAATGGTGGACACCAGTTTGGATACCGGCACGATTTGCGTGGTGTCGATGCCGGTTTCCAAGCCGAAAAGGTCATGGCGCACTTTCAACGCCATCACGATTTCTTCAAGGCTGGCATTGCCTGCGCGTTCGCCCAAACCGTTGATGGTGCATTCCACTTGGCGCACGCCTGCCTGAACAGCGGCCAGCGAGTTGGCAACCGCCATACCCAAGTCGTTGTGGCAGTGGGTCGACCAGACTATTTTGTCGCCGTTGGGCACGCTTTTGATGATGTTGCTGATACGCTCGTACCACACGGAAGGGATGGAGTAGCCGACAGTATCGGGAATATTGATGGTGGTCGCGCCCGCTTCGATAACCGCCGTAAAGATTTTGGCGAGAAAGTCCAAATCCGAACGCACGGCGTCTTCGGCGGAAAATTCCACATCGTCGGTGTATTCTTTGGCGATTTTCACTGCTTTGACCGCCGCATCGATGACCTGCTGCGGCTTCATTTTCAGTTTGTGCTCCATGTGGATGGGGCTGGTGGCGATGAAGGTATGGATGCGTTTTTTCGGCGCGGGGGAAACGGCTTCGCCTGCCTTACGCACATCGTTTTCAACGGCACGCGCCAGCGAGCAGACTGTGGACTTGGTGATGATTTTGGCAATCGCATTGACCGACTCGAAATCACCCGGGCTGGCGGCGGCAAAACCCGCCTCAATCACATCCACGCCCATTTTCTCCAACTGGCGGGCAATGCGGATTTTCTCCTCTTTGGTCATGGATGCACCGGGCGACTGCTCGCCGTCGCGCATGGTGGTATCGAAAATAATTACGCGGTTGGTCTGTGTCATTTCTGTTCTCTCCAGAGATTCGTTTTTTTGTAAAAAAGCATTCAAATCCAGCGGCCTGCCTTGCGCTTCCGCCAGCGCGGTCAGCTTTTGCAGTTGCGCCAAAGGCAGCGACCCGCGCGTGCGCCATTTATAGATGGCAGCGGTTGTTGCGGCATTTTCGGGATCGTGCTGTTTCAACGCTTCGGCAAGTGCATTCACGCCGCCGAAATAAGCAACTAAGCGGTCAATGTCTAATTGCATGATGTTCCTTGTCCAAACTTTATCGAAATTATGGTTTGCTTTGGAAGGGGATTATACGCATTTTAGACAAAACGACAATCTATTTTTCTAAAAATACGGATTTACTTTTTAAATCCAGAATTATTTTATACATTTTGTCCAATTTAGTTTCAAAATCTTAAGTACAAAAAGCAAGCGACACATACCTGCTGCCAAATAATGAATAGGCATTACAGTCCAAACTGCGCCCGCTTATTTTGAATGTCTAGCACACCATAACGGCAATACATCGTAAGCCGAAATATATAGTGGATTAAAATAAAAATGAGACAAGGCGGCAACGCCCGCCGTGTACGGGTAGTACATAAGGGCGTTGGCAACGCCGTATCATTGCAATTTTAATCCACTATAGTAAACTTGCCGCCGGTTTCCCTTCCTCCTTCCCTCCATGTTCCCCATTATCCCGACCGACCGCGCCGCTGCCGAATGGCGCAACGAAAGCACGCAGAAGCCGCCCAAGCAGGCGGTTTATGTGCATGAAAGCAATGCCGCCGATATTCTGAAAAACGCCCACGCCCACACGGCAACCGTTTGGACGGGCGATTTCCACAACGCCAAGCAAGTTTTGGCAGCGATGAAAAAGCGCGTCCGCAGGTCGTCTGAAAAAACAAAAAACGCGCCTACCGATATTCAGACGACCTTCCACACCCACCGTATGAAACAGGCGCAGCAAAGCCGCGTGCTGAATATGCTTGCCGTCGAAATCGGCGCGGGTTTTCAGTTAAGCAACCCGCGCGCGCCCGACGTCCGCGCAGCCCTTGCCGATGTGTACGCCGAGCCGAACGACGCGCCGTTTTTACTGCCGCTTAACCAGCTTTTGGGTTTCATCGGCGCACACGAATGGCACAAAAAAGGCATAGACATTCCGCAGCTTGGCGGCAAAATCCATGTTCCCTTCGGCGTGTTCTCGCCCCTGCGCGGCGAATATTTGGACTTAATCGCCCAAGCGCCGTTGAATCCACATATTCAGACGGCGTTCGACGTCGGCACAGGTTCCGGCGTTATCGCCGCCACCCTTGCCAAACGCGGTATTCCCGACATCACTGCCACCGACACCAACCCCAAAGCCATCGCCTGCGCAACCGCCAACCTCGCCCGCTTGGGGCTGGACAAACAAGTCGTCGTCCAAGCCGTCGATTTGTTTCCCGAAGGACGCGCCGACCTGATCGTCTGCAACCCGCCGTGGCTGCCCGCCAAACCGACTTCCGCCGTCGAAACCGCCCTCTACGATCCCGACAACGCCATGCTGACCGCCTTCTTAAACGGCGTGCGGCAGCATTTAAACCCGCAAGGCGAAGCGTGGTTAATCATTTCCGACTTGGCAGAACATCTACACCTGCGCGACCGCGATTTTCTGGAACAATGTTTTCAGACGACCTCTCTAGAAGTGGTCGATATTCTGAAAACCAAACCGCGCCACCGCAAAGCCGCCGACGAATCCGACCCGCTCGCCTTCGCCCGCAATCGGGAAACCACTTATCTCTATCGTTTGAAAGCGAAGTCCTGATATACAATTAGGTCGTCTGAAACCCGTTCCCGCCATTCCCATGCAACTGATCAAATACCTTCAATCCCAAGGCATAGGCAGCCGCAAACAATGCCAGTGGCTGATTCAAAACGACTGTGTCGAAATCAGCGATACGGTCTACAACGACGCCAAAGCCGACATCGATCCCGCCGATGTCCAAACGCTGCGTATAGACGGCGAAGACATCGTTGTCGTGCCCATGCCTTATTTTTATATCCTGCTCAACAAGCCTGCCGATTACGAAACCTCGCACAAACCGCAGCAATACCCCAGCGTTTTCAGCCTTTTCCCCGACCATATGCGCAATATCGACATGCAGGCGGTCGGCAGGCTGGATGCGGATACGACGGGCGTTTTGCTGATTACCAACGACGGGCAGTTCAACCACCGCGTTACCTCGCCGAAACACAAAGTACCCAAAATCTACCGCGTTACCCTGAAGCATCCTGCCGATGACAGCCTGTGTGAAACGCTGAAAAACGGCGTCCTGCTGCACGACGACAACGAAACCGTCCGCGCTGCCGAAGCTGTTTTGGAAAACCCGACCACCCTGCTGATGACCATTACCGAAGGCAAATATCATCAAGTCAAACGTATGGTCGCCGCCGCCGGCAACCGCGTCGAACACCTCCATCGGGACGAATTTAACGGACGAACGGTAGAAAATTTAGCCTCAGGGGAGTGGAAATTCATCACGGTTTAAAAATTTTGAAGTTTTTTCAAAAAAATTTTAACCATTATGATTTTTTTATTTGTTTAAAAACATGATGATATGATTGTTAAGATGCCATTAACCAAACTTAACGTCATCATTCGTGAACTATTATATAATTCGCGTGTCTGAGTAGCACTTGCTTCGAGAGAAGTGAGTAAGTGAGTAAGACGTTTTCCCCGTAATGTGTTTGGCCATCTATACTTTTCCCCTTAGTATAGATGGTTTTTTTTATCTGCGATTTTCTCAGTCCCCTTCCCCAGTATCATTTGAACCGTCTCCCTGCATCCTATTGAATTCCCGTTCAGACGACCTTATCATCAACCCATTCCCACTTTCCCCGCAGAAACACCATGCAAAACATCCAAGACTACGTCCGCCGCACCGCGTCCGCCGCCAAGCAGGCTTCCTATATTGTCGCTGCCGCCGTGACCGCGCAAAAAAACGCCGCGCTCCTGCGCACCGCCGAACTCATCAAACACCACCAAACCGCCATCCTCGCCGCCAACGCCCAAGACATGGAACAGGCCGCGCAGAAAGGTTTGAACGACGCCCTACTCGACCGCCTGCGGCTGACCGAAAAAACCATAGACGCCATGTGCGAAGGTTTGCGCCAGATTGCCGCCCTGCCCGACCCCGTCGGCGAGATGGACGAATTCCGCACCCGCGAAAACGGCCTGCAAATCGGCAAAATGCGCGTACCGTTGGGCGTTGTCGGCATCATTTACGAATCCCGCCCCAACGTAACCGTCGATGCCGCCGCCCTCTGCCTCAAGTCCGGCAATGTCTGCGTCCTGCGCGGCGGCAGCGAAGCCTTCAACAGCAATATGGCGCTCTCCAAACTGATTACGCAGGCGTTAGTTGAAAACAGCCTGCCCGCAGCAGCCGTCAGCCTGATTGAAAACACCGACCGCGAAAGCGTCGGCGCCATGCTGCAAAGCCCCGAATTTATCGACGTCGTCATCCCGCGCGGCGGCAAATCGCTGGTTTCCCGCATCGCCGCCGAAGCCCGCGTGCCCGTCATCAAACACCTCGACGGCATCTGCCACGTCTATATCGACCGCACCGCCGACGCCGAAAAAGCCGTCAACATCGCCTTCAACGCCAAAACCTCGCGCTACGGCACCTGCAACACCATGGAAACCCTGCTCGTCCACCAAAGCCGAGCCGCCGAAATCCTACCCGTATTGGCGGAAAAATATGCCGCCCGCGACGTCGAGCTGCGCGGCTGCCCGCGTACCCTGTCCATCCTGCCCCACATTCAGACGGCCTCCGAAGAAGACTGGGACACCGAATACCTCGCCCCCATCCTCTCCGTCAAAATCGTCGACAGCCTCGAAGAAGCCGTCGCCCACATCAACACCCACGGCAGCCACCACACCGACAGCATCGTAACCGAATCCTACACCGACGCCCGCACCTTCCTGCGCACGGTCGACAGCGCCAGCGTTATGGTCAATGCCTCCACCCGCTTTGCCGACGGCTTCGAATACGGCCTCGGTGCGGAAATCGGCATTTCCACCGACAAAATCCACGTCCGCGGCCCCGTCGGCCTACACGGGCTGACTTCGCAGAAATGGATTGTGTTGGGCGACGGACAGGTACGGTCGTAACTCCTTCGCTTCCTTGAGTGATAAAACGGCAAAAGGTCGTCTGAAAAACAGTTTTCAGACGACCTTTTTTACTGCAATGGCAAATCTTGTTGCCTATTATCGGTTTCACGAAAATGCAATATCGTTATACGGCTATCATCGACACAAACTATTCCATTATAATCATTCAAATTTCCATAACGCCCTAACCTCAATCCGATACGACGATTTTGGGTTCGATGTATCCGCGCTCAAAGGTCGTCTGAAACTATAGTGGATTAACTTTAAACCAGTACGGCGTTGCCTCGCCTTGCCGTACTATCTGTACTGTCTGCGGCTTCGTCGCCTTGTCCTGATTTAAAGTTAATCCACTATACTTCAATTCCGATAAATCATCCAAAGGAAACCAGCATAATGTCGGACAACACTACCCCGAAGGATAAGAAACCGCGCAAGCCGTACCTTATACTGCTTTTTACCGTTTATGCCTTGTGTTACGGCGTTTTACTCGTGTTTCTCACCGTTCAGCTTGCCGTAGCTTCCGGCGGGGTGGCAGCTTTTTTTGCCTCTATGCTCCATTTCGGTATTTTCGGACTGGTGTTCGGCAGTCTGACTAGTGTGGCTGCAATAATTACCGGTTTACTCTATATGCTTGGCTATATACTGGTTTGGGGCATACTGACCGGTATGGCGATGACGCAGCTTCGTTTGCATAGGAACTTGAAGCATATCTTGACCGCCATGCTCATCGGCTTTGTCTGTTCCTACATAAGCACGATATTGTTTGCGCTGTTTTTGTCAAAAGATATAGAGATGCTGTTTAATTTTTATTTCGAAGGATTAACGATATTCAGCCTATTGAATGCGTTTGCCGTTATTCCCTTTGGGCTGGTGTTTTTACCTAGTGAAAGCGGGTATAAACGGGAGCGGGAAATTGCCGTGAAAACCGTGAAGGCGGGCATTCATGCGGGGCAAGTCATTTTTGAACATGCAACTGAAAAAAAAGGCGTTTTTTCTTACCGCTGGTGGATTCCGCTTGCTTTTGCTTTGGCAGGTACGCCGATTTTCCTGACTTGCGCCTTCCTGATGCAGCCGGACTCCGCCTTCCCCGACACACAAGCTTGGAGCGCACACTTTATCCCGATGACTTTCTTTGGCTTTGCCGCCATGGCGGCAAGCGGTTTGACGGCAATGCTGATGCGTCTGCGTAAAGACCAAAAAGGCATTTTGAGCGGCCTTGCCCTATCGTCTGCCTACTTCGGCGTTATGGTTTATCTGCCGCCCATCAAGAATCCCAATTTGAATCCCTACGCCCATTTGCTCAACCCGTATTGGCTGCTGGCGGCTTGGCTGATATCGGTCGGCGTCTGCATTTGGTTGTCGTTTAAGAAAGTAGATAGCGGCAATAGCTAATAAAACTGATGAGGGGTCGTCTGAAAGGCGTTTCAGACGACCCCTTTGCCCATTTTATCGCTGCCATCTTTCTTGTCCCAATACACACAAATCTTTCCCAATTTGAAACAATCCCCTGATTTTGTTATTATTCCTTCAAAAAAAGAAATAATCATCATCCATTTTGTCTCACCCGGCCCTCATTACGGCTCATTCATCTGTGCGTTTTTACTCTCTTTTTCCCTTGTTTTTCATCCGGCAGGACGGTTTAAACGCCATTCGTTTTTTGTCTGCGTTTTATAGTGGATTACCAAAAATCGGGAAAGTCTCGGACCCTGTCCGACAGACCATGTTTTATTCCTAGTTTTTGTTAATCAACCATATACAGCCTTGCGCCCGTATCCGCCTGCCTCACCATCCCAAAGGAGGTCAAGGTTTGTCTTTATTTCATTTCTTACGCAACCGCTCTTCGTTCAACCCCTTCGTCGTTTCCGTTACGCTGTCCTTCGTGCTGCTGGTCATCGGCATCGCGCTTTTGATTCCGCAGCAAGCAGAAACCGTCCTCAATGCCGCCAAAACGGGCATTTTCAAAAACTTCAGTTGGTTTTACATCTTGGCGTTTTCAGTCTTCTTCTTCTTCCTGCTCGCACTTTCGGTCAGCAGCTTCGGCAACATCAAGCTGGGCAGCAACGAAGAAGAGCCTGAATTTAGCTTTTGGTCTTGGCTCGCCATGCTGTTCGCGGCGGGTATGGGGGTCGGGTTGATGTTTTTCGGCGTCGCCGAACCGCTCACCCACTATCTGTCCCCCATCACCGAAGGCGGCAGCGGCGCAAGGCAGCAGGATGCGTTGCTCCACACCCTCTTCCACTGGGGCGTACATGCCTGGTCGGTTTACGCCGCCATGGCGTTGGCGCTCGCCTATTTCGCCTTCCGCTACAAACTCCCGCTTTCCCTGCGCTCCTGCTTTTATCCGCTGTTGAAAGAGAAAATCGACGGTAAGGCAGGCGACATCATCGACATACTTGCGCTGGTCGCCACCCTGTTCGGCATCATTACCACGCTTGGTTTCGGCGCGGCGCAGTTGGGTGCGGGCTTGGCACAAATCGGCTGGATAAGCGAAAACACCTTTTCCGTACAAACCATCGTGATTTTCGCCGTCATGGGTTTGGCGGTCGCCTCCGCCGCCTCCGGCATAGGCAAAGGCGTCAAAATGTTGAGCGAGATGAACTTGACCCTTGCTTTTGTACTGATGGTTTTCGTCCTCGCCACCGGCCCGACCCTCCACCTGCTCTCCGCCTTCAACGACAACCTCGGCACTTACCTGAGCAACCTCGTACAACTCAGTTTCAAAACGTACAGCTACGAACAAAACCATACCGAATGGTTCGGCGGCTGGACCATCTTATACTGGGCATGGTGGTGTTCTTGGGCGCCTTTCGTCGGACTCTTCATCGCCCGCATCTCGCGCGGACGCACCATACGCGAATTTATTTTCGGCGTTTTGGCGGTTCCCTCCCTGTTCTGCGTCATCTGGTTTACCATCTTCGGCGATACCGCCATCTGGATTAACGACCACACCGCAGCAGGCGCATTGGGCGAATTGACCGGCACGCCCGAAAAACTCCTCTTCCGCTTCCTCGAATACCTCCCCCTGCCGACCCTCACAGGGCTTGTCAGCCTCATGGTGATCGCCCTCTTCTTCATCACCTCCGCCGACTCCGGTATTTACGTCCTCAACAACATCGCCTCCCGCGACAAAAGCGTGGCCGCCCCGCGCTGGCAGGCAGTGATGTGGGGGCTGTTGATGTCCGCCGCCGCCATTGTCCTTTTGCGCTTCGGCGGACTGCCCACCCTGCAAACCATGACCCTCATCGTCGCCCTGCCTTTCGCCATGCTCATGCTGATCATGTGTTTCAGCCTATGGCGCGGATTAAACGCCGACCACAAATACTTCACGACCGCCGTCACCCCCTCCAGTGTCTATTGGAGCGGCGACAATTGGCAGGACAGGCTCGAACGCATGCTGAACCAAACACAGGAACAAGACATCCTCAAATTCCTCAAAACCACCGCCCTGCCCGCCATGCGCGAATTGGGCGAGGAGCTGTCCGACAAATACAGCCTGAGCGTCGATATCCAAACCCACTTCGACCGCGAAGAACCTGCCGTCGAATTCACCATCCACAAAGAGTCCCTGCGCGACTTCATGTACGGCATTAAAACCATCAAGCGCGAAGTGTCCGAACAGCTTATCAAAGACGGCCACCTCCCGCACATCCGCCACAACGTAACCTACGAGCCCTACACCTACTTCTTCGACGGCCGCAGCGGCTACGACGTGCAATACATGAACCGCCGCGAACTCATCGCCGACATCCTCAAGCAGTACGAGCGTTACCTCAACCTCCTGACCGATGTCGGACAAGAACTCATGTCGCACCAGCAAACCGAATTGGCAGAATAAGTTTTTGTTAAACAGGTGGTAACCAAGGTCGTCTGAAAACGGGTTTCCCATTTTCAGACGACCTTTCTTCATGCGTTCAAACAAACCACACACCCCATCCACAATCCAACCGTAGCGTGGGCTTTGCCCACGAGAAAGGCTGCCCAACCTGTCTTTAAAACCCCAAATAAAAACGTCGTCTGAAAACCCCAAATCCGGTTTTTCAGACGACCCCTTTTTCCATAACCCGTAACACAAATCCGCCCTACACAAAGCACTCTTTCATCACCCGACAGCCTTAACCCGACTTAGGTCGTCTGAAAAAAAGACCGAAACCGAGTACAATCCGCCACATGAAAAAACGCTCCAACCCCCTCCCGCTTTTAAACGGCGTCAAACCCAGCTATTTGGTGCTGCCGCACGAAAAACCGTTTTACGGCCTGCCCCTGTTGCATTTTCTCTGCGTCCGCTTTCCCTTTGTCGGCGAGGACAACTGGCGCAGGCGTTTGAACAGCGGCTTCGTCGTCGATGCAGACGGCGCGCCGTTTGACGAACACACGCTGTTCGAGCCGGGCAAAACCATGTTTTATTACCGCGAAACCAGCAGCGACAGCGAACCCGTCATTCCGTTTGAAGAAAAAATCCTGCACATCGACGACCATCTGATTGTCGTTGACAAACCGCATTTCCTGCCCGTTATCCCCAGTGGGCGATTTTTGCGCGAAACCCTGCTGACCCGCCTGCGCCTGCGGCCGGAATTGCAGCATTTGAACGTAGCAGACATTACGCCGGTCCACCGTTTGGACAAAGATACGGCAGGCGTGATGCTGCTGTCGCACAATCCTGCCACGCGCCGCGATTATCAAACGATGTTTCAGGAAAAAAGCGTCCGTAAAACCTATCACGCCGTCGCGCCGACGCGGACGGATTTGGTATATCCGTTGGACGTGGTTTCGCGCATGGTGCGCGGGGAACGGTTTTTCACGACGCAGGAAACCGAAGGCGAGCCGAACGCCCATACGACGGTCGAATTGCTTGAAAACCGCGGCGAATTCAGCCTCTACCGGCTGACGCCGCATACGGGGAAAAAACACCAGCTTCGGGTGCATATGATGCGTTTGGGCATGCCGCTGCTAAACGACGCACTTTATCCCACTCCTTTGGCGGCGGGCGATGAAGATTATGAAAAACCTTTGAAACTACTGGCAAAACAGATTGAGTTTACCGACCCGATCAGCGGACAAGAACGGATATTTGAAAGCGGATTTGAGTTATAAAGACTTTGCCGTCCTCCTGTTCGCATCCAAAACAAAGGTCGTCTGAAAACCATTTTCAGACGACCTTTTCATCAATCCTGCCTATTTCGAACTGCTGCCGAACAAGCCTTTGAACCACAATACGATATCATCCCACATCCGTCTGAACCAGCTGCCTTCTTCAACGGAATGGAGGGCGACGACGTTTTTCTCGGTAATGACTTTGCCGTCTTTGACGATTTTGAGTTTGCCCAAGGTTTGACCTTTGCGTATCGGGGCGATAACGGGCTGGACGGTTTCTAAAATCGGTTTGATGTTTTGTCCGGCATCGTGGGGAATCGTGATGTACACGTCTTCGAGGAAGCCGACGTTCACCGATTTGCTGCTGCCTTTATAAACTTTGACCTTGGAAATGATTTCGCCGCCGTTGTAGAGCTTGGGCGTATCGAATGCCTGCAACGCCCAGTTGAGCAGTTTGCCGCTTTCGGAAGCGCGGGCTTCGGTGGACTCGGTGCCTACGACGATGGAAACGATGCGTCTGCCGTTGCGTTTGCTGGAAGCGGCAAGGTTGTAGCCTGCGCTTTCGGTGTGTCCCGTCTTCAGACCGTCCACATTGGAGTCGCGGTAGAGCAGGAGGTTGCGGTTTGGCTGTTCGACATTGTTGTATTTGAAGGATTTAATCGAAAATACGGGATAGTATTTCGGGTAATCGTGTATCAGCGCGGCGGACAAAATGGCTAAATCGCCGACGGTGGAAACGTGGCCTTCGGCAGCCAATCCGGTCGGGTTTTTAAAGTGGGTTTTGGTCATGCCCAAACGCTTGGCTTCGTCATTCATTTGTTGGACGAACACGTCCACCGAGCCGCCTCCCATGGCTTCGGCAAGCGTGGTGGCGGCATCGTTGCCGGATTGGACAATCATGCCTTTAATCAAATCGCTGACGCTGGCGGGGACTTTGGGACTGAGGAACATCCGTGAGCCTTCGATTTTCCAGCCTGCATCGGACACGGTCAGCATTTGGTCAGCGCGCAATGTGCCGTTTTCCAAAGCTTTGAACGCGAGGTAGGCGGTCATCATTTTGGTCAGCGAAGCGGGTTCGATTTGGGTGTCGATATTGCCGGAGGCAAGCACTTGATGGCTTTGCAAATCGGTAACGATGTAGGCGGCAGCGGCAATGGCAGGCGGCGCATCGGGGCTGTTGATGCTGGGCATCATGGCCTCGGGCTGGGATGCGGCGGCAGGAGCCGGCTCGGAAGCGGCAACAGCAGGGGCTGCGTTGTTTTTAGCCGCTTGCGGCGCGGCTTGCGCGGCGGCAATCATCATTGCCGCGATCAATACGGATAATGTTTTTTTCATCGGGATGTGGTGCGGAAACAGAAATAAAAACAACCGCGTCGTGCGGTTTGGCACAAAAGGCAGTCATTATACCGCCGCAACTTCGCTTTGCTAAGATTTTTCTTGATTTCAGACGACCTCGAGGGTATGGTTTTACCTTTCCGCCGTTTTGTTGGCAAAGTTTGACGCGGGCGGCGGACACTCCTTTTGAAAATAATCCTCCGGCACACAAAACCATGAACAACCGCCCCTCTTATTCCGATTACCTCATCCGCATCCTGACCGCCTCCGTTTACGACGTTGCCGTCGAAACGCCGCTCGAACCCGCAATCGGGCTGTCACGTCGTCTGAACAACAACGTCCTGCTCAAACGCGAAGACCTGCAACCCGTGTTTTCCTTCAAAATCCGCGGAGCGTACAACAAAATGGCGAAGCTGTCCAAAGAAGCGCTTGCCTGCGGCGTCATCGCCGCCAGCGCGGGCAACCACGCACAAGGCGTCGCACTTTCGGCACAGCGTTTGGGCTGCCGCGCCGTCATCGTCATGCCCGAAACCACGCCCAAAATCAAAATCGACGCCGTCAAAAGCCGCGGCGGAGAAGTCGTCCTCAAAGGCGTTTCCTACAACGATGCCTACGATTACGCGATGGAATTGGCAGAAAAAGAAAAACTGACCTACATCGCCCCGTTTGACGACCCCGACGTGATTGCCGGACAAGGCACGGTCGGCATGGAAATCGTGCGCCAGCGTCCCGACGACATCCACGCCATCTTCGTCCCCATCGGCGGCGGCGGACTGGCGGCGGGCGTTGCCGCGTTCGTCAAACAAGTCCGCCCCAGCATCAAAGTCATCGGCGTGCAAACAAACGACTCCTGCTGCATGAAGCAATCCGTCGAAGCCGGGAAAGTCGTCAGTCTCAAAGACGTCGGCCTCTTCTCCGACGGTACCGCCGTCAAAGTCGTCGGCGAAGAAACCTTCCGCCTCTGCCGCGACCTCTTAGACGACATCATCACCGTCGATACCGACGCCATCTGCGGCGCCATCAAAGACATCTTCGACGACACCCGCAGCATCACCGAACCCGCAGGAGCGCTCGCCCTCGCCGGCTTGAAAACCTACGCCGCCCGCAACCGCATCCAAAACCAAACCCTTATCGCCGTAACCAGCGGCGCCAACATGAATTTCCACCGCCTGCGCCACGTTTCCGAACGCAGCGAATTGGGCGAAGGCAACGAAGGCATTTTCGCCGTTACCATCCCCGAAGAGCGCGGCAGCTTCCTCAAATTCGTCAACCTGCTCGGCAGCCGCAACATCACCGAGTTCAACTACCGATACGGCGACGACCAAAAAGCCCATATCTTCGTTGGCCTGCAAACCGCAGGTTCCCAAGACCTCGCCGTCATCAGCCGCCAACTGACCGAAGCCGGACTGCCCAATGTCGACCTGACCGACGACGAAATCTCCAAAATCCACATCCGTTACATGGTCGGCGGACGCACAACAAAAGTCGCCCACGAACGCTTAATCAGCTTCGAGTTCCCCGAACGCCCCGGCGCACTCGCCCGCTTCCTCAACCATATGCAGGGCGGCTGGAACATTACCCTCTTCCACTACCGCAACCACGGCGCCGACTACGGCCGCATCCTCGTCGGCATCGACGTCCCGCCCGGCGACAATCAAGCCTTCGAAAACTTCCTCGAAAGCCTCGGTTACAGCTATCAGGACGAAACCCAAAACGCCGCATACCGCCTGTTCCTTTCTTGATTGGAAGGGAAATATAAAAGGTCGTCTGAAACCCTGTTTGATGGTTTTCAGACGACCTTTATGATTTTCACAGACTTGGTTTACAAATAAATTTCTACAAAGAAGGGAATACTGGCTGCAACTTGCCATACCGACTACGCAGCTTGATTTTCACACACAATCAAAGCTTCCAGCCCCACCGATGATGAAATATAGTAAAAATCAAATGACTCATGCCGTTTTTGGTCCACATAAAACTCAATGGATGGAAACAACTCAATCAACCATTCGGGACATGATTGATTGTGATACGTCTGAATATCAAAAATGACATTCTGCGTACCGATATTATCAAAATCAAAAAACACCACATCCTGAAAATCCAATATTGAACCATCGTCAAGGAAAAATTTGAGGATTTGTTCTTTTGACTGATAAACATAGCCGATAATTTCTGCGTCGTGGTAGTCTTTATTGAAAGTTTTCATATACTCTGGTCACCAATCTAAAGCTATTCGGGCATCTTCAGAAAAATCTGATTTATCTTCAATTAGTTGCTTTAAATACAGTTTAACAAAAGGCAGTTTTCGATGAAATGTTAAAACTTGGAGGGCTGCACTGCTTATTAACTCATTTTCATTCCTCTTAAGGACATTCATTGCAAACTCCGCTTCCTTAACAGTTATTGGTGCTCTTTTTAAGATACTTAGCGCCTCAATCCGAAGATAAATATCTTCATCTAGATTCTCAAAAAAATCAATTATTTTTTCAAAAATATGACCATAATCAAATTCGCCTATATACACCCTTAAGATGCTGAATGCTTCATGGCGGGCAATATCGGATTCTTTTGAACTTAGACCGATATCCAAAAGAAAATTCGCCAACTCCTCAGACATATCCTCATCAGCGTAATTTTGTAGAAATTCCTCTTTCTCTCTGTCATTGTCAAATTTTTGATAGGATGATTTAAATTCTGCACCATTCATAATAATGATCTCAAAAATATTTTTTGAATTTAATTTTAGTCCCAATTTGATTAGTTCATCAGACACATATTCAAATTGCTGATAATACTCGACACGACTGACTATACTGCCCCTATTTTTGGGATTCAACCTTTGTTTTCAGACGACCTCCCCATCTCATTTGGCTTCTGCCCTATAATACCAACCACAAATTTTTACCGTTTCCCCAAAGGACAAATCATGAGCAATTACACCCGCACCTCGCGCGCTGCCGACAGCCTGCGCGACATCAAAATCACCCCGCACCTCCTGCCGCACGCCGACGGCTCGTGCCTGATCGAATGCGGCAACACCAAAGTTATCTGCACCGCTTCCATCGACGAAAATGTCCCGCCCTTCCTTCGCGGTAAGGGGCAGGGCTGGGTTACTGCCGAATACGGGATGCTGCCCGCGTCCACCGCCTCGCGTATGCGCCGTGAAGCCACGGCAGGCAAGCAGTCGGGTCGCACTCAGGAAATCCAGCGTCTGATCGGGCGTTCGCTGCGCGCCGTCGTAGATATGGAAAAACTGGGCGAACGCCAAATCCTAATTGACTGCGACGTGATTCAGGCTGATGGCGGAACGCGCACCGCGTCTATTACCGGCGCATTCGTCGCACTGCAAATTGCGGTCAACAAGCTGCTTTCAGACGACCTCATCAGCGAAAATCCCATCCGCGAAGCCGTTGCCGCCGTATCCGCAGGTGTGGTGAACGGCGTGCCGCTTTTGGATTTGGATTACCCCGAAGATTCCGGTTGCGACAGCGACGTCAACATCGTTATGACCGCTTCGGGCAAAATCATCGAAATCCAAGGCACAGCGGAAGGCGCACCGTTCAGCTTGGACGAATTGGGCAAACTGATTGCGCTGGCGCAGAAAGGCATTGCCGAGTTGACGGCGCACCAGCAAAACGCCCTGTCCTCTTAAGTAGAAATCATCTAATTTATTGAAATAAAAGATTATTCTTAAAAACCAACCTTATTAAAAGCAGATTCAAGGTAAAACCCGTCAAGGTTTAAACACCTTACGGGCATCTCTACCCGAATCTGCTTTTTTCTATCTTAAATCAATTCATTGCTTGAAATTGAATGTCGAAACAAGGGCAATCAGCATGCCCTGCCCAACCTGCTTTTAATCTCTGAAATTTTAAAAAAAGCCTGTTTATCCAATACGATATTTATGACAAAAGATTTTAAAACCCACCCCAAACTCTGACGAGCGGTTCTAAAACGAGATTAGCGTTAGTTGTATAAATTCAAACACTTATTTAAAATATATGGTTCGCTTCGACTTGCCAAACCTATATTCGGGGCATCTGAATAATAAAAATTTCAAGGAACAATTATGCCGTTGCTGTCGATTGAATTCGCAGTATTTTTTATTGCTTTTTTGCCTATTTATTGGGCATTTGTCCGTATGCCGTCGGTGCAGAATGTTTTGCTTCTGCTGGCAGGGATGGGCTGGCTGTATCACTTGAATCCGATCTTTGCCGCCATAATTACCTGCTATTCGTCCTGCGTGCATTTGCTCGGTCTGTTGATGTCGTCTGAAAACGAAAACGTACGGAAATTCTGGCTGGGCTTCGGCGTAGCAACTGCTTTGGCAGTATTGTGTTTCTTCAAATATTTCGACTTTTTCCGCCCGTTTATCCGCCAATACACGGGGCAGAGCGAGATTGTCGATATCTTGATGCCTTTGGGGCTGTCTTATTACACATTTCAATCTTTGGCTTATTTGGTGTACTGCTGCCGTCATCCGATGGGCGACCGCTTTGCGTGGCATGAATTGCTGCTGCATTTGAGCTTTTTCCCGACGATTACTTCCGGGCCGATTATCCGTGCCGCGGCGTTTAAAAGCATAGACGGTGAACAGGCGGGGGCTTTGGAACAGATTCGGACGGCAGAACCGCGCGCATTGGTGCGCCCCGCTCTAGCGGTGTGCTTGATTTTGCTGGGCATTGCTAAAAAATGGTGGCTGGCGGGTGCGCTGGGAGACGGCTGGGTATCGCCCGTTTTCGAGAATCCCGCCCAATTTGACGGCTGGGGCGTGTTGTCGGGGGTGTACGGCTATACTTTCCAGCTTTTCTTCGATTTTTCAGGCTATTCGGATTTGGTAATCGGGATGGCGATGCTGCTCGGTTTCCGCCTGCCGAAAAACTTTGCGGCACCGCTGCGCGCGTTCAATATCCGCGACTTCTGGAACCGTTGGCACATCAGCCTTTCCACTTGGATACGCGACTATATTTATATTCCCTTGGGCGGCAGCAAACACGGCTTCGTCCTGACGCAGTTCAACTTGCTGCTGGCGATGGTGTTGTCGGGCGTTTGGCACGGCTACGGCTGGAATTTCCTGCTGTGGGGCGCGCTGCACGGCGTGGCATTAATTTTGCTCAACTGCGGCGACAAAATATTCGGGCGGGACGGTTCACGTCGTCTGAAAATCTTGCGTCCGCTTGCCTGGTTCGTCACTTTCCATTTCGTCTGCTTCACTTTCGTTGTGTTCAACACCGGCAGCCTCGCCGATACGCAGATGGTATTTGATGCCTTATTCGCCAACGAAGCAGGTTGGGCTGCACCGAAACAGGCGGATGTCCTGCTGCTTGCCGCGTTTGGCCTGATGATTTTGCTCTACCCGTATTTGCTTCGCCTGTTTGACGGTGCAGTAGCGACATTGGAAAAAATGCCGATGTGGCTGTGGTTTATACCGCTGACGCTGGTGTTGGTGTTGATTATCGTATTGGCGCCGTCAGGCATCCCGGGCTTTATTTACGCCGATTTTTAAAAGGACAATCAGAATATGAAACGCTTTATTTCCCTGTTTGCCTCCCTTTTGGTTTGCGCCTTTGGCGCGGCGTGGTTCAGTCAAGATTCCATTAATGCCTATTGGCAGCAAACCTATCATCAGGCTTCACCGCTGGAGCCTTTGTCCGAATACGAATGGTGGCGCACGGGCGCGAAGCTGCAACAAGACGCGTACGCCTTTTCAGACGACCTCAAAGCACGTTTGGCAGGACAGCCTGTGATTGCCGAACCGGAACCTCAAATCGCTGAAGACGACGGGTCG